>NZ_CP049916.1:2400000-3000000 GCF_011578285.1 Acinetobacter lanii | reverse complement strand
TCGGTATGGCTGAAATTACCGATAAAAAACGCCTTGTGCCCAAACGTGTTCTTAACCTCTAATGTGAGCAAAAAACCATGGAAATGGAAGTCATCCTGAGTTTGATTTTTTTTGCATTCACAGCCGGAGCAATCGATGCTGCGGTGGGTGGTGGGGGGCTGATTCAGATTCCGGCACTCATGGGGGCATTACCGCATACTGCGACAGCAACTATATTTGGCACCAATAAACTCGCATCGATTTGTGGTACGGCATCGGCTGCATTTACCTATATGCGCCAAGTTAAATTGGAGTGGAAGCTGCTGGCGGTGATTGCAGTCACCGCATGTATCAGCTCCTTTGGTGGGGCGGCATGCGTTGCCATGATTCCTCAGCATGTGTTACGACCTTTTGTGTTGTTTATGCTGATCGTGATTGCACTGTATACCTTAATGAAAAAGCAGTTTGGACAAGTGCATTTTCAACAAGAACTGTCTCGAAAAATGTTGATCACTGCCGGTATTGGCGGGGTATTGATCGGCTTTTATGACGGTATTTTTGGACCGGGCACAGGCAGTTTCTTTATCTTCTTTTTCATTAAATATTTAAAAGTTGATTTTTTGCATGCATCGGCGTTGTCAAAAATTGGTAATTTTATGACCAATTTTGCTGCACTCAGCTTTTTTATTCCGACCGGGCATGTGCTGTTTAGTTTGGGACTGATGATGGCAGTCGCCAATGTTTGCGGTTCGATTTTGGGCGTGAAAATGGCACTCAAATACGGTAGTGGTTTTATCCGTATTCTGTTTTTAATTTTGGTCAGTGTGCTGATTTGTCGTTTGGCTTATCAGATGTTTTTAATGTAAGTCATTCTCAATAATAAACTTATTCATACAAATCACTGCATGATCAGGCTGTGCGCTGTGCCCATTTTTACTTAAGATGGAACACAGCAAATCGCATGAATCATGCAGTTTTTTTTGTGCGTCTAAAAAAAGCAAAGCCAAAATGATCAATCCAAAATCATCAAGTCAAAAATAAAGGAACAATAAGATGAATATTTTTGAAGCACTCAGAGAAAGTCACGATATTCAACGTGAATTGGCTGAAAAGCTGGTCAAAACTTCAGGGGATACACCAGAACGCCGTGAATTGTTCGATCAACTGAAAAATGAATTGTTCGCGCATGCAGTCGCAGAAGACCGTTATTTTTATATCCCACTGATGATGACCGATTCAGGGCTGAATATTACCCGTCATGCTTTGGCTGAACACCATGAAATGGATGAACTGCTAGAGCAACTGACTGAAACCGAATTTAGTAATCCGGGTTGGCTTGCGATTGCCAAAAAACTCTCTGAAACCGTACATCACCATTTGCAAGAAGAAGAGCATGGCTTTTTCCAACAGGCCGGTAAAATCTTAGAAGATAAAGAAAAAGAAAGCTTGGCCAAGAAATACAAAGCCGAATATAAAAAGTATAAAAAGATTGAAAAAGACAGCTTGGTTTAATCCTAAGTCTGAAGCAAAAAAGAGGGCATCGACCCTCTTTTTTTATGTCTAGCATTTAAATGCTTTATTCCACTGCTTTGCTATTCAAGCTTTTCGCACGTTGATGTGCACGATAGGTCACGCCCACGGAGGCAATCATAATGCACAAAAGTGCAATACTTTGTAGCAGGCTGATCTGTTCTTTTAGTAAGGCCCATCCTGCCAATGCGCCTAAGGCCGGAGATAAACTTGAAAGCGTGCCATAGCTCAGTTTGCTTAAGTTTTTCAGTGCCATCAGATCGAGTGCATAAGGAATAGCTGTTGCAAGTAGGGCAATGGTCAGTGCTTGAGGCCAATATTCAAATTGTACTAAGGCTGAAGCATCATGTAGCGCACTGATCGGTAACATCACCAACGCTGACAACACAATCGCAATGCTTAAGGCATGCATGCCAATGTTTTGTCGCACCACTTTTTGCCCAAAATAAATATAGAACGCCCAACAGATTCCGGCACCTATTGCCATGGCAGCACCGAGAAAAGAGAAGTTACTGGCATTGGCCTCTTGCCAAGGCACCATTAGCGCAACGCCAACAATTGCGAGGATCACCCAGACATAATCGCTTTTGTATTGAATAGAAAGCAATGCCAAGGTCAGTGGACCTAAAAACTCTAAACCCACCGCAATCCCTTGGGGCAGTTTGCCCAAAGACGCATAGAACAAGGCATTCATACAACATACCGATGCACTGTACAGCAGTAAATCTGACCATTTTAGATGCGGTAGGCGTTTAATGATTTTCCATGAGCGGAACATTAGAACAATCAGAATCGATGCAAAGCATAGTCGCAAGGTGACGACGGTGATGGGGTCGAGTACGGCAATCAACTGTTTGGCAAAGGAGGCGCTGATTTGATAGGCCAGCATCGACAAAACCATAAACAGCACAGCGTTGAGTTGGGAATTTCGCATGCAATTGAATGAAAAAAAGAATGGTTAAAATTCTAGCATTTTTACAGTGGCAAGGCTTTGTTGAATGCAGTCGACTTCAATAAAAAATCACCCTTCAAGGTGGTTGATTAGGCTCATTCAGCGTGGGCTTTTTTCTTGGCCTGTTGGGTGGTATATGTACAACCAATCGATGCGCTAATAATCGTCGCCAGTGCCAACCACTGATTCCATAGCAGTTCTTCAGCTAAGAAGATAAAGCCGGACAGTGCTGCAATCGCAGGTTCAACACTCATGAGCGTTCCAAAACTCAGTGCGGTTAAATTACGTAGTGCAATCATTTCTAGGCTAAAGGGTAGGGCACTGGCCAGAATCGCTAAGGCAATAAAATAGCCTAAATTAGATGGTTGGAAAACATTGAGCGACATGCCGGAAAAGAGTGCAATCGGCATCAAGCACAGCATCCCAATAAACATGCCGAGGCAGACGGTATGATTGCCTGAAATGCCGGAAGGTTTTTGACCCGCCACGATATACAGCGCCCAACATGCGCCTGCCCCTAAGGCAAAAGCTACTCCAATCCAGTCTAAGCTTTGGCTGGCTTGATCAAAGGGAAACAGCAGCACCAAACCCAAAATCGCCAATCCCACCCAAACGAAATCAAATTTTTGCCGTGCATAAAACAGTGCCACACTTAAAGGGCCAATAAATTCAAACGATACCGCAACGCCAAGGGGTAAACGTTTAATCGACAAGTAAAACAGCGCATTCATACCTGCAAGCGCAATGCCATAACTGATGATTGCTTTCCATTTCACCGCTTTAAAGTCGATTGTCCAAATCTTAAAGATCACTGCAAGAATGACAGCGCTGAGCAATAGGCGCATCGCTGCAACGCTGAGCACCGGAAATTGCGCAAACAAGACTTTGGCAAGCGAGCCGCTACTTTGCACACTGATCATGGCAATAAACAACAGCAATAACGCATGCAGATGCGGTTGGTTTTTAAGATTTAACATTGAATCAATTCAGGCTCAAACAGTTGCGTGTTGATGGGGGAAAGAGCAGTCGCTATATGCAAAACACCCAATAAAAAAACCACAGCTCGAAAGCTGTGGTCTGGTCTAAAGCGATGACGCTTAAGACGACATATTCATTCGTCTAAGTAGCTTATAAGTAGCTTAGAACAATACGCGTGAACGGATTGTACCTTCAACGTTATGAAGTGTATCAAGCGCTTCAGCAGAAGCCGTTGCATCAACGTCCATGACTAAGTAACCCACATCACCTTTGGTCATTAAAGACTGACCTGAAATGTTGATGCCATGTTCAGCAAACAAGTTGTTGATCTTAGACAATACACCCGGTACGTTTTTATGGATATGCAGTAAACGGTGTTTACCTTCAGTCAATGGCAATGCGATTTCTGGGAAGTTCACTGCAGACAAGGTCATGCCTTTGTCAGAGTAAGCCACAAATTTTTCGCCCACTTCTAAACCGATATTGGCTTGCGCTTCGATGGTTGAACCACCGACGTGCGGTGTCAAAATCACGTTTGGAATATTACGTAGTGGAGAAACGAATTCTTCACCATTGGCTTTCGGCTCTTTCGGGAACACGTCAACCGCAGCACCCGCAAGGTGGCCTGATTTCAATGCATCCGCTAAGTCTTCAATCACCACACAGGTACCACGTGCTGCGTTGATGAAAATTGCACCTTGTTTCATTTGTGCAAATTTTTCTTTGGTCATGAAGTTACGTGTAGATGGAACATCTGGCACATGTAAAGACACCACATCAGCATTTGCAAGAAGTTCATCTAGGCTACCGACTTGACGTGCGTTACCCAAAGGTAATTTGGTCACTGTGTCGAAGTAGATGACTTTCATACCCAAGCTTTCAGCAAGGACAGACAGTTGAGAACCGATTGAACCGTAACCCACAATCCCTAAAGTTTTACCACGTGTTTCATACGAACCCACCGCAGATTTGTTCCAACCGCCTGCATGCGTATCTGTTGATTTTTCAGGTACACGGCGAAGAAGAAGAATCGCTTCAGCAAGCACAAGTTCTGCTACAGAACGTGTATTTGAATATGGTGCGTTGAATACCGGAATACCACGGCGCATCGCAGCATCCAAGTTCACTTGGTTTGTACCGATACAGAAACAACCGACCGCAATCAGTTTGTTCGCCGCTTCAAAAACTTCTTCAGTCAATTGAGTACGGGAACGAATACCAATGAAGTGTGCATCTTTGATCGCTTCTTTCAGCGCTTCACCCTCAAGCGCAGTTTTACGATAGTCAATGTTGGTGTATCCAGCAGCGTTTAATGTGTCGATCGCGTTTTGGTGTACGCCTTCTAATAACAAGAAACGAATTTTATCTTTAGGAAGAGAAAGATGTTGGCTCATTACGGCTCCGCTACAAAGGCCAAATTTAGTGGCGATACTATAGCATAGGAGTTGAGCAGATTTACATTTCCTTTATTGCGTACACATCAGGTATTTTAGATACACTTATCAATAAAATTGCTGATTTTGGTTGAATTAACTGTGTATTTTCAAAGGTTTTTATCAAAATTCGCTTTTTTTTTAAAGAAAATCAGAAAAATGCCTTATAATATTGCGCCGTGGTTGTTTAAGCGTAAATTGTGCTGAAAATAACGCCACAATTGTTGAATATTTTTCATGTTCTTTTGTCTAAATTGCATGCAAATTTGACCGCAAATCCTCACTTGTTTACTTCTTGCAAGGTCTGAAAACGATGAATGCTCCAGTCACTTTAACTCCTGAGTTGCTTACCCAATTAACTGCAATTGTGGGTGAAAACCGTATTAAAACTGATGCAGACAGTCTGCAAAATTGGGGTCGTGACCATACCAAGCACTTCGATCCAAATCCATCGGTGATCGTTTTCCCATCCTCAACAGAACAAGTGCAAGCGATTGTTAAACTTGCCAATGCGTTTAATGTCGCTGTCACACCAAGTGGCGGTCGTACCGGTTTATCGGCGGGTGCGGTTGCAGCCAATGGTGAAATCGTGGTGAGTATGGATAAGATGAACCAAATCTTGGAATTCTTCCCAGCAGATCGTATGGTGCGTGTGCAAGCGGGTGTGGTGACTGAACAGCTTCAGAACTATGCTTCCGATCAGGGCATGTATTATCCAGTCGATTTTGCTTCTGCGGGTTCATCACAAATTGGCGGTAACATCGGCACTAATGCCGGTGGGATTAAAGTGATCAAATATGGCATGACCCGTAACTGGGTGCTCGGTCTGACTGTGGTTACGGGTAAAGGTGATGTGCTTCGTCTAAACAAAGGCATGATCAAGAACGCAACCGGTTATGCACTGCAACACTTATTCATCGGTGGTGAAGGTACACTGGGCTTAGTGACTGAAGCGGAAATCAAGTTAGAGCGTCAACCGCAAGACTTACAAGTGATGGTACTCGGTGTGCCTGACTTTGATGCAATTATGCCGCTGCTACATGCATTCCAAGCGAAAATTGATTTAACAGCGTTCGAGTTCTTTGGTGAACTTGCGATGCAAAAAGTGTTGGCAAATGGTCATGTTCAACGTCCGTTTGAAACTGAATGTCCTTTCTATGTATTGCTTGAGTTTGAAGCGCCGTTTGAGCCAATTATGGACAAGGCGATGGAAATTTTTGAGCACTGCATGGAACAGGGTTGGGTGCTTGATGGCGTGTTAAGCCAGAGCCTTGATCAAGTGGAAAGTTTATGGCGTTTACGTGAAGACATTTCTGAGTCGATTGCACCATTTACCCCATACAAAAATGACATTTCAGTGCTGATCACGCACGTGCCTGCATTCATTAAAGAAATTGATGCGATTGTGAATGAGAACTACCCTGACTTTGAAATTTGCTGGTTCGGTCATATTGGTGACGGTAACTTGCACTTAAACATCTTAAAACCTGAAAACTTGAGTAAAGATGAATTCTTTGGCAAATGTCAGGTGGTGAACAAATACGTGTTTGAAACCGTGAAAAAATACGATGGTTCAATTTCAGCAGAACATGGTGTCGGTATGACCAAAAAGCCTTACCTTGATTACACCCGTTCAGCAGAAGAAATTGGATACATGAAAGCCTTAAAACAAGTGTTCGATCCAAATGGCATTATGAACCCAGGTAAGTTATTCGATCTATAAGATCACCTCGTAAACGTTGTTTACGCATAAGCGCATTTTTCGAAATGCGCTTTTTATTTTTTATGAGGCTAAATAAATCAAACAAACTCGCACTTTTGTTCTTGTGCAAAACAAGGCAAGCTAGGGGGATAGATTTGATAAAGAATGGATTTTAGGATGATGTTTCGTTTAGTTGCTGTGTCGGCAATGTGTTTGGGTATGTTGTCGGGCTGTGCCACTACGCAGAATTTAGTCAGTAAAGTAAGTAGTTCGGATACGCCATTGGCACAAGTCTTAAAAGAGCGCTCAGATTTACGTAAGAATTTAAGTACGGTTGAAATCCGTCAGTACTTTAACAATGTTGAGTCGCCAACAGCCGCAGAAGTGAAAGTGACAGAAACGGGTTTATTGGATGATTCGGTTCGTTCAATTCGTACAGTCTATAGTTTTAAACATATTCAAGATGACTGGAAGTTGGTGAATACCAAGAAAGAGTACCAATGTAATCGTGGCTCGAATAAAGGTTTCCAAACCAATCGATGTCCTTGATTTGGTTTAAAAAGCTCAAGAAATAATGCTTGTAAATTAAGCGATTATGTCGCATAAAAGCGTATCAATATTGGTGCGCTTTTTGCATTTTGGGGACTCTATGAAACAATTAGAAATTAACGAAATAATTCGTGAGATTAATGAAAAGTCTATTGTATTTGTGGAATTAGAAAAAGAGCTTGAAAATTATCCTACTATTCGAAAAATAGAGCGACAACTTACCAATCCTGACAATGAATGGAAATATTTATATCACTTAGGAAATAAGACAGGCTTAAGAGACTGGCTAGATGTTTTGTCAGAGATTTATTATCAAATTGATGTTAAAAAGCCTTCAGAGTTAAAACCAATTTTAGAAAAATTAGAATTAGTTTCAAGGAAATTACTTGCGCTAATACAAGAGTCTCTGAATATAGAAGAAATTAGCTCTGATGATTTGAAGTTTGCTTCTGATTTAACAAAATATTTACGTCAATATAAAAATTTTAGATTCCTAACAACAGAGCTAAATGATTTTAAAAAAGAAATTAGTAAAGTTACAAATACTTTAAATAATTTGAATGTAGAAAATGACAACTTAGAAAGAATAAAAAATTCTTTAAGTTCTAGTCTTACCGAAAGTGAAGATATATTAAAAGATCTAAAAGATAAGAAAGCATTTTTAAATAATCTCACAGATGAAATAACGAATAGCGAGATTAAAACGTTATATGACAAAATTCATGAGGACGAAAAGACGTTAGCAGATCTGTACAGAAATTGGGCATTAGGTATTTTTGCAATAGTTGGAATCATTCTCGTACTAGGTTTTATGAATATTTCTATTCAAAATTGGAATCATTTAAAAGATAGTAGTTATATACATATTCCATTGGGTTGGGAAAGCTTAATCAAAACTCTAATGCTATTCAGCTTAACCACCCCCGCTTGGTATCTGACTCGTGAATCTTCAAAACATCGGAAAGTAGCTTATAAAGCACAGATGTTAGGGACAGAGCTTGCTTCTTTTCCACTGTATGTGCGTGAATTCAAAGATGAGGATCGATTAGAACTTCGAAAACAATTAGCAGATCGTTTCTTTGGACAGGAACTCTATAGCGATGTGAAAAATTCAACTTCTTCAGATAATTCATTAGGGCGTGTTCTCATTTCAAATAATGATGGTGTAAGCATAATTCGATCAGTGTAAAATCTACTTCTTATTCATTTTATTGATATTTTGAACATGACACGCCGAGTTATAACAGATGATATATGGTTGCAATTACAAGAAACAATGCAGCTTTATGGATGTTACCGCTCTAAAAACAGTAGAAATATCATGGAAGCCATATTTTGGAAGCTGCGCACTGGAGCAACTTGGCGCGATATCCCTGAAGACTTATGTCCTTGGCAAACGGCTTATAATCGATTTAATCGTTGGGCTATTAAGGGCTTGTGGGATAAGTTTTTTTTAGCTTACGAGGAACATTGGATACAGAATGGGTATTCATTGATGGAAGCTACATCCGCGCTCATCAGCATGCAAGTGGAGCTAGGTACGGTGAAAATAGAGCAATTGGAAGCTCAAGAGGCGGAGCAACTACAAAAATACACTTGGCCACCGATGCCAATGGATATCCGCTTGATTTTGAAATCACTGGAGGTGAAGTCCACGACAGTCAAGTTGCACCGCGGTTAATTGACTTGATTGGGAGTGCTGAATATTTGGTAGCAGATAAGGGTTATGACTCTGAAAAAATTAGAGAATATGCTAGAAATCACGCCATGATTGCAGTTATTCCTAGAAAATCCAATAGCGCCAAAAGCAATCCTGAATTTGATGCTTACTTATATAAGCTACGCCATTTAGTAGAAAATGCCTTCGCACGCTTAAAGCATTTTCGTAGCATAGCAACAAGATTTGATAAATTAGCGAGAAATTATAAAGCCATGCTTAGACTCGCCTGTATATTTATTTGGTGTAAAGCCAAATGAGAACACACCCTAGAGCAAATCAAATTAATGACCGAAGCCAATAAAGTTTTAGCTGAAGCTTTAAAAGTTAAAAAAGCTACGGATTAAATAGAACATACTGATTCTGAAAATCAACAAGCACATTGAATCTTAAAGGTCTATGTTCGATAGACCACCAACTGATTTTACAGAGTAAAAAACACAACTCTGCTACACTGCCTGCTATATTTCAATAACGACCCGATTTGATCATGTGCATCGGGCAGTGAGCTTAATTTTTTTTCATGCAAAGTCCAAAAACAACACCCCTAAACCGTGCCACGTTTATGTTTCCATTGGCATTGGTGCTTTTCGAATTTTCGGTTTATATCTGCAATGACTTGGTTCAGCCTGCCATGCTCGCCATTACCCAAGAGTTTGGTGTGAGTAGCACTTGGGCACCTTCTTCTATGTCCTTTTTCCTGTTGGGTGGGGCATGTGTCGCATGGTTACTCGGTCCAATGTCAGATCGCTTAGGACGTAAAAAAGTCCTGTTGGGCGGTGTGCTGTTCTTTGTGGCCTGTTGTTTACTGATTTTATTCACCACGACCATTGAAAGTTTTTTAGTGTTTCGCTTTTTACAAGGTTTTGGACTGAGTGTCATTGGCGCAGTGGGTTATGCAGCCATTCAGGAAACCTTTGAAGAACGAGATGCGATTAAAGTCATGGCACTCATGGCCAATGTATCGTTGCTTGCACCATTGCTCGGTCCTGTGGTGGGTGCATTTATGATTGATCATGTCTCGTGGCATTGGGGCTTTATTGGCATTGCTTTTTTAGCCAGCCTCAGTTGGTTTGGACTGAAAGCCAAAATGCCCGATCCGCATATCAGTCGACCGAAACAACCCTTAAGCTATGTCTGGGATGACTTTAAACAGGTCTATAAGAACAAACAGTTTTTGGTGCTGAGTTTATCCATTCCCATGATTTGTATGCCGCTCATGCTTTGGATTGCCTTGTCCCCTGTGATTTTGGTGGAGCAATTAAAACTCACTAGCATGCAATATGGTTTGGCGCAGTTTCCGGTATTGGGCGGTTTGATCTTGGGTAATATCGTGCTGATGAAAATCATCGACAAATGGGCACTCGGTCAAACCATTTTGCTTGGCATTCCTTTGATGCTCATCGGTACACTGATTATTTTTGCAGGACTGTTTGTGCCTGACTATTTTGTGTGGGCGTTGATTATTGGGATGACCTGTATCAGCTTTGCCGAAGGGATTAGTTTTTCAGTGTTATACCGCTTTGCTCTGATGTCCTCAGAAGTTTCCAAAGGCACTGTGGCTTCAGCACTGTCGATGCTGATGATGTTTGCCTTCTTTATCATTATTGAGGTGGTGCGTATGCTGTATGAAGCCTACCATTTACCTGCTTTTAGTTTGGCGTGTTTAGCTTTAATTTTGATGTGGTTTAGCTTCCCAAGACAGATGCTGAAAAAAGTGATGCAACAACGAGCTGAAGTAGGGCAGTTTTAATCTTCTGAATCTGCTAGGCAAAAGTAAAAAACCACGTCATCACGTGGTTTTTTATTGAGATCGAATTCAGTTGTTTATTTGTCTAATTGTCCCATCATCGCATCGACTTCAGCTTTATTTGGCTCATAGGTACAGCCCAATATGCTCATGGGAGATTTTCCAGTCATTTCAGACAACACTTGTTTGATATAAAACGTAAAACGATCGGCTGTGGCAGGCTCAGTTTTTATCAGCTTCTCTCCTCTAAATAGTGGAATACCGACAAAATCAGGATGTTCTTGAATGCTTAATGCTTTGGCGAAAGGTTGATAGTCGGTATTGCGATAGACCGCCACCACACCTTGACCTGCAAGCGCAACTTCTTGAGTCGGATGTCCATATACATCTAAAGGCTGTTTATTTTGATAAATATACAAAAAGGGCTGATTGGCATCGTCTTTACGTTGCCAACCGAGTTGCTTGAAATGTTGTTCATAGTCTTCTGTAAATGCTCTAAAGTCATCGACACTGGCTTTGCATTCGATTAAATTTTTGAGATTTTCCGTACTAAAACTGTCATGTGATGAAGCCATTGCTTGGATTGAAACGGTCAACACAAGTGGGCTAATTAATGTCTTTAAGTGAGTTGTTATAGGCATTATTTAATCTCTAATTCTAATAAATGGGTTCTGAGTTTGATCAGCTCAGGTAGTGTTTCTAAGAGTAAACTAATCTGCTTGAGTGCCAATAACAGGTTATCGGATAAACTCGTAACTTGGCTGAGGTGTTGAATCTTAGTTAAAGTGTCTTGAAGAGTGGGTATGTCTAAAGCTTGATGCTGAATCAGTGCCTGCTGCAAAGTGCTTTGACAGGCCTGTAATAATTCAAGGATCTGAGCATCATTGACTTGTTCACGGTGACTGCCCAAAGCCGAGACATAACTGAGTTGACTGTGGCTATAGACCAAATAGCGAAAAGCAGTATGGATCAGCGCCTGATTGGGATTCGGTTCAGTACTCAAACTTGAAATCATACTCGACAATTCAATCTGAGCATTGTGCGCATTACGCCGCGCAGCACGATACGCCGTGCCATTGTTACGACCTGTTTGGTACTGCTCAATCACCGCATTGAAATAAGCCAAAGTGGCTTGGGTACTTTTGCTCATGGTCTTGGAAATATTGCGGAAGTTCCAGTCCGGCCAAATAAAACTGACCGCAAACCATGCCAAGCCACAGCCAATGAGGGTGTCGATAATTCTCGGCAAAATAATGCTATAGCCTGCGCCTTTTAAGTTGAAAATCAACAAGACCATCAGTGTCGCCATGAGGGTGGCAATGGCGTATTTCTTGGCTCTGAGATAGAAGAAATACACCCCTGCAACAATGGTCAGTACCAATTGCCCCTCAATACTCGGCACGAAATATAGCAGTGGAATACCGAGCAGTACCCCTAGAAGCGTACCCAAAGTCCGCATTTTTAAACGGCTTTTGGTGGCAAAATAACTGATCTGACAGACAAATAAACTGGTCAGCAAAATCCAATAGCCATTTTTGGCAAAGGGTAAAAGTGAGATTGCATAACCGACTGCGAATACAAAGGCGATACGCACGGCATGTCGAAACAGTGCGGACTGGGGGCTTAAGTTCTGTTTGAGTCTGTACCAAACCTCTTCGGCACTGTGCAGATCATCATCCAGCAGTTGAAAATTATCTTGAGCTGAATGTGTTGGGTCAATCGAATGCTGTATCTCTGTATTTTTATGCGCTGTACTGAGGCTTTGCTGCTCTGCAAGATGGGCAAATTGCTGATGCACACTGCGTAAATTACTCAGCACCAAGCCTAGATTTTTCACTTCCATATTCTGTGGATTTTGTTGAATCCACTCCGCTAAAGAGTGTTCCAAATTCGCTAAAGGTTCTACATCATCGAGCGGTAAGCGCAACACGTGCTGGTTTAAAATAGACTGTGCCAATGCCTGACAATTCAATGCCTGTAATCGAATGTTTTTTTGAAAGCGATAGATCAGGTCGGTTCGACTAAAATTGTGCTGAATATGTTCATAATGCAAATAGTTTGAGGCGGTTTGTTCATGCATATCTTGGGCAAAGAAATACAGATTCAGCCAGTAAATGGTGTTTTGATTGGCACGTGAGGCTTTGAGTCGGGTCATCAAAGACGCTTTGCTTTGATTCAAGCTGTGGACGACTTGGCTATTTTGTAAAGACACCTCATAGAGCAGTTGTTCAACATTGGCCTTATTGTCAGGGTCAAACAGCTTGGCTTTGGCAAACAGTAAGGTTGCAATTTCATTGAAGCAAGCTGCTAAATTGTCCTGCACTGCTTGGGTGGGCTTGAGCAGATAAAATAGGATTGAGGTCAGTCCATACCATAGTGCACCACAGACAAAATAACTCGGTTGTAGATACCATGCGGCATATTCACCCAAACCGAACATGGTATAAATCGACAGCAACACCGTACCAAAGGAAATCGTGGCATAACGTGGTCCGAGTGCGCCCATCAGCATCAAAGCGGCACTGGATAAAGACAGATAAATCAGAAATAAAAGTTTATAGGGATGCAGTAGATCTAAAATGCTACTCACCGCAAAAAACAACACGCAAACATAGCTTAAGTTACGCAGTCGAAGACTCAGCCGATCATCAAAGTCGGTCAGGGCGGCTGCAATGGCGCCAAGGGTGATCGGAACAATGAGTTGTTCAAAACCCAAAAACAATAAGCCGAGCGTAGTGCCTGACAGGACAATCAGCATCTGCAAACAGTACAGCAGAGTGGAATTGGCTTTAAAAATCGCAATTGATTTTAGATTCACATTGATCCTGTATTCTCAGTTTTTATTTGGCCTTCGGTTTTATCGTTTACTTTTTCGTTTGCTCTTGAGTGCCCATCTAAAGCTTAAATATATATATAGCAGATATTTGATATACAAAGATCATTCCATAACCATGTCATAGACTGCAATTCAGGTTTATTTTTATCATTTGAATAGCGATAGCGCATAAAAAAAGCCCGACGAATCGGGCTTTTTGATTGTGTTTTGCGAGTGAATCAATGGGTGTTTAGCTTGAATTGGCTGATCATCGAGTAAGGGTTAATGGCTTCAATTAACGAATCACACCACAGGCAATACGGTCACCGCCACCGCCCAATGGTTTTGGATGGTCAGAGTAGTTGTCACCGCCGGCATGTACCATAATCGCTAAACCTTGAACTTTGTCCAAAGTTAAACGAGGTGCGATCACTGTGGTTTTTGCTACACCGTTTGAATCGACATTCAGTACCGGTAAGTCACCCATGTGACCATCGTTTGGCGTGCCATGTCCTGCTACATTTTCAGGGTTAAAATGACCACCCGCTGCAAAGGCTGCGCCGATTTTTCCATCCTTTTCAGCCGGGTCACATGAGCCTTTTTCATGAATATGAAAACCGTGGAAACCTGCCGGTAAGTTTTTCAAATCGGTTTTAATCACGAGACCTTCAGTACTGTCTTGAAAGCTGATTTGACCGATTTTTTCCCCAACACCTGCCGGACTGACCGCATTAACGTGAATGGTTTGAACAGGTGCGTGCGATGTTTTAGTCGTGGTATTGGGAGTGGGAGTGGTACAAGCACTCAATGCGAGACCTACACAGGCACATAGTGCCGATACTTTTAAACGATTTGATGAGGTGAATACCGATTTAAACTGAGAGAACATGAGCTATCCTTATTGTGCTTATCTATGATTTAGATTCAAACAAAATAAACCTCTTGAAACAACCCGAATCATGAGGGGATTGTATGAGTTTATTAACATCTGCACATTTAAATAACACATTGTATTATTTCAGTTCAGGTTCATCATCCGCATCATAAATCATACTGGCTTTCGGCATCGGTTCAGGCTCAACCGTTTCATTCAACCATTCACGCCAAATCGCAAGTAATACCGCCAAAATCACCGGCCCTATAAATAAACCGACCAAGCCAAAACTGGCCAAACCACCCAAGACCCCAAACATAATCAGCAAGAACGGAATTTGGGTTGCGCCTGAAATCACCAAGGGACGAATCACGTTATCGGCAGTACTGACGATACACACGCCCCAAGCCATCACGCCAAAGGCTTCAACGGTATGCCCTTGTGAGAACAACCATAGACTGACTGAACCGTAAGCCAAAGGAGGACCAAAGGGAATCAGGGCCATCAAGAAGGTCATAATGGTCAGCACCATGGGATTCGGTACACTGGCAAAGTAATAACTGACGCCTGCCAACAGCGCTTGCGCCACCGCCGTTAGACCCACGCCATAGACCACCGCACGGGTGGTTTCAGAAATGGTGTCAATATAATGCTGAATACGTGGGCCAATGACTTTTTCTAAGGCTTTACTGACTTGATGCACAATGGTTTGCCCATCTCGATAAAAGAAGAACAAACACATAATCGAGAAACCGAGTTTAACCAAATTACGCGTGATTTCCCCCAACACAAACTTACCGTAGTTCAGATGCCCCTGTACCCACACACTGATGTTGCTAAACAACGAACTTGGATCGGCATTGATGTCACGCACCACACGACTGATTTCTTTACCCACGATCGGCAACTGACGAATCAAATCCGGTACGGCCAAATGCCCAGATGCAAGCTGACGTTGCAAATCAAAAAACAGATTGCGTCCTTCATGTTGCAACAAGAAAATTGCGAAGGTAAACGGTAAACCGACAATCAGCACCAACATTGAGGTCATCAGCAAAGCGCTTAAAGATGGGCGTTGCTCTCCACACAGGCGTAAAATCCGTTTGTAAATTGGCCAAGTCATATAGGCAATAATGCACGCCCACAGCACAGGAACAATAAAGTATTTGATAATGTCATAGCCCAAATACAGGAGTATGAAAAACAAACCAAACAGTAAGCCACGTTGTAATGTTGGATTAAAATCTTGCACTGATGTCTCTGATCTCTTTGAGCAAGCGCACGTCATTTTCAGTAAATGAAGCAACGTGACTGCATTATATTATTTTCATCATATCTTAAAATCTGGTGAAACATAGATCTAAATACAGATCCTACTTTAAAACCAATCACTTGGATCATCTATTAAAGCATCCAATAGCGGTTGCCATTGTTGTTGTATTGCTAAGTAAACTTTCTGATTTTTATCAAAAATACTCAAACCTTGCATGGCTAAATTAGCATATGCGGCGCGTTCTGCAATCCATGCCACAGGCTGTTGCTCAATTTTGGCAAAAAATTGTTGAATATCTTTGGCACTTGCACCGGCAGGTTTGACCCGATTCGCCAACAGAAATACTTGCACTTTACCTTTACGAATCCGTTTAATGTCTTGGATATGTTTTAAGAAGCGTTTGGTACTGTCAATGTCAAAAAACGAGGGTTGTAGGGGGGTCACAATGGCATGGCATTCACTGATCAACTGTTCGGCATGTTCACCTGTCACCGCACCGGGTGCATCAATAATCAAATAATCCAAATTTTTTGGCGCATCACCAATTGATTTTTCATGACGCCAATCCAGACTTTGAATCGGTGTGGCGGTGGCAGGTCGATGCTTCAACCATTGCAAGGCTGATTTTTGATTGTCGGCATCTGCCAAAGCGACTTTATAGCCTTTTTGTGCCAATGCGGTGGCTAAACTGATTGCTGTTATTGTTTTGCCGCAGCCACCTTTTTGATTTGCGATGAGTATTGTTTTCATGAGCTACAAAATATCAATAAGCCAATAAGGGTCGATTCTAGCTTAGCACTAAATTTGTGCACAGAGTCGATGCATGACAAAAGATTCGTTGTTGTTTAGAGTAAGCCCAGTTTGAGTCTAAAGTATAAAGAGAAGAACCATGTCCATCTGGATGGCAATGTTGATTGGGGCGTGTATCGGTGTGGTCTTGACCACGATGGTTTTATCCAACACCCGCAATGGCAAAATAAAAGCAGAATATGAACAGTATATTGCAGAACTTGAATTGGAGCATCAGCAGGCGTTAACGGCAGCGCAAAAACGCAGTGTCAATACCAGTCGTGCCGTGTTAAAAGGAAAAATGGCAGAGCAACTGGCACCGATTATGCCTGAGTTTCGTTATTTACCCAGCGATGCTAAGTTTTTAGGCGATCCAATCGATTACGTGGTGTTTGATGGCTACAGCGACTTTCGAGATGGCGAGGGTTCGGCTGAAGATATTGAAGTGGTCTTGATTGATATTAAAAGTGGCGGCGCACGGTTGACCAAAGGGCAAGTTGCGATTGCGCAAGCGATTCGAGAGGGGCGGGTGCGCTTTGAAACTATTCGTATCGATTTTGATGATGTTTAAGGGAGTCTGATGCCATTATCAGCTCCATTTGCCACAGCGCATATTTCGTCAAATTTGTCAGTCATCAGACAAAAAAGCGACTAAACTCAAATAGATTGTTACGTATTACTTATTTTCATTTCCGTTTTAGCTTCTATATTGAAAGGACAAGATTTGAAGTCATTTTAAATTGCAAATTGTGAATTTCGAAGTGTAAGCAGGTCATCGTAATTCGACTGTTTTGAAGTCCGAATGCGTTTGAAGGGGAAGGAACATGCAAATGAACATCCAGCAACAGATCAAAGCCCACATCAAGGCGACTGCCACTGTAGAAACAACATCGGCTTATTCAGCAAAATCAAAGCTTAAACAGCGGAGTCAGCAGTTTTTCTATGCCCTCACTTTGGCGTGTACTGCCTTTGCGGTACAGGCACAGCAAACGCCTGAATTTAACATTGCCAATGGACTTCCGCCCGTTTCCAAAGATCAAAAGATTTCAGTGCTTGAACCTTTTTCAGGGGAATTTCGTATTTTGGGTTCAAAAATTTATACCCAAGATGCCCAAGCGCGTTTCTCACCAATCGATTATGCAGTCACACGCGGTATTTTTACCGAGCCGGAAATTGCACGACAAATCTCGATTAATCAGTATGACCGTTTTCTGAATTGGCGGATGGCGAAACCGCCGATTCCACCGAAATTAGCGACACAGTTGGTGAGTAATATGCATATTATTCCAGCGAATCCTGAAGTGGCAAAAGAAATCAAAAAGGTGAAACGAGGAGATTTGGTACGGATTAAAGGAGAGTTGGTTCAAGTCAATGCCAAAGACTTGGTGTGGAAATCGGCTTTGGACTGGAATGGGGTTGGCGATGGCGCATGTAAATTGGTGCGGGTCGATTCAATCAAATGGGTCGAGAAGCAGAATATTTAAGGCAATGCTTAACAGGTCATTCTATTGGGTCTTAAGTTATACATGGATGCCCTTAATTTAAACCGACAGTACGAATTTAATCTTGAGTAAATTCAATCTTATATTGATTTAAAATTGAGCGATTTTAGAAAAACTGCTATGCTTCAGCCGATGACAGCGCCATCAAAACAGCACTGAAATGCTCTCGAAACAGCATGTAATCGCTCATAACTTTATTCGGTCATAGGTTTAGATCATCCTGATGTTTAGGGATATGTGTAAATGTCGTGGTGGTGAGGGTTGATCGAGATGGCGCGTGATTCAGCATTCCCTCAATAAAAAATGATGAGTATATGTAAATGAAAAGTATGGTGTTGTTGGCAACAATGGTATTGAGTTTGGGACTGACTGCCTGTCAGAGCTCATCGACCAACGCACTTGAACAAACCCATCATTATTCATTGAATCAAAAATGCCCGACTTTATTGGTCATGAAAGTGGGCGAAGTGCTACAGTTTAATGTGCCTGAAAATCCAACCACAGGTTATCAGTGGACATTGTTACAACCGTTAAAATTGTTTAAAACCGAAGAAACCTATCAGCAAAAAGAAGCCGAAGAGGGCATGGTTGGTGTAGGCGGAGAGAAAACCTTCCGTTTTGTGGCACAGCAACCCGGACAGGAGTTAATAGAATTGGTGCATGTCCGTTCATGGGAAACCCATAAACAACCTGAACAACAATGGCAATGTCGTATTCGGGTGAATTAATCACGCAAGACTGACAACATTAAAAAATGAAGGGATCTGATGATCCCTTTTTTGATGTCTTGGCTTCGGCTGGTTATTGTGGGGTCTGTGCTTGCCAATGTTTTAACTGCGCTTGTGCTGTGTAATAGTCGCCCATGCCTTCAATGGCATCGGTTGGATTTTTCAGTTCATTTGAACCACTTTGATGTAATTCTTCATAGACTTTGGCTTGGTTTTCCCAGTATTGATAGAACAAACCTTGGATATAACGTCCTTGTTCGGTTTTTAATTCCAATTCTTTGAGCATATTTAAGGAGGATTGAATCAAATCACGCTTGCGTTGATGATTCATCTCATCGGTCAAGTTACCCTGTGCTTCAAGTTGCTTGAGTTCATTTTCTAAATCGTTGGTCATACGATTAAAGTTTTGCTCATAGTCATTGAGCAAGGCAATATCATGCGCATCTTGCTGCGTCACTGCAAATTTTTTCACGGGTTTCGTTTCAATTTGATGTTTCAGTTCATCCGAAGCATCGACTGACTCAGCGCCTTGTTTAGGTTCAGCAATATTTTTTTCAGAAGAGCAGGCGCTGATCAAGCAGCAACTACTGATCGCTACTGCCATGAACAGTCGAGGGTTAAGGTTGAAATTCATGCTGCTCTCCTTGATGCGTTATTGTGTTTATGATCTGGATTCATTTTAAATCAATACCGGTTGTTCAGATAGGATCAGTTTAATTGAGCAAGCTGAAGCTCAGATGAAGCATTTAAGCTTGTGCGGCGTCTTGCCTGTATCATTGTGCCTATTCTTATCTTGAGTGTTGAGCCGATTGAGCAACGGGTCTATTCATATTGCATCATTTATTGTGCTTGATAGTGAAATGCATAAGTCAAATAAGGAAACTCAATCTGATCTTGGGCTGTTTTGCCTGTATATTGCTGCACAATAGCTTCAAACTGTCGCTTCATGTCTCGTTGTTGCTGTACGGGCATCGCTGCAATGAAACTGGTCGACAATAATCGATTGGAAACCACCTCTTCAACCGTACCACGCTGTTGCTGAAAGAAGACTTTTTGTCCTTCAAATTTAAACAGCGATTGTTGTTCAAATACTTTTTGCCATTGGTGGCTATGAAAACGAGGCGTGTCTCCCTCGAAATCTTTCAGAAAATCAGCCAAAGCTTTAACCCAATCTACACTTTCATCACGTTGGTTCCAAATCAAACCAAGGCTGGCATTCGGTTTTAATAAACGGTGCATTTCTGTCAAGGTTTCAAGGTTGGCAAACCAATGAAAGGATTGTGCGCATAAAATAGCGTCAATACTGTTGGATTTTAGTGGAATCTGATGACTCGAGGCTTGTTGGACTTGTACTTCAGGATGTACTATTTTCAATTGTTCCAGCATTTCTGCGATCGGTTCAACCGCAATCACATTCGGCGTTGCCTGGGTTAAATAATCTAAAAATTTTCCTGTACCCGCACCTAAATCTAAGGCTGTGGCATGCGGTGTTATTTTTAAATCTTCAATCAGCCAATGTACGATTTCTTGTGGGTAATTTGGACGGACACGTTGATAAAGTTCTGCGGCAGAACTAAACCCTTGCTCAGCAGCTGGATGTAATGAATGTGTCATATTTTGCGCTTTCTAATCTGAGTCGTATCTATAAAATATGGCATTTGGTGTGATGAATAGGCAAGTTGCTATTTATTAATTTTGCAAACAAACGTTATGAGAGCCTTGTCGGAATTGCAATGGATAAGCAAATAGTATTTGAAGACGAACACATCAGAGCAATTTATTTAAAAGGGTCTTCTGATACTTTGGTATTGTCTTTCGGGGATTTAATCACTCGTGCCAAAGGCAATTCAATCAATGCAGAAAAGTCATTAAGTAAGTACGAATATAGTGTGATTGGCATTATGCCCAAACAAAAGTCATGGTTTCCTCATGACAGTATGATGGGCGTATTGAACGCGGTACAGGGAATTTTGGCAGAGTATACGCGTGTTGTGTCCTATGGCGGTTCCATGGGCGGATATGCTGCGATTAAATATGCAAAACCCTTTGGTATGAATCGAGTGGTGGCGATGGTGCCACAGTATTCGATTAATCCATTGGAGGTCGAAGACCGCCGTTATACCGATTTTTATGATGCCAACGTCAATGGTGATATGCGCATTCAGGCGCAAGATGTGGTTGCTGACTGTGAATATATTATTGTCTATGACCCATACTTTGACTTGGATCGTGAGCATTACGAAAAAATCAAACCGCTGATTCCACAGTTACATACCTTGCATCTGCCTTATACTGGCCATGATGCGATTGCGGTTTTGGCCAATTCAGCACTGTTGCATGATTTTATTCAACATCCTTTTGACTCGACTTATTTTTACAAGCAGATTCGTGCAGTCAAAAAGAACAGCAAGTTTTATTACCGCAGTGTGATTGCACATTCATTGGGTGCACACAATGAAGCTTTGGGCGATATTCTGAAATCCATCGATTTACAACTCGACAGCAGTTTTTTCGATGCCAGCCTGAAGCAAACCATTACTCGCATTTTATTGAACAATAAGCGGGTGGATGAGCAAGATCTACAAAAGCTCGGGATTGCGATCAATTTGCCTTTTGAAGAGCGAACTCAGTTACAAGACAGCTTTGGCAAAGTGCTGGTGTTTAATGTGATCACGCAGAAGTTAGAAAGTTATGATCAGCAGGTGATTGATGTAAATGGTAAATACATCATTCCTTTGCATGTAGAACATACAGGTCTAGCAACCGTCGTGGTGAAAAAGCAAACCTATCTGATTTGTATGAATGACCGCCGTGTCACTAAGCTGTTTAAAGCCGAAGATGAGTTATCTTCAGATATGAATCCGTTACTGATTAAGAAAGGAATGGGTTTTTACAGTGTGAGCTATAAACAGCTTTATATGCATTGTGATGAACAGGGCAATTGTTTATTTGAATCAGACAGTTTGAGCGATGCCCACAAATTTATTGTGGCTTAACTCGGCATACGTTCTAGACATAAAAAAGGCGCTTTAATGAAGCGCCTTTTTTATTACGATTTGACTACGCCGTTTCAAAACGACGATTGGCACGTTTAAAGGTGCCGAAGTCATTAAAACGAACCCCATTTTCACGCATCAGTGGATAGCAGCTTTTTGCAATCGCCTGACGAATATAGAACGGATCGCGTACCACAAAATGATGCAGTGCATGTGTACCCGCAAAGTTAAAGCAGAACGCTTGTAGCGGTTTCATCCGCCAATCGGTCCAAATCTGACACTGCTGAACCACGTTACCATTTTCCACATCGCCATAATAATGCATGTTGGAACTGGTGAAATGCAGACTCAAGGTACGTAAGTAGTTCGGTGCAGCAATCGCAACCGCATAAAACTTAGTGGTCTTGTCGACCAAGCGCCAAATGCGGTTGGTCGGTGGCTGAATATGCATGGCTTTCATGCCAAGTTTGGCGACACCCATAAACAAGAAGCTATACCACAAACCATAATGCACATTGCCTAAAGGGGTATAACCCAAAGCCAATTTGGCTTTGATTTTCAGCTTGTCCTTTAAGCTTAAATTCTTTTGCGCTTTGACATATTCTTCGCTGGCATTCCACGTTGCAAGCGGACGTAATGCAATCGCCAAGAGGTTATCGCCAGTCATGATCAAGCGTTTAATGCCCCACTTGTCACCATTGTTAATCCCACGCTCTTCGACATCTGAAGGGGTGCCTGAAGACTTGTGGTGATGTAAATGAATGTCACGACGTACCCAAGGACTGATGGTACTCGGACGGAAGGCATACACCGTTGCCAACATGGCATTGTTGATTTTCTTATTTTTACGGTAATACATTTGATGAATCAGATCATGTTCTAATTCATGCAAAATCGACATCCAAAATGCAGACAAGGTCACCGCAACATACCACGGCATTTTGCCACGTGCATATTGGATAATGTTAAACAGAATACCGGTCACAGAAGCAATTAAAATACTCATGCCAATTTGATCTTGGTATTTGACTAGCCAAGGATATTTGGCACGGAATTGATTGCCCGCTTCCAAAATGCCCTTACGAATGCGATGCATACGTTGTTCATCTTCGGGGTCGGCAAACAATTTAAATTTTTGTTGACTGGACATTTTTACGTCCGAAAGGGGTAAATTCATATCCATTTTCATCTATGATACGGAAATAGCAGGGAGAGTGGTTAAAAATCCAACAAATGTCGGATTTTTAAGTGAGGTTATATGATGGGGTAAAGCCCGTCAACTATTGAATATAAGAAATGAGCAAACTTTTAAATCAGCCAAAACAAGAACGCAGCCAAAAAAGAATGGAACGTGTGGTCGAAACCACTGAAAAAATGTTGTTAGAGAGAGGTTTAGAAAAAATTTCTATTCCTGAGGTTGCCAAAGAATCTGAGGTTCCACGGGCAAGTATCTATCAATTTTTTCCGACGAAATATGATTTGATTCGTCATATTTCACTCATTCATCTCAACAGGCTCATTATAGAACTTAAAGCGGTTGCACTCCAAGTTTTTGCCGATCATCCGAACCAAGAGATTCAGGTCTATGCCAAATTACTGACGGCAGCCTTAATTCGGCATACCGCAAAATTTCACAATGATTCACCCATCGCTACGCTTTTGATCTTAAGCGGTGCAGCATCGCAACATGCCTATTTGGAGTATCAGGTTGAACTGAGTAAAGTTAGTGCGGCGGTACGAGAGGCTTTACGCATGCTTAAAGTCGATCATTATGTACCGCAACATCCCGATACCTTAACCATTCTGATTGAAATGATTTTTAGCTGTATGAAATACGGCTATTACACCGACCATTATATCTCAGCTGAGATTTGCCAAGAAGCCTATCGTGTTGGTTTGGCCTATTTGGTTGCGGTACATAATCGTTCATTTCAACTTAAAGATAATTGATTATTCATGTATAGATCAGGCATAACAATCGGTATAGATTCAATTTTTGCGTATTAAACAAGGATGTCAGGATTCATGAAAGCGGTATTTTTAGATTTTGATTCACTCGATCAAGATGATTTGGACTTTAGCCAACTTACAGCAGCCTTTGATGATTGGGTGACCTATCCGACCACGACCGCCGAGCAAGTGGCTGAACGGATTCAGGACGCAGAGGTGGTAATCAGCAATAAAGTGCTGCTCAATGCCGAAGTCTTAAAACAAAACCCACAGCTTAAATTGATTTTGATTTCAGCAACCGGCACCAACAATGTCGATTTGGTTCAAGCCAAAGCCCAAGGTATTGTGGTCTGCAACTGTCAGGCCTATGGCACGTCTGCAGTTGCCCAGCATACGCTCATGTTAATGTTGGCATTGTCGACTTCTGTACTGCGCTATGACCAAGCGGTAAAGCAAGGGCAATGGAATCAATCTTCACAGTTCTGCCTGCTGGATTTTCCGATTGTCGAATTGGCAGGTAAGACACTCGGTATTATCGGGTATGGCACACTTGGTCAAGCGGTTGCCAAACTCGCTGAAGCCTTTGGCATGAGGGTGAAAATTGGTGCGTTACCGAATCGTCCTCAACAGTCTGATCGTGTGGCTTTTCAGGACTTGGTCGGGCAAGTCGATTATCTGAGTCTACATTGTCCGTTAACGGAGGAGACCCGTGATTTAATTGATGCGGATATTTTAAATGCAATGAAACCGACGGCCTTTTTAATTAATTGCGCGCGTGGGGGCATTGTCAATGAACAAGCCCTAGTCGATGCCTTAAAGCAAGGCAAAATTGCGGGGGCAGCAACGGATGTGCTAACCGTGGAACCGCCGAAACAGGGCAATGTACTGCTTGATGCATTGAATAATGACGAGATTCAAAACTTAATCATTACCCCACATAGTGCATGGGGCAGTGTCGATGCTCGACAACGGATTGTGAATCAGATGCTTGAAAATGTAGAAGCTTATCTGAAAGGAACACCGATTCGACAGGTCAATTAACGGATCAGAAAATAGATGTCATTCTCTATATACCAATAGTGATAGAGAGATTAAAAAAAGCCCACAATGGATCAGATCGTGGGCTTTTTTTCGATTCCAATTATTAAAACTTATCGAGGCACACCTGCGTCAGAATCATCATTGCTGGTGTTGTTCTGACTAGAACTGTTTGTGCTTGGGCTGTTTTGGGTAGGCAGTGATTGTCTTTGAATTTCAGGTTCAACCGTCGCTGTGTTTTGATTCAGCGTTGGCGTTGGCGTTGGCGTTGGCGTTGGCGCTTCAGGTGCTACAGCAGGTGTAATGTACTGCGGTGCAGCTTGTTGCGTGGTGGTTGCTTGCTGAACATTATTCGACTGTTGCACGGTGTTTGTTTGTTGGCTCAAGCTACCACGCTCAATCGGCACATTGTTTGGAGTACTGCTCCCTACAATATTTTCTTTGGTTTGTTTAACTTTTTTGACTGCCACATCAATGCCTTCACGGGTATTGTCACGCGCAATCACCGCTTGCTCGGTGGTGTATTCTTTGGTGCCATTCCATGTATTGTCGATGGTCGGTTTGATCTTAGCGATGCCACGTTCAGTCGCTGCACCGACTTTCTCAGCGGTTGATTGTACTTTTTCTTGAGTTTTGACTGCCAACACTTTCAGTAAATTGGGATTGTCACCATAACTTGGTGTTGTCTGGGTTGTGGTCTCTGCAAAGAGTGGTGTTGTGATCAGCAAAGCTGAGCTGATTAGCGCCATTTTAGTCATATTCATTATTGCAATTATCCCTTTCTAGGTGGAGATGCTGACATGCATTTCACAGGTACTACATCTCATCAAATCTATGGCTCATAGTAATCCGAGCATCATCACTTGTGTGGCTTTTTTACTAGAGCTATACATAAATAACATGGGCAAGTCACTGTAATATTTGATTATTTATAAGGCATCTTTAAAATAAACAAAGTCAAAGAATCACAAGTGAATCAATTCAAGAAATTTTTTAAAACGATTCCATATTCAAAAAAGCCCACCATAGGTGAGCTTTTCTGTGAGCCTAAACTTGAGGAGGATCAACTCAAGTGAGCGTTGCTTTACGCAAATTGGAGGTTACGCAAAGCTGCTCGTTTTTAGCCACAAGGCTTATTGGGTTTTCACGTTGCCATCGGTGCTTAAACTACCTTTAGCACTACCGACTGGCGTAGTTACTTCAACATTACTGTCAGAGCTTAAACCCGCTTGTTTCGATTCAGGGGTTAATGCATCTTTGGTTTTTTGCCAACCGTTTTTCACAGATTGTTTGGTTTTGTCATTTGCAGCCGCTAATTTTTCTTTGGCTGTTTTGCTTTTCTCTTTGGTGGCTTCTTTAGTTGCTTCAGATTTCTCTGAAAGTTTGTCTTTTACAGCCTGTGTTTTTTCTTTGGCGACGGCATTTTTTTCAGAGGCGAATTCTTTGGTGTCTTGCCATTTGTCTTTGGTAAAGGTTTTGGTGTTGTCTACACCTTTCTCAATGCCATGACCAATTTTGTCTGCGGCATTATGTACGCCTTGATTTAAGGAACTAATCACGCCTTTATTATTGGTTTGTACTTCAGCAGAGCTACTGACCTGACCTGAAGCCGATGCACCTGTCGTGGTGGTATTGGCAAAAATAGAGGCTGAAGCAAAAAGTGACGTTACAACTAGTGTGGTTTTTATTGCGTTGTTCATAGTGTGTCTCCTGTTTAATTCAACTTGATCGGTCATCCATTGAAATGACTGATCAAGCTCAGACAGGATGCATCTTAAAGACTAATGCTTACGAATATCGGATTTGTGATGAAAGCCACACATCTCATCAACGGCTGAGTTACAAAGATGAATGTATTGTGAATATCGTGATTTGAACACTCATCTGCAATGTGTTGTTTTTAAATGGCTAGAGAATCTGGGGCTGTTTTTTGAGTTACATGGTGATGTTTGTGTAAATGCAAAATATTGCGAAATAGCAGTGATGGAATAGGGGAAATCAGGGACTAGAAAGCCCAATGTGGACTTTCTAGTGGGGCTTTAGCTTGGATTAATCACATTTCGCAAGGTTCTTTTTAGAGAAATTGCTTTTCAGTGATTTAAAGTTTTCTTGCTTTTCTGGATCGTTTAAATCGAAGATCACTTGTTGATCGTCTGCTTGGGTGTCTAAGTTGGTGTAAGCAGAAATCAGTTGATCACCCTTAAAAATCCAGTATTCAGTGGCTTTACCTGAGTCGAAATTTCCTGTGAAGTCGATGACACAGTTGTTGCTTTGCTTAATTAAGCGAGCAAGGTTGTGCTTGGTTACAGGTTCGACATCTAGGTTTTTGTGTTGTTCAATTACAAATGCGGTTGCAGGTTCGCCTGATGGAAGGGTTTTGGGAGTTGTAGCGCAAGCAGAGAGAGTGAGAGCGGTTACAGCAGAGATGATGAGGGTTTGTAATTTCATAACATATGTACAGTTAGATGAACTTGAATTTTAAGTATATGAATTTGAAACAAGATTGCCTATAGCTAGATGGTAGAGTTTTGGTGAATCGCCTAAAGTTAAGAAATTATCGGTTTATTTAAAGGAGGCTTAACCAAATAATATTTTAGAAATTGTTTACTTCTTTATTGTGGGTAAGTGAATATTAAAATTTGCTAAAGGTTTAAGATTACAGTTTAGGATATTTATGCAATGGTTTTTTAAAGATTGTTAAATTAGTCTAATTTTGATTTGCTATATTTGATATAGAGCAATTTTAGAATTTAGATGAGTGTATAGCGGGTAGATGGAACTCTTAACTGTGTTAAATACGTATAAATATTTAGTATTTTGGAAGATTAAGGGAATAATCTTATTTAAAAGACTCAGTGGATTTATTTAAACGCGAGAATAATGTCTTGTTTGTAAACTAAGTAACTGAGGTTTTAGGTGATTCAAATCTTCATTTAATCCATATTGTTTAGCTAATGGGTCAACTAATCTTCTGACATTGTGATTTCGATAAGTCTGCTCAACCTTCATAGACTGCGAAAAGGATTTGAGTTGTTGTCTTCTAAATACGCTAGAACAAGAATAGCGTCTAAACTTTTCTAGCAGAAAAACAAGACGACGTTTTTCTAAGTTATTTAGATGTGTTGTAAGAGATGGCAGAAATTCTGAATATAATAATGCTTCAGCCACAGGTCTAACCTCCTCAAATGTTGCAGAGGTTAAAGGCTGTTTTAATAGTTTTTTCAAAGCATTTTCAAATTCTAATTGATCCATACAATTACTCTCAGAATTCTGACAAGATCGAAATCATATGTCTGATGTTAGATTCTAACTGTTGCGGAGTTGCATAGTAATCCATAGCATTATTAGCTGATTTTTCAAATTCTTCAAGAGTGAATTTATTTCTAACAAATAGCTCTTTAATGTCCTCTATATCACGGTCTGATAGACGAGCTAACTTAGAAACGGCTAAATCTAGCCCAGAGACTAAATAAACTTCAACGACATGCTGTGTAACGAGAGGAATTATTCGTTCATCATAGTCAGGGTCAATAGATGCCAAACTCGTATTGAACCCACTGTCAAATTCGAGACTTGTTTCAAGGTTATTATTATCAATATATTCAACATCATTATTCTCTAAAAATAACAATATATCTTCTTTACGCAACTGTTTAATGGCTTGAATCTCAGCATCTATATCATTACTGCCACGAGCATTTGTATGAATGTGAAAAGCACATCCACCGAAAATAAATGCTTTGACTGCACCATTAGGTAAATCAGAATGATTTTCTAGGATCCAATTTTCGAGCTCTGAAAAGAGCTCGAAAATTGCTAGAGCAATTGGAGAATTGCTATAGATGGTCATATTAGTGCTGTAACACCGAAATATCGGCGACTTTCGTAAACAAGCCACGAAGCTGTGCAAGCATACGTAAACGATTTGCTTTTAACTCAGCATCTTCTGCCATCACCATCACGCCTTCAAAGAATGCATCCACTGGCGTACGTAAAGCAGCCAGCTTAGACAACGCAGCAGTGTAGTCTTTCGCAGCAAATAATGGCTCAACTTCAGGCGTAATTTTCGCAAGCGTAGCGAACAATGCTTTTTCAGCATCTTCAACCAAGTTTGCTTCAACCACATCACCTGTAGGCTCAGCTTCTTTTGCAAGAATGTTGGCAACACGCTTATTCGCAGCAGCAAGAGCAGCCGCTTCAGGCAATGCACGGAAGTGATTGACTGCATTTACACGTTTGTCAAAATCAAGAGGAGATTTTGGAGACAACGCCTGAACAGCTTGAATCACATCAACCGCAACGCCTTGGTCTTCATACTTCGCACGGTAACGACCTTCAAGGAATGCAACAGCATCGTTTAAAGTCTTGTCGTGATCTTTCAATACATCGCCATAAGCGGCGAGTGCTAGTTTGATCAGGTCTTCAATCGAAACATCAAGCTCGTTTTCAGTCACGAGACGTAAGATACCAATGGCAGAACGACGTAGAGCAAACGGGTCTTTAGAACCTGTAGGCGCTTGACCAATACCGAAAATACCTGTGAGGGTATCTAAACGGTCTGCAAGGGCAATCGTTGTACCTGTTTTGGTTTTTGGTAAAACGTCACCTGCGAATTTAGGTAAGTACTGCTCACCCAATGCTTCTGCAACTTCATCATTTTCGCCTTCAAGACGTGCGTAGTAAGTCCCCGCGATGCCTTGAAGTTCTGGGAATTCACCTACAAGTTCAGAGGTTAAGTCGCATTTTGCAAGAAGCGCCGCTTTTTCAGCATCTTCCGCTTTTGCACCTGTAATTGGTGCTAAAGCAACAGCGAGTTTGGCAATACGTGTCGATTTGTTCCAAAGCGTACCCAATTCTGCTTGGAAAACCATGTTCGCCAATTTCTCTTTACGAGAAGCAAGCGGTTGTTTTTGGTCTTGGAGGAAGAAGAATTCAGCATCCGACAAACGTGGACGAACCACTTTCTCATTGCCTTCAATAATTTGAGCTGGATCTTTCGACTCAATATTTGAAACGGTAATGAAATAAGGTTGAAGCTTATTGTCGCTATTCACTAAACAGAAGTACTTTTGGTTGTCCTGCATCGTCGTAATCAATGCTTCTTGAGGAACCGCAAGGAAGCGTTCTTCAAAGCTAGCACGAAGTGCAACAGGCCATTCAACCAATGCAGTTACTTCGTTACGAAGATCCGCAGGCACAATCGCAATGGCATTTACTTCATCCGCCAATGCTTTCACTTGACCGTCGATGATCGCTTGACGTTCTTCAAAAGACGCAACCACGTGCGCAGCTTTTAACTTCGCAAGGTATTCATCTGCATGCGCTAGAGTAATCGCTTCAGGTGCATGGAAACGGTGACCGTAAGTCACATTGCCAGCTTTGTGATCTTGAATGGTTGCATCCACCACGTCATTGTCTTTTAACAATACAACCCATTTCACAGGACGTACAAATTCAGTACGGCTTGCCGCAGAACGCATACGTTTAGCAATTGGAAGATTGTCCAACGCATTTTGTAAAATTTGTGGAAGTAAAACATCAAGGCTTTGACCTTTCACATCTTTTAAGTAGCACACTTTTTCAACTTTACCTGCTTGGAAAGTCGAAACTTGATCTACCGTGATGCCTTGACCACGCATAAAGCCTTCTAAAGCTTTGGTTGGTTTGCCTTCCGCATCAAACGCTGCTTGTTTTGCAGGGCCGTCAAAACGTTTTTGTGTGTCCGCTTGTGCGCCATCAACATTGACGATTTTAAGTGCAAGACGACGTGGTGCTGCATAGGCTTCGATAGAATCAAACGCTAGGCCTGCATCTTTTAAGCCTTTTACTGTTTCAGCATGCAAAGCATCACGTAATTTTTTTAAGCTTTTTGGTGGAAGTTCTTCACAACCCAATTCGAACAAAACGGTATGTTTAGACATTATTTGCTCTCCTTAGATTCAGCTTTTGCTTCCGCTTCGACTTGTGCTTTTAACTGTGCAAGGACTTCATCACGTAATGCAGGCTCTGCCATAGGAAAGCCGAGCTTCGCACGTGCTGCCACATAACTGGTTGCGATTGAACGCGCCAAAGTACGTACACGTAAAATATAACGCTGACGTTCAGTTACTGAGATTGCACCACGAGCATCTAACAAGTTAAAGCTGTGTGATGCTTTGATGACTTGTTCGTATGCAGGCAGTGGAAGTTCAGCTTCGATTAAACGTGTCGCTTCAGCTTCATAGAAGTCGAATAGTTCAAACATTTTTTCAACGTTGGCATATTCGAAGTTATACGTCGATTGTTCCACTTCGTTTTGATGGAACACGTCGCCATAGGTCACAGTACCAAACTGACCCTTAGTCCAAACCAAATCATATACAGAATCAACACCTTGCAAGTACATGGCAAGACGCTCAAGACCATAGGTGATTTCGCCAGTCACAGGGTAGCATTCAACACCACCGACTTGTTGGAAGTACGTGAACTGAGTCACTTCCATGCCGTTGAGCCAAACTTCCCAACCAAGACCCCAAGCACCGAGTGTTGGCGATTCCCAGTTGTCTTCGACAAAACGAATGTCATGAACAAGCGGATCAATACCAATTGCTTTTAATGAGTCGAGGTACAACTGTTGGATGTTGTCAGGGTTTGGCTTCAAAACCACTTGGAATTGGTAGTAATGTTGTAGACGGTTTGGGTTTTCGCCATAACGACCGTCTTTCGGACGACGTGAAGGTTGAACATAAGCCGCATTCCAGGTTTCTGGCCCCAATGCACGTAGGAAAGTTGCAGTGTGGAAGGTCCCTGCACCCATTTCCATATCGTAAGGTTGTAACACTACACAACCTTGTTCAGCCCAGTAGTTTTGTAAGGCAAGAATTAAGCCTTGAAATGTATCAATATGCGATATGGCGCGACTCATGGTCATCCACTTAAAATGAGTTAAAAATTGGCTCTAAGTATAAGGATTTTGCAGAGGAGTGGCAAAGGCTCTCGTTATTTTTCATCACTTAAATTTTTTTTGTTAAAAAGGCTGGGTAGAACCTGCACAGAGCAGATCATGGTGGATTCTGCATTCACATTCATTATGCCAACCGTAATGAGCATCTCGGCAAATTTGATGTGAAATATTCTGAGAAAATTTTAAGTCTTTGAACTCAGTGCTTAGATCATTGATCAATAAAACATAATGCGTATCAGGATGGGGCCAATGGGCTTGATTGTTAAAATGAGAAATTCGATTCCCTTGTGACAATTCAAGAACGAGCAGTTCATTTAAACATTCACACAGTTGGGGTGATTCCTCTTTGTTCTTCGATTTCATGTTGAGTTATCCAATAATGAGGTGGTGATGAGGTCATCAGTCTCTGTTTTGTCATTGAGATTGCATTCAATCCCCTATATTTTTTCTTACAATCAATTGCTTATAAAACGATAAAAATCATGTATTCCAACTTCAATAATCTTTATGATTCTTCAATGAGTAATTAAAAACAACAGCGATCAGCATCGCTTCAATCTTTACCCAGAATAATCATTTAAAAAATGAGTAAAGCCATGAACCTCTACACGATTGATTGTGTACTACAGTATAAAATTAACGCAAGCACCAACATGCTATTCCAGATTCAGGCAGCGCCACATCCTGAGCAATCTATTCTGAATGAACACCTTGAATTTCACCCATCGGTCACATGGCATGAGTTTTCCGATGCGACCCATCAAAACCGTCATCTGCGTTTTAATCTTGAACCGTGTGATGTATTCAAAGTGCACTATACAGCCACTGTTCAGAAGCAAGCCTGTATCGACCCAAGTCAGTTTAAAGAACTAGAAATTGCAAATTTACCCGATGAGGTTTTGCCCTATTTATTGGCGAGTCGCTATTGTGACTCAGAAAAATTAGTCGGGATGGCAACCCGTACTTTTGAGGATATGCCCAAAGGCTATGCACGAATTAAAGCCATTGAACAATGGATCTATATGCAGATCCAATATGAATCAGGCTCATCGGATGAAAACACGCTAGCGTCAGATGTGCTGATTCAGCGCGCAGGTGTGTGTCGTGACTTTGCACATTTGGGCATTGCCATTTGCCGTGCGCTGGGTATTCCTGCCCGTATGGTGGTCGGTTATGCCCATATTGAAAACTTTGCACCTGATTTTCATGCGATTTTTGAAGTGTATTTAGATGGAGGTTGGGTGTTGTTTGATGCCACACGACTGGCAAATCCCAATGCACTGATTCGCATAGCCACAGGTATAGATGCCAGTGATGTGGCTTTTGCTACTTATTATGGCGACATTGAACTGATCGAGATGCAACCCAAGATTTTTAAGGCTGAGCAAAGCGCAGCTTAAGTCAGATTAGACATACCGCTTGAGGGTTAAAGCTTTTATAATTTGAGCTTCTTAACATAACCATCAGGCACTTCTGTGTTGCATACCACGACTGACTGGCTCAACATTCTTAAACCCAATTTCAAAGTGTTGTCTTGGACAGAAAGACTGCGCTGTGGTTTGGGTGCATTGCTCGGACTTGCGCTGTCTTCCCTGATCAGTTTCTGGATTTTAGGCGATCTCAACACCTGGTATATCGCACCTATGGGTGCTTCCTCCGTACTGTTATTTGCAGTGCCGGCCAGTCCCTTGTCACAACCGTGGAATGTGGTGCTGGGTAATACCATTGCGGCGTTCATTGGGGTCAGTTGTTACCACTTTATTCCCAATTTAACCGTGGCATTTAGTGTTGCTGTGGCATTGGCGATTGTGCTGATGTTAAGCACCGATTCTCTACACCCACCGAGTGGCGCGGTTGCTATTACTGCGGTACTCGGCGGGGAGAGTATTCATCAATTGGGCTATCAGTTTTTATTTTCACCTGTATTGCTTAATTCGGTTTTATTGTTGCTGATAGCAATGCTATATCACCGAATATGCGGGAAACCTTATCCGCAACGGGCACAAATCAATACCCGAACCACAGACCCGACGCCAACCCAAAAAGTCAGTATTCAACCGCAAGATATTCAAGACGTGTTAGAACAGCAAACGCAACTGTTGGATATCAGTGAGTACGATTTACAACAACTGATTATGCAGGCGCAAGAAAAAGCGCAAGCTCGTGCCATTCAGACCTACACCTGTCAGGACATCATGAGTCGAGATGTGATTCGACTGAATGCCCAAGATGACATCTTGGTCGCCTTAGACAAATTCAAGAATATGAACTTAATGAGCCTACCTGTGGTGGATGATCACAATACATTGGTCGGCACGCTGGCACTGTATGAGGTGGTGGAATGGTTTAAAGGCGCTACGGATATGCGTAATAGTTGGCAGCATCAGGTCAAAGACATTATGGTGCGTCAAGTGGTTACGGTAAAACCCATGCAGCCGATTCAGGATTTAATTCCGTATTTTGTAGAGCGGTCTTTTAATTATATTCCCGTGGTCGATCAGCAGACATTGGTCGGTATGATCAGCCGTGCAGATATGATTGCAGTATTGAACCAACAGCTGATGCAACACGCAGACTCAGCAAAGTAGGTATACATCTGGCTAAATTTAAGACATAAAAAAACCACGAAATCTTGGGGGAGAGATCGTGGCTAAAAACGGAGATGTTTTTTTAACTCAGCTCAGTGGAGCTTTAAATGAGTCTGAGATGAATTAACGGTATTGATCCTGATTCACAGTACGGATCGGCGCTTGGTAGCTTGATAAAGGATCATATTGGATTTGTTTTTTAGGCATCACCAACCAAAGCACCAAGTACACTAAAATGCCGGGAAAGGCAGCACTCATACATGAAACGATCACGAAAATAATGCGAAGTAATGTCACATTCCAACCAAAACGTTCAGCAATACCACCCATAACCCCTGCAATCATGTTGTGGCGATTTGAGCGATATAAACCAACATTGGCCATTGAGGTCTCCTTAAAACCTGAAAAATGGGTACATCTTTTGAAGTTCTAAACATATCAAGGATGTATGTATATTTTATGGAGATGATTAAAAAAATTTCAAAGCCAATCTTGCCCTAAAAAGTAAATAAATGTAATTTGAACTGAAGAGTTATATATTTAAAACTATGATATCTCTAAATAAAATTAATATCCATGGCACATCGAATTTTTTAGAGTAGTTTACCCTAGAGAGCATACGTTATAATTTTTGAACACATGATGATAAGCATTATATTCAGACCTAGGTTCAAAACAAGATGGTCAATTTATACAAATACAGCATCAAAACATGGGTCGTTGTGACGGCTATCGTAGGTCTAAGTCTGATCACGGGGTGTGATCATGCCAACAAATTTCAAGATTTAGAAAAACATTCAGAAGAGTTTAGACAGCCTGAGCTGCAACAGAGCGAAGAGGGGAAAAAGCTGACCGATGTTGCTGGTCGTGCCAGCTTACCACCAACCAATAAACCGACCTCACACAAGTTAAAATTATCCAAAACTGCCGAAAATATTGTGGGGCGTTATCGGGTTTTGATTGATTGCCAAGATGCCTTTGTACAGTGTGAAAAGGGCACTGCAGAATTTATTTTGAATTTATTGCCGGATGGTTCAGCGCACCGTATTTTTGTGCATATGGGGAAAGTGACCTATGCCAAAAGTCATGAATACCGTGAAGACGCTTGGGTTTATGATCATGATTTAAATCAAGTGATTTTGATTCGAGGCAGTGGCATTCAGTTTTATTATAATGTTGGCGAAGATGGTAGCTTAACCATGGACTTAAACAAGATTGCCAACTTTACCCCTGAAAATAGACAATTCTTTGCCGAGGGCAACCCTTTTCCTGAGCAGGCTTATACACTGGTTCGAATGAGCTAATCTGAATTGCTTGAATGTAGTAAATGAATTTACTTTGAAGATAAAAAATATTGATAATTTAAAGTTGGTGGGTTGTGAGGGGATCGAACCCTCGACCAATAGATTAAGAGTCTACTGCTCTACCAACTGAGCTAACAACCCTGAATGTGCTTAAAATAAATTTAAACAAAACAAGTTCATTTGTATAGCAAAATTTAGGCAAGTGCAAAGATAAAGCTGTAACGGCTTGAAGAAATTTAATAGAGTTTTTGTAAGTTTGCTTTCATGTGCGAGAACAGAAACAAGCTTTTGAGAGATGGTTTTGATTTGAAGAGAATGGTGGGTCGTCCGCGATTCGAACGCGGGACCAACGGATTAAAAGTCCGCTGCTCTACCAGCTGAGCTAACGACCCATTCAGATCATTAAGTTGTGATCATTGCAACAATGAAAACCGCTTAATTTGAAGCGCTTCTAAAGCAAGTAGATACTTTAGAAATGATGGTGGGTCGTCCGCGATTCGAACGCGGGACCAACGGATTAAAAGTCCGCTGCTCTACCAGCTGAGCTAACGACCCATCAAGGGGTATCAAATAAAATGGTGGGTCGTCCGCGATTCGAACGCGGGACCAACGGATTAAAAGTCCGCTGCTCTACCAGCTGAGCTAACGACCCTGAACCTGCATTCAAGACTGGCTTGAATGTGTAGTGCAAGAAAACTAAAGAGTTTTTAAACACCACTTCGTTTGATGGAGCGTATTGTAGCAAGTTATCAAATCGACGCAAGTAAAAAATAACAAAGTTGTGGATGTTTGTTTATAAATCCAACAACTTTGTTTTGCTTATACAAAAAATAAGCATTTTCAGGCTTAAAAGCGGTATTTGTACTGCTCAATATTGCTTAAAATCTCAGAATTGATATCGCAATAGCCCTCTGCTTGGGGCAATAAAATCAGTAAACGGTCCGATGTTCTGTCTGGATAGAACGCTTCTTCTTTGAGTTTGCTCTTCTGATATTTAAAGGTGCCTGTGGTTTCGAGGTTTTTTTGTACCCGTAAAAATACCGGAACTGCATAAGAGGGCAGTTCTTTTTTGAAGGTTTTTGCCATATTGACCAAATCTTCATCATTCAGTTCGGCGCCATTTTTTAAAGTAATCGCAGCCATGCCAGCACGACCATTGGTATTGGGGATTTCCACCCCGTAAATGACTGCTTCACTGATCTTGTCGTATTCGCTACAGATATTTTCCACTTCTGTAGTGGAGACATTTTCACCTTTCCAGCGGAAGGTATCACCTAAACGATCCATAAATTGGGCATGTCGAAGACCAATGTTGCGCACCAAGTCGCCGGTCACGAAGTAGGAATCCCCCTTTTTGAAGACATCATGCATGATCGAGCTTTTATTTTTGTCTGCGTCGGTGTAACCATCAAAAGGCGAACGGCTGGTAATTTTGCCAATTAACAGTCCTGTTTCCCCTTTTTTGACCTTTTGACAAAAGCCTTTTTTGTCCAATATCGGTTGTTCTTTGTCTTTGTCATATTGAATGATGGCATAAGGCACAGGAGAGAAGCCGACGGTATTGTCAAAATTGAAAATATTGGAAAAACCAACATTGCCCTCACTTGAAGCATACAGTTCTAACACTTCCTCAATGCCAAAACGTTGTTTGAATTTGTCCCAAATATTCGGACGCATACCATTACCAATCATTTTGGTGACTCGATGCGCACGATCGATCTCACTTTCTGGGGCATCCATCAGGTAACGGCACAGCTCACCGACATAGCCAATCGCAGAGGCATTGTACTTTTGCACATCTGACCAAAAATGCGTGGTGGAGAATTTACGACGAATCGCTAGAATTGAACTGCCGGCAATCACACCACACCAACACACCACCATGCCGGTTGCATGGTAGAGCGGTAAGGTCACGTACATGACATCATCATGTTTTAAATTCAGTACATGACCATAGGTACCATAAGCGAGCATCCAACGGCTGTTTTTAAACACTACTGCTTTGGGTAAGCCTGTAGTGCCTGAGGTATAGATATAAAATAGACCGTCTTTGCCGGTGACTGATTTTAATTGCTTTGGTGTGGTTTTCTTTGCAGTTTGAATCACTTCGGCAAGATTGATAAAGCCTTTGGGTGCTTGACCCGCATCCTGACGGGTGTTTTGATCGGCAAACCAATAAAAATGATTTTGATCCAGTGTTAGGCTATCACGCACCGCATCGACTGCTTCACGGCATTCTTCACCGACAATTACTGCAATCGGTTTGACCAAATTAATACTGTGGGTCAACACTTTACCGGTTTGTGATGTGTTGACTAGGGCAGAAATGACGCCAATTTTGGCTAACGCAATCACGGTAGCCATCAGTTCACAGCGGTTTTCAATAATCACCGCAATTACATCGCCTTTTTTTGCCCCTTGCTCAAGCTGAAAATGTGCAATTTGATTGGCCCATTCATTCAATTCAGTGTAGCTATAGCTTTGCTCTTCAAAAATTAGTGCAGTACCGTGTGGGTTGCGCTTGACGGCTTGTTCAAAAGCAAGACCAAGTCCAGCAGGGGTGGATTCTGTTCTTAAATAGGCTTGTTTTAATCCAACCACAATGTTGGGTAGTTTATTGATTAGCTTGGGTAAACGGGTTGCGACATCTTTGATTCCAATAAGATTATCGTGGTTTGCTTGGCTCATATCAGTCCTACTTGTTTTTGTATTCCATTGATTTTTAATTAATCAAATAATGATTGCAGTTATTGTTTCGATTTCATTTTTTACAATATGTTTATAGATTTGTCATTATAAACTTAAGGTGTTGAATTTTCGAAAGTTAGATTGACCATAACAAAAAAACCTAGCCACCGTAATGACTAGGTTTTACAAATCTTACTGTAATTTAAGCAACTTATTCAGCTGTAGGATTGGCTTTCTTTGGTGGACGACCACGTGGGCGACGAGGGCGCACAGGTTTGTCCTCATCTGAAAGCTCAGCGTCATCCTGAGATGCGTCTTTGGCATCTACCGCTTCAGACTTCTTTGCTGCAACGGGCTTGACCTCTGTAGCATGTTCTAGCGCTTCAACTTCAACCACAGGGGTGTCAGTTGCAGGTGCTTCAGTTTTTTCAGCTTCAGGTGTTACAAGCGCTGGCGCAACTTCAGCTTCAACAGCGGTTTCGGCGACCACTTCAGCTTCAGGTGTTGTTGCTACTGCCGTTTCAGCCACAGGTGCTTCAACAGGTTTTACAACACTTTCAACCGTTTCTGTTGTCATAACAGGTTCAGTTGTTGCAGGCTGTGTAGATGCTTGTTCAGCAGAAAGCTCTTCAAGTTTGGCTTGTTTGGCTTGTTCTGCTGCCAATTTTGCTAAACGACGACGCTCACGCGGATCATTGGCTACACGGCTGGTTGATACCGGTTTTGGTGGCGTTAAGTCAAGCACTGGCGCAGGCTCAGCTTCAACTTTCACTTTCGCAATAACCGCATCACGAGTGACGGGTTTTTTCCCTTCAACCGGTTCAGCCGACTGCGCAACCAAAGTCGCTACATAAGCATCGGTGAATTTTTGCAAGGCACGGTTGAAAGTAGGGATCAAACCAAATTGTTCAATTAACACTGAACAATCATCACCATAAACATGACGAATCAAACTGCTCACGGTGTGCTGAGACAGAGTCGGCACTTGTGATGGGTTGATTTTTGGTGTTTCCACTTTGGCTTTTTGATCACGATGTTTGTTACGACGACGTGAACGTGGGTCATTACTGGCACGTTGTACGGGCTGTTGTGCTGTTGGCGCAACAGTCGCTTGAACCGTTTCAACTGCGTCTACCGCAGGCGCAGCTTGAGCAACTGCACGTGGTGCTTCAACAGGACGTTGAGCGACAACTGTCGGTGCCACTTGAGCAGGAACCGGTGCCGCTTGGGTTGGAGCTAAGGCAATGATTTCACTTTGCGCTTGATCCACATTAACAACAAGGGCAGTGGTTAAATCTGCATTGCGTGGTACATCAACCAAATCAACTTTCGGTTGCTGTGTTGCCACAACAGCAGGTGTAGCGACGGCTTGATCGTTCAATACGCTTGGATCGCGGTGGCGATTTGGGCGATTTGGACGTTGTGCATTACGCTCACGACGCGGTACAGCTTGCTCAGCTTGAACATCAAATTGTTGTTCATTTTGCTGTTGACGCTTTGGATTGCGTGATTTTTGTTCACGCGTGTCCGGACGTGTATTTTCGTTACGGTCTTGGCGTTCTTGACGATCATTGCGCTCAGGGCGTTGGTTGTCTGAACGCTCTTGACGTTCATTACGGTTGTCGACACGGGGATTGTCATGACGCTCTGTACGGTCTTGGCGGCCATTTTCATTGCGCTCTAAACGTTGCTCATGGCGAGACACTTGTACCACTTCTTCAATCACATTGTGTTCTTGAAGTTGTTCACGGTTGTCACGCGGTTTGTTGCGGTTTTTCTTGTTGTTGCGCTGTGGACGGTCTTCTTTGTCTTGTTGACGTTCCGCAGTCACTTCTTGTTTTGCAACAGGTGAGTGTGAAAGATAGGCATTGGTATCTGCCACTGGACGTGTTTCAACAGCCACAGGTGCGGTATGTGACACTTGACCGAATTGACCACGGCTGACTGCACCGCCATTGACCATTTGTTCAATCGCTGCTGCAGCATTGTTGGCAGTACGAGATTGATCAATAGTGGCTGCTTGTTTTTGTACAAACAAGTTTTCTAACCATGCACATGGGCTGGTCGATGGCACTTGCGCTTGTACGGGTGCTGCTTTTTGAGGGGCATTTTGCTGAGCAGCTGCATTGTTTTTACGCTTCGCATTTTTGTCTTGCTGAGCAGGGGCTTGCGCTTGAAGCGCTTGTTGTTGCTCTTCTTCTAAATGCCATTCAGAAGATTCATAGCCCAATTCTTTTTCACTGTTGCGGGTTGCTTCAGTGCGTTCATAGCTGGTCGGTGCGAAACCTTCAGGGTTGAACGAAATTTCGTAATGCGGTGTTTCTAAATGTGGGTGTGGCAATACCGTCACACGTACATTTGATGTTTGCTCAAGGTATACCAAGCTGTGACGCTTTTCATTCAATAAGAATGCAGCGATTTCAACAGGTACTTCAACTTGAACTTCACCTTGACGTTCACGTAATGCAATTTCTTCTACTTTACGCATAATCGAAAGTGAAAGAGAGCGTAAGTCACGTACCATACCTGTACCATGACAGCGTGGGCAGACATAACCTGTTGCTTCTTCTAGTGATGGGCGTAAGCGTTGACGGCTCATTTCCATCAAACCAAAGCGAGACAATTGACCGAATTGGATACGGGCACGGTCACTTTGGGTTGCTTCACGTAGTTTTGCTTCAACCATACGTTGGTTGCGTTCTTTGGTCATATCAATGAAGTCGATGACAACCAAACCACCGATATCACGTAAACGCAATTGGCGGGCAATTTCTTCTGCAGCTTCTAAGTTGGTGTTCAACGCTGTTTCTTCAACGTCGTGACCGCGCGTTGATTTTGCAGAGTTGATATCAATCGATACTAGAGCTTCTGTTTGGTCAATGACGATTGAACCACCGGCAGGAAGTTTGACTTCACGCTCATAAGCCGTTTGAATTTGGCTTTCGATGGCAAAATGTGCAAACAACGGTTCGTTTAAGGTATAAGTTTTTAACTTATCTAACTGGTTCGGCATTACTGCTTTCACGAAGTTATAGGCTTCGTTATAGGCTTGCTCAGAATCAATCAGGATTTCAGCTACGTCATCACGTAGGTAATCACGAATCGCACGTGTCACCACACCCGCTTCTTGATGCACCAACATTGGCGATGGACCAGAATTCGAGGTTGATTGGATACGTGTCCAAAGATCTAACAAGTGTTGTAGGTCAAGTTGAAGTTCTTCTTGTGAACGACCGATACCCGCAGTACGCACAATCACGCTCATGCCACGAGGAACATTTAAAGATGCCAACATTTCTTTCAATTCTTCACGAACTGAACCTGAAATTTGACGGCTGATACCACCACCTTTCGGGTTGTTAGGCATCAGGACGAGGTAACGACCTGCAAGAGAAATAAAGGTAGAAAGTGCAGCACCTTTATTGCCACGTTCTTCTTTTTCCACTTGAACCAAAAGCTCAGTGCCTTCAGTGATCAATTCACGGATATTCGAGGTTTGACGTGGGTCTGCTTTGTAATAGGAGTTGGCAATTTCGCGCATCGACAAGAAACCTTGACGACCTGCACCATATTCAACAAATACGGCTTCTAGAGAAGGTTCAACGCGAGTCACGTGACCTTTATAGATGTTAGCTTTCTTTTGTTCACGTGTACGGTTTTCTAAATCGAAATCGTAAAGACGGTGACCAGTGATGAGTGCAACGCGAACTTCTTCGGCATGTGTTGCATTAATCAACATACGTTTCATGGGTGTAGCACCTAATAGTGATACACAACTGATAATCGCTATTCACGTAGCGAACATCAACCCTCATGGATCAACCCCTAGATCTTAAAGCAGCTGATCTAAGTTTTTTTACCGGCCTTTTTTGGTGGGCTTCGGTTTTTGAATCACATATTGATGATGGCAATACGGCTTTAATCTTGTCACTGATTAAAAGCACCTGAATATTCACTGGCGGTCAAGCGGTGCATTGGATGTGTGTAACTTTCACTGTCACGTAGCTTGAAGATCATCCCTTCTATTCGATAGAGCGTCTTGATACGGAATTATCATCGTATCTTTGCTTTATGTGCAGATCCAAATGCATCAAACGCTTTAGCCTGAATATTGAATCAGGTTGCGACTATTCTGATGTGTATCAGTTTACGTTTAAAAACCAACTTAAAGCTGGCGACATATTTTTTTAAACAAACTGATTTATGTGCAAAAGCACAATTAAACGCAACAGTTTGTCTTTTTGCCGATATAATAAGCCTACGGCGGGCATATTCTTTTGGGACCATTCCGAGTTTGTGCTGAACAACAAAAATTTAGTTTTAATTTCAAAAAGTTTTGAAATTTCTAAAATATTGTTCACTTACGGTGGTATCCGTGCGCTGACTATAGCAAACCTTACATCATCTGCCTATGGGCTATACAGATATTTCTTGTGAAAAGTATAGTCTAAGTGATCAGTTTTTAATCAAATTTAGTATTTTTTTAGGTCAACGTAACTGTATGAATTCTACGCAAGAATGGCAAAACGTCACTTGGTTTGAAGTGGATGAGCACCAATTGGGACAGCGCATCGACAATTTTTTGTTTTCACGTTTAAAAGGTGTGCCGAAAAGTCGTATCTATCGTTTAATTCGTGAAGGTCAAGTTCGCGTGAATAAAAAACGAATCAAAGCAGAAACCAAACTCGCGATTGGTGACATGATTCGTGTCGCACCGATCCGCTATGAACAAAAAGACGAATCGGCTGTTCCTGTGTCTGATAAAGTGGCGCAAAGTTTACTCAGTCGTGTGATCTATGAAGACGAAGGTTTGATGGTGGTGAATAAGCCATCAGGCATTGCGGTGCATGGCGGTAGTGGTGTGGCATATGGCTTGATCGAGGGCTTACGTGCAGCATCAGGTAAAAAATACTTGGAATTGATTCACCGTATTGACCGTGATACCTCAGGTTTGGTGATGATTTCGAAAAAACGCAGCACTTTGAAATTACTGCAAGACATGCTGCGTGAACACAAAATCAAAAAGACGTATGCGGCTGTGGTGAAAGGTCAAGTGGCACTTGATCGTCAATTGATTGATGCACCTTTACACCGTTATGAGCTTGCCAATGGTGAGCGTCGAGTACGTGTATCGAAAGAAGGCAAAGAGTCTAAAACTCAGTGGAATGTCGCTGAGCGCTTTATGCATGGCACATTGGTCTATGCATCACCATTGTCAGGTCGTACCCATCAGATTCGTGTACATGGTTTAAGCATTGGTCATCCCTTAATTGGTGATGATAAATATGGTCATGAAACTGAATATAAAGGGCCAAAACCACGTCGCTTGTGTTTACATGCCATGCGTCTTGAGATTCCGGGTTATCCGACCATTGAAGCGCCATTGCCTGAAGATATGCAAAGTCTAGTGGCACAACTGCGTGCGCAGAAGGCGGACAAGGTTGTGGTGTCTGCGAAAGATGATGAGTAATTTTTAAAATTTACACCTCTCCCTGAGTCGCAAGTCTCCTTTCTTGCACGTCGTTTAAAGCAGTGCTTTAAACTCGTTCAGGAGAGGGAACTCATCTAAATTTCAAATTTCAGTTATTTTGTATTGTTTCTCCTTCTCCTTTAAGCAGAAGGGTCGGGGTGAGGTAAAAAATCGATTCGCCTCATCAGCTTAATGCTTTAATCCTAAATCAAATCTAGGGAACTCATATGTCTAAACCTGTAGAACTGATCATTTTTGATTGGGATGGCACTTTGTTTGATTCAGTGGGGCAAATCGTCACCAGTCTAAAATTTGCCGCAGAGCAGTTTAATCAACCTTTAAGCGATGAAGCAGCGCAAAGCATTATTGGTTTAGGTTTGCCTGAAGTGGCACAAATTTTATTTCCAAATGTACCTGAGTTGCACGATCAAATTTTACAGTGCTATGGCGACCATTATGTTGAGCATTCAAAGCATGATCAATGGTTTGAGGGTGTAGCTGAAATGCTGAATGACTTAAAGTCTCAAGGGATTCAGCTTGCGGTGGCAACGGGGAAGAGTCGTCGAGGGCTTGATTGGGTGTTGGCACAGACCAAGAGTACACATTTATTTGAAATTACTCGTGCAGCCAGTGAAACCAAGTCTAAACCGGATCCTTTGATGTTGGCTGAGATTTTAGAGCATACGGGTCTAAGCGCAGATCAAGCGATTATGGTCGGTGACTCAAGCTACGATTTGGAAATGGCACACAATATAGCCATGCCGAAAGTCGGTGTGAGTTATGGCGTGCATACGCCTGAAATCTTGTCTCAATACAATCCAATTGCGATTGTGGATAATGTTGCGATGTTGCATCAAACCTTGAACCATCAAGTGCAACAGAAACAGGCGGTTTAGGTACGGTATTGGCCCGTTGAAGTTCAGCATTGCTTCAGTGAGACATGATCTCATTTAAGATAACAGACTGGCTTTGGGCTGTTATCTTTTAGTCTAAGTTCCGCTTTGAATTTGAGTTGTACAATAATAAAACAGCATTTTAACGCTCTATTGATGCTTTTAAATACAATTAAGCTTTTGTTTTGGCTTAATTCTTTAGTTGCTATTTATAGCTATTAGCTATTGAAAAAAATAAAATAAGTATTGGCATAAAGCCGGCAATTTCTCGATTCTTAAACTGTCTATACATATACCTTTAAAGCCTTATCAGCTTAACGCCGTGCGATGTGCAATTTGAATTTGCCCAAGTACAGGATTAATCGCTTGATCGCAGGCAGGTATAGCTCCAATTTTTGCAGTTTAGGGAAACATTGATGTCAAATTCTGCTGTTGTTGAAACGAGTGTTGAATCTGTTGCTTTGGCGCTTCGAGAAGCTGAACTATCACAAACTGCGATTGCACCTATTCGTCCGCAACTCGGTGGTGAAAGTGCGGATGTGGATATCGCGTACGCAGCGCAAGAAGTGAATACTCAACGTGCCCTTGCTGAAGGTCGTCGTTTGGTCGGTCGTAAAATCGGCTTAACCTCTGTTGCAGTACAAAAGCAATTGGGTGTGGATTCACCTGACTTCGGGATGTTATTTGCCGACATGGCATTTGGCGATGGTGAAGCAATCCCTGCGGGACGATTGATTCAACCGAAAGTAGAAGCTGAAATCGCATTGGTCATCAACAAAGACCTGACTAAAGAAAAACACACTTATGCAGACATTATCAGTGCGACTGAATATGCATTGCCTGCAATTGAAGTGGTGGATAGTCGTATTGAGAACTGGAAAATTTCACTGATCGATACCGTGGCAGACAATGCATCTTCTGCGGGTTTCGTATTGGGTTCTAAGCCAGTCAAACTTGAAAATCTTGACCTTGTAAATTGCAAAATGATCATGACGCGTGGTGATGAAGTGGTTTCTCAAGGTGTGGGTAAAGCGTGTCTTTCTAACCCACTCAATGCTGCAGTGTGGTTGGCGGACGAAATGGTTCGCCGTGGTCGTCCACTGCTTGCAGGTGACATCGTGTTGACCGGTGCTTTAGGTCCAATGGTTGTTGCGCATCCGGGTGATGAATTTAAAGTTGAAATCGAAGGCTTTGGTTCTGTTGTTGCTGCATTTGCTGCTGAATAATTGAGAAGAAACATCATGAAAAAGATTAAATGTGCCTTAATTGGTCCAGGTAATATCGGTACAGATTTACTTTATAAATTACAACGTAGCGAATGGTTAGAGCCAGTTTGGATGGTGGGGATCGACCCAACGTCTGAAGGTCTTGCACGTGCTGCAAAAATGGGTTTAAAAACCACGGCGGAAGGCGTGGATGGTCTTCTTCCTCACGTGCTTGAAGATGACATCAAAATTGCTTTCGATGCGACTTCTGCTTATGTACATGCTGAAAACAGCCGTAAGTTGAATGAACTGGGCGTGCTCATGATCGACTTAACGCCTGCGGCGATTGGTCCATTCTGCGTACCACCAGTGAACTTAAATACTTTACTTGAATCAGGTGAAGTGCCAAACGTGAACATGGTGACTTGTGGCGGTCAAGCAACGATTCCAATGATCGCAGCGATTGCAAGCGTTCAGCCGGTGAACTATGGCGAAATCATCGCAACAGCATCAACCAAATCGATCGGTCCAGGTACACGTAAAAACATTGATGAATTTACCCGTACCACGGCAAGTGCGATTGAAAAAGTCGGTGGTGCGAAACAAGGTAAAGCGATCATCATTATTAACCCTGCTGAGCCACCAGTCTACATGCGCGATACTGTGCATTGCTTAGTCGAAGGTGAACCAGATCAAGCGGCGATCACTGAAGCTGTTCACGCAATGCTTAAAGAAGTTCAAAAATATGTACCCGGTTATAAACTTGTAAACGGTCCAGTATTTGATGGCAACCGTATATCACTGTTCCTTGAAGTGGAAGGTCTAGGTGACTTCTTGCCGAAATACGCAGGGAACCTTGACATTATGACGGCGGCAGCTGCACGTACTGCAGAAATGTTCGCAGAGCGTTTAATCGCACAACACACCGCTGAAGCTTAAGGAGCAGACCATGTCTAAAGTGATTATTAATGATATGACACTACGTGATGGTATGCACCCGCAGCGCCATCAAACCACAGTTGAGCAAATGATTGCCATTTCAACTGCATTAGATGATGCAGGTGTGCCCTTAATTGAGGTGACCCATGGTGATGGTTTAGGTGGTAACTCAGTGAACTATGGTTTTGCTGCTGCGACAGATGAAGAATACTTGTCTGCTGTTGTGCCACGTATGAAAAATGCCAAAGTGACTGCATTGTTACTTCCTGGTATCGGTACGGTTGACCATTTAAAAATGGCACACGAAATTGGTGTGTCAACGATTCGTGTTGCGACGCATTCAACTGAAGCAGACTGCTCTGAACAGCACATTACCGCTGCACGTAAATTAGATATGGACACTGTGGGCTTCTTAATGATGGCACACATGGCGTCTCCTGAACGTTTGCTTGAAGAAGCGAAAAAGATGGTGTCTTACGGTGCAAACTGTATTTATGTGACGGATTCTGCGGGTTATATGTTGCCACAAGATGTGAAAGACCGTGTCGGTGCTTTACGTCAACACTTTGATTCAAACATCGAAATCGGTTTCCATGGTCACCATAACTTAGGTATGGGTGTTGCCAATACCGTTGCTGCTGTTGAAGCGGGTGCGATTCGTGTCGATTTAGCTTCTGCAGGTTTAGGTGCAGGCGCAGGGAATACACCACTTGAATTGTTTGTTGCGGTGGCGAATCGTATGCAAATGGAAACCGGTGTAGACTTGTTTAAAGTCCAAGACGTTGCTGAGGATCTTGTGATTCCAATGATGCACAACCCAATTCGTGCGGATCGTGATGCGGCAACTTTAGGTTATGCAGGTGTGTATTCTTCATTCCTATTGTTTGCTAAACGTGCTGAAGCGAAATATGGCGTATCTGCACGTGAAATCCTACTTGAACTCGGTCGCCGTGGTACGGTGGGCGGTCAAGAAGATATGATCGAAGACTTGGCATTGACCATGTCTAAAGCCAAAGAAATGAATGCTTAAGCCTTAAGTGTTCATCTGATTTGAAAAAAGCACCCAGTTTGGGTGCTTTTTTATGCCTAAAGTCCATATTTTAATATTTAAAAACAATGATATAAGACAATTTAGGTCTATGTTGTTGTTTCTTTAAAAAGAGTTTTCATCATCGCTTAAACAAAAAACATATCAATCAAAATCTGCTTTTCAAAAAAGCCCATTTATTTGTCGAAAATAAACTGGAGAACAAGCACTTAGATTTAAAGTTTCATTCGGAAGATTTTTTTGTTTATCGTTAATAAATATAAATATTTTGCTGAATTTTTGAGCTTTTTTAAAGCATTCTCATTTGAAAAGAATAATTAAGACTCAAGTCGGATGTTTTGTGCTTACATTTTTTTACATGATGACTGCATGCTTAAATCGAATGTAGGGGAATTACATCCGTGCGTCGTCAATCTCTCTCTTTATTATTGTGTGCTGCATCCGTAGCATTAGCCAACTCCAATGCCTCTGCTGGCTTCATTGACGACAGTAAAGTACAACTGCAACTGAAAAATTTTTATTACGTCCATGAAGTCGATGAGTTAAAAGCAGGGCAAATGCAGGATTACGGCAGTTGGACCCAAGGGGCTTTATTCTCTGCCAAATCAGGCTATGCCGAATTTGGACCGTTAAAACTGGGTCTTGATGCCACTGCACAATACGCTTGGCGTTTAGATGGTGAGCGCAGTAATGCAGATTATGTTTTGCCCTATAACTATACTACACACAAACAGCAAGACGACTTTGGTAAATGGGGGGTGACCTTAAAAGCCAAAGTGTCTGAAACAGAGTTACGTGTCGGTGAAATTTTCCCCATGACCCCGATTGTGTACTTTGACCCATCACGTCAATTGATCACCAGTTATGAAGGGGCGTGGCTAGAATCAAAAGATATTAAAAACACCAAAGTCACTTTGGGTTATTTATGGAGCATCAATGCCCGTTATAACAATCAATTTGATGATTTCACTTTATGGCCAAATGAAGTGGCCGTTAAAGATGACAAAAGAAGTGATGGCATGTATGTCGCGGGAATTGATCATCAGTTGACGAAAAATATCGCCTTAAGCTATTTCTATGGTGAGATGCGAGATATCTATCGCCAAAATTATTTGGGTGTGGATTATAAGAAACAACTGGATGCCAAAAATAAAATTGCCAGCCATGTCCATTATTTTGATAACCGTGAAGCCGGCGATGCCATGTTTAATGAGATTGATAACCAAGCAGTTTCATTTAAGTTCGATTGGACGCACGGTCCGCATATGCTGGAGTTTGGGTATCAACAAATGTTTGGTGAACATACCTTGGATGCACCCTATTTCCCATCTATTGCAGGGTGGGTGCCGCAGCCATATTTATCCAATTGGTCAGTGGCAGCTTTTGTACGTAAAGATGAAAAGTCTTGGAGTTTGGGTTATACCTATGATTTTGCAGATGCCGGAATCAAAGGTTTAAGCGCTTCAGTTAAATATTATGATGGTTGGAACATTGATAACAATGGTTTAAATGGCAATTACACCTCGGGTAAAGAAGATGAAGTCGATGTGGTGATTAACTATGTCAAACCTGAGGGAAAACTAAAAGGCTTAGGGCTTCAATTAAAATACATCAATGTTGACTATGCCAATGTTGAAAACTTTGGTGATGTCACCGAGTATCGCGTGACGACCAGCTACACCCATACCTTCTAAAGAAACAATCGCTTTAAAAAGTGCCTGACTCTCAGGCACTTTTTTTATGCTGATTTTTTTGTTCACCCGAGATTGTGCTTCATTCAAGATTGCGCTTCATCCAAGATTTATAGTGAAGTTAAAGCAATGTTTTAAATTATCGGTTTTTTGTTGTTTATCATCGTTATTAAGTATGAGATTGTCAGGCTTGAACAGGTAATATTAAGCACAGAAGTGGATATATTTTTTACATTGTCGCTGTGGTTTGAACCTTGTGTTAACCATGGTTTTGCGCTGTACCAGGAGTAAGTATGAGCACTGTTCAAATTCCAGAATACACAACCGATTCATTTTTTGGCTTAGAAGACAAATGGATTGAAACGGCTGAAGGTGAGTTAACCCATTACCATGAAATTGGTGAAGGTACCCCAATCCTATTTTTACATGGTTCAGGTACTGGCGTATCTGCAGCGGCGAACTGGTGGTTAAACTTGCCACAAATTGGTGAGCAAGCACGTTGTATCGCAATCGACACCATTGGTTATGGTCAAACTGTTGTTGCGCCAGGTACGGCTTATGGGATCCGTGCATGGGTGGATCATGCGGTCCGTACTTTAGATGCAATGGGCATTGAAAAAACCTGGTTAGTGGGTAACTCTTTGGGTGGCTGGTTGGCGTTTCAAATGGCGTTAGATTACCCTGAACGTGTACTCGGTATTATTTCAATGGGTACGGGTGGTGCCAAACAAACGGCTGCGCTTAAAGCTCACGCAAACCCTGTTTTGACTGAAGAAGGCATCAAGAAAACCCTTTCGATGTTCGTTGTGAATAAAGATTTGATCACTGATGAATTGGTTAAAGTTCGTTTTGCTTCTGCTGCCAATGACTATGCTTCAAACCGTTTGATGGATGTTGTCGGCGCGCGTGACCGCGACCGTTTCGAATTCCCTCTTGATTTCGAAAAAATGAAAGAGATTAAAGTTCCTGTACTGTTAATCCATGGTACACAAGACGTGGTGATTCCGGTTTCACGTACTTGGGATATTTTAAATGTAGTACCACATGCTGATGCACACATCTTTAGCCAATGTGGTCACTGGTCTCAAGTGGAAAAAGCCGAAGAATTCAATACTGTGATTAAGAACTACTTAAACGCGCGTGGTGTTTAATTCGATCTGTTCAAGATTGAGTAATACGCAAAAGGGATGGCATTGACCATCCCTTTTTTTGCGACTTGTTTTTGTGATTGAAAATGGTTCGATTCAAAAGTCCAGCTGAAATCTAAAATGGATAAAAAATTGACCTAAGCAAGGCAGCTACTATAAGAGAATGATTGATTCTCAAAACTCAAATTTTCATGTTTAGATCTAAGCATTCTTTAACCGTATTGAATCAGGTTGAATGAATGAACAATGCGTGAATTTTGTCTTATTTTTTAGCGCTTAAAACGATTAATTGAACGTAGAAGCAAAGCATCTAAGCGTGAGTTTGAACGTTCTATATCATGCAAAAGTCGAATATGTGATCAATTTTGGGCTGAATTGAACTAGAGAAAGTGCTGTTTTAATGGCTGTTTTTAGAATATGTCACCATTTAATGTTGGAAAATCATTGTTTTATAAAGAACAAATTAAGCGTAAAAATCAATATATGAAAATTTGAGCCAAAAAGCCTGTATTAGACTTAAGTGGTAATTGTGGAAAAAAAAGCAAAAGCTGACTGATTGGTTATTTTTTAATTGATCTGAAAGCAGATAAATTTCGATAAAAGGCAAGCGAAAGCACTTGATTTATTTTTTTTGCTCAGTGTCAAATCGGTAAAATTTTCCACCATTATTTAGGTAAAAAATAATGGTGAAAAATATGACAGTTATTGATCGGTTATTTTTCGCTCATCTGTGCGATTGATATCGAGGTAAAAAATCTTGGTGAGCAGCTCGATAAATTTTTGCACCGCGTGGGATTTAGAATTTTTACGGTAACTCACATACAAATCCAGTGAAGGCAACTCTACATCGAGTGAACGAATCACGGTGTTGTTCATGGTGAGCGGTGCAATGTAGCCCGGCAAGATGGTGCAACCGAGTCCCATACCAATGGTGTTAATGTTAAATAAAATGTTATCGGCTTTCTGTACCACATTCAGTTCAACATTATGGGCTTTGGTAAAGTCCAAAATGGTGTCATGTAGGGTCTTCGATTGCACTTCAGAGGGAATAATGAAGTCAATGCCATTTAATGCTTTAACCGGAATACGTTCATATTTCGCCAAAGGATGATCTTTGGGCAATAAAAAGATCAAAGGTTCACGTAAAACGAACTTACTTTCGATTTCTTCATTGTGAAAATTGTTGCGGGTAAAGGTAATGTCAATTTCACCTTTCTTTAAGCCGCGCATTTGATCGGTATTGTTTAAGCTCAGCAACTCAATGGTCAGCTCTGGACTTTGCACACGTAAGTTCGGTAAAACGAAAGGAAAGACTTTCATTTCTGCCACAGGCACAAAGCCAATACGCAGCAATTGCTGTTTGGCTTTCGACACTTGACGTGCCATGGCCACGGCTTTATCTGCTTGGGCTAAGGTTAAACGGGCTTGTTCAAGGAACACTGCACCTTCTTCAGTCAGTTCGACTTTACGTTTGGTGCGGTTGAGTAATCGAACGCCAACATCCTCTTCAAGATCTTTAATCTGTTGGCTGAGTGAGGGCTGTGCAGTATAAAGTTTCAGTGCAGCTTTACTGAAGTTCAGTTCTTCGGCAACGGTAATAAAGTATCTTAGGTGTCGTAATTCCATATAACTCGTCCAAGCAGTAATCCAAAATATGTATTACTTTGTAATCACTCGAGTATAAAGCATAAACAACTCAGAGGTGAAGATGGATGTGGTATTTAGAAAATAAATGGTTTGCTTGACTTCATATGTTATAAGAAATGCCAAAACCTGCTTGAGTAAGTTCTAAAACATCTTAATTAAAACAAAATAAATATTTCCTTAGCATAGCCCTGAACAGCGATTATCGTGCAAGTTAAATCAATTTGTTTGTGACCCCACGTTTGTCGCAGGAGAGCTTTCATGAATGGAAAAATTGATGTGCAGCAAATCGACGCTTTAGTCGATGCACAAAATGGACGTATTTCGCCTTCTATTTATACAGATCCAGATCTTTATGAATTAGAACTTGAACGTGTGTTCGGGCGTACGTGGTTGTTCCTCTGCCATGAAAGCCAAATTCCTAAAGCAGGTGATTTCTTCAATACCTATATGGGTGAAGATCCGATCATCGTGGTGCGTCAAAAAGACAAATCGATTAAAGCATTACTCAACCAATGCCGCCACCGCTCTATGCGCGTGAGCTTTGCAGACTGTGGTAATACGCGTGCATTTACTTGCCCATACCACGGCTGGTCATACGGCGTTGATGGTTCTTTAAAAGACATCCCACTTGAAGAGCGTGCATTCCCACAAGGTGCATGTAAAGAGAAATGGGGTCTGGTTGAAGTTAACCGTGTTGCGACATACAAAGGCTTAGTCTTCGGATGCTGGGATGAAACCACGCCTGATCTAGAAGAATACATGGGTGACATCGCTTGGTATTTAGATGGCGTTTTAGACCGTCGTCCAGGTGGTACAGAAATTATTGGTGGTGTGCACAAGTGGGAAATCGAGTGTAACTGGAAATTTGCAGCGGAACAGTTTGCATCTGACCAATACCACGCATTGTTCTCTCACGCATCTGCAATTCAAGTGCTTGGCGCGAAACCAGATGACGAAGCATCTAAGAAACTCGGTGCTGCACAAACCGCACGTCCTGTATGGGAAACGGCGAAAGACGCAATCCAATATGGTTCACGTGGTCATGGTTCAGGTTTCTTCTTTACTGAAAAACCAGATGCGAACGTATGGGTAGACGGTGAAGTAGCCAATTACTTCCGTGAAACTTACGAAGAAGTGAAAGAGCGTTTAGGCGAAGTTCGTGCTTTACGTCTTGCAGGTCATAACACCATGTTCCCAACATTGTCTTGGTTGAACGGTACTGCAACACTTCGCGTATGGCACCCACGTGGTCCAAACAAAACTGAAGTTTGGGCATTCTGTATTGCGGATGCTGAAGCATCACAAGAAGTGAAAGAAGCATTTGAACGTTCTGCAACACGTGCCTTTGGTCCAGCGGGTTTCCTAGAGCAAGATGACTCTGAAAACTGGATCGAGATCCAAAAAGTTTTACGTGGTTATAAAGCGCGTAAAAACCAATTGATCATGGAAATGGGTCTAGGTAACGAAAAAGTTCGTGAAGATGGCATTCCTGGCATCACCAACTATATTTTCTCTGAAACTGCAGCACGTGGTATGTACCGCCGTTGGGCAGATTTGTTGATCCATGAAAAATGGGAAGACGTAGAGAAAGCCGCTGACGAATATGAGAAGGAGCTTATGAAATGAGTCAGATCAGTTTAGAACTTCATCATCAAATTAGTCAGTTTCTCTATAAAGAAGCAAAGCTACTTGATGACTGGAAATTCCGTGATTGGTTAGCGGTACTGGCGGAAGATATTTCTTATACGCTACGTACTACACCAAACGCACAAACACGTGACCGTCGTCGTTCAGTTGAACCCCCTACGACTTGGGTATTCAACGATACTAAAGATCTTTTAGAGCGTCGTGTTGCGCGTCTTGAAACCGGTATGGCTTGGGCTGAAGAGCCTCCATCACGTACCACTCACATGGTGAGCAACGTGATCGTTGAGCCAACTGAGGTTGAAGGCGAATATGACGTGTACGTGACTTATCTGTTGTACCGTACGCAAAAAGAGAAAGACGTGGTTATTTACTGTGGTAAACGTCATGACAAGATCCGCAAAGTTGAAGATGGCTTAGGCTTCCAAATCTTTAACCGTAAGATCACGCTTGACCAAGCTACTTATAACTCACACAACCTGAGTGTATTCTTCTAATGAATAAGATTTTTGTTTGCCAAGTTGATGAATTAGATGAAGGCGAAGCGCTTAAAGTAGATTGCGGCGTAAACGGTATCGATGCGCTTGCAGTTTTCAACAATGGCGGTGAATTCTTCGCGATGAATGACAAGTGCAGTCATGGTAATGCTTCAATGTCTGAAGGTTATCTTGAAGATGACGGTACTGTTGAATGTCCATTACATTCAGCACGTTTCTGCTTAAAAACAGGTGAAGCGTTATGTCTACCTGCAACTGATCCAATCAAAACTTTCCCAGTGATTGTTGAAGATGGTCAATTGTTTGTAGAAATGGCAGGAGAGTAATCATGGGTTGGCTACAAGGCGAAGTTGCACTGATTACAGGTGGTGGTTCAGGTCTAGGTTGGGCTTTGGTTGAGCGTTTCTTGGAAGAGGGTGCACAGGTTGCCGTTCTTCAACGTTCAAAAGCGAAAGTCGAGGCATTGAACGAACACTTTGGTGGTAAAGTTCTTGCGATTGAAGGTGATGTAGCTAGCTATGAAGACAACGTCCGTGCAGTAAAAGCCACTGTAGAACGTTTTGGTAAACTCGACTGTTTCGTGGGTAATGCAGGTATATGGGATCACTATGCTGATATCGTGAATACCTCTGGCGAACAGCTCGAAAAAGCCTTTGATGAAATCATGGGCATCAATACCAAATCACTAATTTTGGGTGCTAAAGCTGCATTAGATGAGCTTGTAAAGTCTGAAGGTTCAATCATTTTCACACTGTCAAACTCTGCGCTTTATTCTGCAGGTGGTGGTCCAGTTTATACTGCATCGAAACATGCAGGTGTAGGCATCATGAAAGAATTGGCGTATGAACTTGCGCCTAAAGTACGAGTGAATGCCGTTGCGCCATCGGGTATGAATGTCAATATCAAAGGTGCAGCATCATTGGGTCAAGAAAATCTTGGCTTACTTGATGCTCGTGATCCTGAGAAAATTGCGCGTGGCATGCCATTGAACTTCTTACCTGAACCTGAAGATATGACAGGTTCTTATGTGTTATTGGCATCGCGTGCCAATAATCGTCCACTGACTGGTGTTTTAATTAACGCTGAATGTGGTTTAGGTATTCGTGGCTTACGCCAACCTCGTGCTGGTTTCTTCGACGAAATTTAAGCTCAAAAAACACATTGGATGTATATGGCAGTCATTTGACTGCCATTTGTTTGGGAGTCATTCATGGCCGTTAAACTGATTTGTGCATCGCACAGCCCTTTGATGGAATTTGCTTCACCGCAAGAAAAACGCAAAGAACAGGTGGTTCGTGAAGCGTTTGCAAAACTTGCGCAGGAAGTTAAAGACTATAATCCAACGTTGATCATTACTTTTGGTCCAGACCATTTTAATGGTTTCTTCTATGACCTTATGCCAAGTTTCTGCGTGGGTATTCGTGCCAAAGCCGCAGGCGACTGGGATTATGGTAAAGACAATGATCACATTAACGTACCTGAAGACACTGCTTTAGGGTTAGTACGTCGTGTATTGGATGAAGGTGTGGATGTGGCATACTCGTATCGTATGCAAGCAGATCACGGTGTGACGCAACCCTTACATTTCTTGTGTGGTGGCGAGCTTGATCGTTATCCAACGATTCCTGTATTTATTAACGGTGCAGCCGCGCCAATGCCGACCACAAAGCGTACCATTGCCTTAGGTCGTGCAGTCGGTCAGTTCATCAAGTCTTTAAATCTTGAAAATGAACGTGTCCTCGTTTTAGGCACAGGGGGTCTGTCACATGATCCACCGACACCTCAAATGGGTGCAGTACCGCCTGAAGTAGAAGAGTTCTTGATTGCAGGTCGTTACCCAACACCTGAAGCACGTCATGCACGTCAATCAAAAATTATTGCTGTCGGTCAAAAGTTGGCTGCCGGGGATACTTCAGTGGCAGTGCCTCTAAATGCAGACTGGGATCGCGCTTTGTTAAATACCTTTGCCAAAGCAGATTTCGCAACACTTGAAGCCATGACTGAAGCAGAGATTCGTCGTGATGGTGGTCGTGGTGGTCAAGAAGTCCGTTCTTGGATGGCTGCATTTGCTGCATTGCATGAAATTGGTGAGTATGAGATGACGACTCACTGCTATGAAGATATTAGTGAGTGGATTGCGGGCTTTGGCATCGTATCTGCAGAATTAAAAGGTTAATACTATGGGCAACAGCATGAGCAACATCGAAACCATCGTTATTGTAGGTGCAGGTCAGGCTGGCGCGAGCGCCATTTTAGAACTTCGTGGCAACAAGTATGAAGGTAAAATCATTTTGGTGGGTGATGAAACACACTTGCCATATGAACGCCCACCTTTGTCTAAAGACGTGATTCTGAAACCTGCCGAAACCAAAATCGAAATTTTGTCAGAACAGAAACTGGCAGAGTTAGGTGTTGAGGTGATTCGTGGTAACGGTGTTGTCAAAATTAACCCAGAACAACATCACGTTGAACTGAAAAATGGCGATGTGATTGCTTATGACAAGTTGCTGATTGCAACCGGCGGTGCTGCACGTCGTTTACCGAACTTCGATGCCTTGGGTAAACACGTTTACACTTTACGTAATCTTGAAGATTCACAAGCGTTGGTTCCTGTACTACAACCGGGTCGCCGTTTGATTTTGATCGGTGGTGGTGTGATTGGTCTTGAGCTTGCATCATCTGCGCGCTTTAAAGAATGCGAAGTGACTGTGATCGAAATGGGTCCAATGGTGATGGGACGTACTTCACCTGCTATTTTAAGTCAGTTCTTGCTTGAGCAACATCGTGCTAAAGGTGTGGATGTTCGTCTTTCAACGTCGATCGCTAATTGTCGTTTAGATGGTGAAGAAGTTGTAGTGACTTTGGCGACTGGTGAAGAGCTACGAGCTGATGCAGTGGTTTACGGTATTGGTATCGTACCGAATGTACAACTTGCAGTGGATGCTGGTTTGGATGTCGATGTTGCCATTAAAGTCAACGACAACTGCCAGACGTCAAACCCTGATATTTATGCAGCAGGTGACGTTGCCACTCAACTGCGTGACTGTGGTAATCACCGTCGTGTAGAAACTTGGGAAAATGCCAATCTTCAAGCCGGGATTTTTGCACGCCATATTATGGGTGTAGAACATCCAACGCCAAATCCAGCATGGTTCTGGACTGATCAATTGGATCTGAATTTCCAATTTGTCGGTGATATGACTGCGCAAACATGGGAAATTCGTGGTGAGATGGATGCGGCTAAAGGCGCAGACAATTCATTTGTGATGTTTGGTGTAACAGGCGGTATTATCGTCGGCGGTATCACTGTCAATGCAGCCAAAGAAATGCGTCATTTGAAAAAGCTGATCAGCAAAAATGCGCCTTTTGAAGCGGACAAATATTTAGATTTAAGCCAAGACTTACGTAAGCTTGTAAAGTAAGCGGCTAAATCCAAGAACAGACCTCAGGCAACTCAGGTCTGTTTTTTTATGCCTTTTCGATCAGCGTATAGTGCTGTGATTGAGTTTTATCTTGAGTCGGCTTGTGTCTTAGGTCCAATAGCATGTATTGGATTAAATTGAGATGCTAGTGCCGTTTCCCGATGTAATGATTGATCCAGCCTCCAAAGGAATCTATGACTGCAAAATCCTCTCTACCTGTTACGGCAAGCATTTACATGCTTTTGGTGCTGATTTGGGCCACCACACCTTTAGCGATTGTCTGGAGCGTACAAGAAGTCCATCCGATGTGGGTCTTGGTGATTCGATACTTTGGCGCTTCAGTGATTGCACTGATGTTGTTGGCCATCATGCGCAATCCTTTGCCTTATGACTCAACATCTTTAAAAAGCTATGTGGCAGGCAGCTTGAATCTGATTGGGGCACAACTTTTTATCTATTTGGCAGCGAACTATTTGACGTCAGGTTTAATGGCGCTCATCTTTGGATTTTCCCCTTTGATTGCAGGTTTGATTGGACATGTGATTTTAAAGACCCATAAGTTGGTGGCTTTACAGTGGTTGGGTATGGCGGTTGCAGTAGCAGGTTTAAGTTTTGTTTTTGCTGAATCTGCTGAATCGAAAGTCAATCCAATCGGGATTGTACTGATGCTGATCAGCATGGTGTCATATATCAGTTCCATCTTCTGGGTGAAACAGATTAATGCTCCCCTTAAACCGATGTCGCAAGCCACAGGGTCATTGTTGGTTTCCGCATTGGGTTCAGTTTTCATGATCCCCTTTATTTGGCAACATTTCCCGACCCATATGCCAAGCACACAGGCATGGATTGGGTTTGGCTTTACCTTGGTCATGTCATCGATTGTGGCGATGCTGTGTTATTTCTGGTTGATTCGTCGTTTAGCCGCTTCGACCGTGTCACTGAGTAATGTCATGACACCGATCATTGCCTTGATCTTGGGCGCAACGCTCAATCATGAGCATATCAGTCCTAATGCGATTTTAGGCATTGGGGTGGTGATGTTGGGCATCGTGATGTATTTTTGGAAAGAGTGGAAACAGAACTACTTTTCAAAAAAAGCTTAGATTATTATTTTAAACCGAGTGACATGATGCGCGATAAAAATAGATCAGAGCAGGGCAGTGATTGAATTTTAAAGATTTAGATCAGGACTCAACCTTAATCAGTACTGTGACATTAGCCCTTTCCTCGGCGCTTTTGGTATTGAGTCGCGCGATATATAAGCACGATAAAAAAGACTTTTTAGCTAAAGCCATATTTTGGTTATAAATGACTCAAACTACGGTGAAAAACAACAAAAGAGTAAAAGATCGTTGTATCGTAGTTCGCTAATATGGTCGTGCATAGCGATGCTAAGCAAATCCATGATTTTGCTGATTGCTTGAATATAAAAAACGGGACAATACATGTCAGATTCTAACAAGATTGTCGTTTACGCAGCATTGTTTGGAAATTTAGCGATTGCAGCAGTGAAGTTTGTTGCCGCTTATATCACCAACAGTTCAGCAATGCTCAGTGAAGCGATTCACTCGGTGGTCGACACACTCAATGAAATTTTGTTGTTGTATGGATTAAAGAAATCGCAACAACCGGGGGATTCACAACATCCATTTGGTTATGGGCGTGAGCTGTACTTTTGGGCATTCATCGTGGCACTGATGGTGTTTGCGCTCGGCTCAATTGTGTCGATTTATCAGGGGATACAACACATTCGTCAGCCTGAAGAAATGTCATCTCCGATGGTCAGTTATGTGGTGTTGCTGATTGCGATTTTATGTGAAGGCACCTCTTGGTTTATTGCACTTAAATCTTTTCGGAAAAGCAAAGGGCGTATGGGCTACTTTGAAGCCTTTCGACGCAGTAAAGACCCGACGACATTTACCGTATTGTTTGAAGATTCTGCCGCTTTGATTGGTCTTTTTATTGCCTTAATCGGGATTTTTCTGGCGCATAGCTTAAATATGCCGGTGCTTGATGGTGTGGCTTCGATTTTAATTGGTGTGGTGTTGGCGATTTCAGCATTTTTACTCGGCAAAGAAACCAAAGGCTTATTGCTCGGTGAAACTGCCGATCCGCAGTTACGGCATAATGTGATTGCGATTGCGCAACAAGACCCTGCAGTTTTTTCTGCCAATGGGGTGTTGACTGAGCAGATGGGTGCACATCAAGTGATTGCCTCACTGAGTTTAGAGTTTAAAGACAATTTGACCTCAGATGAGATTGAACTGTGTGTCAATCGGATTGAACAAGAAATTAAGAACATTCATCCTGAAATTGTGGCCTTATTTATCAAACCGCAAACGAAGCAGGTTTGGCTAGAACGAATGAAAGGGCGTTTAGATTAATTATGCCAAAATTGAGTGAAATCGATCCGATTGATCAGCATGCCGTGTCGATCAATCAGACATCAAAAAAAATGTTAGAGCAAAAGTTTGCCAAGCACTATCAATTGAAAACGGCAGACTGTGTTGCACACACATGGTCCAAGCCCAAATTTCACTTTATTGCCACCGATCATCATACCGGTGAGGGTTTTAGCAATCTGCTGCCACCACCAGAAGGTTCACGCCGCTGGAATTTGTTTAAATGGTTAATGGCACGTAAATCGAATACCTGGACCGGTGACTTTCAAAAAGAGCAACACGAATTTTTTGCTTTGAAAAAAGCCTTACCTGAAGAACGACCACATGCAGAACTCAGTGATTGGCAAGTCTGGTTTGTGGGTCATGCCAGCGTGCTGATACAAATCGGTCCGTATAACTTTTTAACCGATCCGGTGTGGGCTGAGCATGTCAGTCCAAAACAAGGGCGTGGCCCTAAACGTGTGATTCCGGCAGGCATTGCCTTAGAGGACTTACCACGGATTCATGCGGTGCTGCTCAGCCATAATCATTATGATCATATGGATCTTGCGACTTTAAAATGGTTGCATCAAAAGTTTGCCATGCCGATCTATACCGGTTTGGGCAACCACTACTATTTGCCCAAAGAGTTTCATGTGATTGAAATGGATTGGTGGCAGTCGGCATTGATGCACAATTTAAAAATTGTCTATACCCCAGCACAACATGGTTCGGGACGTGGCTTGCGTGATCAAAATGCAGCACTGTGGGGCGGATTTTCTATTGTCTCTGAACATGGACATTGTTTCTTTGCAGGCGATACCGGTTACTCGCCACACTTTAAAGAGATTCAAAAACGCTTTGGCAGTCCTCGCATTGCACTGTTGCCGATTGGTGCGTATGAACCGCGTGAACTGATGCGCTATATGCACATGAACCCGCAAGATGCATTTCAAGCGCATATTGATCTGCAAGCTCGACGTTCTTTGGCGATTCATTATCGAACTTTTCAACTGACCGATGAAGAGCGAGATCAGCCGGAAAAAGATTTGCATGATGCGATGAAAAATAGCTCAAAACTGATGAATCCATTTTATTGTATTCGTGAAGGTCGACGTTTGATTGTTTAAAATAAAATCAAGTTAAATCCAATCCAATAAACCGCCTTTAGTTCACGTCGAAAACCACCGGAATGGTGGTTTTTTTATGCCTCAATATACAGTTCCTCACCTATATCTAAGGTGCTTAGCTCATTGAGCTGATTTTGTTTGTGTAGGTGTTTTTTTAAACATATTGCAGGGTATACTGTGCTCAAATTAAGATCATGTTAGGTATAGGACGTACACAATGACAGCATGGGCGACCCACCAAATTTCCAATCAATTCGATGAATTAAGCGATTATAATTTATTTGATGGTGACGTGGTTTTACAGGAAATTTTGCAAAGATACGGCAGCCGAAATCAAGCACATTTATCAGAATTCGGTCATGCGGTCGGTACAGCCGAGGCCTATCAACATGCCGATTTAGCCAATAAACATACGCCCATTTTACATGCCTTCGATGCCCGAGGACGCCGTCAAGATTTCATCGAATTTCATCCGTCGTGGCATAAATGGATGGCACTGAACCGTAAATATGCGGTGCATGCGCATCCCTTTTCGATTTTCACGCAACAAGCCGGATGGGTGGATTGGGCAGCCAAGTTTTATTTGAGTGGTCAAGTGGAATGTGGCAACTTATGTCCAAACTCCATGACCCTAGGCAGTATCCCGCTCATTCAAAAAGAGCCTGAGCTTTGGCATAAAATTGGCGATAAGCTACTTTCAACTGAATACGACGAACGTGACCTACCCATTGCCCAGAAGAAATCGATTTGGATGGGCATGGGCATGACCGAAAAACAAGGCGGGTCTGATGTCCGTGCCAATGAAACGGTCGCTGTGCCTGTGGATGAAGCAGGTCGGGGCAAAGCCTATTTACTGACTGGACATAAATGGTTTTTCTCCGCGCCGATGTGCGATGCGCATTTGGTGGTCGCGAAAACTGAACAAGATGGCTTGGCCTGTTTCTTTGTGCCACGTTGGTTGGAGGATGGCACCAAAAATAATATTCATATTCAGCGCTTAAAAGATAAAGTCGGGAATCGCAGTAACTCAAGCTCTGAAGTGGAGTTTAAAGAAGCACAGGGAATCATGATCGGGGAGGCGGGGCGTGGCATTCCGACCATTATTGAAATGGCAAACTATACCCGTTTGACCTGTTCAGTCGGTTCAAGTGCGATGCTCCGTCAGGCATTGGTGCAGTGTGTCGCATATACCCGTCAGCGCAAAGCTTTTGGGAAAAAACTGGCTGAGCAACCGCTGATGCAAGCGGTGCTTGCCGATTTGGCTTTAGAAACTGAAGCTGCGGTGCAATTGAGTTTTCATTTGGCGCATTGCTACGAAAATGAGGATGCTTTGTCATTGGCATGGAAGCGCATTATGACGCCTGCGGCCAAGTTTTGGGTGTGTAAGCGTGCGGTAGAAATGACCGGTGAAATGATGGAGGTCTTTGGGGGCAATGGCTATGTCGATCATGGCATTATGGCGCGAATTTTTAAAGAAGCGCCGGTGAATACCATTTGGGAAGGTTCAGGCAATGTGATGTGCCTTGACGTGTTACGAGCGATTCAACGTGATCGAGAATCCATTGAGGTATTATTTAAATCCTTAGCTGAAGTGGCGACACAAGAACCTGTATTGCAACAAGAGTTACAGGCTTTATTTCATATGTTTAGTGCATTAAGTGCAGACGAATTACAATTTAATGCGCGTTCTTTGGTCAGTCGTTTGGTGATCTTAGCGCAAGCCATTTTACTCAAGCAGTATGCGCCTGAGTTTGTCTCAAGGGCGTTTATTAATACCCGCTATGCAGCTTTTCATGGTCAAGTGGTGGGGATGATAGATTCCAAAGTGGTTGATGTAGAGCGTATTTTAGATCGAGTGTTAGCAGCTTAATTTAGATCCAAACCAATACAGATCAGGGTGAATGTGATGATACTTTCACCCTTTTACCTTTTTGTTGTATTGCAGAGTAAAGATGTTTTTTATATCAAAGCAGACAGATAAATATGAATAAAATTTTGCTTGTAAAATGTACAAAAAAGCGTAATATCGCATTCCCATCATCTAGGATGGGTAATACTTAAGGTGATAAAAAATGGCAAAGAAAAAAGCGTTGCCAGAAGTTGTGGTTCACAACTTTGTGGCAAAACATATGCATGAGGTCAATAAAAGCCAAGTGTTTATCGATCGAAAGAAAGATGCAAAACGCGGTTATAGCAAACATAAAAAAGGGAGATACGCAAATGATGATCTCCCTTTTTTAATGGTCGCATAAAGCTAGGCATTTCCAATCACATACTAATCAAACGATTCGATTTCACCATATCTGCGAGTCCATGATGTTTAAAGTAGTATTCCATCCAACTCTTTACCATCAATGGATTACTCATTTTGACCACTTCATCGAGTAAGGTTTCCGCATCCGTCATCGGCACATGACAAATCGCTTTACGTACTCTCAAAATATTACTTGAACTCATCGACAGGGTATTGAATCCCATCGCCATGAGTAGAATCGCGGATAGTGGATCTCCTGCCATTTCCCCACAAATACTGATCGGTTTGTCATATTTATGACACTCTTGCACTAAACGTTGTAGTGCACGCAGTACCGAAGGGTGGAAATGCGAGTAGACACTCGACACACGCGGATTATTTCGATCTACAGCCAATAAGTATTGAATCAAGTCATTGGAACCCACCGAGAAGAAGTCCACCAATTCAGCAAACTCACCAATTTGTAGAAGCACGCTCGGCACTTCGACCATAATGCCGATTTTTGGCTTATTGATTTTGACTTGTTCTTCTTCTTGAACCGCAATCCAGTCGCGTTCAAGCAAATATAGCGCTTCTTCAACTTCGCTGACACTGGTGACCATCGGCAACAAGATATGTAAATTATTCAGCCCAATACTGGCTTTGAGCATGGCGCGAATTTGTGAAGAGAAAATTTCAGGATGATCCAGCGTAAAGCGGATGCCACGCCAACCGAGGGCTGAATTTTCTTCCTCAATTTGGAAATAGGGCAGATCTTTGTCCGCACCAATGTCTAACGTTCGCATCACCACCGGTTTATTGGCAAAGTGACTCAGTTGCTGGCGATAAATGGCACGCTGTTCTTCTTCACCGGGGAAGCGGTCACGCAGCATAAAGGGAATCTCAGAGCGGTATAGTCCGACGCCTTTGGCACCACGCTGTACCCCACGCACCACATCAATCATCAAACCCGTATTGACAAACAAACGCACCGCCACACCATCCGGGGTGATCGCATCTTTGGTTTCGTATTGTTTGAGATCTTTGGCGATCTGTTCTTCTTCTTTTTGAATCTCTTTATAACGCTGACGCAAGCGACGTGGTGGATTAACAAAGACCCGCCCTTGGTAGGCATCTACAATCATCTCGACATCATCAAGGGTATTGACCGGCAGTTCTGTAACACCCACCACGGTTGGAATCCCGAGTGCACGCGCCACAATCACCATATGCGAGTTAGCAGCACCTTCTGATGTCACAATGGCGGCAATCTTATCGACGGGTAGTTCAACCAAAGCGGCGGTACTGATTTCATCACCGACCAAAATGCTGTCTGCACTCAGTTCACGATGACTCGAATCCGCTTCTTGTAGCGAGGCTAGAATACGGCGACCGAGGTCTTTTAAGTCCGAGACCCGTTCACGTAAATAATCATCTTCCATCTGCGCAAATAAGGCGATATGACGGTCAATCACATGCTTGACGGCACCTTGTGCCCAATTGCCGTCTCGAATCAATTCTTTGATTTCAGCAGGCAGGGCATTTTCATCCAACATGCGTAAGAACACACTAAACAAGGCACGTTCTTCCGACATCAGAGAATCTTGCATCTTTTCATCAAGATAGTTGATTTCTTCACGCACTGAAGCCACAGCTTGATCGAGCAGTTTCAGTTCTTCACTGATGTCTTCGGCTTCGCGGTCAGGCACGGCGGCCAAATCCGCAGGGGGATAGAGAATCAGGGCACGACCGAGCGCAATCCCGCCCGCACCAGACGAACCTTGGAAAGTTTTATAATTGGGAGAGTTAGAGGGCTTACGAAAGACGTCAATATTGCCGACCGCATGGGCATGCGCAATCACCCCTGAAAGCTGAGCACAGAGGGTCACCAAGAAGGATTCAGCGGCTTCACTAAAATCTTGAGGTTCAGTATTTTGAACCACCAATACACCCATCACCTTACGGCGATACATGACCGGCACACCCAAGAATGAGTTATAGACTTCTTCACCTGTTTCCGGGAAGTAAGCAAAACGTTCATGCTTGAAGGCATTGTCAATATTGACAATTTCCTCACGTTGACCGACCAAACCGACCAAACCCTCACCGAGTTGCAATGACACATTGCCCACGGAATCAGGGTTTAAGCCTTTAGTCGCCATCAGCACGAAACGTTGATTTCGCTCATCCAATAAATAAATGGAGCAGACATCAACATGCATTGCTTTAGAGACTTGATTGACCATAATCTCTAAAGACTCATGCAAACTGACTGACGCATTAATCTCTTGGACAATGCGCCGTAATGAGTCGAGTTGCATGTTAGACATGAAGATGTGCTCCCTTAAATTTATTTAAGTGTTTATTTATGTAGTGATCAAACTCTTTATAACAGCACTTTTTTGGAAAATCATTACACCTTGATTGAATTTCCTGAATTTTGCTGTGGCAATTGCATACACAGTTCCAACATGGCCCTACGGTAAACGTCTCTCTTGAAGTTCACCACCTGACCAAGCGGATACCAATAACTGACCCATTGCCATTGATCAAACTCTGGCGGATCAGTTAAATTCAACCGAATGTTATTCGGTGAAGCGATAAGTTTGAGTAAAAACCATTTTTGCTTTTGTCCAATACATACAGGATCTGAATCAGATCGGATGTATCGAAGCGGCAAACGATAATGCAACCAACCTTCGGTTTGCGCAATAACTTGGACATGCTCCGGCAATAGTCCGACTTCTTCTCTTAATTCTCTGAAAAGTGCCTGTTCAGGAGTTTCACCAAATTGGATCCCTCCTTGTGGAAATTGCCATGCATTGTGTCCAATGCGCTTTGCCCATAAAACCTGACCAATATCATTTGCCAAAATGATCCCGACATTGGGTCGGAAACCTTCTGAGTCGATCATTCGGCACCTAAAAATTTATTAAATTCGTTGACTTTGGGTTCGGGGGCATCCACTCTCTATGCCCAACTCGAAAAGTTCAAAGTAATAATGTTTTAAAATTGCTATGATCTTAACGAATTTCTATCGATTAGCGGTGATAGATTTACATTTTTTTTCTTAAATTTCAGTTTGAACGAGTATTTTCATGAAATTGGCGTTATTTGACCTAGATCACACCTTATTAAATACCGACTCCGACCATTCTTGGGGTGAGTTTTTAGTCAATGAAGGCTTGGTCGATGCGGTGCGACATCGTCAAATCAATGATCAATTTTATGAAGATTATAAAGCGGGTCAACTGGATCCGATTGCCTATAACGAATTCGTTTTTGAATTTTTAACCCAGCATGATGCTCAGTATCTTGTTGAACTGCATGAACTATTCATGGAAAAAGTGATTCGTGCGCAAATGCGCCCTGAAGGCTTTAAAGCGATTCAACGACACATTGATGCAGGTCATCAATTGGTGGGCATTACCGCAACCTCAGACTTTATTACCGCACCGATTTTCCGTGAATTTGGCATCACTGAAATCATTGCCACCAATGCAGAATTCGTTGATGGAAAATATACCGGTAAAGTCATCAATACACCGTGTTACCAACAAGGCAAATTGGTGCGTTTAGAGCAATGGTTAGCAGGGCGTGAGGTGACTGAATCTTGGGCCTATTCAGACTCGATCAATGATCGTTTCTTGTTGGAATATGCAGATCATGCGGTTGCAGTAAATCCTGACGATCGTTTGGAAGCTTTGGCAAAAGAGCAAGGCTGGGATATTCAGGATTGGTCGATTAAAAACGATTAAAAATATCTTTAAGCATTTAATTCTTTAACGATTGAATCAAAAAAGGATTGTCTTTAAAGGCAATCCTTTTTTGATGATGTTCTGTCATCGTGGAACTGACTATTTCGGCACATTGCATTTGTGTCTGATCATGCTATGTTGGATCAAAGATAAAAAAATAAGGGATAAAACAATGACTCAAACTCGCCCACGCATGACCCATTTATTTGAACAATTGGGTTTGAATGCAACTGAATCTGGGATTGCCAGTTTTATTGAAACACATCAACTTGCTGCGGATATTTTTATTTCAGATGCGCCGTTTTGGACAGATGCTCAGCGTCAATTTATTTCTGAAAAGCTAAAATCAGATGGCGAATGGGCCTTAGTCATCGATCAACTGAATGAATCTTTGCATGAAGAGTCGGTTAAATAATTTAAGCTTTATTTATACTTCTAAACAAAGCCATCCTTGCAGATGGCTTTTTTATTGTGTGTCCATCTGTCACTCATTGACTCAACACTTTTACGTAGTTTGGGTATGGAGCAGATATGAAATGATATAGCTGTTTAGATTCTCGGCTTTCAAGTTCGACATCATTTAAAAAAGATAAAAGTGGATAAGTTTAATTATTAATCAAATGAAATCAATTGCTCACTTTTAAATCAGTATGTTAAGGTGAGAATAACTTGAATCAAGATGATAGTTTTCAATGGGGTGTTTCCTCAATCGAATAACACTGATTCAAGGTTTAAAAAAATAAACGTTATGGATAACGACACAATAAATATAAGGAGAACTCATGGGCACTTTCGCCATCATTATTTCGTTAGCACTACTGATGTTTTTTGCGTATCGGGGGATCTCAGTTCTGATTCTAGCCCCGATTATGGCAGCCGTTGCTATTTTACTCTCGGGTGACATGCTTTACCTGATGCCACAGTACACTGAAACCTTTATGAGTGCTTTGGGTGGATATATTCTAAAATTTTTCCCTATTTTTTTATTGGGTGCTTTATTTGGACAACTGATGGTTGATTCAGGTGCAGCATCGAGTATCTCAAATTGGATCATGCAAAAGTTAGGACACAAACGCGCCATTTTGACCGTGGTATTGGCGTGTGGTGTGTTGACTTATGGTGGGGTATCTTTATTTGTAGTGGCATTCGCAATTTACCCGATTGCCAAGTCCATGTTCCAAGCCGCTAACATTCCAAAGCGCTTAATTCCCGGTGCCATTGCTTTAGGTTCATTCACTTTTACCATGACCGCTTTGCCGGGCTCACCTTCAATTCAAAATGCGATTCCAATTCCATTCTTTGGTACGAATGTGTTCGCTGCCCCGGGAATTGGCACCATTTCCGGTTTAGTCATGTTTGTTTTAGGCTGCTTATGGCTCCAAAGCCGCGCCAATAAGGCACACAACCATGGTGAAGGTTACGGTATTGATACACAAGAAAGCGAACGCTTAGAAGATGGGGTCACGGCTCAAGGAAAAATGCCTGTGCTACTTGCATTTTTACCCTTGCTGTTGGTGATTGGGGTAAATGCTCTATTCACTTATCTGCTTTTCCCCAATATGGATTTCAGCGCATTCACAGAACTTTATCCAAAATTAGACCCTGCTAAACAAACAGGCTTATGGGCGTTGGTGATTGCTTTGGTGGTTGCCTGCTTAAGCTTAATTCTATTGCGACTTGGTAAATGGAACAATTTGAAAGAAACTGTAAATAAAGGTGCTTTAGGCTCAATGTTACCGATTTTCAACACAGCTTCTGAAGTGGGCTATGGCGCTGTGATCGCATCATTGGCAGGGTTCGTGATCATTCGAGACATGGTGTTGAATGTCTCTAGTAATCCGTTAATTTCTGAAGCTATCGCCATGAATATTTTAGCCGGTATTACGGGGTCATCTTCTGGTGGTATGTCGATTGCGTTATCGACCTTGGGCGCAGATTACTTGGCGATGGCAACTGCTGCAGGCATTAATCCTGAGTTGTTGCACCGTATAGCCGCTTTAGCGGCAGGGTGTTTAGACACTTTACCGCATTCAGGTGCGGTGATTACATTATTGTCGATTTGTGGTATGACCCATAAACAGTCGTATGGTCATGTGGCGATGTGTACGGTCTTGATTCCGATGGTGTCAGTCGCCGTGGCAATTACCTTAGGTACGCTGTTCGGCTCATTCTAATCAAAAGGATTTGCAGGATGATTCAAAGCATCCTGATACCCTATTAAAGGACTAAAAATGAAATTGGCTCATATAGATGATTTCCATGTAGGTTTATCACACACCTTAACGCGTACCATAGATGCCAAAAAGGTAGATCAATATATTGAATTATGTGGTGATCAAAATCCTATCCATCATGATGAAACCTATGCTGCACAGACTGAATTTAAACGCCCGATTGCCCATGGATTTTTAACTGCCAGCTTTTTCTCTCCGATTTTTGGTTTACATCTTCCTGGTCCGGGTGCAATTTATGTCAGTCATAATTTACGTTTTTTAAAACCCGTCTATGTGGGAGATACTGTTGAGGTGAGCGCGACAGTGACCAAAGTCGATCATGAACGGAAACGAATTCAGTTTGATACCATTTGTGAAATAAAAGGAGTGCGGGTGATTGAGGGCGAGGCAGAACTCTATGTCCCTACACCAACAGAGGCAGGGCAAGCTGCTTTAGAAGCAACAACGTTAACGCTTTAATGCTATTTCATCATTGTAAAACTTGGATGCACTCAAGCTTTTTGTTGAAAAAATCTAAGATATAAAAAATGCCGTCATCAGGACGGCATTTTCGATTCAAGAGGTTTGAAGTTGTTAAGCTTAATCTTTCATCAAATCAACCAACGCTTTGGCAGCTTTGGATTGGGTACGAGCAGGATGCCACACCATACCGAGTTGACGTTTCATTTCAATGTGAATGTCTAAGGTGACCAAATCATCACTTACTAATGTGCTTGGCAAAACAGACCAACCGAGTCCAATCGATGCTAACATCCGAATCGACTCTAAAGGATTGTTGCTCATGGTGACTTTCGGTTTTAAACCATTTTTTTCAAACTCAGCCAAAGTAATTTGAGCGGTATAGGTTTGCGCAGCAGGCAAGAGACTCGAGTATTGCAACAGGTCTTCTAAACTGAGATCCGCTTTCGATGCCAAGGGATGAAATGCAGCCGCGACAAAGACCAAAGGATCATTCCATAACGTCACATAACTTAAACGATCATCTAAAACAGGTGGAAGCGTAAGGAACGCTAGCTCCAAATCACCAGCAAGCACTTGTTCATGCGCTTGTTCAGAGTCAACAAAATGCACATCTAAAGTCACATCAGGGAAATGTTGAACATAGCTACGCAAATGTTGGGGCAGATGGTGGAGCCCAATATGATGACTGGTGCCAATCTTGAGTTTGCCTTTAATCTGATCTTGATCGTGACTTAAGGTGTGGTGAATATCACCTAACTCATTTAGCCAATTTTTGACTTTAGGAAGAAGTGAATGTGCGGCATGTGTCGCTTGGACTCCACGCCCCGCTGACTCAAATAATTTCACCCCGAAATAATCTTCAAGGCTGTGAATTCTTTTGGTCACTGCAGGTTGCGTGATAAACAGCTGATCGGCTGCCATGGAAATCGAACCTGTTTCCATGACTTTGACGAAGGCTTCAAATGCTGCAAGATTCATTTATATCTTCGGTCAGTTATGATACAAGTTTGAAATTATAAAATAAATTTATGTGATTGGGTTGCTAAGTTTTGTTCAAACACCCTAATTTTGAGACTACCATCACTAATATCAATAAAGATCATGTATTTAACATGATCTTTATATAGAGGATTCACCCAATCTTTAATAGAAGATTTTAACTGTTGGTCAAATTTGGACTCATCTGAACTGTGTCTTTTTTAGCCCATACTTTTTCATGGAAGAAGAACGCGACCGCTTGTACGGTTGGCTCTAACAGACTTAAAGTCATGGCCATCCAAATATTACCCGTAACGATAAAACCAACTAACATGGCAATGCTGATGTGCATAATATAGTAGCTCAAGGTTTTCTTTAAGGTACGTTGATTATTGCTGACAAAGTGTTGAATATGTGCCATGGGTAAATCCTCTAAAGGGTTAAGCATTGGGGGATATTCAAATGATAATAGCTCTCATTTAATCTGTAAAAGCGAATATTTCTTATGTTTTGATCAGTTTTTTAGATTGAAAAATAACTAGGATGGAGGATGATGAGAACGATTAAAGAATATTCCAAAAAGTTTGAAAACTAATAAAAATGATAAATTAGATTTATGTGAACACGAGGCTATAATCAAGACAATGACAGAATTACCCAGTTCTATGGAGCGCGTCGACATGGCAGGCAATACTCAAAATTCCAATACCGCATCTGCAAAAACCTTGTATGACAAATTGTGGGATGACCATTTAGTAAAACAACGAGATGATGGCTCCGCATTGCTTTATATCGATCGTCATTTATTGCATGAAGTAACCTCACCACAAGCCTTTGAAGGCTTGCAGTTGGCAGGACGTAAACCTTGGCGTTTAAGTGCCAATGTGGCAACACCTGACCACAATGTACCGACCTCTAAAAAAGAACGTTCAGAGGGGATTGCAGGGATCGAAGATGATACCTCACGTATCCAAGTTCAAACCTTAGATGACAACTGTAAAACCTTTAATGTGGTGCAGTTTGATATCAATGATGTACGTCAAGGAATTGCGCATGTGGTTGGGCCTGAACAGGGCTTAACTTTGCCGGGCATGACGGTAGTGTGTGGTGACTCGCATACGGCAACACATGGTGCGTTTGGTTGCTTGGCACACGGGATTGGGACATCAGAAGTTGAGCATGTGTTGGCAACTCAATGCTTAGTGCAAAAGAAAATGAAAAACATGTTGGTGCGCGTTGACGGCAAATTGGGTCAAGGCGTGACACCGAAAGATGTGGTCTTAGCCATCATCGGTAAAATTGGTACAGCAGGCGGTACAGGTCACGCGATTGAATTCGGTGGGCAAGTGTTCCGTGATATGTCAATTGAAGGCCGTATGACGGTCTGCAACATGGCAATTGAAGGCGGTGCCCGCGTGGGTATGGTCGCTGTCGATGAGAAAACCATTGAATACGTCAAAGACCGTCCATATGCCCCTAAAGGCGAGCAATGGGATCAAGCGGTGGCCTATTGGAATACCTTGCATTCTGATGAAGACGCACACTTTGACACTGTTGTTGTGTTGCAAGGCGAAGAAATCGAGCCACAAGTGTCATGGGGAACCTCGCCAGAGATGGTGATTCCAGTATCACAAGCGGTACCGACATTAGAACAAGCCAAAGATGATGTTCAACGTAATGACTGGACACGTGCTTATCAATATATGGGCTTAAATGGGGGGCAGGCTTTATCTGATATCCAGTTGGATCGTGTATTTATTGGATCGTGTACCAATTCACGTATTGAAGATATTCGTGAAGCTGCCAAAGTTGCACAAGGTAAAAAAGTGGCATCTAGCATTAAACAAGCGATGGTGGTGCCGGGTTCAGGTTTAGTGAAAGCCCAAGCGGAAGCAGAAGGTTTAGATAAAATTTTAATTGAAGCCGGCTTTGAATGGCGTGAACCAGGTTGCTCAATGTGTTTAGCAATGAATGCTGACAAATTGCAGCCGGGTGAACACTGTGCCTCGACTTCAAACCGTAATTTTGAAGGTCGTCAGGGCAATGGCGGTCGTACCCATTTGGTCAGTCCAGCAATGGCAGCAGCGGCCGCAATTGCCGGTCATTTTGTTGACGTTCGTAGTTTTTAAAAATCCCCCCTCTTGCGAAGCAAGGCTTCTCACCTTTTAGAAAAGGGGGAAGTTCCCCTCTTTAATAAAGAGGGGGTAGGGGAGATTTAAAGTAATGATATTCTTTAGGAATAAAGACAATGAAAAAATATACCGTTGAACAAGGTATCGTTGCACCATTAGACCGTGCCAATGTCGATACCGATTTAATTATTCCAAAACAGTTTTTAAAATCGATCAAACGTACCGGGTTTGGCGAAAACTTATTTGATGAATTGCGTTATTTAGATGAAGGTTATTTAGGTTTAGATAACACTAAACGTCCTTTAAATCCTGATTTTGCATTAAATCAACCCCGATACCAAGGTGCATCCATTTTGATTTCTCGTGCCAACTTTGGTTGTGGTTCAAGCCGTGAGCATGCACCGTGGGCATTGGAAGAATACGGATTCCGTACCGTGATTGCGCCAAGCTATGCCGACATTTTCTTTAATAACAGCTTTAAAAATGGCATGTTACCCGTGATCTTGTCTGAAGAGATTGTCGATCAGTTGTTTAAAGAATGTTTTGCAACCGAAGGCTACCAATTAACGGTAGATTTAGAAGCGCAAGAAGTCCGTACCCCAAGTGGCGAAAGTTTCAAATTTGAAGTCGACCCATTTCGTAAACATTGTTTGTTGAATGGTTTGGATGACATTGGTTTAACCTTACAAGCTTCCGATGATATTCGCGCGTATGAAGAAAAAACCAAAGCTGCACGTCCTTGGGTATTCCAAGAGATTCGTGGTTAATAGCTTGTCATGATGTGCCCTAGTCGTGGCGCTGAACTCTTGCTAATATCGATGCAAATTAAAAATCATTATTGTGCATATATGCGTGAGGTTGGGCCCAGATTATGGCGAAAGTTTTGAAGCAACTTGCTGTACTTGGAATGCTCACATCAGTTCTGGCTGGATGTCAAAGTACAGCACTCAAAGATGTGAAAGAAACTGAACAGACCAGATCGAATGCGTTAATTTACTGTTCTGGAACTGAAAACTGTGAGTTTGAGCGTTTAGATCAAACGGTGATTATTGATTCAAAACATCAAAAACTCACCAAGCAAGCGATAAAGCAGGGGATTGTGCGTCAGCAAACCCCATCTTTAAAAGATGCCAATGCCTTGTATCTTTCAGTACCACCAGGACAGCATGAATTGGTATTGCGTTTTTATCCGATTTCACCGGACAAAGCCGAAACCTTGTATGTGATTCATCACTTTAAACCGCATCAACGTTATGCATTACATATGTTTCGAAATCGGGTCAAAAATAAAGGCAGTTTACTCAATGCCTCGGCACCTGATCCTCTGTGTGTCGATTTAAAGCAAGCGCATCGAACCATTCGCCGTTTTTGCAAACCCTATAACGTCTTAAATGGCTTGGGTGAGTTTGTAGAACAGAAAAAATTTAAACACCGTTAGTCTTAACTAACACTAAAAATGGAACAACTCATGTCTAAACATATTTTGATTTTGGCTGGTGATGGTATTGGCCCCGAGATTGTAAAAGCAGCCGAGCAAGTGCTGACCCGTGTCAATGAAAAATTCAATTTAGGTTTAACGTGGGAACAAGGCTTACTGGGCGGTGCCGCGATTGATGCTCATGGTTCACCTTATCCTGACGTGACTTCTGAACAAGCCAAAAAAGCCGATGCGATTTTACTCGGTGCTGTGGGTGGTCCGAAATGGGATACGATTGAACGTTCAATTCGTCCAGAACGTGGTTTGTTAAAATTACGGAGTGAATTGAATCTTTTTGCCAATTTGCGCCCAGCGATTTTATATCCACAATTGGCAGATGCATCAAGTTTAAAACCTGAAATTGTGGCGGGTTTGGATATTCTCATCGTACGTGAATTAACTGGTGGGATTTACTTCGGTCAACCCCGTGGCATCCGTGAGTTAGAGAACGGTGAAAAACAAGGCTATAACACTGACGTTTACTCAGAATCTGAAATTAAACGTATTGCCAAAGTGGCGTTTGAATTGGCCGGCTTACGTGGTGGTAAAGTCTGTTCAGTGGATAAAGCTAATGTATTAGAAGTCACAGAGCTTTGGAAACAAACCGTGACTGCAATGAAAGAAGAGCAGTATCCGAACATTAACTTGTCACATATGTATGTTGACAATGCAGCGATGCAATTGGTACGTGCACCAAAACAATTTGACGTGATCGTGACCTCCAACTTGTTTGGTGACATCTTATCTGACGAAGCAGCAATGCTTACCGGTTCAATTGGCATGTTGCCATCTGCATCTTTAGATGAAAATGGTAAAGGCATGTATGAGCCATGTCATGGTTCAGCACCAGACATCGCAGGTCAAAACTTGGCAAACCCATTGGCAACGATTTTATCTGTCGCAATGATGCTTCGTTATACTTTCCGTGAAGAAGCAGCGGCAAAAGCCATTGAAGATGCTGTAGGTCAGGTATTGGATCAAGGTTTACGTACTGCGGACATTATGTCCGAAAGCATGAATAAAGTCGGTACAGTGGAAATGGGTCAAGCTGTGGTTGCCGCATTGGGCTAATTTTTCTAAATCAAGATTTCAAAAACGTAGCCTCGCGCTACGTTTTTTATGTCTTGGATTTTGGGTTATATCGAGCAATGCTTAGCATCGTTGATGATGCTAATGCGAGGGGCAATATTGTAGAGCTTCGAGTCTGAGATGAAAGCAATTTGAATAGTATATTTTTACTTACATTTTTACAGGCGGTTTAATCGAAATCATGTCGTGTCGGTTTGATCGAAATCAGACCTGATCTGTTTCATTCTTATATAGAATATAAACTTAAACCTCATTTTAGTCAGATGTTATTGAAACTGATTGAATGATGCATTGATATCAATAATGAAACGATCACGATACTGCCATCAGCAAGTGAGGTAAAACAATGATGTTGGGTATTGTTGGCAGGTTTGATGCTTTTAAGCCTAAGCTTTGCTGAAAATTGTGATCTGACTCGCAACAGCTATGATACTGTGCATTGTGACAATAAAGTCTATGCCAATGCCGACAATGAGCTGAAAAAGGTGTATCAATAACGACGTAAGAAACTCAATACTTCACAAAAGAGTGTGTTAAAACAGTCGCAATTGGCATGGATCCGAGAGCGAGATGCGAGTTGTACCAGTCAGTCGAATGTGGGACAGGTCATTACGACACGCTGTCAATTGAGCAAAACCCAAGAGCGCAACTCATGGTTAAGAAAGCGTTTGCGTGAATGTAATACCGTTGGCTGTAAAACCAATCGTTTAAAATAATTAATCAATATAAAAAAAGCCACTTAATGTGGCTTTTTGCTTACTAACACTTAGCGTGCACGGTAAGTAATGCGACCCTTAGACAAATCGTAAGGTGTCATTTCTACTTTGACACTGTCGCCAGTCAAAATACGGATATAGTGTTTACGCATTTTACCAGAAATGTGTGCAATTACTTCGTGACCGTTTTCTAAACGTACACGGAACATAGTATTAGGAAGCGTTTCGGTGACAACGCCTTCGAACTCGATAAGTTCCTCTTTATTGGCCATAGCCTACCTGATAGATCAAATTGGAAAGGCGCAAATTATAGGCAAAATTTTGGAAAAATACAAGGTTAAACGCGTTTTCAGCAATGTATCTGTAGTCAAAATAGACGAACAAACAAATAATATAATTAAACAAAAATATGCTTAACTATGTTGTCAGTTCGGTCAATCGACTGTAATCTAAATTAAAAGTTTTAAGTAAATATTAATAACATACAAGGAAGGGTGCTGTGTGAGTCAGCTAACTGATGCTTCAGTGGTTCTCCGTCTAGGCTATCAAGCGATCCGCCGTGCTGGATTGCCAACAGAAGAAATATTAACAAAAGCAGGTGTGGCATTAAATCAAGTTGATCAAAATGCACGTACGCCTTTGGGTGCACAATACGCATTTTGGGTGGCAGCAGAAGAAGTCAGTAAAGACCCAGACATTGGTTTACACCTGGGTGAACATCTACCGCTGTACCGTGGACAGGTGATTGAGCATTTATTTATTTCCTCGGAAAACTTCGGTGAAGGGCTTAAACGTGCCTTGGCGTATCAACGTCTGATCAGTGATGCCTTTCATGCCAAATTGGTGATTGAGGATGATCGTTGCTACTTAACCAACGGGGTGCAACCGTGGGCAGACAGTTTGGTCAATCGTCATTTTTCTGAATGTGCGTTATCCGGTATTTTAAGGTTCTTTAAATTTATCACCGAAGGGCGTTTTGAGCCGATTTATATCGACTTTAACTTTGCTGAAGGTGCAGCGGATGACGAATATTTCCGTGTCTATGAATGTCCAGTGAGCTTAGGTCAAAAAGAAACCCGTTTGTATTTTGACCCTGCGATTTTAGATTATCCACTTTGGCAAGCTGAACCAGAATTACTACAATTGCATGAACAATTGGCGATTGAAAAATTACAGGAATTGGCGCGTTATGATTTGGTGGGCGAGGTTCGCCGAGCCATTGGTTCAACCTTAGAAAGTGGTGAAACCACGCTAGAAACCGTCGCAGCACAACTGAACATTACCCCACGACGTCTGCGAACGCAGCTTTCTGAGGCCAACACCAGTTTTCAACAAATCCTCTCCGATTATCGTTGTCGCTTGGCGAAGAAACTGTTGGCCAATACCAATGAGAGCGTTGAACGGATTGTGTATTTAACCGGATTCTCTGAGCCGAGTACCTTTTACCGCGCCTTTAAACGCTGGACCAATGAAACGCCGGTGGAATATCGCAAGCGTAAACAGCGTTAGACGATATAAATCTTCCCCCAACCCCTCCTTTACTAAAGGAGGGGAGTCCCAATCTTAAAAAAAGGGGGTTTTTAAAACGCCTCCCTTTTAAAAGAGAGGAGGATGGGAGGGATTACATTATTCAGGCATATTCAGCCAATGTGGACCTAAATTGACTTTCGGTAACTGATACTGCTCAGGATAGTCCGCATGAATAAAGTAGAGTCCATCCGGTGGTGCAGTCACACCAGCCGCTTTGCGGTCTTCAGCAGCAAATATGGCATCAATATGATCGACTTCATACATGCCTTGCCCAATTTCCAATAAACAGCCCATGATGTTACGCACCATATGGTGCAAGAAGCCATCCGCTTGGATATCGAGCACCAAATAAGCCCCATGTCGGATTAAACGGCAGTGCTTGACATGACGAACGGGTTGATTGGATTGGCAGGCAGCCGCACGGAAACTTTCAAAGTTATGCGTACCTTCGAATTTCTTTGCCGCCAAGATCATTTTCTCCACATCAAGTGGATTATAGATATGCGTGACTTGCTTATGTAGTAGTGCAGGGCGACTCGGATGGTTATACACCACATAACGATAGCGGCGTGCTTGGGCTTTAAAGCGGGCGTGGAAATCGGAATCCATGGCTTTAATCCATTGGATCGAGATATCTTTCGGTAGTTGGCTGTTTGAGCCCAATAACCAACCGTCAATTTTACGCACTGCTGTAGTGTCAAAATGCGCCACCATGTTGGTCGCATGTACGCCCGCATCGGTACGACCTGCGCCATGTAACATGATCGGTTCATTTGCGATTTTGCTGAGTACCGCTTCAATGGTTTCTTGCACAGTGATCACACCCGGTTGTTGGGTCTGCCATCCTCTATAATGTGCACCACTAAACTCAATCCCAACCGCAAAACGCTGCATACACACCTCTATTTTGAATGATCATGTTACTGGGGGATACCAACGGTCGCGCCATTGATCAGAATTCGGGTATTGTAAATAGATTTTCAAAATTTTGGCATAAAGTTCAGCATGGCTATGGGTATCGTTCAATATAATTTGCGCATCTCTTACCCATTGACTAATGGCATAACGTTGATCCATACCGCCAAACAGTACTTGCGTGTCTAAAACTACCACACAACCTAAAGCTTGCAGCGCTTTGAATTGTTCAAGCATGCCAGCATTGACGGCAAGGTTGCCCGTGCCATAGCCCTGTAAAATTAAAAAGTGTGGCGGATGGTGTTGCAGTGTTTTTAAATTTTCCTCAAGTCGCTTTTTTTCAATCGGCAGCATACTCCAATTGATGATGTTTAAACTTTGGATCCGCTCAATATGCTGATCTTGAATCACAAACTGAGCTTGTTCAATCTGTTGTAATTCTTGGTCGTATTTTAATCCACGAAATGCATCTAAGGCAGTGCTATGGATTTTATTGACCGTACACGCATGCATCACTTGATGATAAAAACTGACATAGACCCCAGCAGGGACTTTGATCACATGCTCAAGTGCCGTATTTAAATTGTCTAAGGCATCGCTAAAGCCACGAACTTCAGTGCCTGTCGCAGTCAGTAGCGGATATTGACTGCCTGTCAGAATGACATGGCAAGAATGTTGTAAAAACTGAGCTAAAGTGGCCGCAGCATAGCTTAAGGTGTCGGTGCCATGCACAATCACAAAGTGCTGATACTGTTCCAATTGTAACTTTTGAATCAATTGTACCAACAGCAACCAATCGCTTGCGGTACAAGCACTGCTGTCTTTAACACTCGGTGCAGTAAAACACTCAATCTCTAAATGTAAAGGTAGTATTTTTTTAAGTTGAGGAATGAATTCTTGTTCAGGCATGGGGCTGAGCGGTTCACCGACACAGCCAAAAGTGCCACCCATATAGATTAATGCGATTTTTTTCATAATAAAAAAGCAGCCAATGATGACTGCTTTATGTTAGAACCATTTTGCTTAAGAAGCGATTTGATTTAGTAATTTTTGTGAAATATCGCGTTGTTCTGATGAATACTCGGCTTCATTTTGACTTAGCAATTGACGTGCAGATTCATATGCACCCAATTCAATATATTTTTTCGCTAAATCTAGATTCAATTGAATTTCATTGACTTGTAATAATTCAGGGAAAGATTGTGCCAATGGGTCATCTGAATGCGCCAGTTCTGATGTTTCACTAAGTGGAGCAGCCTGTGAAGATGTATCAAAAGCTGGAGTTTCAAACGCTAAAATTTGCGGATCAGCAGAGATAGGTGTGTCTAAGCTAAAAGTAAACTCTGGCACAGGGTCTAAAGCCACTGGTTCAGGCTCTGGCTTTGGTTCTGAAACTTTAGGTAAATCAAAATCAAGTTTGAATTCATTTTCAACCGTATCCGCTGCTGTTGAAGCGGGCTTTTCATTGAAAACAAAATCTTCGCTTAAGTGTGCAGTGGATGATGGCGCTGGTTCTGACTTCGGTGTGAAACTAAATTCAAGATCTTGGATCTCTTGCGCAGGCGCTTGGCGAACTTCAACATCAACAGCTTGAGCAGTAGGCTCACTGAGTGCAACAGATTCTGCTGAAGTTCCAGTATTCAGATTGAAATCTAAGGCTTGAGCTTGTTCCACCGATGGTGCAGGTTTTTTCTCAGGGGTATATTCAATTGCATCGTAGTCTTTGTTTTCAACCAGCGGTGTAACTACCGGTGTTTCACGCAATGCGGCTGTAGGCTCTTGTTTAAGCTGATCAAAAGAACTGCTACTGGTATTCAGATCCATCAGTTCATCAAATGCCGCGTGACGATCAGCAGGCGCAGTTTTCGCTATATGGCTTGATGCAACAGTTGAAGCAGTTAATGATTGGGCAACATGCGACTCTTGGCTTGGAGTTAGGCTTTGACGATGCTTCTGGTCGGCTTGATCAGCAATGTCATGTAAGCCCAAAGAGCGCAAATAATTGATCAGTTGCTTAATGGCAAACTCATCTTTTTGTGCCAAATGAATATCGAGTAAATACAGATACAGCTCATGTTGACTGTTGTCTTGATTCAATGCCTGATTAATTTTCGCTTCAGCAGAAAAATAATTTTCCGCCTGAATCAGACTTTCAATGCTGGTTTTTAATTCAGGATCAAGGCTTTTTACCGTCGATGCCGCTGTTGTTGAAGGAGCAGCAGATGCGCTGGATGATGTTGTAGATCGTCCTGTACGTGATGGAGTTTTTTTATTGGATTTTTTAAGATTTGTTTTTTTAGATTTTTCTGAACCTTGATCATTGTTGGCACTTTCACGCTTTTTCAGAATGAGAAGCACCACAAGCAAGATCACAAAAGGAATGACATACCACATATATTTACCCCTTCATTGAAATCAATGAAATTTATTCCTTCAACTTAAATTAGTGAGCTGGCTTTTTTGCTCGATTTTGCTGTTGCAATTGTTGCTGTAGTTGCGCAAGTCGAGCATTTAATAATTGAATTCTCTGATCCTTTTGCTGTAAAGCCAGTGTTAATTTGGATACATTCTTCTGTAATTTAACCGTTTTTTCACGAGCTGTCATAACTTTTGCAGACAATTCTGAAGATGTTTGATTTTGCGATGTTTTTTCTTTTGCAGAACCTTGCGCTGAATCTTGTTTATTTTCAGCAATCAAACTCATTTCAGCTTGATTGATACGATATTTTTCTTTAACCGATTGTTTCTGTGGTCTGTCGTTTGGCTCAGTCGCAACTCTACTGATTTTTTTTGCTGTCGGTACAGGTGCAGCCAAATTTAAAGCAACGCCCTTACGCATCTGGTTAATGTTGCCGCCAATAAATGCATGCTCATTGTTGGCTTTGATTTGCTTCATTACTTCAGGGACAGATTGATGAGTCTGTGCCGCGACACGAGAAGCAATTTTCCATAAAGACTCATTGGCTTGTACCACATGTTCATTTTGCGCAAGCTGAGGAGCAGGAGCAGGAGCAGGAGCAGGAGCAGGAGCAGGAGCAGGAGGCTGAACTTTTACTTTCTCTTTGATTGTTGCCTGGTCTTTGAGTTTTACTTCATTCTTTTGAACGGCTTCTGTCGCTTTGATTGGTGCTTTCTCAAGTTTTAGCCCAGCTTTTTCGATCGCTTTGGCTGTTGACTGGGTGACCTCAGGCGCTAGCTTTGCAGGTGCAGGTGCAGGTGCAGGTGCAGGTGCAGGTGCAGGTGCAGGTGCAGGTTTAGCCATCATTGGCTGAACGATAGCAATCGCAGGGGTGTCATAAGACTGTACAGATTTTTGAGGAATCGCCGTGTTTAAACTTTTCACCGTTTGGGTTTGATTTTGCGAAGCGGCGGCAACCACTGCTGCGCGTGATGATGAATTCAACTGCGGTACAGGTGCCACATTAATCACTAAAGGTGTGCCTGAGCTTGGGATATGAGATGACACAGGTGCTGATGATTTTTGAGTGGACTGCACAGTATTCATCGCAGGGACGTTGTATTGCGCGCTGACCGGCAGATTCAGCGCAATATCTTTTTCACTGACCACGGTTTGCGGTTGTAGTGATTTCTCTTGGGTCGATGTAGCCACTGAGGCTTTGGCAGAGGATTGATTTGGACGACTGAGTTTGCTTTTTACCTGCTGAATATGCGTGGCATTGCCTTCTTTAATTTTCAGTAAAATATTCAGTTCAGTATCAATAATCGGTCGTGATGAGGTAATCACAATCACCCCAGTGCCATCACCGGAACGGCGAGTAAAAAAGTTCAGATTCCCCGGCGCTTGTTGTGGCATGCCTAAGCTCATTAAATCTTCAGTTTCAGCTAAACTGGCTTCAATACGCACATTGGGATCGGCATTGCGAAACTTCATTTCTGCATACAGCAGATTGCCCGCACCTGATTGAATTTGAATCGGTTCAAGGGTTAAAGCAGAGACAGTTTGTGTACTCAAAATGGTTAAAATGGCAATTTTTAATTTGTTATATACAGGCATCTCGATCCATTGTTCTGACAGGATTCAGGGCAATATGCATACAATAGCGAGTTGTATTGGGAATGTAAAACCTTAACATTCGAGTTACAAAAAAAAGCCGATCAAATCTGATCGGCTTTTCTATTTTAGAGAAAAGTCCCTAAAAATTATGCGTTTTTATAGTCAATGAGGATACGTAACATACGACGTAAAGGCTCCGCTGCACCCCAAAGAAGTTGGTCACCCACCGTAAATGCACCAAGGTATTCTTTACCCATGTTCATTTTGCGTAAACGACCGACAGGAACTGTGAGCGTACCTGTTACTGCAACAGGCGTAAGGTCTGTCATAGACGCTTCACGGGTATTTGGCACCACTTTTGCCCATTGGCTCGATTGACGAATCATGTCTTCAATTTCTTTCAATGGTACATCTTTTTTCAGTTTCAAGGTGATCGCTTGAGAGTGGCAACGCATTGCACCAATACGAACACAATGACCATCAATTGGTACGATTTGTTGATTGCCTAAGATCTTGTTGGTTTCAACTTGACCTTTCCATTCTTCTTTTGATTGACCGCTTTCAAGCTGTTTGTCGATATATGGAATCAGGGAGCCTGCTAAAGGCACACCGAAGTTTGCCGATGGGAAACCTTCGCCACGTTGTAGGGCTGCAATTTTAGAGTCAATGTCTAAAATTGGAGATTTAGGATCATCCAATAAATCTTTGGTGTTGTTGTATAAGTAACCCATACCTGTAATCAATTCACGCATATTTTGCGCGCCAGCACCTGATGCTGCTTGATAGGTCATAGACGTTGCCCATTCCACCAAGTTGTTTTGGAATAGAGAACCTAAGCCCATCAACATCAATGAAACGGTACAGTTACCACCAACAAAAGTTTTGGTGCCTTTCACTAAACCGTCTTTGATCACGTTCATGTTGACTGGATCAAGTACGATAATCGCTTCATCATCCATACGTAGGGTAGATGCAGCATCGATCCAGTAACCATTCCAACCTTCAGCTTTCAGTTTAGGGAAAACCTCAGAAGTGTAGTCGCCACCTTGGCAGGTAATAATGACATCCATCTGCTTCAGACTATTAATGTCTGATGCATCCATAAGTGCTGGGGCGGTCTTACCGCCAAACGCAGGTGCTTCACCACCTGCATTACTGGTAGAAAAATAGAATGGCTCAAAATGAGCAAAATCATTCTCTTCAACCATACGTTGCATAAGGACGGAACCAACCATCCCGCGCCAACCGACCAGACCTACTTTCATGTCACTTTGCCTCGGTGCGTTAAAAATTAATAGGGGCTTCGAGTGTATCAAAAGAAGGTACAACTGCAAGAGCTACACAATGAAAACATCAATATTCTTGAGCGGAATATCTTGTTTATGATACATACAAAATTGATAAAGTTTTTTTAAATCTAAAAAAATTAAAAAGATACAAGTGAGAAGAAAACAATGATTTGGGTGGAAATATTGGCAGGCGTTGTCATTTGGCTGAGCTTCTGGTCACTGATTCCTAGAGATGAATGGTGGTTTCGAGGCGCAGATTTTCCACGACTACAATTCTTATTTTTGGGTGCAGTGGCTTTAATCGGTTTATTGTTTTGGCCCAGTGAATGGACGCTTGCACGTGAGATCATTTTAGCCTTATTGATCGCAGCGCTGGCCTATCAGCTTAAAATGGTTTTACCGTATACCCTGATTTGGAAAAAACAGGTCAAGCAAGTCACAGAGGATCAGTTGGATGAAAGTAAACAAATTTCTTTGATTGTATCGAACGTGCTGACCCCGAATGACAAATATCATTTACTGATTGAACAGATTGAAAAGCATCAACCTGATTTGGTTTTGACCCTTGAAACCGATCAAAACTGGCAGAATCAATTGGCAGTGATTGAGGCGGATTATCCCTACCGTGTGCCTGTGCCTTTAGACAATCTGTATGGCATGCATCTGTATAGCAAACTTGAGTTGAGTGATACTGAAGTCAAATTTATTTTGAGTGATGAAATCCCGTCAATTCATACCACGGTGACCTTGCGTTCAGGTCATCAGGTTCAGTTGTATTGTTTACATCCAAAGCCCCCAAGTCCAACCGAAGCCAAAGACTCCACTTTGCGTGATGCAGAATTACTGATTGTTGGCGATCAGATTAAAGATTTGGATGAAAGCTGCATTGTGATGGGAGATCTCAATGATGTGGCATGGTCACGTACGACACGACTGTTCCAACGTATTAGTGGTTTGCTCGACCCGCGTGTAGGACGGCACTATGTCAATACGTTTCATGCCGATTATCCTTTACTACGCTGGTCACTCGATCATGTGTTTCACAGTACCGATTTTGCTTTAGTGAAAATGGAGCGATTACCGCATGTCGGTTCAGACCATTTTCCGGTGTATGTGGTATTACAAACCGGTCGAGAGTTTGAGCGGGTGCAACAAGAACTTGAACAAACCGATGCCGATGAACAAGAGGCCCAAGAAGCGATTCAAGAGGGCATTGAAAAGGCTGAAAAAGAAGAAAAAATCGTGACCGATGAAATTGCTCAAGATTATAAATAAGTGCTATGAGACTCATTTTAATGGATGAATAATAGGCTATTTCACAAATTTAGCTAAACTTATATGTAAGCTATGGCTTACAAAGATAGCCGTCAACAACGGCTATTTTACTTATCTAGTTTTGCTTAATATCTATTCATCGGCACATGGAATGGGAACGGAATTATCCCACTAAGGAAGACGACGCTGATGGATAGAGACATCATGGAGATGATGCAGGAACGGAAAGCCACTAAAACAAGAATATGATTTTGAAAAGCACAACCTCATAAGCCCGAGTTATACAGGATGTAAAACTCGGGCTTAATATTATCTGCATGTTTATCTGTTCAATGCGCTGAAGGATACAGGACAAAACTGCCGATTTTGATGTTTCATTTTCAATAGCGAACAATGCATCTTTGCCAGATATAGTCAGCGATTTAGCATTTATCCGATCTCAATTTCATCACCATAAAAAAGGACTATTCAGCCCTTTCTTATGATCATTGTTTTTCAGATTGAGCGCTTAATAAATCTTATCATAGCCTTCAGGGCGAGTTTTAAAGCGACGGTGGAACCACATATATTGGGTCGGTGCGATGCGAAGCTGATTCTCAATAATCTTATTCACACGCGTTGCATCTGCCAATTCATCATCACTTGGCATATTGTCTAATGCAGGTTCAATCAAGATTTTATATTTTGGATTTGCAATATCCCCATCCCGATAAAAATACAGCGGAATCGCAGCAGCTTTGGTCATTTTCAGTAAACGACGATGTGCCGTTACGGTCGCAGCCGGTGTACCAAAGAACGGCGCCATCACCCCTTGTTTTAAGCCAAAGTCCTGATCAGGACTGTACCAAATCGGGCGACCTTCTTTTAAATGACGAATCAGACCACGCATATCATCATGGTCAATTTGATGGGTATAAATGGTGGCACGGCAGCGATAAATCAGCATATCAAGCAGCGGATTATTCTGTGGACGATAAACCACATCTGGGTCAAAATATTGCGCACAGGCATACCCCCCAGCATCGAGCAGAGTCGAATGTGTGCCGAGTAATAATGCGCCTTTGCCTTCAGCTTGCGCCTTTTGAATATGCTCTAAACCTTCAATCTCGACCCGACCTTTAAACCATGTTGGGCAGTACCATGCATTTAAGGTTTCAAATACACCGAGCATCTGATCGATAAAAACCTGTTTGGCATGCAGTTGCACTTCTACTGCTGACCATTCCGGAAAACAGACTTCTAAGTTACGAATCGTGGTTTTGCGGCGTGATTTAAGTTTATTAAATGCTAATTGACCCATTGCAGTGGCTAAACGGTGTTGGATCGCCCACGGCAAAATAGCCAAAAGCATAAGAAAAACGATGCTAATCCATATACCCCAATATTTAGGTAATAAAAACGACCACTGGAATTCACCAGGGGTATAGGTGCTTTTCTTGCTCATAAAGGCTTTTGTGAATCTGCGAGGTGAAGAGCGATAGTTTAACACGAAGGTGTTTTTAAGATAAATCAATGCTGTTCACTTGAGCTTTTCACTTTACTTGGAATTAAGCATGGTTCAATCATGGCATTTTAATCTGGTGCAATTATTGCTAGATGAACCAATGATTGAACAAGTTGAAAGAAACGAATCATTATGAATCAGGCATTGCAAGATCAAACCCTTAAAAATGCACAATATTGGTTTGCAAAGCTCGAACTCGGTTTTAAAAAAGATCAAGAACGCACAATTTTAGCGCACAGAAAACATCATGGCCCTGTCAGGGTGCAAAAAATGCTCTGGCCGGAAAAGACTGGGGTGTGTCACGCGATTATCGTGCATCCTCCTGCAGGCATTGCAGGTGGTGATCATCTGACGTTTAACATCTGTGTAGATGCCCATGCACATGGCTTGGTCACTACCCCTGGGGCAGGAAAATGGTATAAAACCAATCTAAAAAAAGCCTTTCAACATATTGATATTCAAGTGGAAGATCAGGCGATATTTGAATGGCTTCCTCAAGAAACGATGCTCTTTAATGGTGCACTGGCACATTCAGAAACCAAGATTCAACTGGCTGAATCTGCAAGTTTTATTGGTTGGGATATGTTGGTGTTAGGACGTCAAGCTCGCCAAGAACAGTTCAATGATGGCTTGTATCAAAATCGCTTTCAATTGAGCCAAAACAATCAACTCTTGGTCACAGATACTTTGCGCTTTCAAGGCAATGATCGCTTTTTAAATTCATGCTTAGGCATGCATGGTCATGCCGTCATGGCGAGTTTTTGGGCTGTTCCACCACAATCAATGCGTGACTCAAATTTGCTTGAACGACAGCTTGATGTTTTACGTGATCTGATTATGCGTATGAATCTGCCTGTGACTTTAACCCTGCTCGATTATGTGATTATCGCACGGTATTTGGGAGATGATGTACGCCAATGCCATGATGCCTTTGCCGGGATTCGCGCACGCTTAAGACGTGATTGGTTTGGACTTGATGAAGAGTTTCCAAGGATTTGGCGGACTTAATCCCTCCCAACCTCCCTTTATAAAAGGGAGGGGGTAAGTCCCTCTTTAGTAAAGAGGGATTTAGGGAGATTTTAACAGTCCCTCCCAGTTTCCCCTTATCAAAGAGAGGAGCATCATTTCTGAAATGCGATACAGATTAAATTTTTTGAGCACACTTTTTGCTTAAACATCATTGGAACATTGAAATACTGAAATAACCATTTAGGAAAAAGAGATGGAATTAAATCCCACAGAAAAAGACAAAATGCTGATTTTTACTGCGGGCTTGGTGGCAGAACGGCGCAAAGCACGGGGTTTAAAACTGAATTATCCCGAAGCGGTGGCCTATATTTCTGCGGCACTGCTTGAAGGTGCTCGTGATGGCATGACGGTGAGTGAACTGATGCACTATGGCACGACTTTGCTGAGCCGTGATGATGTGATGGATGGGATTCCAGAAATGATTGCCGAAGTTCAAGTCGAAGCGACATTTCCAGATGGTTCTAAGTTAGTGACCGTACATCAGCCGATTGTATAAGGAGATTCCCATGATTCCAGGTGAAGTGATTACGCCAGACATCGATATCGAAATGAATGTGGGACGTAAAACCCTGAAGCTGACGGTGGCAAATACGGGGGATCGTCCGATTCAAATCGGGTCGCATTTTCATTTTTTTGAAGCCAATGATGCCTTGCAGTTTGATCGTGCTCAGGCACGAGGCTATCGCTTAAATGTCGCGGCAGGCACAGCGATTCGTTTTGAACCGGGTCAAAGTCGTGATGTGGAATTGGTGGAGTTGGTGGGGCATCGCAAAGTCTATGGTTTTGCAGGTCGTGTCATGGGACAGTTGGATTAAAGGAATAAAAAGATCATGAAAATGTCACGCCGTGCTTATGCGGAAATGTTTGGTCCAACGGTGGGAGATCGTGTCCGTTTAGCCGACACTGAACTATTTATTGAAGTCGAACAAGACTTTACGACTTATGGGGAAGAGGTCAAATTTGGTGGGGGTAAAGTCATTCGGGATGGCATGGGGCAGTCGCAACTCTTAGCCGATGACGTTGCTGATACCGTCATTACCAATGCTTTAATTGTGGATTGGTGGGGTATTGTCAAAGCAGATGTCGGTTTAAAGAATGGTCGTATCTGGAAAATAGGTAAAGCAGGTAACCCAGATATCCAACCCAACATCACCATACCGCTAGGTGCTGCAACAGAAGTGATTGCAGGCGAGGGGCAGATCTTAACGGCAGGCGGTATTGATACCCACATACATTGGATTTGTCCACAACAGGTGGAAACCGCCCTGATGTCAGGCACAACCACCATGATTGGTGGCGGAACAGGCCCCGCAGCAGGAACATCGGCAACAACGGTGACACCGGGACCTTGGCACATTGCTACGATGCTCCAAGCCATTGATGATTTGCCGATGAATATCGGATTATTGGGGAAAGGCAATTTAAGTTTACCCGACCCGATTCGTGAGCAAATTGAAGCAGGTGTAGTCGGTTTAAAACTGCATGAAGACTGGGGTTCAACACCTGCAGCCATTGATAACTGCTTAAGCGTGGCGGATGAATATGATGTGCAAGTGGCCATCCATACCGATACCTTAAATGAAAGTGGTTTCTTGGAAGAAACTTTGGCTGCATTTAAAAACCGAACCATTCACACCTACCATACCGAAGGTGCTGGCGGTGGGCATGCGCCTGATATTTTAAAAGCCATTGGTCAGCCGAATGTCTTGCCATCATCCACCAATCCAACCCGTCCATATACAGTGAATACCATTGATGAACACTTAGATATGTTAATGGTGTGTCACCATTTAGACCCTGCTATTTCGGAAGATGTGGCTTTTGCTGAAAGTCGTATTCGCCGTGAAACCATTGCTGCGGAAGACATTTTGCAAGATTTGGGAGCGATTGCGATGATGTCGTCAGATTCGCAAGCCATGGGGCGTGTGGGTGAAGTGATTATTCGCACATGGCAAACCGCACATAAAATGAAAATTCAGCGTGGGCCTTTAGCGGGTGACAATGCTGTGCATGACAATAATCGGGTAAAGCGTTATATCGCCAAATATACGATTAACCCTGCGATTACGCATGGTTTAAGTCATGAGATTGGCTCGGTGGAAGAAGGGAAATTGGCGGATTTGGTGCTCTGGAAGCCTGCTTTTTTTGGGGTAAAGCCATCGATGATTATTAAAGGTGGCATGATTGCTGCGGCACCGATGGGCGATATTAATGCCTCGATTCCAACGCCTCAGCCTGTGCATTATCGTCCGATGTTTGGGGCAAATGCGCGTGGTGTGCATCAGACCTGTATTACCTTTTTATCGCAAGCAGGAATCGACAATGGTGTCGCTGAAAAGCTCGGTTTAAAAAAGCTGATTTCACCTGTAAAAAATACCCGTAATATTTCTAAGGCGGATATGAAGCTGAATACTTACTGTCCTGTGATGGAAGTCGATCCTGAAATTTATGAAGTACGTGCGGATGGGGTGCATTTGACCTGTGAGCCTGCGGAAGTCTTGCCGATGGCACAGCGGTATTTCTTGTTTTAATGATCTAGGTTTTTTTCTCCTCCCTTTATTAAAGGGAGGTTGGGAGGGATTTTACCTTTCCTAAAAGGAGAGGGAATTTAAAATATATCGACTCTTAGATAATTGTTTGTGTATGTGATAAATTGATGATATTTATTGAAAATTAAATTTTATGCAAAACATAGAAGATTATAAATTTTTATATCAAGATGAGAAATATTTTTATTTATATAAGCATGTCCGATTTTCTGAAGGATCACTTTGCATCATTCAAGATGGTACTTTAAGCTTTACACCACCTAGTAAATTTAATGATCCTTTTGATTGCTTGTTTAATATAGATGATGATTATAACTACACTACGAATGAATTACGTGATTTACATGCTAGGTATGGTTGTAAAAGGCTGAGTGCAGCAAAAAGATTACAAGCAAATCAAAAATTTAAATGGCAGCAAAAAATAGGAATATCTGATGGTAGTTTTTTCTTGAAATTTCACCAAAGAACAGGTGTTTGTTGTTTAAATCATAATCCTTTAGAAATACTAATGTGGTCGCATTATGCAGATAATCATAAAGGTTTTTTGTTGGAATTTAAGTTCCCAAAAAGTTCATTGAAATATAAAACAGTATTGAAAGATTTTATTCCAGTTCCTGTTAGTTACAGTAAAGATATGCCAACTTTATCTAAAGAAGATAAATTTTGTTTAAACAACAGTGAAATTGCTAAAAAGATTTATTTAACAAAACATGAGAGTTGGGCGTATGAAGAAGAGTTTCGAGTAGTATCGAATGATATGGAACAACCTATACAATCTTATCCTAGAGATGAGTTACTGTGCTCAGTAATTTTAGGAGTAAAGATGTTACCTGAAAATCAAGAAAGAATTAAAAATCTTCTTAAGCAATTATTAATTGAAGTACCATTGTATAGGGCTGAAATGGTCGAAGGAAAATATGGGATAACAGTACCAAATCATCCACGCCTAAATGTATTAGCGTTAAATAAGAAAAAATAACCAAACTTTCCGCTATTTCTAACAAAGCCTTTTTTAATTAGAGATTACACGCATCAACGCTTAAAATACACTCTCTCTTTAAGCGAGCAAGTCCTATGTCGATGAGTTGGATTCTCTTTACCCTCATGGCTGCATTTATGCAGGCATGGCGCAATGCCTTTCAGAAACAACTCAGCACGACAGTCGATGTATGGGGCGTGACCCTCGCGCGTTTCCTGTTTGGATTTCCACTTGCGATTTTGTATATCGAAGGGCTTTATCAGTTTTCACCCATTGAGCAGGCAGTACATTTCACTCAGCAATACTGGATTTATATTGCCATCGCGGCAGCCAGTCAGATCTTAGCCACTGCACTGATGGTGCAACTGTTTAAACAAAAAAATTATGCCATTGGGGTCGGGCTTGCCAAAAGTGAAGCCATTTTGGCTGCCATCATTGGGGTGGTGTTTCTTTCAGATCATCTGTCTTTGTATGCATGGTTTGGGGTGATTTTGGGTGGCTTTGCTGTATTTCTACTTAGTCGTGGGCATCAATTTGCAGGCTTTTCTCCCAAGACTTTAATGATCGGTATTGGCAGTGGCTTGTGTTTTGCTATTACCTCACTGCTGGTTCGTGAAGCGAGTTTAGAGCTGACCAATTTACCGCAACTACATCGTGCCTCTTGGGTGTTGGTCTCAGTGATTGGACTGCAATGCATCAGCATGCTGTTATATCTCGCACTGTTTAGCCGAAAAACCTTGGTAGCGATGTGGGAGAGAATCGGGCTGACCTTTAAAGTCAGTTTATGCAGTTTTTTGGCATCACTCGGTTGGTTTACTGCCATGAGCATGATGAGTGTGCCGATTGTGAAAACTTTAGGGCAAATCGAGATTTTATTTAGCTTACTCATTTCAGCATATTTCTTTAAAGAGAAATTGGCGAAAGCCGAGCATTGGGGCTTAGCACTCGTAGTCATCGCTGCCATTTTGGTGATTTGGGCGTAGTGGAATTAAAAAATTAAAATGCTGAATATACTTATTATGGTGGCTTGAGTTATCTTTAGGGAATAAATGAAAATAAAAAAAAGATATGAAAATCATAAAAGCAGTTTCCAATATCATCTTTCTCTATAGCTCTTTTGGATTGGGAGCATGTCTTCTATTGCTTTTTTTTGATGATTTTCAGCAGGTTGAAAAATCGAGCATGATTGTTGCAATTAGTAGTGTTTTATTGTTGATGATTTGGATGATTGCTCGATATAGGTTCGAATTTGAAGACAGTTTTTTTACTAAAAAAGTACCTGCGAAAATTAGATTGCCAATATCAGAAGCAACAATTTATAAAATTGAGTCATGGTTCACAGTGATACTTTTTATTTTAGGCATCATTTCGATTCCAGTAACATGGGTGCTGTGGTTATGTTGTTTATCTCTAAGTGTATGTTGGATTAGCTTTTTTCATCATCCTCATGTGTGGGCTAAAGACTCTTTTGATGTCATGGATCGTATCAAACATAGAGATAAATATAGAAAAGATGATGAAGATGGCTGTTTTAATTACCCAATATCATTACATGGCTTTGAATATTTTTATAAGCATCAAAATAAAGAAAAATTGACAGTTTTATGGCGTGATATTTTATCTGTGGATGCCACGATGGTTGATCTAGGTACTTACTCGGAAATTAGACTGTTTATTTTAACCAATAGTGAAATTTTACAGATTGAAGAATCTACATCTGGTTATTTAAAATTTTTTGAAAAGCTTCAAGATCACTTAGAAAATTTTGATTCTATGAAAATGTTGATTTATATGTCAGGTCAATTTTCAGAAACAATAAACGTTTATAAAAAACAATAAACATGCACCAATACAATTCATATTTGGCATGAAAAATGCTTACTTTTGATGCAAAAGATTGATGATGCATCTCGTGAAATGTCATGAGATGTGCGTTAAGCATGAAAAGGGAAAGCATGAAAATCTATACACAGCGATTAGAACAGATCCCATCGGATTCAACCGTTCATTCCACAGTAGAAACGGTACAACTCAATTTTGATACCCGTCAAAAAAGTCGATTTCGTGCCACATTAAATTCAGGTACTGATATTGGGGTCGATTTACCGCGTACAGGCATTTTGCGGAGTGGGTCTTATATTGCGACTGAACAGGGCGATATTTTAAAGGTTGAAGCCAAAGCTGAACATCTGATGCAAGTCACTGCACCGACTGAATTTGATCTGCTCAAGGCAGCCTATCACTTGGGGAATCGTCATGTACCGCTCATGCTGACACCAACCGCATTGTATTTTGAACCTGATCATGTGTTGGCTGAAATGGTCAAAGGCTTAGGTTTAAATGTCAGCGAAGTGCAGCATCCGTTTGAGCCTGAAAGCGGGGCGTATGCACAACACGCACATGACCACCGTTTAAGTCCGATTAAAGCGATTCATGCGCATGCCCATCACTAATGCGAGTCATTTGCTCAAGCTCCTGACGTTGTCTTCAACCGCATTACCTGTGGGTGCCTATTGCTATTCACAAGGGGTCGAAAGTGCGATTGATCGGGGCATGATTCATGATGAAGGCTCAAGCATTGCCTACTTTGAAGAAGTCTTGGAAATGCTGTTGGTACGTTTCGAGTTACCGGTTCTCAAACGCCTGATGCACTTTCATGCCGATGAAGAACAGTTTTTATATTGGGCGAATATCTACCGTGCCAGTCGTGAGTCGAAAGAGCTATTGGCAGAGTCAAAGCAGTTGGCATTTTCTTTAAATGCATGGATTCGAGATGTGCTCAAAATGCCAGTGAAGGTCAAAAAACAGTTGGGTTTTGTTCCTGTGTATGCACAGCTGTGTGGACGTTTAGAACTTGATCCTGCGGAAGTGCTAACAGCCTATACCTTTACGGTATTGGAAAATCAGGTTTTAGGCGCAGTCAAAACGGTACCGCTTGGGCAAATGAGTGGACAGCGTATTTTATGGCATCTGCATGGCTTGATTCCGCAAGCCATTGAAACGGCATTAACGCTTAAAGATGATCAGCTCAGTAGTGCATTACCTCAATATGCCATGTTGAGTATGCATCACGAAACACAGTATTCGAGATTGTTTAGATCTTAAAACTTAAAACAAACCTCTCCCTAGCCCTCTCCTGAAAGGAGAGGGAATTCTAGCTTCCCCCTCTCCCTATGGGAGAGGGTTGGGGAGAGGGTAAAGGAAATAAAAAATGACAGAACGTTCACCACTTCGTGTAGGTATTGGTGGCCCAGTGGGTTCAGGTAAAACGGCATTGACCTTAAATTTATGCCGTGCACTGCGCGATAAATACAATATGGCGGTTGTGACCAATGATATTTACACCAAAGAAGATTCGAACTTTCTAACCCGCAATGAAGCGATGAGTCCTGATCGTATCGTGGGGGTAGAAACAGGGGGCTGTCCGCATACGGCTATTCGTGAAGATGCCTCGATTAACCTCGCAGCGATTGATGATCTCTGTGAGAAGTTTGATGGGCTTGAGCTGATCATTATTGAAAGTGGTGGAGATAATTTGGCAGCGACATTCAGCCCTGAATTGTCGGATTTAACCCTGTATGTCATTGATGTTGCAGGTGGGGAAAAGATCCCACGTAAGGGTGGGCCGGGTATTACCAAATCAGACCTACTCATCATCAATAAAACAGATTTGGCACCGATGGTCGGGGCAAATCTTGATGTGATGGATCAAGATGCGAAACGGATGCGGGGCGATAAACCGTTTTTATTTTCGAATATGAAAACAAAAGACGGTGTAAACGACATTATTGCCTTTATCGAGAAACAAGGTCTGTTTAAAGCCTAAGCCACAACAAGCACACCATAGAGGGGAACACAAATGAATATGAAACAGATGGCGATGTCCAAGATTGCACTTTCATCACTGTTGGTGCCGATGTTGGCACAGGCACATCCGGGGCACCATCATCATGAAGCCAGCTTTTGGACAGGCTTTATACATCCATTCACAGGACTTGATCATCTGTTGATGGCCATCAGCTTTGGGGTATTGATGTGGACGGTATCTAAGCAATGGAAAATCACAGGTGCATTGGGTCTAGTGATTGCTTTGATGCTGGGCTTTGTTTTGGGTGCACAGCAGTGGATTGCGGTAACCGTAGCTGAATATGGCATTGTGGCATCGTTATTGGTGTTGGCAGTTGCGCTGTGGCGTAAATCTAGCCTTGCTTTGGCAATGGTGGCAACAATCTTGGCGACGTTCCATGGCGTAGCACATGGGGTAGAACTCGGTGCCAATGGTCATGTGATGGCACAAATTGCAGGGATGATGTCGGCAATGGCACTGCTTTATGCTGTCGGTTTAGGCATGGGAGCATTGATCACAAAATATATTCCGCAGGGCAACAAAATCGTTGCTGCATGCGCAGCTGTGGTGGCACTCATTGGTTTGGCTTAATTAGTTTAAGGCTTTCATTCAGCGTAATGCATCGCAAAAATGAGATATAAAAAAATGCCGTCATTTGACGGCATTTTTTGATCACAAGGTTAGATTAAATTAGCCTTTGGTCATGGCGTCTAATTCTTCCCAGCGTTCGAGTTTTTCAAGCAATAGATCATCAATTTCGGTTAAACGATTTGATAACTTCATGGCTTTGTCTGCATCTGACACAAACATTGAGCCATCTGCCAACTGCGCATTAATTTCTGCTTGTTCTTTTTCAAGAGCTTCCATCTCTAAAGGCAGTTGCTCTAAAGCACGTTGGTCTTTATAGCTTAACTTGACTTTTTTCGGTGCAGCAGCGGCTGCGGCAGCCTCAGCTTTGGCTTGGGCTTTTTTCACATCGCTTTTTTGATCAACTACAGTTTGATCAGGGCGTTGTTCAAGATAATCTTGATAACCACCGATGTATTCATCGATATTGCCTTTGCCGTCAAATACCCATGTTGAAGTCACGACATTGTCCATGAAGGCACGGTCATGCGAGATCAACAACAATGTTCCTGTGTAACCACCAAGCATTTCTTCTAACAGCTCGAGCGTCACCATATCTAAGTCATTGGTTGGTTCGTCCATCACGATTAAGTTCGATGGTTTAAGCAGGAGTTTGGCAAGCAAAATACGGTTACGTTCACCGCCCGATAAAGCTTTTACAGGGGTACGTGCACGTTCAGGCGAGAACAAGAAGTCTTGTAAGTAGCTGTAGATATGACGACGACCGCCATTCACATCGACAAAATCTGACCCTTCAGAGACGTTATCTTTGACTGATTTTTCAAGATCAAGTGCATTACGCAATTGGTCGAAGTACGCCACTTCAAGCTGTGTACCCGTTTTCACCGAACCGCCGTGTTCAAGCTCACCTAAGATGGCTTTAATCAAAGTGGTCTTACCGACACCATTGTCACCGACTAAACCAATACGGTCGCCACGTAACACCAGTGCAGAGAAGTCTTTGATGATCGGTGTATTGTCACCAAACTTGACTTGTAGATGTTCAATATCGAACACCAGTTTACCTGAGCGATTGGCATCTTGAGTCGCCATGCTGACTTTGCCTTGTTGCGAGCGACGTGCTTTCGATTCTTCACGAAGTGCTTTTAGCGCACGGACACGACCTTCATTACGGGTACGACGTGCTTTGATGCCCTGACGAATCCACACTTCTTCTTCCGCAAGACGTTTATCAAACAATGCATTTTGCTTTTCTTCGGCTTCCATTTGTTGCGCTTTCAGCTCAAGGTAACGTGAATAGTTACCGTCGTAACTGCGTAGGACGCCACGATCAAGTTCAACAATACGGGTCGCAATACTGTCCACAAATGAACGGTCATGCGAGATGAACAGCAGGGTTAAATTGTTTTGATCGAGTAAGAATTTCTCTAACCACTCAATACTTTCAACGTCCAAATGGTTGGTTGGTTCGTCGAGTAGCAATACATCAGGTTGAGTGAGTAACGCACGAGCTAAAAGCACACGGCGTTTACGTCCACCTGAAAGATCAGCCAAATCCGCTTCTGGGTCTAGACCCATCTTGCTTAAAATCGAATTAACTTTGGTTTCTAAAGCCCAGCCATCGAGCTGATCCATTTTATGCTGTAAATGACCCATGCGATCGCAGGCTTCCATGTCTCCAAGTACACATGCTTCGCTGGCTTCATGGTATGCTCTCATTACAGTCGCAGCTTCACCTGCACCGTCAGCCACGATGTCTGCCACTCGGCCCGAATCCATCGGTACATCTTGCGCAAGCATCGCAATGGTAATGCCATTTTGAAGAGAAACTTCACCACGATCGGGAAGTAAGCTTCCCTCAATGAGTTTAAGTAAAGTAGACTTACCTTCACCGTTTCGGCCGATTAAGCACACTCGTTCACCGCGTTCCAAACTAAAGTTCGCGCCGTCGAGCAGGGAAGGTCCGCCAAACGCAAGTTGGACATCCCTTAGGGTAATATAGGCCATACTGTTTCCTGAAATCCCAAATGAGGACTTAAAATGACTAAACAAAAAAATCTGAATGAACAGGCGTCATTTTCCGCACCCATAGAAGATTTGCAAGTAAGAATTGCATTTTTAGATGAATTAGTTGATCAGCTGAATGCTCAAATCGCCATTCAGGGACGTGAACTCATTGATTTAAAGAAACAAATGCAGTTTTTATATCAACGTGTGGAAGCTTCTGATTTATCGGAAGGCATTGCACCTTTTGATGTGCTGTCGGATAAACCGCCGCATTACTAACATGCACTTTGGTTCAATCATTCTCTGTATTTTATTTGACCTTTAGACAGAAGCTCGTTGTAATGCCTGCTTTCTGTCGCAGTATTTGGCTTTGATTCATGCACAATAAAGTAGTCCTTCTCGATCTTGAAAATAATGTTCCGACCGCGCAATTGTTCCGAGATATTATTGAACATTATCGTACTTTATATATTTTTAATGGTTTGGGACAGTTTCAATTTCCGCTTACAGAATTGACTGAACTTGCCGCATGGATCAGCAGTGGTCAAATTGTGGTGCTCGATACACTGACCGCCAAAGAAAAAGAGTTTGAATACGCTGTGTTGGTTGGACAGTTATTGGCATTAATTGAGTTAGAAACGCATATTGAAGTGATCTCAGCACAAGACACGGCACCGATGTTAACGGATATGATTTCAGCTTCAGGTTTTCAATGTAGCTTAATTCAAATTCAAGCTGAACCCGCTCAAGCTCAGTCCAAGTCCAAAGCAAAATTCAGTATGCCTTCAACACAGGCAATTTTGGCAAATCCGCAATTATTACAGATTAAAAAATACTGTGAAATTTCATCTAAAAATTCAGGTAAGCCGAACACTATTGCCAAACTGAAAAATGCCTTATGTAATATTTTGCAGGTGGACGCAGAACAGGCAACGCATTTGGTGGGCATGCTGATCAATTTAAAAATCGTCAAATGCCAAGATGATCAGGTGTCTTTCCGAAAGAAAGTACTGAAACAATGGGTTGAATTGGATTTGAGTGAGGCAAATACCTTACCTACGGCGACAGCATCACAGGCGATTTTAGAAAAAGTAGATTCAATTCTCTCGACTTTAAATATTGATCCGCAAAAAATCTTGGCGGAGATTGAACAGCAACAGTCGATTGAAAGTGTACAAAGTGATTTGTTTAAAAACTTTGATCAGATTGATCCTGTGCAGATGGAAGTGATCCGTAAGCTCAATGCAATGAAAAGCGAAAAACCTAAAGATATTTATGCATTGCGTGATTTATTGGAAGAGCTGTTTCCTAAGTCTGACGTACGGTTGTTACTTAAAGAGATGATTGAAAAGGGCTATATTTATTGGAATGGACATGCCGTGATTTATAGCCATGAGATGTTCTTAAATTAATTTTCGCGAACAAACTTGCGTTTTATATTGCGCTTATGCAACTCTAATAAAGGAACAAAAGGTTGAACTATGGATAATGTTGGAATTTGGGTCACGGTTGTCATCGTGATTTTCGTGGTGGGCTCGATTTTTGGATTAAGAGTTAATCCGAGAGAAAAAGCCTTGGGCATCATGCGTGATAAAGCACGAAAAATAGCGTTACATCCACGGCTTGTAGCAGCACCAGATTGGACAAATATTCCAAAAGCAACTGAAAATCGTGCCAGTATGGTGGCGTACTATAGCGTTTTAATTCCAGAAGCACGTCTACCCTTAATGCGTGCCTTGGTCGAAGAACAAAAATTACGTGTCGTACATGGCGATGAAAAATTTAATGATTTACCGATTGCATTAAAGGGCATTTATGCTATTGATATGCAGGCCAACTGTGTTGGACTCTATTGGGATGAAGAATCTGACCTTAGAGCGACACAGTTAGAAGATATTAAAGCGTATTTGCATTCATTGGCTGAACTTTAATATATACACAAAATTTTATAGGAATAACGGTTCATTATGGCGAACGCTCCTCGGTCCACATCCAAAAGCACCACAGCGAAATCTCCTGAAGCTGGGAAAAAACGTGCCTTAGTGATTGTGGAGTCGCCTGCAAAAGCGAAAACAATCAATAAGTATTTGGGTTCGGATTACATCGTAAAATCATCTGTGGGTCATGTGCGTGATCTACCGACAGGTGGTTCAGCAAAAACCGCAGAAAAAAAACCAGCCACCCGTGCCAAATTAACCGATGAACAAAAAGCTGAAAAAGCACAAAATGCATTGGTGAATCGTATGGGGGTCGATCCTGAGCATGACTGGAAAGCCAAATATGAAGTGCTTCCCGGCAAAGAAGGTGTGGTTGCAGAATTAAAAAAACTGGCATCGCAAGTCGATGAAGTTTATCTCGCAACGGATATGGACAGGGAAGGGGAAGCGATTGCTTGGCATTTAAAAGAAGTGATTGGTGGGGATGATTCACGTTACCAACGTGTGGTCTTCAACGAGATTACCAAGAATGCCATTCAGGAAGCGTTTAAACAGCCCTCTCGCCTCGATATCGATAAAGTCAATGCACAACAAGCCCGTCGTTTCTTAGACCGCATTGTGGGCTTTATGATCTCACCATTGCTTTGGGAAAAAATTGCCCGTGGTTTGTCAGCAGGTCGCGTGCAATCGGTTGCAGCCAAATTAGTCGTAGAGCGTGAACGTGAAATTCGTGCCTTTATTCCTGAAGAATATTGGCAAGTGTTTGCAGACACCAAGTCGAAAAAAGATGACATTCGTTTAGAAGCCGTCAAACAAGGTGGTAAAACCTTAAAACTGCAAAATAAAGCGCAAACTGATGCTTTATTAAAAATTCTCAATGATGCTGAATACAAAGTGTCTGCACGTGAAGATAAGCCAACCAAGGTCAATCCGAGTGCACCTTATATCACATCGACCCTGCAACAAGCAGCCAGCACCCGTCTTGGTTTCTCTGTAAAGAAAACCATGATGATGGCGCAGCGTTTGTATGAAGGTGGTTTTATCACCTATATGCGTACCGACTCGACTTTCTTAAGTGATGATGCGGTCAATATGGTGCGTGGTCATATCGAATCTGAGTTTGGTGAGAAGTATTTACCTGCCAAGCCAAACCGTTATGGTAACAAAGCCGGTGCACAAGAGGCCCACGAAGCGATTCGTCCATCTAATGTTGCACTAAAGGGCGACCAATTGGTGGGTGCAGAGCGTGATGCACAGCGCTTGTATGATCTGATTTGGCGTCAGTTTGTGGCGTGCCAGATGACACCAGCAGAATATTTATCATCTACGATTTTAGTGGATGCCAATGGTGTTGAACTGAAAGCCAAAGGTCGCACCTTAGTCTTTGATGGTTTCACCAAAGTGCGTGGCGCCAACAAAGCAGATGATGATGTGTTATTGCCAGCAGTCAAAGTCGGTGAAGTGTTGAAGCTCGAGAAGTTAGACCCTTCTCAACACTTTACTAAACCACCTGCGCGTTTCACTGAAGCATCATTGGTGAAAGAACTTGAGAAAAAAGGCATTGGACGTCCATCGACCTATGCTGCGATTATTTCGACCATTCAAGATCGTGGTTATGTGAAGCTCGACAACCGTCGTCTCTTTGCCGAGAAGATGGGTGAAATCGTGACGGATCGTCTCGATGAAAACTTCAATAACTTGATGAACTATGCTTTTACCGCAGATCTTGAAGGTCAGCTCGATAAAGTCGCAGACGGTGAGCGTAATTGGAAAGAATTACTCAATAATTTCTACGGTGATTTCAAACAACGCTTGACCAAAGCCCAAGGTGAGAACGGTATGCGCCGTAATCAACCTGTGGAAGTGGATGCAGTGCATTGTAAAGAATGTGACCGCCCAATGCAGATTCGTACCGGTACGACGGGTGTGTTCTTGGGCTGTTCAGGCTATAACTTGCCACCGAAAGAACGTTGTAAAGGTACGCTGAATTTAACCCCAGTAGAATCTTTGGCAGTCTTGTCGGATGACGAAGGTGCTGAAACTGCGGATTTAATGTCGAAAAAGCGTTGTCCAATTTGCGAAACTGCAATGGACAGTTATGTGATTGATGGTGGTCGTAAACTTCACATTTGTGGTAATAATCCAGACTGTGAAGGTTTTGAACTTGAAGAAGGTGAGTTCAAAATTAAAGGCTATGATGGTCCAAGCATTCCATGTGATAAATGTGATGGCGAAATGCAGCTCAAGACCGGTCGTTTTGGTCCTTACTTTGCCTGCACCAGTTGTGATAACACCCGTAAAGTATTGAAAAACGGTCAACCTGCACCACCACGTGTTGATCCAATCAAAATGGAACACTTACGTTCAACCAAGCATGATGACTTCTTTGTTCTTCGTGATGGCGCGGCAGGATTATTCTTGGCCGCGAGTAAGTTCCCGAAAGTCCGTGAAACTCGTGCACCGAAAGTGTCAGAGCTTCGTTCTGTAGCTGAACAGCTCGATCCAAAATATCAGTTCATTTTGAATGCACCGGATACCGATCCTGAAGGGAATCCAACCTTGGTGAAATTCAGCCGTAAGAACCAAGAGCAATATGTCGGTTCTGAAAATGCGGAAGGCAAACAAACCAAGTGGAGTATGGTCTACCGCGATGGAAAATGGGTCGATGCTTAATTCGCAAGCTTAATTGAATAAGATCTAATAAAAAATGCTGACTCCGGTCAGCATTTTTTTTGCTCAAAAGTTACACGCTTTAAAACGATAAAAATCACAAGAATAAGAAATGAGTAAAAGATTTAACACCTCGATCTAGAGAGAGCAAAACACTAAATTAAACCCGATTTAATGTGCTTGATGTCACAATATTATTCATATAATATTATTTTTTAACACTTTTAAGTTTAAAATATAATTTTCTAATCGATTCTTTAGATCAATTAAAAAGTCATGTGAGTGTTGGGATTTTTGCTAAATAACGTTAAGCATCAAATATTGTGCCGATCAAGAGTTGAGAAATTAAAATGTGGAAAAAAATCAGAATTTTAATTTTGTTAGCGATCTTACTGGTGGTTGGGGTCAATACTTGGCGCGATTACCATCCCAATTGGGATCGTCCAATCATTGTGAATCTGCATCCGATCAATGCGGATGGTGAAGCGGACACGACACGCTATATTCAACAGTTAAACACCCGAGATCTGATGCAGGCGCAACAATATATTAAAAATATGTCTGCGCAATATCGCGTACAACCGGTGAATGTGTATTTTAAATTCGGGCGTGAGTTAAGTAAATTACCGCCGAAAGTCCCTGAAAACCCTTCCGTCTTAGACAGTATTGTGTGGAGCTTAAAATTCCGTTTCTATGCATGGCAACAGCATCAAGGTGCTGATGGTTCTGCCAATGTAACGCTATTTTTAAACTACTATAGCCCGAAAAAAACCACGGTTCTGAAACACTCAACTGCTTTGGAAAATGGTCGGATTGGTTCAATTAACCTATTTGCATCCAAAGCGCAGTCTGAACAAAATCGAGTGATTTTGGTGCATGAGCTGATGCATGCTTTAGGGGCTAAAGATAAATACGATTTAGTCACCGGACAGCCACACTATCCAGAGGGTTATGCATTTCCAGACCAAAGCCCATTATTTCCACAAACCAAAGGGGAGTTGATGGCAGGGCATATTCCAACCGATCACTCTAAAAGTGTCATGCCACAATTGTTAAATCAAATGATCATTGGGCCAATTACAGCGCGAGAACTGGGTTGGAAAAAATAGTCAACTCGTAGATTCTTTAAAGTAGATCAGCAAAATGATGTGGATCAGTTTTAATTGATCCGCATTTTTTTTGTTTATCGATTCACAACGGCACTCATTCATCAAAAGCAATTTGCATTCAGTAGTTGACGCATTGGTCGCATAGCTTTGTTCATTTATTTCAGTTAGCTTTGAGCTTAAAGGCCAATAAAGAATAGACACGGATGACTGCACTGACTTTTGTACTTGCACCAGACTCATTTAAAGAAAGTATGACGGCTTTACAAGCATGCCAAGCCATGCAACGGGGAATTCATCAGATCTTGCCCAATGCGCAGTGTATTCATGCCCCCATGGCAGATGGTGGTGAAGGCACCGTGGATGCATTGATTGCTGCATTAAATGGTACTCGAATTGCATGTCAGGTTATGGGGCCTTTGCCTACACAACAGATCTCGACTTATTTTGGATTGGTCGATGCAGGTCAAACCGCTGTGATTGAAATGGCCAAAGCCAATGGCATTGATTTATTAGCACCTGAACAGCGCAATCCATTATTCACCACGACCTATGGCACAGGGCAAATGATTCGTCAGGCTTTAGACTCGGGGGTGACTAAAATCATTGTCGGTTTAGGCGGCAGTGTGACCAATGATGGCGGTGCAGGCATGGCGCAAGCTTTGGGGGCGAAACTTTTAGATCAATCGGGAAATCAAATCGGATACGGTGGTGGACAACTCCATCAAATTGAGCAGATTGATTTAAGGCATTTAGATCCGCGTTTAGCTGAAGTGGACATTATCATTGCAAGTGATGTCACCAATCCACTCTGTGGTGAAAATGGCGCGTCGCAAGTATTTGGTCCGCAAAAAGGTGCTAGCCCTGACATGGTCAAACAGTTAGATACAAACTTGGCTCATTTTGCTCAGTTGGTCGAAGCACAATTTAAGATTCACGTGAAACATGTTGCAGGCGCAGGTGCGGCAGGTGGTTTGGGTTTTGGCTTGATGGCTTTTGCTGGTGCACACATTCAATCAGGTGCAGCATTGATCATTCACGAAATAGGATTGGCCGAGAAAATTGCTCAAGCAGATTATGTGCTTACGGGTGAGGGCAGTATCGACTTTCAGACAAAATTTGGTAAAACCCCTTGGGCTGTGGCGCAAGTCGCGAAGATTTTGAATAAGCCGGTGATCGCTTTTGCAGGTCGAATCGGTGAGGGAGTTGAAGCGTTGTTGCAAGAAGGCTTTTCGCACATTATGGGCATAAATGAGCCTGATTGTGACTTACAAACGGCATTGAAAAATGCCGAGAAAAATTTGGAAACAACTTGCCAGAAAGTTGTCGCGGGTTGGATATAAAAGATGGTGTATTGATTTCCAAGCTCATTTAAGATGTCTTTTAAACACATACAGGTAGTATTTTAAAAAGAGTTTTTATGTCTATGGGCAGAGTTTTGTTAAACTACTCGTGTCCACGAATAGATGAGAAATTATGAGTTTAGCCAACCTGATTAATGAGTTAAATCCTCAGCAAAAACAAGCAGCAACAACTCAAACAAAGCATAGCTTGGTTTTGGCAGGAGCAGGTTGTGGTAAAACCAAAACCATTGTGGCACGTGCAGCCTATTTGATTGATCAAGGTGTGCCTGCCAATCAAATTCAAATTTTGACTTTTACCCGTCGTTCAGCCAGTGAAATTGTGGCGCGGGTTGAATTGGCTTTGGGTGATCAAGCCAAAGGTCTGCGTGCTTCTACTTTTCATACCTTTTGTATGTTCTTACTACGCCGTGCGCCTAAAGCTTTTGGCTTAGATCAATTTTCCATTATTGATCGTGATGATCAGCTGATGATGTTTAGATTGATTCGTGGCAAAGACGACAAGAAAAATCCAAATGCTTTGCCTAAGCCGAAAGAACTGTGTGATCTATATTCATTTGCACGGAATACCCGTCAAAAACTCAGCTTAGCCTTAGAAAAGCAATTGCCTGAGTTTTTAGAATACAAAGCGCAAATTGCTGAGATCATGAAAGAGTATGAAACACGCAAGCGGGCACGTCACTTTTTAGATTATGACGATATCTTGGCAGTGGTGGCTTCAGCTTTAGCGCAATCTGAGGGTTTGGTGGACTATGTATCGAGCTTATGCCAGCACATGCTGGTCGATGAGATGCAAGACACCAATCCATTGCAATGGGCACTGCTCGAACCGTTAAAAGACAAAACCAGTTTGTTCTGTGTGGGAGACGACGCCCAGTCAATTTATGGCTTTCGGGGCGCAGACTTTGAAAATATTCATCATTTCAAAGACCGTGTGCCTGATGCGGAAATTTTTAAATTGGAAAAAAACTATCGCTCAACTCAAGAGATTTTAGATTTATCCAATTGGCTGCTCGATCAAAGCTCGATTAATTATGATAAAAAATTAGAAGCCTACCGTGGTGATGGTATTAAACCGAAACTACATATTTTCCCGAATGAATTTGATGAAGCCAAATGGATTGCCATTGATATTAAAGAGCGTCACTTTTTAGAAGGGGCGGCTTGGAATGACCATATGGTCTTGGTGCGCTCGAGTTTTGCCGCACGACATATTGAAGCGGCATTTATTCAAGCCAATGTGCCTTATCGGTTTATTGGGGGCATGAAATTACTTGAAACAGCGCATGTCAAAGACTTGCTGAGTTTACTTCGAGTAATTGCTAATCCGGCAGATGATATTGCTTGGATGCGCTTTTTAACGCTGTGGAACGGGGTTGGGGATGTCGGGGCTAGTAAGTTGGCGCAGCAACTGTTGGTTGAAACTGAGCAAGATAAAATCTTTGAAAAACTCGAGCGCTTTGGACGTATTCCTGAACAGACATTACTGATCATGAAGCAAATGTTGGTGCTGAAAGATCAAGTCCAAGCCTGTGTCAGCTTAGGCATTGAGGCATTAATCGCACAGCTTGAAGAAAACTATGCTAAGAAAGATTGGACTAAGCGCATCGGTGACTTTGAACTGGTTAAGCAATTGGCCGCCAAGCATGATCAGCTGAGTGAGTTTTTAGAAGAATACGTACTCGATCCTGTATCCATTTCAGAAATTGAGCGTCAGTCTGAAGATGATGTGGTGACCCTCATTACTATTCACTCTGCCAAAGGGACAGAGCAAAAAGTCTGTTATGTGGCGAATGTCTCGGCAGGGCAGTACCCGCATGCACGTGCGCAGGGTGATTTTGATGAAGTGGAAGAAGAGCGCCGTGTGTTGTATGTGGCTTTAACCCGTGCCAAGAATGAATTGATCTTAACCAAACAAAATCTCAACCTTTGGGCACGTGATCAAGTCGATGAACAAGGACGCAAAATTGAAAGTTATTTCTTAAATGATTTGACTCGATATTTATGTACCACCGAAACGCATTACAAAACCCGTCAGCAAACGGTAAAAAGTGCCTTAATTGAACGTCAGTCGATTAATTTAGATTTTGGCATCGATCTCGATTAGACTATAGCCATTGCGCTGTTTATATTTTTGCGAAGTTCAAAAAGTCGAGTAGGCGAGAGCTTTTTGATGATTTTGCCTATTTTTAAGGTTGTAAAATGAAAATTTTAGTTCGTAATTTAGATCGTACGGTTCCACAAGCTGAATTACTTAAACTCTTTCAAGCATATGGCACAGTCGATTCATGTACTTTGGTGATGGATGAAGTGACCAAGAAATCGAAAGGTTTTGCCTTTGTTGAAATGCCACATGGTCGTGAAGCGGTAAAAGCCATTAAAGGCTTGAACACGCTCCGTTTGCATGGTCAAGGTATCCGCGTGAAGCAAGCTGAAGATAAACCTGCTGACCAAGCGGAAAGCAAATAATTAAAAGGAGCCTATGCTCCTTTTTTTATATGTGGAAAGATCACAATGCTCTGTAATCCATCTGATTCAAGTCTGCAATATTCATGTCAAAAAACACAGGTGAAACATCTATTTCATTGAAATAGATCATGCATAAATTTTATTGTGAATTTATTTGAATACAGTTTAATCTTAAAGTCGATACAAAAGCCCCCGTTTAGGATAGTCATATGTCTCGTGTTGCTCGCTTTCATGCCGATCGTACCAATCAAAAATTATATTTTGCACGTCTTGCATGTCAGCAATCGGAGCGAACCGATCATGTTCAGCAAGCACAAGCACATCGTGAAGCTGCGGTGTTTCATTTGCATGGTGCGGTATTGGCTTTTTTACAAGAACTGGTGCGTTACTACCGCTTAAATGATTTAGCACCGACCTTAAAGTCGATTGAAGAGCATATGGCAGATAAGGGACAAGTGTCGCCTGAAGTAACGGTGATGCAGCAACTGGCAAAACAAGGTTTTATTGCTGAACTCAAACGGGCGTATCGGATGTGTCAGTATGCCCCTGAACCGAGTGCGCCCGAACCTGAAGATGAAACCTCATCAAACTTAATTATTAAAGTCACCCAAACGCCACAAGCATGGTTGCCGGATACGCAAATTTTAAGAGAATGGCATCGTGACTTGACCCAATTGATTGATGGTTTTCGTAATGAAATGGTTGAGTTTTAGTAGAAGCTGACTCAGTTTTTTTGCATAATCCCTTGAAATTTGATTAAAGTGATCTTATATACAAGAGTCTAAGCGAAGCAAAGTGCATTCGGCATTTTGTCACCATGAAGGTCATGGAGGGTGTATGTCTATAGAGCAGTTAAAAGAAATTTTTGGGACTCAAGAAGCGATTCTTGAATTGGTTCAGCTTGAAGGTGGTGAGCTGGCTTTACGTAATGCTGACTCTGAAAAAGACCCTTTATTGACCATTCAATTTAATGATGACATTAAAGCATTATTGGGTGATCAAATGCCGGTGATTGCACAGCATATGATTCAAGCGGCATTGTTTGCCTTACTGGAAAAACAAGCCAATGAATGGGATGCAGAAGTGGTGACGGAGAAGCCGAAGTTTCTCAGTTAATATGGTGTAGCACTTCGCACAAAAAACCGCATTTGAAATGCGGTTTTTTATTGGCTGACAAATGTATTGTAAGGATTAGTGTGAAGGTTGTTGGTGATGCGCCAATTGAATCTGATTTAAAATATGATTGCTCATATTCTTCGCCATTTCTTCTTTGGCATAATAGACTTGACCAATATTGTCCGCACGGATCACTTCCGCTTCTTCTTTATTCTCGGCACACACTAAAACTTGAATTTGAGGATTGAGCAACTTCACAGTATCCACAATTTTGTGAATGTCTAAAATATCCATTGGAGAAATGATCAGTAGACGAGCATGTTGAATATGCGCTTGAATCAATACCCCTGGCTCCGTTGCACGACCGGATACCGCAGCAATCCCTTTTTCACGTAGACGTTCAACTTTTTCACGACTTTCTTCTGCAATCACCACCTTAATCCCATCATTCATTAAAGTTGTGGTAATACGTCGACCGACCTCGCCATAACCCACAATCACCACCTGATCACGCAGATAATCCTGTGACACCTCATCGGGGAGCATGGCAAGTGGGTCACCACTACGTTCAAGCAAACGCGCCAAATGTGAACGTTCACGAATCCAGTTTTGAATCGGTTCGATGGCTGAAAATAAAAATGAATTTAGCGTGATAGAGAATAATGCACCTGCCAAAATCAGATTCTGTGCTTCTGAGGTCAGTAAACCCAATGACAAACCTAAAGTGGCCAAGATAAAAGAGAATTCTCCAATTTGTGCCAAGCTGGCACCGACGGTTAAAGCTGTATTCAGCGGATAGCGGAAGAATAACACCAAGGCCATGGCTGCGATGGTTTTGCCCACCATAATAATCGCAATTACTGCCAAAATATGGAGGGGTTGTTCAACGATGATGCTTGGGTCGAATAACATACCGACCGAAACAAAGAACAGAATTGAAAAGATTTCACGCAGGGGGAGGGTTTCTTCTTCAGCACGATGACTAAAGTCAGATTCTTTGACCACCATGCCGGCAAAGAAGGCGCCTAGTGCCATAGAAACGCCAAAGATCGCGTATGAGCCATAGGCTATCGACACTGCTGCTGCAACGACGGTCAGGGTAAAAAGCTCTCTAGAGCCTAAACGCGCCACATATTGCATGATCATCGGGACAAGACGTTTGCCTATAATCAACATGAAGGCAATAAAGCCGGTGACTTTGAGTAAAGTGATGCCGAGTGTCAACCAAATGTTGCCGTCAGCTTCATGTCCTACAGGCGCATGACCACCTAGCAAGACTGCTGTTGCAGGTAAAAGGACTAGCACTAAAACCATCACTAAATCTTCGACCAAGAGCCAACCGACTGCGATTTTACCATTGACCGAGTTGAGTAAGCCCTTGTCCCCCAAGGCTTTGAGTAGGACCACGGTGCTGGCACAGGAGAGGCTTAAACCAAAAACCAAGGATTGACCTAGGCTCCAACCCCATAAGTATGAAATCCCCATACCGAGCAAGGTGGCAACTGCAATCTGTAAAATGGCACCCGGCAGTGCAATGCGTCGTACTTGCAGTAAGTCATTTAAAGAAAAATGCATCCCGACACCAAACATCAGGAACATGACACCGAGTTCTGCGAGTTGATTGGCAAGGGCTAAATCGGCAACTACACCGGGGGTATTTGGACTAATAATAATCCCGGCAATCAAATATCCAATTAAGGGGGGTAGACGCAAGCGTGCAGCGATATAACCAAAAATAAGGGCGATACCAAAACCAACTGCCAGCAAAATAATCAGATCTACATCATGAGGCACTAAAAACTCCTTAAAATGGGTAGGAGGAAAAAGAAAAAGTTATTAAAAGCACAATTAATGCCAAATATTTGTTTTAAGTGTAACAAGTCGCATAAAAAAAAGGCAAAAAAAACGACCCATAGGGGCCGTTTTTTTAAGAAAACCAAAATTATTTAATTTTAGCTTCTTTGAAAATTACGTGTTGACGGATTTTTGGATCAAATTTTTTGATTTCCATTTTTTCCGGCATAGTACGTTTGTTCTTAGTTGTGGTATAGAAATAACCTGTACCAGCAGAAGAAACTAGGCGAATTTTATCACGCATGGTTCAGACTCCTTAGATCTTTTGACCTTGAGCACGTAGGTCAGCAACAACCTTTTCGATACCCAATTTGTCGATAATACGCATACCTTTAGTGGTTAAACGAAGACGTACAAAACGTTTTTCGCTTTCTAACCAGAAACGGTGGTGGTGCAGGTTCGGCTCGAACCGGCGCTTAGTTTTGTTGTTGGCGTGTGAGACGTTGTTACCAACGACTGGACGCTTGCCGGTAACTTGGCAAACCTTAGACATGGTGTAACTCCATTGATTCAGCCAACAGCAAATCTGTATGGCCAGTCAAAAATAAACGGATTGAATTCTTTCAAGGGGCGTTTTATACCAAAAATACGCTTAAAAGACAAGCGGAATTGGTAAAAATAAGGCATGATGAGGTGTGATAGATCATGCCTTGATCATTTAACGTAGAAAGGCTTTCTGAATAATGCTTGGAATCGACCGATTAAATGGCGGTAGGATGTATTTTAAGCTAAACAGCTTAGGCACAGACATCACTGAGCGTTCATTTGAAAGATTGAAGAAGCCTTCAGGGCCATGATATCTACCCATCCCCGATGCACCGACACCCCCAAATGGTAAGTCGTCTTGTGCAACATGGGTCACAACAGCATTTTGCCCAAAATGCCCTGAATGGGTTCGCTGAGCGACATATTCAGCTCGCGAGTCATCAAAGTCGAAGTAGTATAATGCAAGAGGGCGGGGTCGGTCATTAATAAACTCGATCACTTCGTCTATTTGTTCATATTCTAAGATCGGAAGTACCGGTCCAAAGATCTCATTTTTCATGATCTCCATATCTGCAGTCACGCCAGTGAGGAGTGTCGGTGCAATCTTACGAACAGCCGTTAAATCTTCATTTTTTGGATTAATTTCAATGCGCTGTGCACCTTTATTCGCAGCATCCTCTAAATAACCTTGGACACGACGGTTCTGTTTGTCATTGACCATAGAGGTATAGTCTGGATTGTCGCGAATGCTTGGATACATGCTGATTGCGACTTTTTTGAACTGTTGTACAAATTCAGCGGTTTTGCCTTTTGGTAGGAAAATATAATCCGGTGCGACACAGGTTTGACCTGCATTCCACAGTTTTCCAAACACCACACGTTCAGCCACATCTTTGAGATCGATGGAGGGGTGTACCACCACAGGCGATTTACCACCAAGTTCTAAAATCACAGGGACTAAGTTTTCAGAGGCCGCTTTCATGACGGTTTTACCGACATTGGTTGAGCCAGTGAATACCAACTTATCAAACGCCAAATGACTAAAGGTGTCAGATATCACTCCACCGCCATTGACCACTGCAACCAATTCTTGTGGAAACGCTTCAGACAGTGCATTTTGCAATACAAAGCCAAATTGACTCGATGAACTCGAAACTTTGATCATGGCATGGTTACCGGCTGCCAAAGCACAGATCAGCGGACTCATCGCCAATAACAGTGGGTAGTTCCACGGTGCAATAATCCCGACGACCCCCATCGGTTGATATTGTACCCATGCTTTTGCTGGTTGATGTAAAAGTCCGATATGACGTTTCGATGGTTTCATCCATTCAGTCAAATGCTTGCTATAATATTTAATCTGTTCTAAAGAGGTCAGCAACTCACCAATTTTGGTTTCTGCAACCGAGCGGTTACCATAATCTTGGCTGATGGCTTCAGCAAATTGGTCTTGGTATTTTACCAAAACTTTTTTAAGACGCGCCAAGCGTTCGATACGTTCTTTGGCCGTTGGCAGGGGATAACGGCGGTATGCCTCTTTCTGTAAGGCAAGAAGATCATGGATTTGTTGAACTTCCGCTGTTTCAGTCGTCATTAAGCTTGTTTTTGTTTGACTGTTCATGACCAGTACCACTAATGTAGGGTTAATATATTTTTCATTTTTAGAGTAATTACTCTAAAAGTCAAGTCACTTTTGTGTTAGCGTTTGCTAACGGTATACACGGTCACAGATGGTATTAGGATGTCGCATTCCAAAACGTTAAAAACCAAAGACAGAATTTTGCAAATCAGTTTGCAACTTTTTAATGAACGTGGGGAACGCACAGTAACCACCAATCATATTGCCGCTGAGATGAATATCAGCCCGGGTAACTTGTATTATCACTTCCGCAATAAGCAAGAAATCATTAAAGAGTTGATGGAGCAATACCAAAAAGAAACTTTGGATTTGTTGTCATTACCCGATGACCGTGAAGTCAATGCCAATGATAAAATTCGCTATTTCCAAGTGCTCAGCAGCCAGATGTGGGATTACCGTTTCTTGCATCGTGATGTGTATCATTTGATTGAAAACAATGATGACTTCCGCAAAATTTACCCTCGTTTTGCCGGTAAGGTGATGCAACAGGGGCAGAAAATCTATCAAGCCTTTGTCGATGCTGGCTTGATGCAAATGACCGCCTCAGAAATTGAAGCGCTGATCATTAACTTATGGATTGTGCTGACCAACTGGACCAATTTCTTGTATATGTCGGGTCATTTAAAAGACTCCAATCATTTAGATGAAAAATGGGTGTGGCAAGCCTTGCGTCAAATGGTGTTCTTAGAAGGACCGTATTTGCGTGGTGAAAGTCGCCAGACCTATGAAAAGCTCATGGAAACTTTGGGACCGTCTGAATTGTTTGCCAGTTTATCTGCCGATCGGTCAGATTAATTTGAGCCAAGACAATTTGAAAGCGACTTAAAAAGCGTTAGAATACTCGGCTATTTTTCAATTTAACTGTTAAGTGATATAAATCAAAATGAATATGACCACTGCCAACACAGCACGTCTACTGATTACTTGTGAAGACAAGCCGGGTATCGTGCAAGCTGTATCGAGCTTTTTGTATCATCAAGGGGCAAATATTACTGCGCTTGATCAATATGCAACAGCGGCTCAGGGCGGGCGTTATTTCATGCGTGTTGAGTTTGAATTGGACAGCTTGCAAAGCCGTAAAGAGAACTTAACCCAAACTTTTGCTGCCAATGTGGCAGAGCGCTATGAAATGCAATGGCGTTTGGCATTGGTGAGCGATGTCAAGAAAGTCGGGATTTTGGTCTCGAAAGTCGATCACGCTTTGCTTGAACTACTATGGCGTCACGCGCGTGGTGGTTTACCATGCGAAATCACCAAAGTGGTGTCCAACCATGAAACACTACGTGAATCGGTTGAAAACTTCGGTATTCCATTTGAAGTGGTACCTGTGACCAAAGACAACAAACGCGAAGCTTATGCACAAATTGATGAATTGATGCAGGGCAATGATTTGCTCGTCTTGGCGCGCTATATGCAAATTTTGGATGAAGAATTTGTACAAAAATGGGAAATGAAGGTGATCAACATTCACCATTCATTCTTGCCTGCTTTTGTCGGTGCAAATCCGTACAAACAAGCCCATGAAAAAGGCGTGAAATTGATTGGTGCAACTGCGCATTATGTAACGGCTGATTTGGACCAAGGTCCAATTATTGAGCAAGATGTTGAACGTGTGAATCATGACTTTACCGTTGAGCAGCTCCGTGATCTAGGTCAAGACGTGGAACGTAACGTTTTGGCACGCGCAGTAAAATGGCATTTGGAAGATCGTATTATTGTTGATGGCAACAAAACCGTTGTATTTCAATAATATTTGAATCTTTTAAAGTGATTTAAAAAAGGCATACTTGAAGTATGCCTTTTTTATTGAGCATTCAAAAAACTCATTAAAACAGACGATTTAATAGTTGCAAATGAAAACACTTCTCATTTATTATTAAGGCACTTTAATTGTGCTAACCGATGAGCTTGATTGATTACACCTGATTCGGTGTAACATCGCTTTTATTAGGTCCCAGATTTTAATGAGTCAATCTCCTGCTTCTTCGTTGCAAAATCCAAATCCCATGAGAAAGAAAGTCCTTGCTGCACTCATTGCAGTAGCGATTGGACATGTGGGGGTTTTGTTTGCGATTAGCCAAATGTCAGGCCCAGAACTCAAAAAAATAGAAAAAGATCCAATTAAAGTGCGTTTTGTGCAAATTACTGAAGATGCACCACCACCTCCGCCTCCGCCACCACCTCCTGTGAAGCCTCAAGTGATGCCAAAGCCTGAGCCAAAAGTGGTTGAGCCGCCGCCTGTGGTGAAGCCGAAAATTATTGCGGAAAAGCCTAAACCTCAGGTTGAAAAACCCAAACCTGTGGTCGATGACACGCAAGAAAAACAAAAGCGTGAGCAGGAGCGTTTAGAACAACAACGCCAACAGCAAGAACGTTTAGATCAACAAAAGCGTGAGCAGGAGCAACGTGAGCAACAAGCACGTGATCAGCAAATGCGTGAACAACAAGCCCGTGAGCAACAGGCACGTGAGGAAGCAGAACGTCGTGCCCAAGAAGCACGCAATAAACCGCGTAGCTTAAGTGCAGGTCAAATTTCTTGGGTACGTTCACCACGTCCGTCTTATACCAATGCAGATTTAAAAGGATCTGACCGTACCATCGTTGTTGAAATTGATGCAGATGCGAGCGGTCATGTCACCAATGTTAAAGTGATTCGTTCAAGTGGCCTTGATGCCCTTGACCAAAAGATTGTCCGCGCAGTGCGGGGTGCAAAATTCAGACCTTATAAGGAAAATGGTGTAGCGTATCCATTTAAAGCGCAACAACCATTTGAATTAAAGTTGAATTCTAACGGCTAACTATCATTAGGAGTTCGAGTATGAACTTTTCAGTTTATTGGCAGCATGCTGATGCAGTGAGTAAAACACTGTATTTCGTGTTATTGGCGATGTCGATTGCGACATGGACCATTGTAGTTTTACGCGTGATGGGCAGCCGTCAACTGAAACAAACAGCTTATGCTCAACTTTCAAAAGCTTTAAACAGCTTGAAAGCGAAACTTGCGCCTTTAGGCTTTGAACAACGTAAAGCTGTGGCTGAACAAGCCTTGCTACGTCAAATTGCTTTAGAGAAATCTTCAGCTGAAAAAGGCGTTGCAGTACTCGGTACCATCGCTTCATTGGCACCATTCGTAGGTTTGTTTGGTACCGTGTGGGGGATTTTCCATGCACTGGTTGCAGTCGGTAAAAGTGGTCAAGCTGGTTTAGCACAAGTGGCAACACCCGTAGGTGAAGCGCTTATCATGACCGGTATTGGTCTATCTGTGGCGATTCCTGCGGTAATTGCTTACAACATCTGTATCCGTATTAACCGTACGCTGAGCAATGATTTACAAGACCATGCACATAGTCTTCTGATCGACACCATGTTGCAACAAGACTCATCTGCGCCTAAAGCGACAGTGAATGCAAGTAAAGAAAGTTTAGTTGGAGGTCAAGCTTAATGGCTTTTCAATTGGGTGAAGACAACGACACTGGTATGACGGAGATGAACCTCATCCCGTTGATCGATATTATGTTGGTTTTGATGATCATCTTTTTGGTGACAGCAACCGTTGCTAACCCATCAATTCCATTAAGTTTACCAAAGACCACTGCTGATATTATTGATCCGCCACCTGAAACCATTCAAGTGAGTATCAATGCTCAAGGTGAAGTGGCATGGGATGATAAAATCATTCCCCTAGAGGAATTGCAAAACCGCTTGAATACAGCGGGTCAAGCGCCTCAACAACCAACGATTATTTTAAAAGCAGACAAAGACTCTCGTTATGATACTGTTGCACAAGTAATGTCGCGTGCGAGCGAAGCCGGGCTCTCTGACATTGCCTTTGCAACGGATAATTAAGTCTAATCAGCTTCTGATTTAGAATAAGTGATCCATAGCGAATAAAAAAGCGACCTTTCAGGTCGCTTTTTTATGCTTGAAAAATAGAATTAATCAGTTTTCATCAAGTCATTAAATTTGCTACGTAGTTTCAGCAATTTCGGTGGAATCGAGAAATTGCAGTACCCTTGTGCAGGATTCTTTTCAAAGAAGTTCTGATGATGCTCTTCAGCCACATAGAAGGTTGGCGCAGGGCTAACTTCAGTCACAATGTCTAAATCCATCGCTTTTAAGCTTTCAATCACCGCATTGGCATCTTGAAGTTGTGCTTCATCTTTATAGAAAATCACTGAACGGTACTGGGTACCAATGTCGTTGCCTTGGCGATTCAATGTGGTTGGATCGTGAATGGCAAACAAGACTTCCAGTAATTGCTTGTAGGTGATTTGTGATTCATCAAAATCGATTTGAATCACTTCAGCGTGATTGGTTTCACCAGTACATACCGCTTCATAGCTTGGCGCTACGGTGGTACCACCTGCATAACCACTTAACACTTGTTCGACGCCTTTGAGCTGACGGAACACAGCTTCAACACACCAGAAACAACCACCACCAAATAAAGCCTGTTGCATTTATTAAACCCTACTTATCTTTTCTACATTATATATGGGGCAATATGACACGATTACAATGTCTGCGCCAAGACCCCATAGCTGCGAATTGATTTAAATTAGCGCGGTTGAATCGCACTTTCATACTGTAGAACTGGGTTGCCATGCTCATCGAGTAAGCGCAAGGTTTTGCCATAGACTTGGTAGGCCGCCACTTTAGCAAGCGCTGCATTGTATTTGCCTGCAAGCTCCATGGTGTTAACACACATCATTTGCGTACCCGCAAGCTGGGTCAGGCTCAGTTTGTCTTTTTCAATGCTGTAGCCCCCCATAATACGGTTACAGCCATCCGCACCACTGACACGTTGTGTTGCGCTGTCAAATTGAATGCTAGGTACATTATGCGCCGTTGGATCAGTCTTAAATTCGGTTGCTCCGATATGCGTCAAAATCCAAGTTTTGTTCTGCAACAGATTCAGATTTTCTTGTTGTTTGGTTGAGGTCTGTGTGGTGCTACAGCCAACAGCCGTCAATGACATTGCAATCGCACTCGCGATGATTAATTTTTTTAACATTTTATTCCCCATGATTTAACTTGTTTGTCCTGCCTCTATATAAACAAAAAAACAGTAAAATCACTAGATTAACTGTGTATCACAGTGTTAAGAAACCGAATTATTTTTGCTTAATTTGCTAAAAATCAGGGCGCATGCTCTGGGTTGCTGTGTGGTAAGCCGTAGCGCAGTACTTTAGAAAAGTTTTCACTGTCTTGATGTTTGAAATGTGCAAACTGTAGCGTGCGTGGATTGACATGGGCGTTTTGATACCACGTTTTCATGTCCCAACGCTGATCAAGTGCCTTTAAATCATAGAGATAATTGGGTAAATAGCCCGAAGCCAATAATCGATAATCAGTGGGTAAGGGTTTCTTTGACACGGCTTGCACCATATCGAACACTAAGGTGGTGCAGTTAGAGCTGAGGGTGTTATACCACTTGGCATCGTGTTGTAGTTGATCAGCTTTGTGTAAGTATTCTTCAAATAAAGCTTTCATTTCAGGCTTGGCCATATTCACAGGGAAGAAATACACTTGCTCGCCACGCACATTGCTTCGGGTATAGATAATATCTTTTTCATCCGATGCAATCAGACTCAGTTCGAATTTTCTAAAAAAGCCCCCAATCGCTGAAAAGTCTTCAGTTTTTTCTTTGCGTATTTCGATAGAGAAAGTCAGTGGCTTGGTATTGGCAAAATCAAAGCTAACTAAGGTATGCGCGATTTGAGGTCCCATCCAGTAGGAAGTAATAATATTCACCCCCGTAATTTGATTTAAATCAAAGCTACGACTCTCCCAACGCGGTGTGGCTTGACCATTGGCATGCCAATCAAAATGCCGCACATTGTGCAAAGTGACCTTGTCACCTTGACGCTCATAATGCAGTGACTTTTCGACTTCAGCATTCCATTCACGGTCGTGTCGCGGGGCTAAACCGAAATACCAACATAAGCTTAGGATAAACACCAAGATGTAAATGATCACATCTTTACGGCGACTAAAGACATGTTGGCTGGCATAAATGCCCAAGACACTCAGTGCAAAAGCAATCCAAGCACCGATTAAAATTCGGCTGATGAGCCAGTCGAAAGGTTCCTGAATCCAAAGCGCTAAACATAGCCAGATTGAAGAGAAGATGACAAATAAACTGAAAATGGAATGGAGCAAGCCCATTCCAAGTGCAGCAAAAAATTCTCGTTTACCGATATTATGCATGAGCTGTTGTTTTCATTATTATGGGGCTGAAATGGGCTTTATTTTCGGTAAGTTGCAAACTCAAAAGCAATGCCAGTTTTGTCATCGATGTGTTGTTCTGAAGCGACTTTATTAAATTCGCTAGGGACTACAGGGTAGTGTGCATCGCCTTGAACATCGAGCTCTACATGGGTCAGTTCTAAGCGATCTGCAATATCAAGAGTTTGTTTAAAAATCTCACCGCCACCGATAATAAAAATACTGTTCGGTTTTTCTGAGGCGTGCACATCGGCAACCGCTTGCGTCAAAGCATCTTCAATGGTGTAGGCCACTTTGGTGCCATCAAAAGCCCAATTTTGATCGCGGGTAATGACCCAATTGACGCGTTTGGGTAAGGTACGACCCATTGACTCTAAGGTCTTGCGTCCCATGACCACCACACCGCCTTGGGTAATTTCTTTAAAATGCTTTAAGTCCGCGGAAATATGCCAAGGCAAATCATTGCCTTTACCAATACAGTTACGTTGATCCATCGCAACCACGTGAACCACTTCTAAATTTTGAAATGCCATAATCTTTCCAATCTGTCTATTGTTATGCGCTAAGCATCATTGTAGCGAAAGCCGAAACCATGATCCTAGGCAATACGCTAAAAAAATCCCCCAAGGGTGGGGGATTTTAGAGGGTAATCGAACTTAAACCGCAACAGGGGCTTTAATACCTGGATGCGATTCATAACCCACGATTTCAATATCTTCAAATTTAAAATCAAATAGGTCTTTGATTTCTGGATTTAGTTTTAACTGACACAGTGGCAAAGGTTCACGAGTCAATTGCAATTTTGCTTGTTCAAAGTGGTTGGCATATAAATGCGTATCGCCACCCGTCCAAACAAAATCACCGACGTCTAAATCACACACTTGCGCAATCATATGCGTCAGTAGCGCATAGCTTGCGATATTAAAAGGTACGCCAAGAAACACATCCGCACTGCGCTGATACAGTTGGCAAGACAATTTGCCATTGTGTACAAAAAATTGGAACAGCGTATGGCAAGGCGGCAATGCCACTTGACCAGCTTCTTTTGGATTCCAACCCGACACGATTAAACGACGTGAATTGGGATTGGTTTTGATTTCATTGACCAACCATTTGATTTGGTCAAAACCATCTTGTTCATATAAGCCATCGTCTTTTTTGGTTGCGCCAAAGTTACGCCATTGATGACCGTAGACAGGACCAAGCTCACCTTCGGGACGACCAAAACGTGCAGTCTGTTCTGCTGTCGACCATTCATCCCAAATCGAGACTTTATTGTCCTTTAAATATTGAACATTGGTATCGCCTTTGAGGAACCACAACAGCTCAATCACGATGGAACGGAAATGCACTTTCTTGGTGGTCAATAAAGGAAAACCTTTGGAAAGGTCGAAACGCATTTGATGACCGAATACAGAACGTGTACCTGTACCTGTGCGGTCGCCTTTGTCGCCACCGTTGTCTAGGATGTGTTGTAATAGGTCTAAATACGCTTTCATAAATGTCCTAAAGTGTGAGTGAAGAATAGCCAAATCGCGCACTGAAAATCCATGCATAAGCAATGGACATATGTAAGTGGTTTTAGCATGGCAAAATTCTGTTTTGAGCTTTGCAGTTTATACTAATTCATCTATTTTTTTAATCTTTAACTGACTGTTGAAGAGATCGAGTTGAATTAAAGCGACAAGCTCTGATCCCATGTCATAATTTATTGGATTTTTATTTTTTGAATAGATTCAATCAGATAATAAATGAGAACTACTTGGCATTATTTATTTTTTTAAAAAAATATTCAAAATAATTTAAAAAAATTAAACTAATTAAAAAATATTCAGTTAGACGTATTTTGTTGCAAATGTGAATATTTGTTTACATTTAATGTGTGAAAAATAAAGGTTCAGGTTGTATGATTCAACGCTTGAAAAATGAAGTCTGAACACGCTTTCGTGCGAGAGATGGATTGGTATTGAGAGGATTAAGTTTAGAATGATTTACGATCAACACAGTGATATGAGTGAGATTCATGCTCCTGTTGAAACGAGAATAGTCATTCGGTCGAAATCTAAAAATAATTCAAAAGACGATGTTTTCCCCGCTTCAACTTCTTCACTAAGAGCCTCAAATCAGCGTAATTATACGTCGTCGACCAGCGGTCAACGGATCGATATTGGTAAATTTACTCAACGCTTGCAAAATGTCACGGCACGTACCAGTTCACAAAAATGTGCCAAAAGTATTCGCTTGGCATTAGAGTCAGCTGGTGCACGTTTCAATAGCCATCCTGTGGCGGCAGCGGATTGGGGTGGGACTTTAACTAAAATCGGTTATAAGAAAATCCCAGTGTCTTTTGATAATCCGAAAAAAGGCGATATCTACATCATTCACCGCACCAATTCACATGTGTATGGTCATATTGCAGGCTATACCGGTTCAAATTGGGTCTCTGACTTTAGACAAGCGGGTTATGCGGTATATCGCAATGAAAATGTGAACTACAGTTATTACCGTATGCAAGACTAAGCGATAGTTCATCCCAAATTTAAAAAAACCTACTCGATCGAGTAGGTTTTTTTATTCGAAGCGTTTAGCTCGATTTGAATAAATCGATACGAGCATTAGGCCAATCGCAATATAACCCAAACATTGTGCCGCAAGTACCCATTGATGTGGCTTGGGTAAATTGATGATCAGACTGATCATCGCGATCAAAATCACACTCAAGACGATGATTTGAAAACCAGTCTGATGTGAATGGCTCGATTGAGCCTTTAAACTGAGCATTCGAATAACATGAATGACAACCCCTACAGCCAAACTGAAGCCAACAAATACAGGACTGAGTGAGGCGATTTTTCCGCATAGTAAAATCGTCACACAGGTGCTGATGCAGACGATCAGTTTGATTTCACGTGTACAACGTTCCGAATACCAAAAATCCAACATGATTATTTGGCTTCAATCTTTGGATTGGAATTGAGTAAAGACAGCGGTGAGAACAAACAAATAGCTAAAGCCATAAAACCCAATCCTTGTGCGCCCGGAATCAGGATTTCGCCGTCTTTCATGTGCATAAAGATCAATGCCAATAGTAGTGCAATCGGAATCCAAGTCAGAACACGGTACGCAAAACTTGCAGTATTGTTTTTCACAAAATGGATTTTACAATAGCGACAAATCAGAAAAATCACGCCTGTACCGAGAAACATTAAAATGGAATCTAATTTTAGGGGTTGATACCAATACAAGGCACCTGAAATCACAGCCAATAAAACAAAGAAAGCTAGCTTATGCCAAATGGCAACTTTAGGATCAAACCAAAATTCAAGCATTGTAGTAAAGGATGATTATTGAATATTGTAGCTACTTTAGCATAGTTTTAATGGGCTCAGCATGGCACAGAAGTGAATAGAAATAGAGACTGGCAATGGCTTTAAATTGCTTGCAAATACTATGCTTAAATCACAGCTCAATGCTCAATCTTCAAAGCAGTCTTGGGATTTTAATCTATCAATCTCAGTCATAAAAAAAGCGAGGATTTCTCCTCGCTCATTGATTCAATCCATCGGATCGATTAAGAATTTTTAAGTGGACCCCAATCATAGATTTTTTTCTGGTAGGCATACCACATCATCCACATCCCGATCAAAATCATTGGTACAGTGAGGAATTGCCCTTTACTCATCCAACCAATAAACAATTGACCATTGTCTGGTTCACGGAAGAATTCTACGACAAAGCGTGCAATACCATAACCAATGAGGAACAAAGCAGACACGGCAAAACGTGGGCGTGGTTTCATGCTAAAGAACCACAGGACAAGGAATAAAATTAAACCTTCACACAGCGCTTGATACAGTTGAGAGGGATGACGCACCAATTGCAATGGATCAGTCGGGAAAATCATGCCCAAAGCAAAATTAGGGTCAGTCACTTGACGACCATAGAGCTCACCACCAATAAAGTTACCAATCCGACCAAACATCAAGCCTGTCGGTACACAAGGGGCAATAAAATCTAAAGTTTGGAACCAGGTCATGCTGTATTTTTTACACCATAACAGCATCGCAAACATCACGCCTAAGAATCCGCCGTGGAAACTCATCCCACCGGTCCACACTTGGAATAACCACAACGGATTAGCAAGGAACTGATCAAAGCCGTAAAAGAACACGTAACCGAGACGTCCACCCAACACCACGCCCAATGCGCCGTAGAAAATCAGGTCAGAGACCATTTCCGGGGTCCAACCACGTTGTTTTGAACGATAGGTTGCAAGTCCCCATGCACATAAAAATGCCAGTAAATACATCAGTCCATACCAATGCACCTGTAAAGGACCCAGCGATATTGCAACGGGGTCAATAGTGGGGTAAGTCAGCATTCCAATTCCTTGATATTCTGTTTTGCACAGATTTTATCTGAAAGATTTGAAAAATGTTGTACATTCAGTGTGTAAAGTTAAAGAGAATCAATTATGTGTATCGTGGCATTGGCTTGGCATGTACTTGAAAATGTACCCTTATGCTTAATTTCAAACCGTGATGAGTTTTATCACCGTCCGGCTTCACAAGTTCATGTGTGGTCAAATAGCCCGATTGTTGCTGGTCAGGACTTACAGTCAGGCGGCACATGGATGGGGGTGACAGCTTCAGGGCGTTGGGCCATCGTGACCAATTTTCGAGAGGGTCAGGATAAAAAAAGCTATGCCACCTCTCGAGGTGAATTGATTCAATCTTTCCTAGAGTCTGAACTCACGCCGATTCGTTTTACACAGGCCTTAGAAAAAACACAATGTGACTATGCAGGCTTTAACTTGTTCTTGGGCAATGCAGAGCAAGCGGTTTATATGAGCAATCGAGGTGAAGCGCCACAGATTTTGCCGAAAGGAGTCTATGTGGTGTCGAATGGACTCATGACTGAGGATTGGGAAAAAACCAAACATTTACGTAAACGTTTTACCCAAGAATTTTTGCCGATGTTGCAACATCAACAGACACCTGAAAAAGATATTCAGTTTGCAGCGTGGGATATTTTGGAAGATGAACGAAAAATCTTAACAGAGCACTTGCCCAATACCGGCATCAGCGTAGAGATGGAGGCACTATTGTCTTCTACGTTTATTCAAAGCCCAGTCTATGGCACACGCTGTTCAAACTTACTCAGATTACATAATCAAGTACCAAAACCGTATTGGTCTTGGCTTGAGAAAACCCAGCAAGGCGAGCATCAAAATGAAATTATCGAAATCATGATTCCACTAAAAGCTTGAGTGATTTAACAATCAAAAGCCGATGCTCCATCGGCTTTTTAACATGGCTACTGTACTTCAGAGATACAGCACTTAACATTTATGAAGCTTTATGGGTTTCGGTTACTTTCTTGATAAGCGAAGGGGCGATTGGATCTGCGGTGATATAGCCGACACTTGCACTATAGCCGCCATTGTAATTGGCAAGGGTTGCTGCTTTGAGTCCGCTAATATCCTTGGCATCGCCCGGATGTTGGAAGTTACTCATAATATAGGTCCAACCATTGATCGAGTCGACCGCATGAAGCCCAGTCGACTCCGCACCAAAGGGTGTTGAAAGTAAGCGCACGGGATTGGCTTTACTGTCGATGTTATAGGCCCAGAGGAAATTATTTGGGTGATTACCGCTGTCTTCACCAATGAAGAGTGTACGTAGTGTTTCAGAGAATTTTAAATTATCAGGACTAGCGATTTTATCTGGATGCGCCGTATTCCCTAAACTGTCTACAGCAATGTCTTCACCCATAACTAAGATTTTAGACTGATACGGCACCCATTCACTTTTAATTGGGTTACCTGCGGTTGTGCTTTGTCCTGCAGTTAAATCGTGTTCCAAAATTCCGCCTGCAGTGACTTTTTTGCTAAAGGTGACATTGTGGCTTGCCACCCAACCATTACTATCTTTGACCATCGAGTCTTGGATATTGGCCAGTGCTGAATAGGCTTTTTTGTCTTTAATGTTGATGGTGGTGCCTTCCATTTTGGTAAAGGCCATGCTTCCCCCTTTTAAGGCCGCATAACGATGGGTTTCTAAAAAGGCAGCCGCTTTCTCCATCCCGGGTTTAACTTTCACCCAGAGCTTTTTCTTGGCTAAGGTAATTTCAGTAAAGGATGGATCATTTGGATTGATCGTTAAGCTTTCCATAATATCGGTCGGCTGAATATTTTGCTTATTGACCAAATCTTCAATTTCTTGACTGGTGGCATGCCCAAGTTCAATCCATTTGATCTGTGCGGTGGTGGATTCCGTCAGCAGATTCATATATTGCGCTACATAGAGTGTGCCTGCAGACAAATCTTTTTCTTTATCTGCGATAAACATAAAGAAGCCACCATTGGTGTAGTCATCCCCCATAATCACCGTTCTATGATCAGGCATCACATGCACCAGTTCATGCGAAATACGCCCTAGACAGAAGTGCTTCACGATTTTGCCTGAACCATCTGGATTCACAATCACTTCAGGCAAGTGGCCATAGTTATAAGGCTTGGCTAAGCGTGCATCACCAAAAAAGTTTTGACCATAACCCTCGACACTGGGTCCACCAATGCCTTGTTGAAAGGCATCCGGTTCATACTCTTCACTGGATAAATGGGTATGCCAAGGCGACATGCTGGCACCACAAGTAATCCACAAACCATGCGCAGGGGAGGTATCGACATTGAAGTATTTTTTCAGTTCTAAGTGTCCGGTATTTTGATCTTGATCTAAGGTCAAAATAGCAATCGGTGAGGGCAAGTTGCCATATTCACTTTGTCCGGCTTGGTTTTGTGAGGCATATTCAAATTGCACCACATGAAACACCGGATTTTTGACGTCGTCTACTTTCGCATTGTCTAGATGAATAAGAGAGGAACCATCGGGGCAGTCTGAAAAGTATTGGCGAGGTAAGGTTGGAACTGAAACATCTATAATCGGCTCGCCCTTTGCATTGAAATAACCACCGGCAATGATTTCACCGCCACCCCATTTCGGGACTTTTGAGCCTGTCTCGAAAAAGCTTTTATAGCCGAGTTGATATTCGGTACTTGAAGCATCATCCCAATCGATTTTAAGTTTAGAACTCACCGATGTTTTTGCACGATCTGAAAGTGCAATGGGTGCTGCCATTGCAGTAAAAATTGCATGCTTAAGGTTGGCAGGTTTGACAGGCGGGGTGATGACATTCGGATTATTATTGTCCTCATTACAACCTGTCAGTGAGGCTGCGGTCGCCATTGCCCCAAGGGGAAGAAAAGGAATGCCGGTAAACCATTTAAGTAGATCACGACGACTAGGCTGAGCTGTGTTTGCTGTCATATTAAAATCCATTGTCATTTGTTTAATTTGAAGTGTTTAAGTTCAGTTTTTATATTGATCTTCAACGATTGTATGCAGGGTAAATGACGGTATTTTGACAGTTTGAAGTCAGTTTAAAGACACGCATATGAGTGACAGATCAATGTTCATTGTGGATATACTGTTGATCCAAACAGAAATACACTGAAGGGGGATTCAGTGCATTTCAATGCCAGATGGCATGAAGCTTTTGAATGAAAAAGTTTTAAGTATTCGAGTGTGTACGTTTTTCTAAAATTTTGCCAAAGACTAAACCCATTTCGAAGAGTAGCCACATCGGCACGGCAAGCATCAGCATAGACAGCGCATCAGGCGGTGTGACGAACATCGCCACAAAGAAACAACCGACAATAATAAAACGGCGTTTCTTGACCAAAGTCTGCGTACTGACCGCACCGATAAGAATCAAAACCAAAGTGATGATGGGAATTTCAAAGGTTAAACCAAACACCAAAAACAGCTTTAAGCAAAAGCTTAAATAGCTATTGATATCGGTCATCGGAGCAACACTGTCTGGTGAAACACTGATAAAGAAATGCAAAATGGCAGGCAGGGTAATGAAATAGGCAAATGCGATGCCGATATAGAATAAGCAAATACTGCCGAGCAGCAGTGGAATCGCCAGATGACGCTCTTTTTCATATAAGGCAGGTCGGACAAACGACCAAATTTGGTAAATGATAAAGGGCATAGACAGCATAAATGCCACAAACAAATTGAGTTTAAATGGTGCCATAAACGTCGCCGTTACATCGGTGGCAATCATGGTGGATGTTGCGGGCAGTTGTCGAGTCAATGGATCAGAGAGAAGCTGATACGTGTTATTTCGAAAGGGCAGTAGGCAAAAAAATAACAGTAAGATAATGCCCACGATTTTAAACAAAGACTGTCTAAGGATGACCAAATGTTGCATCACAGGCATCTGTTCAAGCTGTTCTTGTGTAAGGTGTTCTTGTTTTAGATGTTCTGACTTTTCAGTCTCTATATGCAGTTCACTCATACGGCAATCTTCATTGGGTTATTGGTGTTATTCGTGAATGGATGTGCCAAGGTTGGGGACAGGGGGTGTTGAACTTGAATAAAGGCCTGTTTAAATGGAACACGCTCATAATGTGCATCATGCTTTTTCATAAATGTAAAATTCCATTGGTGCAGTGACGGAATCACACTAAGGTGAGCAGACGTATCCGTTTCAATATGAGCTTGAGTCGTATCAGTCATCGCATCAGTAGGCTGAGGATTAGAATTTAGAGAACTTTGAGATGGAGCCTGCGTCTGATATTGCTGATTCAAAAGATCCATTTTTTGTTGAAGCCGCTGTTCAATTTCAGTCATGCGTGCAATCTCTTTTTGCATTTCTGCCCGAAACTCTGACAACTTTAAACTTTGATCAATTTCAGTTTGAATGCTACTGATCATCCGTTTGGCCTTGCCATACCATTTTGCAGTAAAGCGAGCAGCTTCAGGCAGTTTTTCAGGCCCTAAAACCAATAGTGCAATAATGGCAAAGCAGAGTAATTCCGTCATTCCAACATTCAGCATGATGTCATTCTCTTATCGTTATTCTCAGACTTTTAACTCTTAACTGAATGCGAATGAACGGATTTAGATTCAGTATTTTCAAGCGTTTGTGGCGCTTGCAAGCGTGCTTGTTCAGCTTCATCTTCTTTCATACTTTTTTTGAAGTCTTTGACTGCACCACCGACATCTTTGCCTAAGTTTTTCAGTTTGGATGTACCAAACAATAGAATGACAACAATTGCAAAAATGAGTACATGCCAAATAGAAAGTCCCATCATGGTGTTCTCCTGTTTTATTTATGCATTTATCTGAACAGATGTAGATGACACGCATGTGACCAAAATATGTCAGTTTAAAGACAAGACTTTCTGTTATTTCAGATAAGCCATATCAGCGATTCAAAATAAGGGAAGCGCGGTACTGTGATAGGATCAATTCAATTCAGATCGATACGCTTAGATTGTTATGGCTTTAATCTTGCCCTTAATCTCTTTTCTGATGGGTTATTGGGGCGTTCAGTATTTAAAAAGCATTCGTCCGATTTTGGCGTCTTTATTGGCGAAGATTTTTATTCCTCTGGTGATTATTTACAACATGGTGTTTTATCAGCAAGGTAGTTTATGGCTGATCCTGTTGAGTCTGATTAGTTCGATCGTGTTCTTCAGTATTTTTTATATCTGGAAAAAAGATAAATTACGGGCGTTGTGTTTTAGTTATTTAAATGGGGCGTGGCTTGGGTTTCCTTTTGCCTTGGCACTTTTTGGACCGCAAGCCAGTGCAACCATAGTAGCGATGTACATTGGTGGGTCATTGTTTGGTAATGTCTGCGCGGTGATGGCAGTGAGTCAAACCAAGCAAGAGACTGGCTTTATTATTAAAAATATGTTGACCTCGCCACCGGTGATGGCACTGAGCATTGCAGGGGTATTATCCTTTTGGGATTTCCATGCCTTTGAACATAACCCAGTTTTAACTGGCATTTATGCCGCCAATAAAGTGTTAGTGACCTTTAGTGGCATGTGTATTTTAGGCATGTGGCTGAGTGCTGTTAAAATCGGATGGGCTGATTTAAAACTAAGTTTAGTCCTGATTTTAAGCCGCTCTGTAATCGCATTATTCTTGTGTATCTTGGCTTATTTTATTTTGCCAATTCCGCATCAACAGTTGACCTATGCGATTATTTTTATGTTTTTCTTATTGCCACCTGCGGCCAATATTGTGGCTTTAGAAACGCATTATCAAGGTACGGGCATCTCAGCCAAATATATCGCTTCAGGCACGCTTGCCAGTGCAATCATCATCAGTATTTATGGGGCGTTGCTGCATTTAATGATACCCACCCTGTAAATTCCCTCTCCTAAAAGGAGAGGGTTTAAACTCGCTCCCTCACACCAGCCCTCTCCCAAGGGGAGAGGGCGTAATAAGCGTAAGTTATTTTTCCAAACTTGCTTTAAACAGCTGCATCGCTTGACCACGATGACTGATTTTATTTTTCTCTTCTTTAGTTAGTTCAGCACTTGAGATATTCAGTTCCTTGACCCAAAACAATGGATCATAACCAAAGCCATTTTCACCACGGGCTTGCGCTAAAATTTCACCTGACCAAATGCCTTGGAAAATTTGTGGCAGTGGATCTTCTGCATGTTGCACCAATGCTAAAACACAGACAAACATCCCTTCAATGACTTCGCCGTCTTTACGTAATGGTTTTAAATCTGCAAGAAGTTTGGCATTGTTGGCTGCATCATTGCCATGTTCACCGGCAAAACGCGCCGAATAAATCCCGGGTGCACCGCCTAAAGCAGGAACACAGAGTCCTGAATCGTCTGCAATGGCAGGTTTGCCTGAAATACGTGAGGCATGACGTGCTTTGATAATCGCATTTTCAACAAAGCTAAGACCGTCTTCAATCGCATCTTCAATATTGAGTTTACCCTGTGGCACCACTTCTACAGGCAGATTTAGTTCAGCAAAAAGTTTTTCAAATTCAGCAATTTTGCCTTTGTTGTTGCTTGCTAAAACCAAAGTGCCTTGAGACAGCCAATCTTGTGCAGACATTTCAAAAACTCAAATATTAAAAACATTATTTTAACTGATTTCGGTCACGCTTGAATATCTGGCAGATCAAGCTCGAAATGAGCCAGTAGAAGAAAGCACGATCAATCATGGCGGAGGTTGTCGTATAAACAGACGGATCAAGCCGATTAGAGGTAGCTATTCAGTTTAAAATTATTAAAATATGTGGGTCAACATACTACTTTAAGACCGCAGCCATAATGAAAGCCACTCAACGCTATATTTTGGATAAAGCAGAAAGCCTGTTGATTGAGTTGGCATCTGAAATTGATCTGGGCACTGAAGAAATTCAGGACAAAACCCAAATTATTGCTGGACTGGCAACCAATGCCGTGGAAAAGCAATATCTGATTGAGTTACTGAAATCACGTGAAGAAGATATTGATGAGCATACCAAGCTGTATAAAGAAATTCTAGACGTTCTGAGTCGCTCATTGCTTAAAATTTAACGTAAAAAAAGCACCTGAATTGAGGTGCTTTTTTCGTAATAAGCTTTGAATTCTAATGCGCTTCCATTATTGCGCTTGAATCCATTGATCAGCACGATCACGGGCTTGACGAATTTGTTCAGGGGTCAAGTTGGCAGCCAAAGCAGTTTTCTTGGTTTCAGATAAATTCATCACACGGTTGTCGAGCATGCCATCACGGGTAGATAGTTCATACCACTGATATGCACCCATGTAATTTTTCTTTTGCTCTTCCATCATCGCAAGATTGAAGCTGGCACGGTTGTCACCATGACTCGCCGCTTTCTCAAAATACGAACGCGCTAATGCTTCATTTTTAGACGTACCATGACCTTCCATCAGCATACGACCGACATTCAGTTGTGCCGCCGTCAGACCTTGATCAGCCGCCGCTTTAAATAAGCTAAACGCTTGCTTGGCATCTTTTTGAACACCAGTGCCTTTTTGATAATAGGTTGCCAAATAGAACTGAGCAGGCGCTTGACCCGCTTTGGCTGCTTTTTGCAAATCAGCAATACTCATACGTGAGTACTGAGCTGCCTGAGCCGTGGTTGATTGCTGTGGTACATATTCAGCGTGGGCTTGGAAATTCAATAAACCCAAAAATAAAGTACTGCCTAATAATAATTTTTTCATAGAGCGCTCACTCGATAAATAGCGACTTCACCGAACAAATTTGGCAGATGCTTGCTGAGCATACTGCCTTGTTGATTCCCATTTACGGCAAGTCGATCAATAATTTTAATCTGATTTTCTGCACACAGTGCTTCAAAATCTCTAAAGGTGCATAGGTGGATATTCGGTGTGTTATACCACATATACGGTAAAGCTTCTGAAACAGGCATCTTTCCTTTGAGAGCCAAGAAAGAACGCGTCTTCCAATGGGCAAAGTTAGGAAAAGTAATAATCGCTTGTTTCCCTACACGCACCATATCACGCAAAAGTACATCAGGTGCATCTACAGCTTGCAAAGCTTGTGCCATAACCACATAGTCAAACGACTGATCGGCAAAGCGTCCCAAACCGAGGTTCAAGTCTTGTTGAATGATATTTAACCCGCGACTGACCGCAATTGCAATCTTTTCCTGATCAATTTCCATACCGTATGCACGAATTTGGTGTTTTTTGCCCATTTGCGATAACAATTCGCCATCACCACAGCCCAAATCAAGCACACTAGATCCCGGGCTAATCCATTTATCTGCGAGTTGTTGATCAATACGCATTACACAGTCTCCTTCGGTGTTGCTTGTAAATGTTCAGGGCCACCTAAGAACGCACGCAGTGTCTTTACATACAGAGGAATCGGGAACAAGAACGAATCATGTCCTTGTTCAGCATCAATATCGATATAACTGACCGGTTTTTGACTGGTAATCAGTGCATCGACAATTTCTTGAGAGCGTTCAGGCGCAAACCGCCAATCCGTGGTAAATGACACCACCAAGAAACGACACTTCGTGTTGGCCATGGCTTTTTGCAAAGACTGCTCGTATTCACGCGAAGGATCGAAATAATCCAATGCTTTGGTCATGATCAAGTAGGTATTGGCATCAAAGTTACGGCTGAATTGCTCACCTTGATAACGTAAATAACTTTCAACTTGGAACTCGACGTCAAAGCCATACATAAATTTGCCTGACTTTAAGTCACGACCAAATTTTTGTTTCATCGCTTCTTCAGACAAGTAGGTAATATGACCGACCATACGGGCCAAAATTAAACCACGTTTAGGATAACTGTCATTTTCCAAATAACGGCCATGATGGAAATCTGGATCAGATAAAATTGACTGACGTGCCACTTCGTTGAAGGCAATATTTTGTGCAGACAGTTTTGGTGCGCTGGCAATGATCACACAGTTTTTTAAACGATCAGGATAATCCACCGACCATTGCAACGCTTGCATCCCACCGAGTGAGCCACCAATCACAGAGTACCAAACATCAATACCCAAACGATCCGACAGCATCGCTTGGGTCTTGATCCAATCACGTACTGTCACCAATGGAAAATCTGGACCATAAGGACGATTTTCATTTTCAGGATTCGGTGAGGTAGGACCTGTAGAACCGCTACAGCCACCAATGTTGTTTAAAGCAACCACGAAAAATTTAGAGGTATCAATCGCTTTGCCTGGGCCAATGCATGCATCCCACCAGCCGGCTTTTTTATCATCTTCATGATGATAGCCTGCAGCATGGTGGTGACCAGAGAGGGCATGGCAAATCAGAATGGCATTGGATTTATCGGCATTGAGCGTGCCATAAGTTTCAACCATTAAGTCGAAACGAGGGAGAATTCGACCACATTCTAATGCCAGTGGTTCTTCAAATTGAAACTTTTGTGGCGTAACAATACCCACAGAGTCAGCTGGAAAAGACACAGGAATAATTCGCCTTAAATCTTTAGTATGAATAAATAAAAGGATACCACTTGAGGGTATCCTTCTAAAGTCATTTTAATGTTATTGCATATCGCAATTACTTATACCGCAGCAGCCACCAATTGTTCAGTGCTGAGTACACCTTGCTCGATTAAACGGTTGGTGCTGGCAATAATCGCCTCAATTGATGAGGTCACAATGTTGTCATGGACACCTGCACCGAATGCAGATTTACCGGTTCCTTTGACTTGAAGCTCAATCAATGCCAAGGCTTTTGCACTTGCACCTGAACTAATGCTCCGTTCTTCATAATTCAAGACATCAATTGGCAATTGTAATGCATCTAAGATCGCAGAGATTGGACCATTCCCTTCACCACGTAAGTGCTGAGTTTCACCATTCACGACCACATCAAGCTCAATCACTTGGCTGCCATTTTCATCGGATAAACGATAGTTCTGTGCAGAATAATGTGCATCTTTAGTGGCAACATAGGTGTCTTTAAACAATGCCCAAATGTCTGGTGCAGAAATTTCTTTGGCTTGTTCATCAGTGACTTGTTGCACCACTTGAGAGAATTCAATTTGTAAACGACGCGGTAATACCACGTTGTAGTTCGATTCTAACAAGTACGCAATACCCCCTTTACCTGACTGTGAATTGACACGAATCACCGCATCATAGTCACGACCTAAATCTTTTGGATCGATTGGTAAATAAGGCATGTCCCACATGTCTTGGTCTTTTTGGAACTCAAAGCCTTTCTTGATGGCATCTTGATGTGAACCTGAGAACGCGGTAAAGACCAAATCACCGGCATACGGATGACGTGGATGTACCGGCAAACCTGTGCATTCCTCAATGGTCGCAATGATTTCGTTAATGTTCGAGAAATCAAGTTCAGGCGCAACACCTTGGGTATACATATTCAATGCAATCGCAGCAACGTCGACGTTACCGGTACGTTCACCATTACCAAACACACAGCCTTCAACACGATCAGCACCGGCCATAATTGCAAGTTCTGATGCTGCGATTCCACAGCCACGGTCATTATGACAGTGTACCGAAATGATCACACCATCACGACGTTCAATATTACGATGCATCCATTCGATTTGGTCGGCATAAACATGTGGACCTGAAACTTCAACCGTTGCAGGTAAGTTTAAGATCACTTTATTCGTTGGTGAAGCTTCCCAAATTTCTGTCACCGCATCACAGACATCTTTCGCTACTTCTAATTCAGTGGCTGTAAAGCATTCTGGAGAGTATTGAAACACAAACTCAGTTTCAGGATATTGCTTTGCATATTCCTTCACTTTTTGTGCGGCATTCACAGCCAATTGCTTCGCACCCGCAATATCGACATTCAATACTTTTTCACGGAACGTTGGAGAGTTTGAATTGTAAATATGCACAATCGCGCGTTTCGCACCTTGTAAAGACTCAAAGGTACGTTGAATCAAGTGATCACGTGCCTGAACCAATACTTCGATGTATACATCATCTGGAATATGGTTTTCTTCAATCAATTTACGGGTGAAGTCAAAATCGATTTGAGAGGCAGAAGGGAAACCAATTTCAATATGTTTAAAACCGATTTTTACCAACATTTGGAACATTTTGAATTTTTGTTCAATGTCCATTGGTTCAAAAATCGCTTGGTTACCATCACGCAGGTCGGTACTCATCCAAATAGGCGCTTTATTGATTTCATTGTTCGGCCATTGACGGTCTGGCAAGTCCACACGTTGGTACATGCGACGGTATTTTTTACTTGGATCAGCCAACATCATGAGGTAACTCCTTGTGTAACCTGTATTGCTCGTATTTTTGATTTAGGCAATGGATGGTTACCAATATAGATTGTGTCTACGTAAGCGGTTTACAAATTTTAGTCTGCAACAAATTATGACTTTTTAAATAAAATGCTGAAAACTCAGATATATGTTTAAAACTTTGCAAACCTATAACTTAAAGTTTAATCGAGTTAAATCGAAATGTTTTTCCTATTTTTATGGATTTTAGTCGTATGTTAATAAAGATTTTCTTATATTAATTATTGTGTGAAAAATATTTCCGTTTGATTGCTATTTTGTCTTTAAATTTTTCTAAAAATAGACGTGGATTAAAAAATATAAAGGATCTGTGGGTAAAAAGCGACAAATGATAAAATATGTCGCTGGTTTAAATACTCAAGAGATGCAATAGGGGAGGGATAAATCATATTGAGTATTGAATATGATTTATCTTTACAGCCTTATCTCTACTAAAGCTCAGCCCATTTACGCATGAGATTATGATAGAGATTGGTGAGTTTGATTACTTCCGCATGCTGATCCCCCAGTTGCATACGTAGATTCTGAATACTCTGATCTAAGTTGAACAACATATGCCGTTCAGCGTCATCACGCACCATACTTTGAACCCAAAAGAATGATGCGATGCGACAGCCTGAAGTAATCGGAGTGACTTCATGCAAACTGGTGGATGGGTAGAGAATCATATCGCCTGCAGGCAGTTTGACTTCATGGTATCCATACGTGTCTTCCACGACCAGTTCTCCACCTTCATATTCTTCAGGTTCACTCAGAAATACCGTGCAAGATAAGTCAGTACGCAAACGTTCATTAGTGCCACGAATACGACGAATAGAGTTGTCTACATGAAAACCAAATGCTTGATTGTTTTCATAACGATTAAACAATGGGGGAATAATATCGAGTGGAATCGCAGCCGACAAGAAAAGTGGGTGCTGTCCTAAGGATTCTAAAATAATGGTACTAAGTCGATGGGTAAGCGGATGATCTTCAGGCAGTTGTTGATTCTGTTTAACGGTCGCTGACAGGGTACCTGCGGTCACTTTACCATTGACCCATTCCACTTGATCCATTTCCTGACGAAAAAGTTGGACTTGTTCTTTGCTGAGTACATTGGGAATATGATGAATCACAACAGCACCTATATTGAATATTATAATCGATATAAAAATAGCCTCATTATGAGGCTATTTTTTAGAAAATCCCATAATTTAACTATGGGATTCTGTTTTGACTTTAAATTAGTATTTAAAGTTTACAGACAAGACTGCATTTGCACCTTCTGCTTCAGTTGCATAGTGAGAAGCATAAGCTTTGGTAAAGTAATGACGATTCGCTAAGTTGTTATAGTTGACTTGAACGTTTAGGTCTTTGTTCACGTCATAGCGTGCCATGGCATCAAAACGGACATAACCTGGTACATATTTTTCTTTACCATCATTGCTACTGCCGTACACTCGATCCATACCTAAAGCACCGAAACCAAGTTGAAGTTTAGGAAGCACTTGATAGGTTGTCCACAGTGTTGCACTGTTTCTTGGTACATTGGCTAAACGTTTACCTTCGTTGGTTGCATTATAAGCCGCTTTGGTTAATTCGCTGTCTAAGTAGGTATAACCCAGTGAAATATCCCACTTATCGGTAATCTTACCGTTTAAGCCAACTTCAATTCCGTCAACGGTACTTTCACCTGCATTGGTTGTTAAGCCAGGCTCAACTTCAATACGTGTATTTTTCTTTTTGGTATGGAAAATTGCCGCAGTCGCATTTAAACGCTCTTGGAATAGATCCCATTTGGTTCCAATTTCAAAGGTTTGAGCACTTTCTGGCTTCAATTCATTTTGTAATTGAGCTGTTGCAAGAGACTCACTACCATCACCTTGGTCTACACCAATTGGATTGGTTGATGATGCGTAGTTGAAATAGATACTGCCATTTTCGGTAGGTTTAAAGGTAAGGCCACCATTCCAGCTGAAAAAGTCATCTCGTGCATTAAATACTGAACCTGCAGGTACAGGGTTACGACCTGTAGTGGCTTTGTTATACACCACTTCTGAATCGAAATTATCCCACCGCATACCAAAATCAAGCATCCATTGTTTGCTGAGTTCCATATGGTCTAAGAAATAGATACCGGTATTTTCACTGGTGGTCGTTGTAGCTTTAGCATTTGCAGTGATGGTGCCATTGAATGGTGTATAGGCATTTGGATGGAAGGTTGAAGCACACCAACCGTTAGATGCTGTGATACCTGCACCACAAGCCGTTTTGGTAATATCTGCTGTTGAGCCATCAGCAATGTTGTATGAACCTTTATCTGATTCTGCACGGCTAAATTCAGCACCCAGATTAAATGAGTGTTTAATAAAGCCTGTATTTAATTTACCTGTTAAAGCCAATTGATCGGTAAAGGTACGGGTATCTGTGATACGCGTATTGGCACGACGCCAAACCCCTGTGTCCTGTAACTCACCTGTTGCGGTATTGATAAAGTTACCTGTAGAGTCATCTGGTTGAGTCCAGACATAATTGTTCTTTGATTTACTATAAACCGCTGTATTGCTGATGGTTAGATTATCAGAAAAATCATGTTCTAATTTAAGTGTACCAATGTGATTTTCTTGCTTTTGGAAATCACGATCACGCCAGCCATAATAAGTACCTGGTTTTACATCAATTGGATGTCCAGCACGGCCAGTGGTGTTGTTTGGGTTGTTATATGGAATACCCGCATCTGGAGTATCATCTGATTGTAGATAGTAGTAACTTAAGGTCGCACGGTTAGGGGTGTCTAGACCAAAAGAAATGCTCGGTGCAATACCCACGCGGCTGTATTCAGCACCATCATGTTGACCTGCTTTTTCATTATGATGGCCTAAAATGGCAACACGCGCCGCAATCCCGTTACCAAAATCTTTGTTACCATCTAAGGTAATACGTTGATAACTGTCTGTACCTGCCGCAACCGAACCTTCTAAAAAGTTACCTTGTTTAGCAAGCTTCGAGATCATGTTGACGTTACCACCGACAGAACCACCACCGCCCATTGCAGAAGCAGAACCTTTAGTGACCTCAACTTGTTCAATCGCAAACATTTCACGATTTTGTGATGATGCATTACGCACACCATCAACATACATTGAACTTTCTGAGCTATAACCACGAATAAATGGACGATCACCATTTGGGTTACCGCCTTCACCTGCGCCTAAGGTAATCCCCGGTACAGTACGCAATGCATCTGCTAATGTTGTCACTTGGGTATCTTCAAGCATTTGCTTTGAAATCACCGACACTGACTTAGCTGTGTCTAAAAGTGGTGCAACAAATTTAGCATTGGCTGATTGATCAACTTTAAAACCTTGTTCTTTTTCGGCTTTTGTTTCAATTGTTGCAAGCTGAGTGACTTGGTCTTGTGCAATTGCATGTCCTGCCATCACCGAGAGAGATGACACAATCGCAGATGATACGATTTTTTTGCGTGTTTTAATGAAGGCCATTACTTACTCAAAAAGTGTAGTATGAATTTGTTTGCGAATAATAATGATTCTTGTTTGAAATTACATTCAATTATAAGCGGATTTAGCGATTGACTTTAATTATTTAATTCATTTATTAAATGTTATAATGTATTTATTATGACTCAATCTACTGATTTTTATTATAAATCTAAGAATTCGATGTAAAGTTAGAGAGCGATTGAGAATTCATTTTTTGATCAATATGTTGCTTTTTTTATTTGGAAATCTGTGATGTATAATCAAAAGTTAAGCTTAAATTTATTTTGAGATTGAATTTATCCACTATGAAAAATGAGAATTCTGTGATGGTGGAGTTAAAATGATAGATTGAATTATTATCAGCAGAATCATAAAAATGAAATTATCCTTACATAAAAAAATCTAATAAAAATAGGAGATTAATAAAAATAATGATGGAGAAATGAATGTATTTTGTATATCTTCCAATGTTGTCATATAATGTGGCACTTTAAAAATTGCAACTACTATTTCTATATCGAGGAAGCCATGCAAGTAACTTCTGAAGCGGTTTCGGGCGTAGCCCGTCGTTTAACTGTATCTGTACCGACGAGCCGTGTGAATGAGCAATTCGAAGCTCGTTTAAAACGCACTGCTAAAACTGTTAAGATTAACGGCTTCCGTCCAGGTAAAGTGCCTCTAGACGTGGTACGTCGTGAATATGGCGCAGGCATTTATCAAGAAGTTGTGAACGATGTAATTCGTGACACAGTATTCGAAGCAATTCAGCAAGAAAAAATCAATGCTGTTGGCATGCCAAACATTGATAAAGTTGAAAACAAAGAAGATGCACTTGTTTTCGAAGCAACTGTAGAAGTTTATCCAGAAGTTGAAGTGAAATTTGACGGTCTTGAAGTTGAACGTAAATCAACTGAAGTGAACGACAAAGACGTTGATCAAATGATCGAAAATCTTCAAAAGCAACGTGCTTCTTGGACTGAAACTAAAGGCATGGCGAAAAAAGACATGCAAGTGACTTTCGATTTCGAAGGTACTGTGGATGGCGAGAAATTTGAAGGCGGCGCTGCTGAAGACTTCAAACTTGTTCTAGGTTCAGGTCGTATGATCCCGGGCTTTGAAGACGGCATCGTGGGTATGAAGAAAGGCGAAGAGAAAGTAATCGATGTTACTTTCCCTGAAGATTACCAAGCTGAAAACCTTGCTGGTAAAGCTGCTCAATTCAAAATCACGGTTAAGCTTGTTGAAAAACAAAAACTTCCAGAAATTGATGCTGAATTCCTTAAAATCTTTGGTTTAACTGAAGAAGAAGGCGTTGAAAAATTAAAAGCTGACGTTCGTAAAAACATGGAACGCGAAGTGAAAAATGGTCTTCGTAACCAAGTGAAAGGTGCAACTTTTGATGCGCTTGTAGCAGCAAACGAAGTTCAAATTCCAGAGTCTATGTTGGCTCAAGAAATTGACCGTCAACGTCAACAAATGATTCAACAGTTCACTCAACAGTTTGGTGCTCAAGGCGCTAAAGCGTTTGATTCAAGCATGCTTCCAGATGAGTTGTTCAAAGAACAAGCTGAAAAAGCAGTTAAATTGGGCGTATTGGTAAGCAAAGTGTTGGCTGAATCTAAGATTGAAGTTGATCCAGCACGTGTTGAAGCTTACATCGCTGACATGGCATCTTCTTACGAAGATCCAAACGAAGTGATTGAATACTTCAAAAATGATAAACAACAACGCGCTCAAATCGAAGGCGTTGTGTTAGAAGATCAAGTGGTTGATCACATCTTAGCTTCTGCTAAAGTGACTGACACTAAAGTAAGCTATGAAGAGCTTTTGAAAGAGCAACAAGCTCGTCAACAAGGCTAATCGCTTCTTGATTGAAAAAAGGCGCTGTAAGGCGCCTTTTTTTACGACTGCCACATTGTCACAATGATCTTTATTCACATAGAGTATTCAAAAATATTCTGATATTTAATGGGGAATATTTTGCATTTTCATAAATTATCCCTCATATTGTGATTATGTGTTGAGTAACAAAAAATTAGGAATAAATAACGTATGTATGTTCCAACAATTGATAACGCACTCGTGCCGATGGTGGTAGAACAGTCTTCTCGTGGCGAGCGTTCTTTTGATATTTATTCACGTCTTTTACGTGAACGTGTGATTTTTTTAACCGGCGAAGTTGAAGATAACATGGCGAACTTAATCGTTGCGCAAATGTTATTTTTAGAAGCAGAAAATCCAGAAAAAGATATTCACTTATATATCAACTCACCAGGTGGTTCAGTGACTGCAGGTATGGCGATTTACGATACCATGCAATTTATTAAACCGGATGTTGTGACCTACTGTATGGGGCAAGCAGCATCGATGGGTGCATTCTTATTGAATGCGGGTGCGAAGGGTAAACGCTACTGTTTAGAAAATGCGCGTGTGATGATTCACCAACCACTCGGTGGTTTCCGTGGTCAAGCATCAGATATTGAAATTCATGCCCGTGAAATTTTGTTCATTAAAGAGCGTTTAAACCGTTTAATGGCAGAACACAGTGGACAAGATTATGAGACTGTGGCGCGTGATACCGACCGTGATAACTTTATGACAGCACAGGCTGCAAAAGAATATGGTTTGGTTGATGAAGTATTATCAAAACGCCCACAACTTTAAGCTTATATAAGCATAGATTAGAAATTTGGAGTGAAGATGTCTGAAAATCCTCAAGGACATAAGCATTGTTCATTTTGCGGTAAAACGCAGTCTGAAGTGGGTAAACTCATTGCAGGCGAGGACGCTTACATTTGTAATGAATGCGTAGATGTATGCCTAGATTTGGTTCAGACGAGTCAGCAAGTTGAAACAGGCGAATGGGCATCTCGTCCATTGCCAAAGCCACATGAAATTCGTGCGGCGCTTGATCAGTATGTGATTGGTCAGGATACTGCGAAAAAGACTTTGTCTGTTGCAGTCTATAACCATTACAAACGTTTGAAAGTGACTCAAACTGAAAGCAAGACTGAAGATCGTGTTGAATTGGCCAAGAGTAATATCTTGCTGATTGGTCCAACAGGTTCAGGTAAAACCTTGCTGGCACAAACACTGGCTCGTCTTTTAGATGTACCTTTTGCTATGGCTGATGCAACCACTTTAACTGAAGCTGGTTATGTCGGTGAAGATGTTGAAAACATTGTACAAAAGCTCCTTCAAAAAGCGGATTATGATGTAGATAAGGCACAAAAAGGCATTATCTATATCGATGAAATCGACAAGATTACCCGTAAATCTGAAAACCCTTCTATTACACGTGACGTGTCGGGTGAAGGTGTTCAGCAAGCGCTTTTGAAAATGATCGAAGGTACGGTTGCTTCAATTCCGCCTCAAGGTGGTCGTAAGCATCCGCAACAAGAGTTTATTCAAATTGATACATCGAACATTTTATTCATCTGTGGTGGCGCATTCTCAGGTCTTGAGCGTGTGGTGCAACAGCGTCAAGAAAAAGGCGGCATCGGCTTTACTGCAGATGTGAAGAGCAAAGATGACACCAAAAAAGTGTCTGAATTGTTCCGTCAAGTTGAAGCAGCAGACTTGGTTAAATTTGGTTTAATTCCAGAATTTATCGGTCGTTTGCCTGTGATTGCAACGCTTGAAGAGCTAGATGAAGAAGCGTTGATGCAAATTTTGACTGAGCCAAAAAATGCATTAACCCGTCAGTATCAGTACTTGTTCGAAATGGAAGACGTAGATCTTGTATTTGAAGATTCTGCGCTTCGTGCGATTGCGAAGAAAGCTTTAGAGCGTAATACAGGTGCACGTGGTTTACGTTCAATTTTGGAAAATGTGTTGCTTGAAACCATGTATGACTTACCAAGCCGTACGGATATTGGCACCGTGATTATCAATGATGCTGTTATCAATGATAAAGCGGAGCCTACCTATCAAGCTGAGCGTCAACCGAAAGCTGAAAAAAAAGTGGAAGAGAAAGTTGATCTGAAAATTTTAGACAGTAAATCTGCTTAAGAGATTCATTCAACTAAGAGATACTGTTATTGATCAATAATGGTATTTCATCCGAAAGGTGGGAAAAGTGCGACTTTTTCCACCTTTTTTATTTTTTATCTTAAAGTGAAATGTTAAGCTCGAACGATAAATCGAATCAAAACCGAAAAAATAAAAAATACGTGATGAGGAATAATCATGCGTTATTGGGCATTTATGCTGTTGGCATCCACGGGCTTGGTGGCATGTGGTCATGTACTAACTGAAACTTCAGCTCAGCAGAGTCAGATCATTTCTACTTTGGGTCCTGTTGATTTTTCAGAGAAGCCTGGATTGATCAGTTCGAAGTTAGATCAATATAAAGTGGCGGGTTTTAGCACAGGCTCTTGGGTCAATCAGCAACCGGGTCAGTTTTTTAAAATTGTAAAACCGCAACATCCTCATGCTGCGGTGGTGTATTTATATCGTCCTGACAGTAAATGGAACCGACAAGAAATTATTGCACCCAGCTTCTTTTTAAATGGTAAAAAAATTCCAAGTCTCATCAGTAATCATTATTACTGGATTGAATTAGCGGAAGGCGATTACCGTTTAAGTTTAAGTCGTCCGCTTGCCGTCATGCATTTCCAAAAGCCGTTGGTCGCCAATTTTAGTGTGAAGGCAGGTCAACATTATTTCCTTAAATATGAAGAGGAACAGTTCCGTGGTGGTCCTAATGGTGATGCCGATTTGCTGAGAGTTGGGCCATTGATGCAGATGCCAACCAAACAGGCTTTGAAAGAAATTGGGATGACCCAATTGAAATCACCAGGTTTAAATTATGTCGCTGAAGTCGCTTCGGATGGTAAAGTTATCAAAAGCCGTGAAAAAATTGACAGTGGAAAATATAAAGCCAGTGATGATGTTCGCTTGAACAAACCTTTTAAAGTGTATGATCCAAGAACGTGGTAAAGATACTCTAAGAGCGATAAAGAGGGAGAGATCCCTCTTTTTATTTTCTTGATAAATTATGCATAAGCTTTATTTTTGTTCTGCTGCTTTTTTCAAATTATCTAGGGTGTGTTCTCATTTGGCTTTACACCAAATAAATATACAGGCGAGTCTAAGCATGGCTTTATAATTTCTCGCTAATTTATCAAATCTTGTTGCTATGCTACGAAAATGCTTTAAGCGTGCGAAGGCATTTTCTACTAAATGGCGTAGCTTATATAAGTAAGCATCAAATTCAGGATTGCTTTTGGCGCTATTGGATTTTCTAGGAATAACTGCAATCATGGCGTGATTTCTAGCATATTCTCTAATTTTTTCAGAGTCATAACCCTTATCTGCCACCAAATATTCAGCACTCCCAATCAAGTCAATTAACCGCGGTGCAACTTGACTGTCGTGGACTTCACCTCCAGTGATTTCAAAATCAAGCGGATATCCATTGGCATCGGTGGCCAAGTGTATTTTTGTAGTTGCTCCGCCTCTTGAGCTTCCAATTGCTCTATTTTCACCGTACCTAGCTCCACTTGCATGCTGATGAGCGCGGATGTAGCTTCCATCAATGAATACCCATTCTGTATCCAATGTTCCTCGTAAGCTAAAAAAAACTTATCCCACAAGCCCTTAATAGCCCAACGATTAAATCGATTATAAGCCGTTTGCCAAGGACATAAGTCTTCAGGGATATCGCGCCAAGTTGCTCCAGTGCGCAGCTTCCAAAATATGGCTTCCATGATATTTCTACTGTTTTTAGAGCGGTAACATCCATAAAGCTGCATTGTTTCTTGTAATTGCAACCATATATCATCTGTTATAACTCGGCGTGTCATGTTCAAAATATCAATAAAATGAATAAGAAGTAGATTTTACACTGATCGAATTATGCTTACACCATCATTCTTTGAAATGAGAACACGCCCTAATTTTAGATTGAGCTTTTGCAGGTCTTTTTCTTGAGTCTGTAAGATTTTCCCGATTTGTGTATTGATAATTTTCATCGATTCTTGAGCGACAAGTGGTGATTTTCGAAGAATGGATTGACCGATCTCACTTGAATAGAAATCAATTTGAGCCTGAACTTCTTCACCACTATAGACCTCACGATAGACTTTTTCATAAATCGGTTTCATTTGTTCCCAAGCCAGTATTTTGACACTTTGCTGATACATCTGATCTGCAAGCTCATTGGCAACAATCTGCTCTTGTGGACTAAGCTGATCATGTTTAATAATACTTTTAACCGTGACATACGCATTTTGATCCATTTGAGGACGTATTTGCTTGAGTGTTTCTTGCAGAACTGAATTGATATTCATGACTTGAATCAGCTGATTGACGCTTTGCTCAGTGGCTTGTTTGGCAAAGCTTTTCTGATTGATCAGTATGAGTAGGGTAATGGATAAAATCGTTGTTATTTTCATGCTTGGCTGATTATGTTTTTAGGATTGTTTTAAAATTTTATTCAATCAATTTAAATGAAAAAAGCATCCGATTGGATGCTTTTTTAAGATCTGTGAAGATCAGGACACTTTAAAAATCAGTAAAATTATTTTGCAGCGTCAACGACTGGAATTTTACCAATTTTTGCTTGCCAGATTTTTGGTGCAGTTGCGTGTACAGATGTACCATTTACATCAACTGCCACAGATACAGGCATGTCTTTTACGACAAATTTGTAGATTGCTTCCATACCTAGGTCAGCAAACGCCACCACTTCTGCTTCACGAATAGCTTTCGATACGAGATACGCAGCACCACCCACAGCCATAAGGTAAGTCGCTTTATTGTCTTTGATGGCTTCAACGGCAGCAGGACCACGATCCGCTTTACCGATCATGCCATAAAGACCCGTTGCTTCAAGCACTTGACGTGTGAATTTATCCATACGTGTTGCTGTTGTTGGACCAGCAGGACCTACGACTTCATCACCTACTGGATCAACAGGGCCTACGTAGTAGATGAACTTACCTTTAAGATCTACAGGAAGTTCTTCACCATTATTGAGCATGTCGACCATACGCTTATGCGCAGCGTCACGACCCGTATAAATCGTACCGTTGAGTAGTAATGTATCGCCTGGTTGCCAAGCATTCATTTCTTCTTGGGTGATATTGTCTAGATCAACACGTTTAGAGCTTGAAGAGTCCCAAGTCACAGCAGGGTAGTCTTCTAAGCTTGGTGCTTGAATATGAGCAACACCTGAACCATCCAATTGGAAGTGAGCATGACGCGTTGCCGCACAGTTTGGAATCATACCGACGGGTTTACCCGCAGCGTGGCAAGGGTAGTCTTTGATTTTAATATCAAGAACAGTGGTTAAACCGCCAAGACCTTGCGCACCAATACCTAAAGCGTTTACTTTCTCAAAGATTTCAATACGTAGTTCTTCAAGTTTGCTTTGTGGGCCACGACGAAGCAGTTCGTCCATGTTGATTTCTTCCATTAATGCTTCTTTTGCAAGCATCATGGCTTTCTCAGCAGTACCACCGATACCAATACCGAGCATACCTGGAGGACACCAGCCTGCACCCATGGTTGGCACAGTTTTCAGTACCCAATCCACAATTGAATCTGAAGGGTTCAACATTGCAAGTTTAGATTTATTTTCTGAACCGCCACCCTTAGCAGCAACCGTAATATCGACTTTGTTACCCGGTACGAGTTTGTAATGAATCACAGCAGGGGTATTGTCTTTGGTATTTTTACGACCAAAAGCAGGATCAGCAAGTACAGATGCACGAAGAATGTTAGAGTTCTCTAGGTAACCTTGGCGAACACCTTCATTGATTGCATCATCTAGGCTCATGGTTAAATCAAATTTAACGTCTAAGCCCACTTCAAGAAATACGTTCACAATACCCGTATCTTGACAGATTGGACGATGTCCTTCCGCGCACATACGAGAGTTAATTAAAATTTGTGCAATCGCGTCTTTCGCAGCTTTGTTTTCTTCACGATCATAAGCACGGCTCATCGCTTGGATAAAGTCTTGCGGATGATAATAAGAAATAAATTGAAGCGCATCTTTGACCGATGTGATCAAGTCATCTTGCTTGATAATAGTTGTCATATCAAATATCTCTTGAGCGGGCTGATAGCTAGCGGGCTAAATTATAAGGGATAAGTTGAGTTTTGTGCGAGATTTACCATTTTATTAAGCGAAAGTCTAATGCGAGCTTGAAGGCGACTACTTGAAAATCTGCTTAGAAATATGCTTATAGCTATGCTATACATTGCTCAATTCAAAAAGACTCAATCCGTCAATATTGAGCTTATTTTTTAGTTTCGATGCTCAAAAAAAGTGCCATAGGACTTAGGCCGGATGACACTTTAATCTGAATTTATGCAAACGGCTTATTGATCAGATTAAGCAGTTTGCTGATCCGCTTGGATCGCCGTTAAAGCAATGGTAAATACAATGTCATCCACCAACGCACCACGTGATAAATCATTCACGGGTTTATTTAAGCCTTGCAGCATTGGACCTACGCTAACTACATTGGCAGCACGTTGCACGGCTTTGTAGGTGGTGTTACCTGTATTTAAATCAGGGAAAATAAATACATTGGCACGACCTGCGACTTTTGAATCAGGGGCTTTAGAACGTCCCACGCTTTCAACTGATGCTGCGTCATATTGCAAAGGTCCATCAATCAGTAAATCAGGACGGCGTTGTTTTGCGATTTCAGTCGCTTTCGCCACTTTTTCAACATCTGCACCTGCACCTGAAGTGCCTGTGGAATACGAAATCATGGCAATACGAGGGTCGATACCAAAGGCTTTCGCAGAGTCGGCCGATTGAATGGCGATTTCTGCCAGTTGTTCAGCATCAGGATCCGGATTAATTGCACAGTCACCATAGACATAGACTTCATCTGGCAACAGCATAAAGAACACAGATGACACCAATGAATAATCAGGTGCGGTCTTAATCAATTGAAATGCAGGGCGTACCGTATTGGCGGTGGTGTGTACCGCGCCTGAGACTAAACCATCCACTTGATCGAGTGCCAACATCATGGTGCCGAGGACAACCGTGTCTTGTAGTTGTTCTGTGGCTTGAAGCGCGTTGAGTTTACCTTTACGTAGCTCTACCATTTTTTCAACGTATTGATCTCGGATTAAATCAGGATCAATAATTTCTAAATCATGTGGTAATTCGATGCCACGTGCTTTAGCCACTTCAACCACCGCTTCGGGTTTAGCCAGTAATATACACTGTGCAATCCCACGAGATTGACAAATTGCAGCTGCTTCAATGGTACGAGGTTCATCACCTTCAGGAAGAACCACCCGTTTTTTCGCAGCAACGGATTTTTGGATCAGTTCATGACGGAATGCAGACGGCGACAGGCGAGGCTGATAGGAACCATTGAGTAGGGCAGTCATCCATTCAGGATCGACATGACTCGATACAAATCGGGTCACTTGCTCAGCACGTTCGGTGTCATCGACCGGAATCTCATTGCTTAAGTTAGAGAGTTGTTGCGCTGTTTCAAAAGTACTTAAACCGGTATGTAAAATCGGTAACCCTTGCTTGATCGCCACTTGGCAGAAGTCCAGTACCAATGGATTTGGCGCATAGTGTTCAGTGAGCACTAAACCTGCCAGTGGAATGCCATTGCTACTCGCCAAGCTACTTGCAAGCAAGACATCAATACGGTCAGAAGCACTGATGATCAGCTCACCTGCGACAAATTTATGCATTTCATGTTCAATGTTTGAAGCAATTAAACTACTGTGTAAAACACGGCGCAATTGCGCATCGCCTAAATTCACCCACTCAGCTTGAATTTGCTGCGCAATATCCGACATGCGCGGCACACTCAAGATGTTACTGAACGGCACTAAACCAATCACAGGCAGTTGTGTCGTACCAAAATGAGCATGGGTCTTTTGCAAGGCTTGAATAAATTGTGTCGTTTCATCAACTAGACGCAGATTGGAATCGAGGGTAACCGGAATCTGTGCGGATTCTTCAGGCAAGCCCAAAGTACGCATAAACAACACACCTGCCAAGCGGTTGCTACTCAAGCCCCCTAAACTACGCAGTTGATTGTCAATTTTATCGGCGGATTTAACAGGGTTGTTGACGTCCGCAGTCCCGACAATAATCACTTTGGCATCGAGCGCTTTGGCTAAATCAGCATTGAGCTCAGTGGCAAAGGCATCACGACTGCTCGGCACTAAACCTTCAACAATGATGATGTCATGCTTTTTGGCAATTTCACGCTGCAAACGAACCGCTTCTTCGAGCACTTCATCGGTTTGATCTTGATTGAGTTGATCGGTAAGAGACGCGAAAGAAAGGGGTTCTACTGTATCATTTTTAAATAAATGACGATACAACGCTGTCGTGCGGTCTTCCGCTGAGGCTTTTTCATCTTGTGAAAAGGGTTTTAAAAACCCCGCTTTAACGCCTTGGCATTCCAAAGCATAAATTAAACCTAAGCATGCTGATGTTAAACCAACACCTTCGCCCGTCGGAACCAATAAGATTGTTTTCATAAAAGCTTCAAAATCTAAAAAATAAATATCAGAATAAATGACCTAGAGCGTTCTCAATCATCTATAAACAGGGCAGTAGCCAATCGCACAAAACCCTGCATCACCAAATGACTCAAAGCACTAGACGATTATGCCAATGCGATGCCGTGTTCAGACTTTTTTAGGCATTCAGGCTCAGCATCAAATTCATGAAAGGCCACTTGTTTGGTTTCTTGCGCAATACGACCTTCTTCATCGGTCGGTACCACCCAAATTTGTGGACCCTTGCCTGAATCAATCCGACCTTCTGTTCCACGCTTTAAGCCATCATTGCGTTCTTTGCTTAAATTAAAACCAAAGTGCGGTAAGTACGACATGGTTTTTTCACGGATGTACGCCGAGTTTTCACCAATACCACCAGTAAAGAACAAACCATCAAGGCGAGGTAAGCCACAGCTTAATGCTGCTAATGATTTAGCTAGACGGTAGCAGAATACCTCAATCGCAAGGCTTGCATCTTCATTGCCTTGTTCAGAGGCTTCAATCAAGGTACGCATGTCATTCGATAGGTCGGATAAGCCCAATAAGCCACTTTGGCTATTCAGCATTTTGTCAATTTTATAAATATCCCAACCTAAGTTTTGTGCAAGGAAAGAGTGAATACTTGGGTCAACATCACCACTACGTGTACCCATCACTACCCCTTCAAGTGGGGTTAAGCCCATAGAAGTATCCACACTTTCACCATTCCAAATGGCACAGGTCGAGCTTCCATTGCCTAAATGCGCCGTTAACCAACCGCCTTCTTTATAGCTGCCGGCAAGTTCCGAACCACGTTCAGAGACATAAGCATGACTGGTGCCGTGGAAGCCATAACGGCGTACATTGTGTTCGGTATAAAGAAATTTTGGCAATGCATAACGGTATGCATGTGCGGGCATGGTTTGATGGAATGCAGTATCAAATACGGCCACTTGAGGTAAATCTGGAAATAAACGTTGAGTCGCTTCAATCCCCACCAAATGTGCAGGGTTGTGCAGTGGAGCAAGCGGCGTTGCTTCACGAATACGATCAATAATCTCAGGGGTGATCAATTCAGCTTTGGTTAAGGTTCCACCATGCACAATACGATGACCGATTGCATCTGGTTTATAGTTGGCTAAACGCGACAAACCGACTTCTAAGGCTTCTTTGTGGTCTGCATTGGGAATACGAATATCAACAGGTTCATTGCCCACCGTAACACCTTTGATACGTGCTTCAGGTGTGCCCAAGTTTTCAGCTAAACCATGGATGCGGAATTCTTGGTCTTCAAGCAATAATGCAAATTTAATTGATGAAGAACCGCAATTGATGACCAGTACTGACTTAGACATGTTGTATTTCCCTTACTGTAAACTCTCGTACTTAATTTTTATGTCCTCAGATTGATGCTTTTCAAAGCAAGCGATCTGTGTGTTCTTTGTATCATGCGTTTATTTAGTGTCCTAGATAGACTTTAGCAGATTAGACTTAAGCACTATCGACCTAATCTTGAATAATAATTAAAATTTATCATTCGATAGGTTAAACTTATTAAAAAGTTGGCTTTTAAAACGTTTAGAATGGCTAAAAATAGCACGATATTGAATTTTTGATGATTATTTATGCAAAATTTAATCAAAATCATGAGAAAAACAAAACAGTTTGTATCACCAAGATGAAAAACAACAATCTAGACCCTAGCGTTCAAAGTTTTTAAAAGCCCCTCAAATCTGACCATAAATGAAATGATCAAGTTGATCCGATAGGGTATCGGGTATTTTTAGTAAACTCCCCCAAAAAAAATCAGCCCCAAATATGGAGCTGATTTTTAATATATTAACAAGATTGCATTAAAGTATTCAGGTAAATTGAATCAGATCAATTTATTGGCGGATTTGACCATCACCCAACACAATCCATTTTTGTGAGGTCAAACCTTCAAGACCCACTGGTCCACGGGCATGGATTTTATCGGTGGAAATACCAATTTCAGCACCAAGACCATATTCAAAACCATCGGCAAAACGGGTCGATGCATTCACCATCACTGAACTTGAGTCCACGCGAGTTAAGAATTTACGTGCGAGGGTAAAGTTTTCAGTAATGATCGAGTCAGTGTGGTGTGAGCCATATTTGTTGATATGTAGAATCGCTTCGTCAATACCACTCACCACTTTCACAGCCAAAATTGGACCAAGGTATTCTTCATACCAATCTTCTTCTGATGCTGGTTTTACGGCACTGCCCAAGATGCGTTGTACTTCTAAACAGCCACGTAATTCGACTTGCTTTTCGGCATACAGTTCAGCAATACGCGGTAAAAATTCTTCCGCCACTTTTGCATCGACCAACAAAGTTTCCATGGCATTACATACGCCATAACGATGGGTTTTTGCATTCAATGCAATTGGCAGGGCTTTATGTAAATCGGCTTGTGCTTCCACAAACACATGGCAGTTACCATCTAAGTGTTTGATCACGGGAATGGTGGCTTCATGGGTAATCCGCTCAATCAGCCCTTTACCGCCACGAGGCACAATCACATCGACATATTCAGACATGGTGATCAACTGACCGACCGCAGCACGATCCGCAGTATTCACCACTTGCACCGCATTTTCAGGTACACCGGCGGTTTTTAAACCGTGTTGAATCGCTGCGGCAATGGCTTTATTCGACTGTAGAGCTTCAGAACCACCACGTAAAATAATCGCATTACCGGATTTGATGGCCAATGAAGCCGCTTCTAAGGTCACGTTTGGACGAGACTCATAGATCATGCCGACTACACCCAAAGGCACCCGCATTTTGCCAATTTGAATCCCAGAAGGACGGTATGCTAAATCAGTAATTTCACCAATCGGATCAATCAGTGCAATCACATCTTTTAGGCCTTGTAGCATGCCCTTAAAGCGTGTGGGGGTCAGTTCCAAACGATCCAGTAAAGCGCTGTCCAAATTCTTTTCACGACCTTGGGTCATGTCGATTTGGTTGGCTGCTAAAATTTGCGATTCGTTATTTACCAATGCAGTGTAAATAGCCGATAACGCATTATTTTTTTCAAATGTAGAGGCACCTGCCAAGAAGCGTGACGCTTCACGGGCATTTTGACCTACCATTTGCATATACTGTTCGATTGAAACTTGCATAGCCGTTAAATTGATCACTTAAAAATCTCACTCAAATAGTAGCAGTGCGAGATTGAACAATCTATGATTATTCAACAAAAAAACCCAAACGCAGATAAAACTTGTAACCATTTTTCTTTCAATTTTCTCTCAATTGGGCTGAGAAACACGATAAATGGTCAATACAATGATTGCGTAGAAAACATTCACTTGTATAGAATGAAAGCAAATGCTGATTGCGTTGCTAAAATGATAATATTTGAGAACGTGGTCAAAAGATTCATCAAAGCCATGTTTACAGTCAAGATTAAGCACTGAAGATACAGCCTAAGATAAAAGCAGTATGGTGAGATGGAAGACCATACGATGTATTAGCGACAGGACAAGTGGCGAGCTAAATAAAACAATAAAGCCAGAATGGAGATAAGGATATGAATTCCATGATACGAATGGATGATGAAATCTACCCCAATGATGCTGGGTTTAGTTTTTTCGATATGTATAACAAGAATAGCTTCAAACAACCGCCACGTGTAACGTGGATTGAGGGTTGGAAAATTGAATATATGGCGATTGCTGACCCTGCAACCATGCATAACACCCCAATTGTGATTGTCGGTGGGGCATTTCAAAACTTTAATTCTTATAAATATTGTGTCGAGCAGTTGTTTGAAAAAGGTCCGGTGATCCTGATCGATTTACCATCTTTAGGTTCTAACCAACAAATTCGTAATCGTGATACAGGCGAGTCGGCAGGGATTTTAGAGTTACCTGAACTGTCTAGAATGTTAGGACAATGGCTCGATATTGTGGGGATATCCAAAGTTTCAGTCATGGGCATGTCTTTGGGTTCAGTGGTGGCTTCTTGTTTTGCAGCACAACGACCTGAACTGATGGATCGCATGATTCTGATGGGAGTGATGCAAAAGACCCGCAAAAGTTGGCGCATGCTGCTTGAAGAATCACTAATGTTGATGAAAGAACAGCGCATGGATGAATTTGGTCAAGCGGTGATTCTATATTTGGTTAATCATGCCAAGCTTGACAAAACCCGCATGTCACCCACCGCGAAGCGTTTATTCTTTAAACAGATGGCACAATTTACCGAAACAGAGCAAGAGCGTTACGAAATCAACTGTAATCGGTTGCTTCGCCTTGAAAATGTGCCGATTCCACAATGCAAAACTTTAGTGGCCTGTGGTCAGTTTGATAGCTTCACCTTACCGCATGAAAATGCCAATTTTGCATTGCAATGTCCTGACATGCAATTTGCCATGATTGCCAATGCCGACCACGTCCCGCAGTTGCAGCGCCGTAAAGAAACCATGAACCTATTTACCACTTTCTTGAAAGAGCAGGATATTTCCAAAGTCGAAGGTATTATCACTTTAACTCGTGAAGAAATGCTCCACATGGAACGTCGTGGTGAGGAACGTATTCAGTTAGTCGATTCACATACTCAGCTCAGTTTGTGTGGTCGTCATGAAACAGTCGCTGTTGAGGTGGTGGATATTAACTATTTTGGTGTCCATATCCAGTTGATTGATGCTCAGGATTTAAATTTTGTCCAGCAACATCCACGTGATTTGGCATTGCATTTGTCTGATGAAGAGGGTGAGTTTCAAGTGGAATGTTTGATTTTTGAAGCGGACCAAAACGGCATTCGAGCGCTATTTAAACACGGTTCATTTGATGTGGCAGATCGTTTACTTAAATTTATCTGCGCGCAAACTCAAACTGTTGAAATGCTTGAAGGGGTTTAAGCCCACTTCAAGCCCAAGCTTTATATATTCGAGCCTTGTTGTACGTTTCAATGTGATATGTTGCAAAGTCTGAGCTCAATTTGCAGGTCAGTACTTAAGCCTGATGGCTTGCATAGATCATCCAAACCAAATCACCTTGATGTTCTTGCACTTCATTGTGCTGTCGTTCAGGTTCAGCACTTGGCTGATCTCCTATTTCTTGCTGATTAAAATAAAGCTGCGGTTGAACCACATTGACCTGTTGAAAACCTGCGTTTTTAAAAAAAGTTTCAACTTCAGTTGGGTCCACAAAGTGAAAACTAAACGCACTTCGTGACATGAGTTTAAGTAATTTACTGCTCGACCAAATCACTTTTGCCAACTTATTTTTTACAGGTTCAGGATATACATCCGTTAAATAATGCAAGGCTTTAAAGCCTTTGCCATAGTTCACAATCGATTTGAGTAACTGTTGTAATAGATTTTTATCAAAGTAATTAATTAAACCCTCACTGATCACCAGCAATGGTCGGTTCGGATCGAATACTCCAAATGCAGACTTGAAATCGTCTGTAAATAAATCGGCTGACAACATGGCAGGGCTATTGGAATCGATCGATTGTAAAGCTGTGTTTTTGATTTCTGCCATTGCAGGTAAATCGAGCTCCCGATAATCAATATGCGGGTAATGCGTTCTAAACCACCAACCTCGAGGGGAGAGTCCTGCCGCAATTTCAAGCACTTGTAAGTCAGGATATTGCTCAATCAGCCCCGTTAAATGCGCATCCAAAAGGGTATGACGGGCTTTTAGCGTGGTGCGCATACTGCCGCCAATATAGCGCTCCGCTACACGTTCAATGGGGCTGACCATTTTTGCCAAAAAATGCCCTTTTTGTGTGGCAAAAGCAGGGTGCGAAATCCCCATTTGATACCAAATATAACCGGTATAATGCGCCGTAAATGAGATATGACGATGCTTAGAGGTTTTTACATCGGGTGTAGAGTTGCTTTTTAAATCGTGTGAAGACATAAGCGTCCTTATATTATTCTTACATTTTATTCTTGATCTATCTGCTGTTGAAGCAATCGCCATGCAAGGGCATGAAAACTTCACGCAGCCAGTAACATGTTTTTAGCATAACAAGCTTGCCATAAAAAAAGGAACATTTTCATGTTCCTTTTGGTTTAAAACCGAATGAACCAGTGAGTTAAGCAGACTGTTTAAACTGTTCTATCGCCTGTTTAATCTCAGCCCATTCGGCACCTAGGTCTAGTTGTTCACCAATCTGAATCTGAGGGATTTTACCGCGCATGCGTTCTAGGCGCTGTTGATTTGGTAGCGGTAAATCGGTAATCGCTTCAAGGGCCAAACATGCAGCTTCACGTTGGTTACACACCAAGCCCATGTCACAGCCGGCAGCCAATGCGGCTTTAATCCGAGCATCTGCGCCACCGGCAACACAGGCCGCTTGCATGGTCAGATCATCAGAAAACAGCACGCCATCAAATTGCATTTCCTGACGCAACACTTTTTGAATCCAATACGGTGAAAAGCCAGCAGGATTCGGATCGACGTTTTCATAAATCACGTGTGCAGGCATTAAAGCATCGAGTTGTGGTTGCAACTGAATAAAGCTTTGCATGTCGTTTTTATAAATTTCATCAAAGCTACGTGGATCAACCGCTGCTGCCACGTGTGAATCCGCTTTGACTGAGCCATGACCGGGAAAATGTTTGCCGGTATTGGCCATGCCTGCACGTTTCATCCCACGCATAAAGGCACTGGCAAGCGAGATAATGTCCTGCACATTTGTGGCAAAAGCACGATCTCCAATTACATCGCTAATAGCATTGATATCTAAAACAGGGGCAAAACTAAAATCAATGCCCACCGCCAACACTTCGGTTGCCATGAGCCAACCGCATTGTTCCGCCAATTTCAACGCGCGTTCGGGTTCTGTTAAATAAAGTTGACCAAATTTGCCCATAGCCGGTAGCAGGGTAAACCCATTTTTTAAACGTTGCACACGTCCACCTTCTTGATCGACCGCAATGAGAAGATCAGGACGAACTTGACGCATATGATCAGTCAAGGCACGAACTTGTTGAGGCGATTCAATATTTCTTGAAAATAAAATCACGCCGCCGACTTGCGGAGCTTGCAATAGTTGAATATCTTCTTGAGTAAGGTGTGTGCCCGCAATATCAAGCATCAAAGCGCCAATCATAGTGGAGTCCGTGGTTGTATTTTTAAAAAGAGAAAACAATACCCGAATTCTGCAATGATTTGCTACATTTTCTCAGTACAGATTATGATAAAACTACACGGCATAAACATATAAAGTTGTTTAAGATTTTGAATCTGAAGCATTCTCATCGAAAAACAGCATAGCATTTGGTTAATCCAAGGAACGTCAAAGTATTTATGAAACTTCAAACATTAGCTTGCGCAGTTGCAGTTGCAACGGGTGGTTTATTCTTTACTCATGCGATGAATGAAGCCATTGCGGCGAGTGAGCCTATGACTTCGGTGGCTCAAAGTATTCAACCAACACAAGAGCAAGCCTTGGTTTCTCGACAGCTTGCAACCTTGGTCGATCGACAGCATTACTTAAATATGCGTTTAGATGCCAATACATCGAATCGTATTTTAGACATGTATTTGGACAGCTTAGATCCCGATCACAGTTTGTTTTTAAGCGATGAAGTGGCCAATTATAAAAAGAAATTCGGTCCAACTTTTGGGGCAGCTTTAAAAGCCGGTAACCTCACAGGTCCATACAGTATTCATGAGCAATATCGTGCCCGTTTAAAGCAGTTCTATACTTTCATGTTGGCCGAGCTGAAAAAACCGCAAAATTTAAATCAGCCGGATAGCTATATTGAAACTGATCGTGAAAAAGCGCCGTATTTCAATACCCGTGCTGAGCAAGAGACCCAATGGCGTAAAATGTTGGTGTCACAGCTGATCAATCTCACGATTTCAAAAGAAGAAGATCAAGCCAAGCAAAAAGCATTGAAAGATGATCCAACTTTAGCCGATGGTCAGGATTTGACAGCGGCAGAGGATTTAACCCCAGTTCAAACTTTGACCAAGCGTTATACCCGTCAACTTGAGCGCATGTCACGGATTAAAAGTGATGATGTGTTAGAAAAAACACTCAACGCAATGTTGGCCACCTATGATCCACACAGTAATTATTTCCCACCTGTCGATGCGATGGAACTCAATCGTCAAACCACTTTGCAGTTGGAGGGGATTGGGGTATCCATTCGTCCGGAACGTGGCAATGAAGACTACACCAAAATTGAAACCATCGTGGATGGTGGGCCAGCAAGTAAAACGGGTCAAGTGAAGTCAGGCGACCGCATTATTGGTGTGGCGCAAGACGGCGAAAAGATGGTAGATGTCATTGGTTGGCCGAGCTCAGAAATTGTCGGTTTAATTCGTGGTAAACGTGGCACCAAAGTCACGGTCAAACTGCTCGGTACAGGAGCGTCGATGAGTCAAGCGCGTACCGTGACCATTGTGCGTGATGTGATTCAAGAAGAAGATGCCGGTGTACGTAGCCGTACCATCGATCTGACCCGTGACGGTAAAAAACATACCTTTGGCGTGGTTGAAATCCCATCCTTCTATTTGAACTATCGTGCCCGCCGTGCAGGGGCTGAATATCGTTCTGTCTCTGAAGACACCAATAAAGCGTTGAAAACTTTAGCGGATCAAAAAGTCGAAGGGATTATTATTGACCTACGTAATAATCCGGGCGGTTCACTAGAAGAAGTGTCGAAAATGATTGGACAGGTGGTCAAATCTGGCCCTGTGGTGCAGATCCGTGATGGCAATGGCAATGTCAGTGTGTTTGAAGACACTGATGGCGGTAAACAGACTTATGCCGGCCCTCTAGCCGTGATGATCAACTTGGCCTCTGCTTCAGCGAGTGAGATTTACTCGGCTGCGATTCAAGACTATGGTCGTGGTGTGATTATTGGCAGTACCACCACCGGTAAAGGGACTGCGCAGGTTCAATTAGACAGCTTGGCTTATGGTCAAGCAACTTTAACGCAACGTAAGTTCTACCGAATTACTGGCGGCAGTACCCAGAATAAAGGCGTGGTGCCAGACATTAAATTGGTCGACATTTATGACGAAGAATTTGGTGAACGTAAGGCGAAGAATGCTTTGGAGTGGGATACGATTCCAACTGCACCGTTTAAGCGTGAGGGTGAAATTCAGGCCTATGTTGAACAGCTCAGTGCAAAATCGAAACAGCGTGTTGAGGCAGACTCGCAGTTTAAATATCTAGAAGCGCGTAAAGCGGTGGCACAAACCGCCAAAGAGCAAAAGAAAATTGTGCTCGATATCAACAAACGCAAGGCTGAACTGATTGCGCTTGAGCAGAAAACTTTGGCGGCTGAAAACAAACGTCGTACTGAAACCGGCAAAAAACCGTATTCAAATTGGGAAAGCTACCAAGCATCACTTGATGCATTGGCTGAGTCTCGGGCAAAAATGAAAGCAAATCAAAGACCTGCATTACCTGAGGAGGAAACCTTTGTGATGGAAGCCGCTCATGTGCTATTGGATTTGGCTGATTTAAGAAAATAGCTACAGGCGTTATTAAGATTGAGTTAAAAATGGCATATTTTTATATGCCATTTTTTAATGTGCAAATCTAAAAAGAACTTGACCTTCAAGGAGATGGTGATATTGTTGTAAGCGACAAATGCTCATTAAAAAGTTGAACCTTCTTACATTTATATTGCGGTACTTTTGGGGTTTGAATACAAAAATAATTAGGTTCGGGAATGGAATAGTTTTTATATGATTCATATGAGTTATGATTATGCATTAGTAGCGGGCTCTGCCATTGTCGCAGTGATTACCTGCTATATTGCTATTTCATTAGAACAACTCATTTTTAGCAATTCTAATCCGACCCGCCAAAAAGTATTGGTTGCAGTCAGTGGGATGGTGTTTGGTCTTGCCGTCTGGATCATGCATTTTGTTGGCATGCTGGCCTGCCATTTGCCCAGAGGCTTTAGTTTCGAACCGAGTTTAACGTTCTTTTCCTATGTGATCGCCGCTTTAACCTCCATATTCGCAGTATGGCTCACCACCCGTGATACTTTGCCTCTCGGTCGCCTCATTTTAGGGGCGTTCTTAATGGGGGCTGGAATTTCGGGTATGCACTATACCGGTATGATGGGCTTGATCGTTCCAAATTATGTATTGGGCTATAACGCCATTCTTGTGGTGTTCTCGGTACTGATTGGAATCTTTGGCTCAGGGGTGGCATTTTGGTTGATGTTTAAACTCAAGCAAGATGAAACCCAATCGAAGTTATTAAAATTCGTGGCCGCGAGTGTATTGGCGCTGAGTATTGTGGGAATGCACTATACTGGTATGGCCGCCACGTCCTTCCATTCATCGCATACCACAGTTAGTCAACTTGAACAATTTCAAAAAGGGCAAGGTTTACTGCTATTTATTGCGGTATTCGTGACCAGTTTGATTCTGATTTCGACCTTTATTGTTGCGGTTTTAGAGTTACGTCTAGAAGAGCGTAATCAACAACTGTTAAGAATGAATAAAGAGTTGGAAAACTTGGCACTGCAAGACAATCTGACCAAATTACCAAATCGTTTATTTTTGATTGATTACACCAGTTCACTGTTTTCTCTATACAAATTTTCAGACCATAAAATTGCATTGATCTATATCGATCTAGATCGTTTTAAAGCGGTGAATGATGCTTTCGGTCATCACATTGGCGATGAGTTGTTGGTGAAGCTCGCACAGCGCTTACATGCCTTACTTGAGCCTGATCAGAAGCTGATTCGCATTGGTGGTGATGAATTTTTATTGGTACTCGAAAACTTTTCTCCAGATCGGATTGAACGGGTCGCAGATTCAGTGCTGCAAAAGATTCAAGAAAGTTTTAATGTGGCAGGCAAAGAGATCAATGTGTCAGCCAGTTTAGGTGTGGTGTATTACCCTGACCATGGCACCAATTTACATGACTTACTGATCAATGCCGATGCAGCCATGCTGATGTCGAAAGATCAGGGGCGTAATACCTATAGCATTTTTAATTACTCGCTCGATCAGCAAGAAGTCGCACGTAGCCAATCGAAACTGATTAATGATTTATATAAAGCCGTTGAAGAGCAACAGTTCGTATTGTTCTATCAACCGAAATTTACGGTAAATCGCGAGATCTGTGGGGTCGAAGCGCTGATCCGTTGGAAGCACCCTAGCTTGGGTTTGCTGGCACCCAATATGTTTATCGAAGGTGCGGAGCAAACCGGTCTGATCATTAAAATGGGCTATTGGGCGCTTGAGCAAGCGTGTATGCAAATTAAAGAATGGACGGCACAAAATCGTCCTTTTTGCCCGATTGCAGTGAACTTGTCTGCGGTACAGTTTGAACATAAGCCCTTGATTGAAACCTTGCGTAAGTTGATTGAGAAATATCAAATTGATGCCGGAAATTTGATTATTGAAATCACGGAATCAACCGCGATGCACCATATTGATGTCAGCATCCGTACCTTCGAAAATTTACGTAATTTGGGTATTTCTCTCGCGATTGATGACTTTGGGACAGGACACTCAAGTTTCTTATACTTGAAAGATTTACCAGTCGATGAATTAAAAATTGACCGTGAATTTATTAAAAATCTTGCGCCGAATACCAAAGAAGAAATTATTTTAGAAAGTATTATTCAACTGGCAAATCGTTTGGGTTTAATTGTGACTGCTGAAGGGGTTGAGACGGAACAGCAAGCAGATATTTTAAAACGCTTGGGATGTCAGCAACTCCAAGGCTATTTGCTTGGTATGCCATTGCCGGTAGATCGTTTAGAGTCGACTTTTAAGGTTTAAGACTTAACCCAGTTTTGTTGGGCTTTACTGTTCACTGCATTCAAAATCTTGATTGATCTGCTACAATACCGCCAATTTTTAAATTTGATCAGCACTTGATCTTTGCACTGCATCTCTGCAGTAGGTATTTTCCATGAGTTTTAAAGATGAGTTAGCGGCCCAGGTCGCTCAAAGACGTACGTTCGCCATCATTTCCCACCCCGATGCCGGTAAAACCACCATGACAGAAAAACTGCTGTTATGGGGTCAAGCAATTCAGGTGGCAGGAATGGTAAAGAGTCGTAAATCTGACCGTGCTGCGACTTCGGACTGGATGGAAATGGAGAAAGAGCGTGGGATTTCGATCACCACCTCAGTGATGCAGTTTCCATTTAAAGACAAGATGGTTAACTTGCTCGATACCCCAGGGCATGAGGACTTCTCGGAAGATACTTATCGTACCCTGACTGCTGTAGACTCGGCGTTGATGGTGATTGATGGTGCAAAAGGGGTCGAGGAACGGACCATTAAATTGATGGACGTGTGTCGTATGCGTGATACACCGATCATCTCATTTGTGAACAAAATGGACCGTGAAATCCGTGAGCCTTTAGAGCTGTTGGATGAAATTGAAAACGTTCTTAAAATTAAATGTGTTCCGATTACGTGGCCTTTAGGTACAGGGCGTGACTTCGCAGGGGTATTTAACCTGATCGAAGAAAAGTTCTATGTCTATAAAGCCGGTTTTGGTTCAACGATTACCGATATTGAAGTGCGTGATGGTTATGATCATGCTGACCTTCGTGAAAAAGTCGGTGATTTGGCTTGGGCTGCTTTTGAAGAGTCGTTGGAATTGGTTCAAATGGCCAATGAACCATTGGATCGTGACTTATTCTTAGCAGGCAAACAAACCCCAGTATTGTTCGGTACAGCGTTAGGTAACTTTGGTGTTGATCACGTTCTGGATGCATTCAGCCAATATGCCCCCGAGCCTAAAGCACATCCAACCGCAGACCGTAAAGTGGATGCAACGGAAGAAGGCTTCACCGGTTTTGTCTTTAAAATCCAAGCCAATATGGACCCAAAACATCGTGACCGTATTGCCTTTATGCGTATCTGTTCAGGTAAATATGAACGTGGTTTGAAAATGAAACATGTGCGCCTTGATAAAGATGTCCGTATTAGTGACGCTTTGACCTTCTTGGCGGGTGACCGTCAACATTTAGAAGAAGCATGGCCGGGCGATATTATTGGTTTACATAACCACGGGACCATTCAAATTGGCGATACTTTTACGTCAGGTGAAAAACTTCAATTTACCGGTATTCCACACTTTGCCCCTGAAATGTTCCGCCGTGTACGCTTAAAAGATCCTTTGAAGTCGAAACAGCTTCAAAAAGGTCTAAAAGAGCTTTCAGAAGAAGGCGCAACACAGGTGTTCATGCCACAAAACAGCAATGATTTGATCGTGGGTGCTGTGGGGGTGCTCCAGTTTGAAGTGGTGGCATACCGTTTAAAAGAAGAGTACAAAGTCGACTGCGTTTACGAGCCTGTCAGTATTAATACAGTGCGTTGGGTCTCATGTGATGATGAAAAGAAATTCAATGAATTTAAGAAAAAAGCACATGATCAATTGTCGGTCGATGGCGGTGGTCATCTAACCTATCTTGCACCGAGTCGTGTAAATTTACAGTTAATGCAAGAGCGTTATCCTGACATCGTATTCCGTGCGACGCGTGAACATTAATTTATCATTATTCTCTGTGTACTGAATAAAAGCAGCTTCCTAGAGAAGCTGTTTTTATTTCGGAAACACGTAAAATAAAGTCATAGATATGCCCATGTGTGTATGACAGAATGCATGTAAAAAAAGGAAATAGAGCTGTGCAAAAGAATAAAACTCGACATCATTTGACCGCTGTGTTTATTGGTCTGAGTTTGACTGGGTTGGTGGCATGTGACCCAAAGAACAAAGATAAAGTGAATGATCAAAAACAGCCAAAGACACTCCAGCCTACTGAAAAAGCCGAAGTATTACCATTTTTAAATATTCAAGAGCAACCGGCCAAATATGCCTTACCTTTCTGTGAGAAGAAAGACTGTATCGATGTTAAAATTCAGACCATTCATACTCAAGATGCATTCATCAATCAATGGATTGCGGACAGTCAGGCCAAAGTCATTCAAGATCAATTGGGTTTAAAACAGGCGATGAGCTTGCAGCAAGCGATTAATGCTTATGTCAAAGCTTCCGATGCATGGCAGCAAGATTTTAAAGCCAATCAAGCCTATGCTTTGGATATGCAAACTCGGATTGCGGCGCAGCGCAATCAGTATGTCTTATTACAAGTGATTGTGAACACCAAGCAAGAAGACGTCAGTGTTAAAGATCGTGGCTATTTCTTTGTGGTTGACCGTAAATTACATAAAAAATTGTCCTTGCTTGATGTGATTGAAAGCAAGCAGCAAAACGTCATGAATGAGATTATTCAAGCCAAGTATCAAGAATGGTTGACAGAACAAAAAACGGAAGTGAGAAAGTCAGCGCCGAAAAAATTATATTGGGGTCAAAATGATTGGTTCTTTGATGATGAGGGCTTAGGTGTGCATTATCGTGCCAATGAAATTGTCAAAGACGGAACACAACTCGATATTTATCTGAGCAAAGCGCAGACGCAACAGATTGTGCAACCGAATATTTTCCAAAAAATGTTTTAAATACGCAAAGTGTAAGTTTAGACAGCGTTATGTGAATAAAGCTTAAGTTTGCATCTAAACACATACAATACTGACTTGAGCCATACCTCAGACCGAGCTAGGCTAATGTTATAAATGAATGAAATATCTAGCTAAAGGTTAGAATGATGTTAAAAAATAAAAGTCTAGATGTGCTGCGTTTAACTCGTTTAAGTATGGTGGTGGCTACGGTCGCTTTAACTGCGTGTCAGCCCAAATCGGATCAAAAAACTGAAACAAAGGCTGATGAAAACCCGGTATCTGAAGCTGTGGTTGAACAATTGACATTGAAAGGCAGCACCCAACAAGTGCCTGTGCATGTGACTGAATGTGATGGCAACACTTGCCCTGAAATTTCGATTGACCGACTCAGCACCAATCAGTTTGTCCTCGACAGTTTGATTGATGATGCGATTTTAAAACAGCTTCACCAGATACTCGACACCACCCACCCGACGGATCAGGCAAAACAAGATCAACCGTTGACCGTAGACGAACAACGTGCAGCCAGTGAATTGGCTGCACCAAAGACACCCGTTCAATTAATGTCGGATCGCGTGCAACCCTATGTGAACAGTTTCCTTGCACTTGATAAAGAATTGAAAACCTTAGGCGTCAGTCATCAAATCAGTTTGAGTGTCAGTCCTAAAATTTTAAATTCAGATGGACCTTTGGCAACGGTGGTGTTGAATACCAGTAGTTATTTGGGTGGGGCACACGGTTCGTCAGCACAACATTATTTTAATTTTGATTTAAAACAGCAGAAGCAAGTTGAGTTGGCGCAATTGCTACAGCCCAAGCAACAGGCCAAGCTCGAAGCTTTAGCCCATGAAGCCTTTAAAAAATGGGTCATGGATGCCAAGCTTGCCGACAATGTCGATGAATATGAGCAGGCATGGAAATTTAAGCTCAGTGATAATTTTTACTTGGCTAAACAAGGGCTGATTTTGCAGTATCAAGAATATGAAATTGGCCCTTATGTCGTGGGATTACCGCGCTTGATTTTGCCTTATGATCAGCTACAGGGGATTTTAAAAGCTGAGTATTTACCTGAGTCTGTTAAAAACCAGCTTGCTGCTTCTGAAGCTGTAGTATCAACGACCTCTACACCGAAAACCCAAGCTGAATAATGGATTCCAAGTCCATGCCAGTGCTTCCATTGTTCGATACGCATACTCATTTTGACGTATCTGATTTTGATGCTGACCGTGAAGCTTTGGCTGTTCAAGCCAAGCAGGTTGGGGTAGAGGCATTGGTCTTGATTGGCTTTGTGCAAGAAAGATTCCAAACTTTGCTTTCAACCCATCAGCAGTTGAATCAACTGACAAATGCACCAAACAGCTTTTTAGCACCGGGTCTACATCCGTTTTATATCGAGCAACATCAGCCACAACATTTGCTTGATCTTGAACAGATGCTAAGAACGCAATACTGTGTTGCGATTGGTGAGATTGGTTTAGACACCTTTTTAAAGCAACACAAACAGTCTGATATATTTGCCAAGCAAAAAATCTTTTTTGATGCACAAATTGAACTAGCACAGCAGTTTGATAAGCCGATCTTACTGCATATCCGAAAATCCCATGCCGATGTACTGGCAATGCTGAAAAAGCATCAATTTAAACACGGCGGGATTGCACATGCTTTTGGCGGTGGCGTGGAAGAAGCCAAAGCATTTGTGAAAATGGGTTTTAAAATTGGCGTCACGGGTCAAATTACCAACCCACAGGCCAAAAAACTGCATCATGTGGTGCAAGCCGTTGGTGTTGAGCATTTGGTTTTAGAAACCGATTGCCCCGATATGACACCGCTGTGCTGTCAAAGTTCGACTGAACATCGGACTCGCAATACCCCAGTAAATTTACCGTATGTGTTGGAGGGTTTGGCACATAGCCTGAACCTACCACACACACATGTTGCACAACAGGTGTGGAAAAATACCTTAGCGGTTTTAGCATTAGAAGATCATTTTCATTCCGATTGAAGGCCAATGAATCGCTACAAGCCTAATGCAAAGATCAGATCGACGTATTCAATAAAAAGGCATGAAAGCTGCCGACAGATGCTTTGATCTGAATGTGATGTCACTTACGATGAAAGCCACGAAGATTAATCCTCAAAAAGCTGGACGAATTTGATAAAATGTAACTCTGTTTTTTATTAGATTTGATGTAAGCAATGACCGAACTTCTCCAAGATGATGAATATGACCGCCGTTTTGCAGGTGTTGCCAAAATTTATGGGGAAGAGGCGTTTAATCATTATGAAAAAAGTCATGTGATGGTGATCGGTATTGGCGGTGTCGGGTCTTGGGCAGTTGAAGCCTTAGCACGTACCGGTATTGGTGAATTAACCCTTGTCGATATGGATGTGGTTGCGGCCTCGAACATCAACCGTCAGTTACCGGCGATGACCTCAACCTTAGGTCATGAAAAAATTGAAGTGATGGCAGAGCGTTGTCGCTCGATCAACCCACGTATCAAAATTAATTTGATCGATGATTATTTGACGCCTGACAACGTGGCTGAAATTTTAGAAGGCAAGCCTGATCTGATTTTAGATTGCATCGATGATGTTAAGGCGAAGCTCGCTTTGATGTTACATTGTCGCTTTAACAAGATCCCTTTGATTGTTTCAGGTGGGGCAGGTGGTAAATTGGATCCTTTAAAAATTCGAGTTGCTGATTTGTCTAAAACTGAACAAGACCCGATGTTGGCAAAGTTACGCACACAATTACGTAGTAAAGGCATCTGTAAAAAGCCTAAAGAGAAGTTTGGGATTACCTGTGTTTATTCAATCGATAATCCATTCTCAAGTGCAGAGGTTTGCCCAAGTGCAGGCTTACGCTGTGGTGGTTATGGTTCTGCAGTGGTAGTAACATCTAGTTTTGCGATGGTGGCGGTGTCAGAAGTGTTAAAAAAGTTAGATCAAAAAAAGCCAAAGGTTTAATGTTGAAAACTTAAAAAGAAGCGCATCAAAAAGCCCCAAAATTGGGGCTTTTAAAATTCTTAACTTTTTAAATTAAGCCTCAGTCTGATTGGCTTTCAACTCATTTTCTTTTAAATACTCTTCTGTACGCTGCATTGCATCTTTAATATTCACAATCGCATTTTCAACATCAGCAAACGTTTTGGCATTGCCACCGCTCAAAGCCTGACGCCATTTACGTGCACCCGGCAAGTTTTGGAATAAGCCTAAAATATGACGGGTGATGATTGATAAAGGCGCACCTTCTTGCATCCGTTTTGCGATATACGGCATCATCTGATCCATAATCTCAAAACGATTCGGCATCTCTAAATTCCACAACTGACCCAATTCAGCCAACAGGTAAGGGTTGTGGTAAGCCTCACGACCAATCATCACACCATCCACATATTTCAGATGCTCTTGGGTTTCCGCAAAAGTTTTGACACCACCATTAATCTCAATTAAAAGATTTGGACGCTCTTGTTTTAAACGATAGACATCTTCATAACGCAGGGGTGGAACATCACGATTTTCTTTCGGTGATAAACCTTGCAGTAAAGCAATACGCGCATGCACGATAAAATTATTGCAGCCTGTTTTTGCCACAGTATCGACAAAATGTAACATCTCTTCATAAGACTGCATGTCGTCAATCCCGATACGATGCTTTACCGTTACAGGAATATCAACCGCATTGCGCATTTCGCCAATACATTCAGCCACCAAATCAGGTTCAGCCATCAGGCATGCGCCGATTTTGTTGTTCTGCACACGGTCGCTTGGACAGCCGACATTGAGATTGACTTCGTCATAACCCCAGTCTTGTGCCATTTTGCTACAGGTCGCTAAATCTTTAGGGTTTGAACCGCCAAGTTGTAACACAATCGGATGTTCTTCATTGTTATAGTCTAAGTGACGGTTTGCACCACCAAATAGAATCGCACCGGTGGTCACCATTTCGGTATATAGAATCACGTTTGGATTAAACAAACGCGCAAAAAAACGATAGTCACGGGTGGTCCAATCCATCATCGGAGCGACCGAAATGCGAGGGCTTAAAGATTGGATGGCAGACATAGACAATAATCCGTGACAGAGAAAATGGTGAGCGCCGAATTATACGAGCTTTCGCACAAAATCGACAGCCTTGTCTGCTTGTAGACGCAGTGAAGCCATTTTAGAGTTTCAAAATGAAACCGAGAAAAATTGTGAATACGCTATAAATTGCGTATGTTAGAGACAATATAAAAATAAAAGCAGAGGTCGATATGGTCTATGTCCTAGAAGAGATCTTTAAAAGTAAAAAAAATGAAAACTCAGAGCAGTTTAACTTACGTATTCAACGTGCTTTAAGTTGGCTGAGAAAGGCGGCGTATATTCAAGATGATTTAGATCTCCAATTTTTAAGCCTATGGATTAGTTTTAATGCCATGCATGCACAAGACCTCGATGCAGCAGAGCAATGTCATCAAACATCAAGTAGCCAATTTCATGTTTTTTTAGAACGTCTTTACCCACAAGATCATAGTCAAAAAATCAGTCATCTGGTGTGGAATAAAATGCCTCAGCAAATTCAGTGGTTGCTGGATCATCCATACGCCTTTCAAGACTATTGGAATTATAAAAATCAGAAAATTTCTCAGCTGACGTGGAAATCCAATTTTGCCGTTGAACAACAACGTGTCCTTGAAGCCTTTCAAGCCAAAGATACGCAACGGATTATTGTCACTATATTTGAGCGCTTACTCACACTGAAAAATCAAATCTTATTGGGAGGCACCAGTTATAACAGCGCAATGAATCGGCAACAATTAAAAGATAGTTGCTATATTCTTTTGATGCTGTTGCCTGTGTTTTTGGAAGTGCTGATTGAAAATGCGCAGCATCTCGATTTTACCAAGCCGTTTTATCCCATCATGCATATGTCCTAAAAGCATTCTATTAAACAACGTGTTTTTTCACAAAGTTCAGATCGAGCAGGGCAAACACAGCGCAAGCCATAATCAGCCCAATGCCCACCAAACATGCGCTAAGCCAACCGCCATGATGCCAGGCAAAAATCCCCAAAGCAGAGCCACATGCACCGCCAATAAAATAACTGGTCATATAAATCGAGTTAATGCGTGATTTGGCATCCGGTCTTAAGCGGAAAATAATATTTTGATTGCTGGTATGTACGGTGGCCAAGCCTAAATTCATTAAGCCAAAGCCTGCGATATAACTGAGTAAATAATATTGCCCAAAATACAGAAAAATCCATGCGCTGGCTAAAATGCCGATGCCAATCCAAGTGATGCTTTTACTAAATCCTCGATCGGCAATTTTTCCGATTTTCTTGGTCGACAATGCCCCGAACACCCCAACCAAAGTCACGCATCCCACCATGACATCCGACAATTGAAAGGATTGGGTCATCAAAATTGCGATCGTGGAGAACAAAATACTCATGGTGGCAAAGGCAAAAGCGCCTACACATGAACGGTAAACCAAACGCCGTTCCTGTTTGATCAATTGTCCCATCGATTTGAAAATGCCGAAATAGCTCATTTTCTGAGAGGCTAAATGTGGTAGACGTGCGTTTAAAACCACAGCAACCATCAGCATTAAAATGCCACTGACAATATAAATAATTTTCCAATTGAATAAGTTGGACAGCAAACCTGCAAGGCTGGTCGAAAGTAAAATCCCCACCAAAAGCCCACTCATTAGCAACCCCACCACTTCACCCGTTTTTTCAGGTTTCACCGCCATGGTGGCAAAAGGAATCAGAATCTGTGCAGCCACAGAAAATAAACCCGCAATAATAGTGCCGAGCCATAGCATCGGCAGATTAATTGAGAATGCACAGATGAATAAACCCATTGCGGCGCAAAACATCAGTAGGGGAATAAATTTGGTTTTATTTAAGATATCGCCCATCGGCACAATAAACAGTAAGCCCAAGGCATAAGACACTTGCGCAAAAGTGACGGTTAAAGCGACATCAGATTGCGATGCTTGAAAGTACAATTGAATCGAATGAATTAAGGGTTGTGCATAGTAGTTTGCACCGGCACAAATCCCACATGCGATCGCCATCAGCCAAAGGAGTGCTTTATCTTCACTGATATCGAGGGGATTTGTCATTTCATGCATATTGAAAAATTCTGTATATAAATAATTAATTTAAATCGACCATGCGCATGATCATACAGAATTAATGCCCCAATTTCTTCTTAGAAAGCGTAATGATCATGACGCCAATAATATTTAAGCTACAGCCGAACCATTGAATGGTATTCATACTTTCACCTAAAAATAGGGTGGCTAAAATAATGGTGAGAATCGGGCCTAGAGATGCAATCATGGCGGTCTGCGATGCACCAATTCGTGCAATGCTCTGTGCCACTAATATAGTAGGAAGCACGGTGACACCCAAACCTAAAGCGATGCCATACCACAACACACTGCTCGGCAGTTGCGTAAGTAACTGAATCGGTGCAGGTGTGCTAATGACATAGTGAATGAGCGTTCCGATGCAGGCAATACTCAGTGCTAAGCCGGTAAAATTCCATGAGCCGAATTTGGCAATCAGTTTTGGGGTCATCAGTAAATAACTGGCAAAACTCACGGCACTGGCAAAGACCAAACTCACCCCAATCCAAAAATCTCCCTCATGTGATACATTGCTTTGTTCTTGTAACATCACGATCACAGTACCGCCATAACTTAAAGCAATTGCGAGGATGCTTTTTAGACTGAGCTTAAGTTTATAAATGAAACTTGAAGCAATCACTGTGAGGGTGGGGTAAAGGAATAAAATGATTCGCTCAAGTGAAGCACTGATGTACATCAATCCTGCAAAGTCGAGCCAACTTGAAAAGTAATAACCGACCAAGCCTGCCAACACCAATAAGCCCCAGTCTGTGCCTTTCAACCCTTGATTATGTCTGCGGTTGAACCAGGCAATGGCAAGGAAGAATGGCAATGCACTGAGCATACGTAAAGCCATCAGCACTGTGCCATCGACCAACGGCGAGAGCGCATAGGCTTGTTTAATAAAAATGGCCTTGGTGCTAAATAAAAAAGCTGCGCCAAGCGCTAAAATCGAACCGATTTGAACGCTAGATAGTGATAATTTCATGAAGATGGATTGCCAAGCTCAGGCTTGTTTAACGATACAAGTCTCTCGATCCATGCAGTATAGGGGCTGATTCAAACAACTTAAAATGCAAAAAAATGATCTAATCCATAACCAATAAGAATAGATGTGCTGCAGCCTGATTCATGCATGCTCATGGTGAAGGCAAATAGACGAACCTAGATACTTTGCGCTACGTGTGCTTTATTTTGGTGCATATAAATTGAAGATCGAAAAAATCTTGATCAATATCATCGGAGAAAATACACCGCCATTTATTTTTGCAATTTGATGCAAAAAAATGAAGCATTTTGAGTTCAGAGAATAGTGCAAGAGTAATGGCTCAAAACTTAAACACTTGCATGTTAGACTTTGGGCTAGTTTATGGCTGAAATGACTTATAAATTTTTATTTAATTCAAATTAGAAATTGGTTATGAATGTTAAAAATTGTCAGAAAAGCAAATAGATGGCGAAGTTTAGTGCTAATAACTTATATTTTATAGCTAAAATCTCTTTTTAATCGACTGACAGAGTTGCCATTTTGATCTGTTATTTTGTCAGAAAGATCAAAGCAATCATTTTGAAAAAAATATACAGTCTTTAAATGAAAAAAAATTATTCATAATTGCTCTTATTATTTATTCAACTGATAAGCGAAAAATGCATATTTGCTTAAAATAAAAACGATACTGAACATGTTTAAAAATGATATTCGTGAACGATCAGTTCAAAATGAGGGTATTTATTAAATAAATATTGGGTAGTATTTTAAAAATGTTCAATTAGAATCCAAATTTCATACGAATAATCGTGAGAAGAAACGTTGCGAAATGCAATGTTGCTTTAAGAAAAATTAGCTTGAGGAATGCTCATGCAGATCGGAATCCCTACTGAGACTGTCGCTGGTGAAACGCGTGTTGCTGCGACACCAGAAACAGTAAAGAAGTTGATTGGCGCAGGACATAGCGTCGTTATCCAACGTGGAGCTGGCGTAAAAGCCGCTTATATTGACAGTGCTTATGAGCAAGTGGGTGCCACACTCACCGACGATGCTTACACCGGTAGCCAATTGATTTTGAAAGTTCGTTCCCCGAAAGGTGAAGAAATTCAAAAGCTTGCAGCCAATACCGCAGTGGTTGCAATGTTTGACCCTTACCGCAACCCTGAGTTGGATCAATTTGCCGCTCAACAAGTGTCCGCATTTGCATTAGAACTTTTGCCACGAACTTTATCTCGTGCGCAAAACATGGATGTGTTGTCTTCTCAAGCCAACTTGGCAGGGTATAAATCTGTGCTACTGGCAGCAGCAGAATATCAACGCATGTTCCCCATGTTGATGACAGCAGCAGGTACAGTTAAACCTGCACGTGTGGTGATCATGGGCGTGGGTGTTGCAGGTCTACAAGCGATTGCAACCGCAAAACGTTTGGGCGCAGTGGTTGAAGCGACCGATTTACGTCCGACTGCACGTGACCAAGTGGAATCACTCGGTGGTAAATGGTTAGACGTACCGATGTCTGAGGAAGAAAAGCAGAAAGCTGCCGATGCTGCCAAAAATGGTTATGGCTGGATGCCGGGTGAACAATACATTAAAGATCAAGCCGTGATTGTCGATAAAGCGGTTTCAAATGCAGACATCGTGATTACTACCGCATTGCTTCCAGGTCGTGATGCGCCACGTTTAATCAAAGCTGAAACTGTGGCGAAGATGAAACCGGGTTCAATCATTTTGGATATGGCGGTGGAATCGGGTGGTAACGTTGAAGGTTCAATCTGTGGCGAAACTGCAGTGACGGCCAATGGCGTGAAAATCTTAGGCATCCCGAATATTCCTGCAACGGTGGCGACAGAAGCATCTGCACTGTATGCGCGTAATGTCTATAACTTTGTAGAAACCCTGTTTGATCAAGAGAAAAATTTCAAGATCAATCCAGAAGAAGAAATTCAAAAAGCATTACTTGTTACGCACAGCGGACAAGTGCTGTTGAAACGTGGTTAAGGAGAATAATCATGGTTGAAACAATTACTATTTTCGTCCTGGCTATTTTCGTAGGTTACTACGTGGTTTGGGGTGTTACGCCTGCATTACATACCCCATTAATGGCGGTGACCAATGCATTGTCCTCGATCATTATTGTCGGTGCAATGATTCAAACTGTGGGTTTGCCGATGGTGGGTGTGGAAGGCAGTGTTGATTTCCAAAGCATTAATGTGGTGAGCGTATTGGGTGCAATCGCAGTATTTCTTGCGAGTATCAATATTTTTGGTGGTTTCGCAGTAACCGCACGTATGCTTGAAATGTTCAAGCCGAAGCAAAAGAAAAAAGAGGGCTAAACCATGGAATTCATTCGAGACTATGCAGAATGGTTCTACCTGATTGGTGCTGTTCTTTTTATCTTAACCCTGCGTGGTTTGTCAGGGCCTAAAACTGCGATTCAAGGTAATCGCTACGGTATGATTGCGATGGCAATTGCCGTCATGACCACCTTCTTTGTTGCTGACAATCCAGTGGTTTGGATGATCGTGGGGGCAATGGTATTGGGTGCGATCGTGGGTATTGCACGTGCCAAAACAGTCCCTATGACCCAAATGCCTGAAACGGTTGCATTGATGCACTCACTGGTGGGTTTGGCAGCGGTATTAATTGCCGTTGCTGCAATTTTGCATAACAACCAATTGACGGCATTGTTTGCGGACAATGAGGCGGCTTTAACTGCTGCGGGTGTTGAACATGCGCACATGAGCACCGTGCATAAGTTTGAATTGTTTGTCGGTTGTTTTGTCGGCGCAATTACCTTTACCGCGTCTGTATTTGCTTATGGTAAGTTGGCTGCGAAAAAATGGGCGAAAACCATTTCAGGTGCATGGGTTAAACCTGTACAAGCTTTGATTTTTGTTGCGATGCTCGCATGTGGGGTCTACTTCTTCACCACAGGTGATATGACTGCATTCTGGGCAATGACTGCTTTAGCACTGGCTTTCGGTTGGGTGTGGATTGCACCTGTCGGTGGCGGTGATATGCCGGTGGTGGTGTCGCTTTTGAACTCATTCTCAGGTTGGGCGGCAGCAGGGATTGGTTTCACTTTAGAAAACAATATGTTGATTGTTGCGGGTTCGCTTGTAGGTTCATCAGGTGCGATTCTGTCTTACATCATGTGTAAAGCCATGAACCGTTCAATCATCAACGTACTGTTTGGTGGTGCGATGGGGGGTGCAGCGGTTGCAGCATCAGACAATGGTGAAAAAGTTCAACGTAACCATCGTTCAGGTTCTGCGGATGATGCCGGCTTCTTGATGTCAAATGCGGACAGCGTAGTGATTGTACCGGGGTATGGTATGGCGCAAGGTCGTGCACAGAACGCAGTAAAAGAACTGTGTGAAGTGTTAAAAGAGCAAGGTGTAACGGTTCGTTTCGCGATTCACCCTGTAGCCGGTCGTATGCCAGGTCACATGAACGTACTTCTTGCAGAAGCAGATGTTGCGTATGAAGACATCTTGGAAATGGATGAGATCAACTCTGATTTCCCTGCAACAGATGTGGTGCTGGTGATTGGTGCGAATGACGTGGTGAACCCTGCGGCGAAAGATGATCCTAGCTCACCAATTTATGGTATGCCAATTTTGGAAGCGCATAAAGCACGTACGATTATGGTGATCAAACGCTCTATGGCAACTGGTTATGCAGGTTTAGATAATGACTTGTTCTATAACGAAAAAACCATGATGATCTTTGGTGATGCGAAGAAAGTTGTGGAAGACATGACTAAAGCCATTAATGGCGGTGGTCACTAAGTTGCTCTAAAGCTTTAAACAATAAGAAACCACCTTCGGGTGGTTTCTTATTTATACTGAATTTAGACAAGCTATTTAAAACCACAAAAATAATGCCTTTAATGCAATTTATCTTTCCATGTGCTTTGATGTTGAGTGGAATAATGTTAAGCGCTCAAGTCGTTGCACACACCTTTATGATTCGAGAAGGTTCTAACCTGTACGATGCAAAAATTGAGATAAAGCATTGCACGGTGGATAAGTGTTCAGGATTTGGCAAAATGAGCTTGTATCAGAAAAATACTCAAAAAAGAGTGGATGCGTTCGAATCCGAAGATTTAAATTTTTATTTAGATAAAAACGCTAAACCCACAGTGAATGTGGCGCGGTTATAATGAGTTTATTTAATTGATAAATAAAAGATATTTTTTTGAACTGCATGGTAATAGATGTGAAAATAAATTAAAATATTAAAAAATTGAGATTAAACAATGACTATATTTGAAACTGACGAAAATACATATTTATATCATTATACCAAGGCTTCTACAGCAATTAATTTCATCTTGAAAAATCAAAATTTACAACTTGGGAGTATGCTGAATACTAATGACCCTAAAGAATGTAAGAATTGGACATTTGAATTAAATACGTTTCGAAATTCCGATTTTGATAAATATGATTCAGATGTAATATCATCTAAGGTAGACAAATCTATTAAATCATCTACATATATGATTTGTTTTACTAAAGATCAGCCACTAAGTGGCGATCATATGGAAGATATAACCCGAAGAGGATATGGGCATTCGAGGATGTGGGCGCAATACGCTGAAAACCACTCAGGTGTATGTTTGATTTTCGATAAAAAATTATTAGAAAAGTTTTTTATAGAAACATTCTCTTCCTGTACTCACTTTATGCAGAGTATGACTTATAAAGATCGTTTCATTAGTGAGCGTGACTTAGCCTACCTTATTAATATCGATCAGTTGGAAAAATTGGGTTTAGAAAATTATACTTCCTTGCATGCTCAAAGATTTAAAGATCGATTGTTTTTTGAAAAATTAGAAGATTGGAAAAACGAAAACGAATATAGATTTATATTGCAAGGGTATGCAGAGAAAAACCTTCTATTTCCTTTTAAATATGCTTTAAAAGGTATTGTATTTGGCGCCAGTTGCTCAGACGATACTGTTCAAAATATTGTTAAACTTACCTGTGAAAGGGGTATAGATTACATACAATTGAAATGGAAAAACTGTAGCCCTTGGTATGATTTCAGAAAAAATTTTCAAGTTTCAAACGTATAAATAATCAAGTCGATCTAATACTGCAACTATCATGCATTCTAATAAGCTATGGCTTTTCTAGGGCTAATATTTTGATTTTTTAGTGGGGCGTATGGGACTGACCTATGATGTCTATGTTTATCACAAAAATAAAAAACAATTTGTCTATAGTGAAGACTTGGCTTCGTTAACCCGTGAAAATTTGGGTATGTTTGAAGTGGACTCAATTAAGAAAAGAATCATGACCTGTTCCAAAGGTGGTTGTTGTTATCACGAGACACTGCAATATCAAGTGCTTCCAAAAAAGGGTTTGGTTTTAGTAGAAGAACTGATTGAGGATGCGACTTCAGCAGTCGGTGGCGAGCGTGTAAAAGTCACTGAACGAAAACTGATTCAGGGAAAATGGAAAGAGCACAATCAATATTATCCGATTGATGAGTATTATAAATGATGAGTAACCTAAATCATGCTGTAAACAATCGAGTATTGATAAGCGATTCAGTGTCAATTGAATTTCTACAGTTTTCAGACATTAAAAAAGCGACCTAAGGTCGCTTTTAAAATTTTACGCTACTGATTCGCTGTCTGCTGCAGCATTGCGCCACAAGCTTTCTAGGTCGTAGAACTTACGTGCTGTTGGCAACATAAGATGAACAACGACATTGCCTAGATCGACAAGGATCCATTCAGCGTCACTTTCACCTTCAATACCAATTGGACGGAAGCCAGCTTTACGCGCTTCATCAGCCACGTTGTTAGACAACGCTTTTACATGGCGGGTAGAGGTACCAGATGCAATCACGATAGCATCCGCAACATTACTCACAGAGCTCACGTCAAGCACAGTAATATCTTTTGCTTTAACGTCGAGTAATGCTTCACGTACAACTTCGATACACGCTTGTACGATTTGATTTTGAGAATTCATTGAGAGTTCGTGAGAATTAGAAGCGCCGGGCGATGGTTCTAAATTCATGAGAAGTGTTTTATCCTGACTATAACTCATCTTTCAGTATAGTGCTTTTGCTGTTTAAATTCAAATCTAACCGCTGTGTAAAGCTTTAAGCCAAACCAATCTTGAGTTAAATCATGATTCGCTAAAGTATTTTTCTTTCCATGCAAAAGATTGTTCAGAGTTTGGACTGGGTTTATATTCTGCCGCGACAAAACCTCGGTAATCACTTTGTGCTAAATATTCAAAAATATCGGCATACGGGAGATTTGCGGTATCAGGCTGATGACGGTGTGGACAGTCGGCAAATTGAATATGACCAATATTATGAATGTTTTCTTGAAGAGCTTCGAGCACATGTTCTTGCATCATGGCCATGTGGTAACAATCGTATTGCAACTTTAAGGCAGAATGATTCACAGCATCCAAAATGTCTTGGGCTTGAGCAATATTTTGAATCAAGAAACGGGGCATGTCGGTGCCATTGATCATCTCAATCACGGGTTGAATATGTTGCTTGCTGAATTTAGCACAGGCATATTTTAAATTGTTCGCTAAGGCGTTCAAGCAAGGAAGCAAGTCTGAATCAAGCGGTTGCTTGCCTGCCAAAATATTCACGCTCGGTACATTCAATGCCACTGCATATTCGAGGGCTAAATCGACAGCTTGGCTAAATTCAACTTCACGTCCCGGAATACCTGCAATACCGTTGCCTCCTTGCATCAAATCGCCCGCGGGAACGTTGATCAGACACAGGCTGAGTTGGTGTTGATTTAGCTGCTCACGAATCTGTTGAATGCTGAGTTCATAAGGGAATTGTATTTCAACGTGATCGAAACCGTGTTGACGGGCTAAAGCAAAGCGTTCGATGAGCGGAACTTCGCTAAAGATCATCGATAAATTGACCGCCAGTTTGATCATGGATGCACTCCTTGCAGGGATTATGTGATGGTGTGATTTGATTGAATCAAAGGATAAACATCACAGCTTTTAACAATCTAAAAATTAATGATTAAGCTGTTGGATAATACTGGATAAATCGGCTTCAGCATGTCCCTGATCTTGATGCGCTGTGAGTTGCGTAAACGCTTTCTTTGCCACAGGAATATCAAGATCAAATTTCGCCGCTAAACTTAAGGCATTATTTAAATCTTTAGACAGGGTTTTGACTTTCCATTGCACAGGTTCGAACTGTTGTGTTGCCATGCGTGGGGTCAAAATTTGAAAAGGTTTAGAGTCAGCAAAGCCACCAGCCAGTGCGGGTGCCAATAAAGTTGTATCCACGCCTGAACGCTCTGCCAAAGCTACAGCTTCTGCAATCAAGGTGCTATTGGCAGCGACAATCAGTTGATTACAAATCTTGGTGGCTTGTCCTGTGCCTATATCCCCCATACGGGTAACGCGTTGTGATAGCACTGCATAAATTGGATTTAACTCTTCAATCAATTGTGCATCACCGCCTGCGAAAATCACCAAATTACCTTGTTCAGCACCTGCAGTACCGCCAGACACAGGGGAATCGATCCAGTGCACATTTCGGTTCTGTGACTTTTCCGCAAGTTGTAGGGTTTTATCCACAGACAGACTGGAAAAATCCACAATCACTTGATTGGCTTGTAGCTGATTTTCAATTTGGCTAAAGACCGAATCGACAGCAGCATCATCCGATAGGCAGATTAAAATCAGGGGATAGTTAGCGATTTGATTGAAATCAAGCAAGATTGCACCGTGTTGAAGCAACGGGTCACAGGCTGAAGCGGTACGATTCCATACCGCAACGGAATAACCGGCTTGAAGCAGTCGAGTACTCATACGACTGCCCATGAGTCCCATCCCTAAAAATGCAATGGGCGTGTCTTGATTTAAATGCATTGAACCGTTTTCCATCCTTGATTTAATTTATTCACTTCAAAATTGAGAGATTATTTATACTGACGCGGTAAAAATTCCACCTCAGGATGTTTATCCTTTTTACGTGCGATTTGGCTGTTTTTACCGAGTAGTAATTTGAGTTGCCAAATTTTTTCTAAACGTAATGATTTTTTAGGTTGATGCTCCATTGCATCAAGCACTTGTTTAACCGCAGCCAAGGCATCAGGTGAGCGTTGTAACATCTCTTCTGCAATGGCTTGAGCTTTCACCAATGGTGATTCATCTAAATGGGTGACTAAGCCGATTTCTTTGGCATAGTTACCGTCAAAAATACGTGCTGTTAGAGATAGTTCTTTAGCAAGGTCAACACCAATGATGCCTTTGATTGAACGAGTTAAGCCCATATCAGGCACCAAGCCCCAACGGGTTTCCATAATCGACATTTGCGTTGCAGGATGGGCAATTCGAATATCCGCAGCCAAAGCCAACTGCATGCCTGCACCAAAACAAAAGCCTTCAATCGCTGCAATTACAGGAACAGGCAGTTCTTGCCAAATCAGAAAGGCTTTTTGAAATAGACTTTGCCCCGGTTTCACTAACTCCCAAGCGGCATAGGCGCGATTCTTGGGATTGTTTAAATCTGCCAAATCAATGCCGGCACTAAAGACTGATGCTTCACCGGTTAAAATGACACAGCGAATCGAGCGGTCTGCTTTAATCTTTTTTGCGGTCGCAACCAATTCTTTGAGCAATGCAAAGCTCATGGCATTGCGTTTTTCAGGACGATTTAAGTAAACAGTCGCAATGCCTTGATTTTTTTCGATACGGAGTAAAGCCATTTTCCCAACTCTTATTTATTGTTCCATCCATAGAGCATAGCATGGCTGATTTGTAGATGGATGACAGTGCAGTCACTCAAAAATCCAAGCATTGACACGGCTCTTTTTTAGCTACGACAAAACCTGTTTAACCGCTTGTTCAACGTCATGAATCACATCTTGTAATTCATTTAAACGGTCGAGCGTTTCTTGGATGAAGCTGTCATCGGCTTTGCGACGTTCTTTACGTAAGGTGGAAACAAATTGTTCAAAGTCACCCGTGACCTGTTGCAGTTTTGGCGTACCGACATAACGGGTTGCGCCATAGAGTCGATGCAATACATGCTCAAGTTGCGGAAAGTCTTCAAGCTCAATCAACTGTTCAATTTCACCGAGTTCGGTTGGAAAACTATCCACCAACATTTTAATCAGGTCTTGGGCTAAATCTTCTTTATTGGCAGCCAACTGAACACTTTGCTTCCAATTTAAAATGCTCGGATCGATATTGTCGGCTTTAGTGACTTTCTCTTGTGCTTTGCTCGGTTGGATAAATGTGTCGCTGGTCCAATGGGTTAGAATCTGAATGATTTGATCCATCTGAATCGGCTTGGTGACATAGTCATCCATACCGACTTTTAACAGTTTTTGTTTTTCATCGGCAAGCGCATGCGCGGTGAGGGCAATGATCGGCATTTTTAAGCCATCGAGGGTCGATTCAAGCGAGCGAATCGCACGTGTGGTATCAATCCCTGACATCACCGGCATTTGAATATCCATAAAAATCAGATCAAAGGGTTTGGCCCCTTGTTGGATGCGATCTTGCAAGATTTGTAAGGCTTCCTGACCGCTTTGTGCTTTGGTTGTTTTGACGTTGATTTCCCCGAGTAAAGCCTCAAGTACAATTAGATTGGGTAAATGATCGTCCACTGCCAAGACATGCAAGTTCAGTTCTTTTAAATCATCATGCGGTTCAGCTTCAAACATTGGTTTGTTTTCAAGTAAATGAATCAGTGAGGTTCGACTCAGCGGTTGATACAATGGACGAGCCTTGTATTCATTCAGCATGTTTAAATCAAGCGCCATCTGATAGCCATAAACCGCAATATGCCCTTGATAGCGCCCGCGAATTTCTTTCAGTAGAGCTTCGGTGTCACCACTATGATCCACAATGAGCCATGTATTTTCAGGGTCAATGTGATTGCTATTCAGTCGACTAAACAGATCTAAAATCGATTGGGTTTCTAAATGCTCGACCTGATAATTTTCTAAATAATGGCGCAGTACATTGGCGGTGGCAGGGTGTGCCAAATAGGAAATAACATGCATATCGGAGAAATCAGGATGCACAATCTCTTCTTCATCCACCATAAATTGTGCAGTAAACCAAAAGGTTGAACCTTTTTCTGTTGGCGCACGCTCTTGGTTGTCTTCAAAACCAATTTGACCATGCATTAGATTGACCAGTTGTTTGGAAATCGCAAGACCGAGTCCTGTACCACCAAACTGACGAGTGACGGATGCATCGCCTTGCGAGAAAGATTCAAACAAACGTTTACGATCCGTTCCACTGAGTCCAATACCACTGTCTTGCACGCTAAAATGCAATAAACACTGCCCAATATCATCATGCTCCATCCGTGCACGGACAATGATTTCACCATCGGGGGTAAATTTAATCGCATTGGAAATCAGATTGGTCAGAATCTGTTTCACCCTTAAAGCATCACCAATCACATGCTTCGGCACGGTGTCAGCAAAGTAGAATGCCATATCAATTTGTTTTTGCGCCGCCAAAGGCGAGAGCATGTCCATGACATCGAAAATCGCTTCTTCTAAATCAAAGGGTGCAGTTTCAAGCTCAAGTTTGCCGGCATCAATTTTTGAGAAATCCAAAACGTCATTAATCAAAGCCAACAAATGCGCAGAAGATTTACGAATGGTTTGCAAATACAAACTCTGGTCATTGCTGAGGTTATCTTGACGCAATAACAGGTGAATAAAACCATCAATACTGTTTAATGGCGTGCGTAGCTCATGACTAATATTGGCCAAGAACACAGACTTGGCCTGATTGGATGAAATCGCCTGATCACGCGCTTGTTTATAAGTAATGTTTTGAACTTCTAAGGTGTCCAATGTGCGGCGCAAATCATCTTCGGTTTGTTCGGTATGTTCTTTGAGTTCTAAGAAGCTGAAATGCAGTCGTTTCACCACATTGGCGATATCCCGTTGTAGCAGGCGCAGCTCACCCGTACTGTTAATCACCATGTGCTGATCAAGCGTATCTGCATTTAAACGTTGTAATTGCATCCGAATTTCGTACATCGGTGCAATCCACCGTCTTGAATAAAAATTCAAACACAGTAACAACAACAGCAGGGTCAGTAGACCCGTAGTGATCAGCACCACAAATACCCGATATTGAGAAATTTCGAGCGGTTGATTGTCGAGTTCAATCACCAACCATTTGGGATGATTTGATGGGGTGTTGAGGCGCATACCATATAAGTTGTTATGCTCGGTTTGAATCGGACCAAAAAATGCACCGTTGGTTGGGAATTTGGGCCATTCTCGGTCAATGTTATAGCCGAGCCCTAAATGTTTTTTTTGATGCTGATCTAAGATGGCAACGCTGAGTACATATTTTTCATTGAACATGCTTTGCAGAATGCTTTTGGCACGGTCTTGTTGCGCGATGCTGGGGTTGCGTTCCAAGGCTAAAGTGAGCTTTTCTGCGGTAAATTTGTAACGATTTAACACCGCATTGGCGGCAAATTTTTGTTCAGATTTTGCAGAGTTAGAGGTTTCGGTCAATACCAAGGCAGAACCGACACTGGCAAGCACCACAATCGGTACAAAAATCAAGGCAATCAATTGCCCATAAGCGTGATTCAGTTTTAATCTTTTGAACAGTTTATTGTTGAAATTCGACATGTATTCAGCGGCTCATTCCCCATGCTCAGGATATTAGCATGCTTTGTTTAAAATGCTTGAGCTTTAATCATATTCGATAAAAAGCCGTTGAAGTTAATGCAGTTGAGTTTATTTTTTCATACAATAGCCGCACCTCGATATAGGTGCGAATAATGAGTAATACACAATTTGACTTTTCAGCGGACGATTTTCTGTTAGACCATTTCGTGGGCAAAACCCCCTTGGTGCGTTTACAGCGTTTAGCGAGTCATACTCAAGCAACAGTGTTGGCCAAATTGGAAGGCAACAATCCAGCGGGTTCAGTCAAAGATCGTCCAGCCTATAACATGATTATGCAGGCGGAAAAGCGCGGGCAAATTAAACCCGGCGATACCTTGATTGAAGCCACCAGTGGCAATACCGGTATTGCTTTGGCGATGGTTGCTGCCATGCGTGGCTATAAAATGAAACTCATCATGCCGGCCAATTCGAGTCAAGAACGTAAAGATGCCATGCGTGCCTATGGTGCTGAGCTGATTGAAGCGACAGGCATGGAAGAAGCCCGTGATATGGCGCTGCAAATGCAAAAAGATGGCGTGGGCTTGGTGCTGAATCAATTTGGTAATCCGGACAATGTTGAAGCGCATTACCTCACCACGGGTCCTGAAATTTGGCAGCAAACCGGCGGTAAAATTACCCATTTTGTAAGCTCTATGGGTACTACTGGCACAATTATGGGAATTTCCAAATACCTGAAAGAGCAAAATCCCAATATTCAGATCATTGGTTTACAACCTTCTGAAGGTTCAAATATCGCGGGTATTCGCCGTTGGCCCACCGAATATTTACCAACCATTTTTGATCCAGCCCGTGTCGATCAAATTATGGATATTCCGCAAATTGAAGCGGAAAAAACGGCACGTCAATTGGCACGTCAAGAAGGCATCAGTGCAGGCACCTCTTCAGGCGGTGCAGTATGGGCGTCGGTTAAAATCGCAGAACAGCATCCAGATGCGGTGATTGTGTGTATTGTATGTGATCGTGGTGATCGCTATTTGTCTACAGGGCTGTTCTCTGTAGAGGATTAAATTAAATATAAGAGTCTATTTATGCGTCTTCCTGTTTTAGTGTTCGATATCGAAACCTTAACTGATCTAAAATCGGGAGCGCATTTATATGGCTTGGATCTTCCCGAAGGTGATCTTGAGCAAGCGCTGACCAAACTGCGCCGTCAAGAATCAGGCAGTGATTTTCAACGCTTGCCCCTGCATGAAATTGTATGTATTTCAGGCCTTTGGGTTGATGAAAAAGCTGAGATGAAACTGTTCTCTTTTAGCCGCGAGCACAACTCGGAAGCTGAAATTTTACAGAAATTTTTCTCTATTTTTCAAAAGCGTAATCCGACTTTGGTGAGTTGGAATGGTTCACAGTTTGATTTGCCGGTAATTTTATTCCGTGCCATGTACCATGGTTTATCTGCACCGAGTTTGTTCGATCAAGGCGAAATTGATTCGCAAAAGCGTTATAATAATTATCAGAACCGCTACCATCATCGTCATATCGATTTGATGGACATTATGGCCATGTTTAATGGGCGCAACTTTCAAAAGTTAGACGATATTGCCCATTTGCTGGGTTATCCCGGTAAACGTGGTCCAGCAAGCTATTTGATCCCTGAGTATGTTCGCAATCAGCAATGGCTTGAAATGACCAGTTATTGTGAGGGGGATGTGCTCAATACGTGGTTGGTGTATTTACGCTTCTTACTGTTGAAAGGTCAAATCCTGCCAGAAGATCATCGTTTATGGATCCAAGCCACCATTCATTATCTACAAGGTCAGCCACAGCAAAAAGAATTTTTGCAGGTATGGCAAACCACGTCGAAACAGACTGATTTTACAGCATCAGATTTTGAAACGATTCAACCTCCAGACATTCAATATTAGGTATTCCTTTGAAACATAGAGCAACATCTCGCCCATCTCAGCTTCCCCGTTATATGTTTAAAGTTGAGAGACTTTCACACGAAGGGCGAGGGATCGCACACTATGCCGAAGGAATGGATCATCCGAGCAATAAGCAGGGCAAAAAAGTCTTTATTCGCTATGCTTTGCCGGGTGAAACGGTTGAAGCTCAAATTACCAATCAAGCCAAAAAACTCGAAGAAGCAGACAGTATTCAACTGATTAGCGAGCCAAATCCACACCGAATTGCCCCGATTTGTCCGCATTTCGGGGTATGTGGTGGCTGTAGCATGCAACATATTCAACCGGATGAACAAATTCGCTTAAAGCAAGACGTGCTCAAATCTCATTTTGAGCACTTTGCCGGGATTCAGCCTGAACAATGGCTTGAGCCCTTGCGTTCAACCCGTATTGATTACCGTCACAAAGCCCGTATTGGGGTGCGTTATTTACCCAATAAAGACAAGGTGTTGATGGGTTTTCGTGAAGCGCAAAGTAATCGCCTCACTGAAATTCACACCTGTAAAATTTTAGATGCTGAGCTTGATCAAGCATTGCCTGAAATCCGCAAGCTCTTACAAAATTTGAAAGGTAAATCGGATATTGGACATATTGAACTGGCTAAGGGTGATCAAGAGGTGGCTTTACTGGTTCGGCATATCAATAAATTAAATCAAGCTGATGTCAACCTATTGACGCAATTTGCGTTAGATAGACAATGGCAATTGTATTTGCAACCTTCGACACCAAGCAGTGTGCATCGTGTGGATGATCCGAATGCTGCGATGCGATTACATTACCGTTTAGATGAATTTGATGTGGAATTTGGGTTTCATCCGACAGATTTTACCCAAGTCAATCCAACGGTGAACCCACAAATGGTCAAACTGGCATGTGATTTGCTTGAACTGCAGCAGGGTCAACGTGTTTTGGATTTGTTCTGTGGTTTGGGTAATTTTTCATTGCCATTGGCACGTCAAGTCGGTTCGCAAGGTGAAGTCGTGGGTGTTGAAGGTAGTGAAGATATGGTGAAGCGAGGTACAGAAAATGCACTGAAAAATGGCATCACCAATGTTAAATTTTATTCACAAGATTTAACAAAAGATTTCTCGCAACATTCTTGGGCAAATCAAGGTTTTGATGCACTATTAATAGATCCTCCACGCGCAGGCGCAGAGGAAATTATGCAGCATGTGCCTAATTTTGGTGCAAAAAAAATCGTTTATGTGTCATGTAATCCTGCTACATTAGCGAGAGACGCTGGACTATTAGTACAACATGGATATCAATTAAAAAAAGCGGGTGTTATGGACATGTTTACCCATACGGGGCATGTTGAATCTATTGCTTTATTTGAGAAAAGTTAAAGCCAAGATTTAGTTTGAATATTTTGCATATTATTTTGAATATAATGAAGAGTAGATTTAAAGGAGAATGGTATGGTCACAGTTCGTGAACAGTTACCTGGACGACTCACCGAGTTATCTGAGGAAACGACTGTAGAACATGCCGCTGAAGCGCAATTGGGATTGGCGACTTGGCTCGACCGTGCGCGTGTCATTTTAGACGGTATTGAACTTAAACAATTAGAACAAGTGGCTCAAACAGTTCTGCAAAAAGAACTGAGTGCCACCATCAATCATAAAACCAATACCTTTGCCACAGGCTTGGGTATGGCGGATATTTTGGCGCATCTGCATGTTGATGAAGATACTTTATCAGCCGCGATGCTGTACCGGAGTGTGCGTGAGGGGTTTACCACACTTGAGGAAATCAAAAAGCAATTTGGTGAAAATGTCTATAACCTCGTCAAAGGCACTTTGGCGATGGGTAAACTGTCTGAGCTGATAGAAAAAAATAAACGTCTAGAAGACCATTTCAATAACAATCAACGTGAGCATTTGACTGGCATTTATAAAATGCTGATTTCGGTCACCGAAGATGTGCGTGTTGTGCTGATTAAGCTGGCTGAACGTACTTTGGCCCTGCGTGAGTTGGCACATTCGACCCGTGAACGCCAAGAACGTGTGGCACGTGAGATTTTGACCATTTACTCACCCTTGGCACACCGTTTGGGTATTGCACAACTGAAATGGGAGCTTGAAGATCTAGCCTTCCGTTATTTGGCTCCTGAACGCTATAAAGAAATCGCATCTTTACTCAATGAAAAACGACTCGAGCGTGAGCAATATATTCAGTTTGTGGTGGATAAATTACGTGGCGAGTTGTCGGAACATGGCATTCGGGCGGAAATTTCAGGACGGGTCAAACATATTTATTCGATCTACCGAAAAATGAAAAGCAAGAATTTGAGCTTTGATCAGCTTTATGACATTCGTGCTTTACGTGTTTTGGTGGATGAAGTGCCTGAGTGTTATCACACCCTCGGGATCGTGCACCAAATTTGGCGTCATATTCCGCATCAGTTTGATGACTATATTACCAACCCAAAAGCCAATGGCTACCGTTCATTGCATACTGCGGTGATTGCGGAAAATAAATCCTTAGAGATTCAAATTCGTACCCATGAAATGCACAATGAAGCGGAGCTAGGGGTGTGTTCGCACTTCAATTATAAAGAAGGCTCGAAAACCACGGATTATTCATTTAATCATCGCTTACATTCATTGCGTTCGGTACTTGAGCATTATCAAGAGCGCAACGAAACCAGTGGTCATCCGAATGAAGATGAAACTGAAAGCTTTGATCAGCTTCAAGATTTTGAAGACTTTGAAAAGATTTATGTGTTTAGTCGTGATGGCGACATTAAAGAATTACCGCGTAATTCAACTGTTTTAGACTTTGCTTATCATGTGCATACTGAAGTCGGCAATAAATGTTATGCCGCACGGGTTAATCAACGTTATGTACCTTTAACTTACACCTTAAAAACCGGTGAACAAGTTGAGATTTTAACCAAGAAAGACCGTGAACCAAATCGAGATTGGTTGGTGAATTCTTTAGGTTATATCAAGACTTCACGTGCACGTGACAAATTACGCCACTGGTTCCGCCAACAAGACCGCAGTAAAAATCTTGAAGTCGGTCGTGAACTGCTGGCCAAAGAGCTCTCTCGTTTGGCGATTCACCCGAAAAGTATTGATTTGAATGACTATTGTCAGCATTTCAATGTCAAAACCGGTGAAGACATCTTGGTGTCTTTGGTCAGTGGCGACATTAGCCTTCATGCCTTGATTAATCAGGTCAATCGTCATATGCATCTGGATCAGGATGAACCTGAACTGGTGCTTAAACCAACTTTGAATCCGCGTGCCAGTCATACCTTGTCGGCACATGGTATTTTGATTGATGGTTTGGACAATGTGGAACTACACATTGCGCAATGCTGTCAACCTGTACATGGTGAGTCGATTGCAGGCTATATCACTTTAAACCGTGGGGTCAGTATTCATAAAGTGGCGTGTCCAGACTATATGCGTATGATCAGTCAGGAACCTGAGCGTGCAGTCGAAGCCGATTGGGAAATGCAACCCACACGTGGTCAGAGTGTACAGATTGTGGTGGAAGCGTATGACCGCCGTGGTTTGTTGAAAGATCTGACTCAAGTGATTTTCTCCGATCAAATCAATATTCGACAGGTCAATACCATTTCTGAATTGGATGGTATTGCCAATATGAAGTTGTTGATTGAAGTGAAAGGCTTGGCACAATTATCACGTCTGTTGGCACGTTTAGAGCAACAGCCGGGCATCATTAGTGCACGTCGTTTGGTTCAAGGTAACTGATATTGAACTTAACTAGAGAAAAGCCTGCTTGAGCAGGCTTTTTTTTTAATATACTTTTATGTTGGTTGCAAAAATTATTTCTTTTTGCTTAAAAAAAGATTGCTGATGCGATTAACGGCTTGCGGGCTGAATCGAGACAAGTGATACATCACTCCCGCTTCAAAGCCAACAGGATGATGGGTCGGTAGAGTCACCCGATCTTTTGCAGTGGCACTTTTATAAATTTGTGCTGCCACGTCTTCAGCTTTAAGCTTTACGCCCATATTTTGAATAGTGCCTGCATCCATGTCTTTGACCATCGCAGTTTGTACAAACAAGGGCATGACATCAAGCACACGAATACCGTATTTTTGCCATTCCACATCTAAGCCTTCGGTGATGCCTCGGACTGCAAATTTACTCGCAGAATAGGAAATCAGATCGGCTTGACCGTAAATGGCAGAAGCTGAGGATAGATTAATGACCCGTGCGAAAGAAGCTTGTTTTAAATAGGGCAGTGCGGCATGACAGCCATTCAGTACGCCATTGACGTTAATGTTGATAGTTCGATGATGGGCTTGAATATCGGTTTTTTCAAAATCACCTGAATATAAAATCCCTGCATTATTGACTAAAATATTCAGTTCACCTGCCCAAGTGCTAAATTCAGCCAAAGCATTTTGCCAATCTTCATAGTTGGCGACATCGAGTAAGCCCGCTTTGGCATTGGATCCGAGTTGTTCTGCCAATTGCTGTGCCTGAACAGCGTTAATGTCATAGATGCCGACCTTATAGCCTTTTTGATAAAATAAGCGTGCTATCGCTGCCCCAATGCCTTGTGCTGCACCACTAATGAAAATACTCTGTGTCATGTTTTTAAGTCCTTTTATTTTTTTGCAGATATATGTGTTGTTAATATTTTAATGATCTGCAGTTGAGCATAATTTCAACATCTTTTTCAAGTCATCTCATTTATTTCGTATTTAATCGTTCAGGTCTTTTTATGCAAAATTTACTCAATATCATGCAAACGCTTCGAGAAAAATGCCCATGGGATCAAGCACAAACCCCTGAATCTTTGACCCGTTATGCGATTGAAGAAGCCTATGAGGTTGAAGAGGCTGTGCGCTCAGGAGATGCTGAGCATGTGAAAGAAGAGTTAGGTGATTTGTTGTTACAAGTGGTGTTTCAGGCACAGATGTACAGTGAGCAAGGGGCTTTTGATTTTAATGATGTGGTGGAAACAATATGTGAAAAATTAATTCGCCGTCATCCACATGTATTTCAAGCTGAGCAATATGAAACGATGACTGAGCAAGAGGTGACGAGTCTCTGGCAGAACATTAAAGCCACAGAAAAACAAGGCAAGCCAAAATCTCGTTTAGATCAAGTCAAACACGCACCTGCTTTAATTCAAGCGGAAAATATTCAAAAAAATGTCGCAAAAATTGGCTTTGATTTTGAACATGTCGCAGATGCCTATGGCAAGTTGGAAGAGGAATTGGCTGAGTTTAATGAAGCTGTACTTCACAATAATTCCGATGAAATGCAGGATGAATTTGGGGATTGTTTATTTTCATTAATCAATGTTGGACGTAAACTCGGTATATCGAGTGAAATGGCATTGTTAAGCACCATTCACAAGTTTAAATCACGCTTTAAATATATTGAAGATCAAGTGGCGCTACAGCACAGAGATCTAGAACAGATGAGTTTGCAGGAAATGGATCAGTTGTGGGATCAAGCCAAAGTCTTTCTTCGTGCACAATCGAAAGCTTAATTTGAGACATTCTTTTGTGTAAGCCAAAACGGTGAAATCTGTAGTTCGGTGATCACTATAGCTTGGTTGGAAATCCAGTGATGACTGAACTGAATGAAATAATCAAACAATCGGGTTGCATGGATGTTATTCATTCAACCCAAAATTAATCCAATAAAAAACAATAAGCAGGGCTGAGCGATGAAGTTGAATACTTTTAATTTCGTGTGTTTTGTGATTCTTTTGATCAGTGCTACCGGGTCAAATACCGTTTATGCCCAGCAGTTTGATCAGTCTTATCTGAAATGGAAAGCCGAGCAAGAAAAGGCCGATGCTCAATTAAAAGCCAATGATCCAAATTATTATCTCTCCAAACCCAATTTATCCAAATCAAGTGGATCGAAATCTAATTTAAAGTCAGCTAGAGCCAAATCTTCGAATTCCATTCAAGCACAGGGCGCATTGAGTTCAAATGACAAAGTGCATTTAAATTCTGCCAATCTGACGGAATTGCAACAACTGAATGGCGTCGGGGAAAAGAAAGCGCAAATGATTATTGAGTATCGAGATCAGCATGGAAAATTTAAAAGCATTGCTGAGCTTGAAAATGTTAAAGGCATTGGCCCAAAGTTAGTGGAAAAGAATCGATCACGTTTAAGTTTATAAATCAGCATTCACTCAATTGCAGTAAAAATGAAAGAGTGCCGATGCGCATGAAAGTTGTAAGTTTGCCCGCAAGATTCAGATAATCAAATTGCCCTTTGATTGTGTTAGAGATATGATTAGCATAATTATGATTTTTACGTCCTGACGTAGGAGACAGCGTCTTTTGCAAACTTTGCACGCGTCAAAGTGTGGATTATCCACCACTCAATTACCTTCTTCGATTTTAGATGTTATTGATTCTTTAACAAAAGCAGGCTATGAAGCCTATATCGTTGGTGGTGGGGTACGAGACTTAATGTTGGGTTTAGAACCCAAGGATTTTGATGCCGTAACCAATGCAACACCCTCTCAAATTAAAGAAGTATTCGGACGACGTTGCCGTATTATTGGTCGACGTTTTGAGCTTGCGCATGTTTATTCAGGGCGTGAGTTGATTGAAGTGGCAACATTTAGAGCACCGCCAAAGAAAGCGGTGACGTCAGCTTCAGGCATGATTTTGCGTGATAACAATTGGGGCAGCATTGAAGAGGATTTCGTGCGTCGAGATTTTTCGATCAATGCGATGTATTATCAACCCCGCAAAGGCATTGTGCTCGATTTCTGTAATGCCATAGATGACATTAAAAGCAAAACTTTACGCCTCTTGGGTGATCCAACGTTGCGTTTTGAAGAAGACCCGGTACGTATGTTGCGGACCCTGCGCTTCGCAGCAAAACTGAATTTCAGTATTGATCCTGCCATTCTCAAGGTCTTTACCCCTGAATTGACCATGTTATTGCGTGATGTGTCACCGCATCGTCTCTATGATGAATCGCAAAAACTGTTTACCATGGGACATCTCAATCGTGTGATGCCAATGTTGATCGAGTTCGGGATTTGGAAGCAGTTATTTGCTGATATTCCACCGGTCATCAATCCATTTATGGAACGTGCCGCAAAAAATACCGATCAACGGATTCAAATGGGCAAAACCATCAATCCGGCATTTTTCTATGCGGTGTTGTTGTGGAAGCCATTTTTAGAGCGTTGTGAATTTTATGCCAATAAAGGTACCGTAGCTGCTGAAGCACGTGCCCAAGCCGGTTTGGATGTTCTAAAACGTCAAGCGACACGCACTATTATTCCCCGTTTTGCTGAAACCTTTATTCGTGAAGTGTGGGAAATGCAAACCCGTTTGCTGAATCCAAAACCACAGCAAATACAAGCACTGTCGAGTCATGCGCGTTTCCGTGCCGGCTTTGACTTTATGTTGCTGCGTGAAAAATCAGGTGATGAAACCACGCAAGGCATGGGCATTTGGTGGGAAAGCTACCAAGTCATGTCGAATGACGAAAAAGAACGTGCGATTGGTCAATATAACCGTCAACGCAATAAGAGTCGTCGTAAAGCTTCCAGTGCTGAACAGGTGCCTGAAGAGCAAGTATCTGCACGCATTGAGCCTTTGGTGAAAGAAACGGAATCTCGTAGCCGTCGTTCGCGTAAGCCGGCTGCACAGCCTTACGAGAACAATCGAGATTCACGTGGTGGTCGTGCGCCAGTGGCACAGGTCGAACCAGGAACGATTCATGCGGATCATCCGATTCTAAAACGTCGACGTGTACAACGTGATTTGAAACAAGTGGTTTTTGGTCCAACACAATGAGTCAGCTGACCTATATTGGCTTAGGGAGTAATTTAGGGGATTCTCAGCAGATTATGGCTGAGGCGGTGCGAAAGTTGGCATGCTTGGGGCAAGTCAAAGCGTCTAAGCTGTATCAAAGCCCCCCGATGGGACCGCAAGATCAACCGCATTATCATAATGCGGTGGTGCAACTTAAGACCGATCTTGCACCACTGGATTTGCTCGATCAATTACAAAAAATTGAACAAGAGTCAGGACGTGTGCGTTTGCGCCATTGGGGTGAACGGACACTGGATTTAGATTTACTGATTTATGCGCAAGACAGCATTGAAAATGAACGTTTAACCGTACCGCATGTGGGTGTGCTTGAGCGAGATTTCGTGTTGGTGCCATTGTTAGATTTAGACCCTGAACTGGTTGTACGGGGTCAACCCATTAAGGATTTAGATGTTCTCAAGCAGTCGACTTTGACCGTGCTTGCAGACCCGTCTTGGATCAATATTTAATTTTAGAATGTTCTAAGGAACTGTGTTAGAGGACATCTTAATGATTAGTCTCAGCGATTTAAGACAATTCAAACAGCAAGGTCGCAGATTTTCATGTTTGACTTGCTACGATGCAAGTATGGCAAAAGCAATGGAAGTTGCTGAAATTGATTCTATTCTCATTGGTGATTCATTGGGAATGACGGTACAAGGGCATGACTCAACATTGCCTGTCAATGTGGCGGACATGGCTTACCATACGGCGAATGTACGCCGTGGTAATCAGCATTCTTTTATTATGACGGATTTACCGTTTATGAGTTATGCCACCTTAAATGATGCCTTGATCAATGCCAAAACCGTGATGCAAGCCGGCGCGCAGATGATCAAAATCGAAGGTGGTGCTTGGCTCAGTGAAACGGTTGCGACTTTGACTCGTAATGGTATTCCAGTGTGTGTGCATCTGGGTTTAACCCCGCAATCGGTGCATGTATTCGGCGGTTATAAATTGCAAGCTAAAACCCGTGATGCAGCGGATCAATTGATTGCAGACTGTAAAGCGGTGGTTGAAGCCGGTGCAGCAGTGCTGTTACTTGAATGTGTGCCAGCACAACTCGGTAAAGAAATCACGGAATTGTTCCCAACCGTACCTGTGATTGGTATTGGTGCGGGTGCCGATACCGACGGTCAAGTCTTGGTGGTTCAAGACATGTTGGGTTTAACCTTCGGAAAAGTGGCGCGTTTTGTCCGTAACTTTATGAAAGAACAATCCGGTGAAACTGCGATTGTAGATGCGTTCAAAGCCTATCATGCTGCGGTACAGGATCAGTCTTTCCCAGCCAAAGAGCATATGTTTCAGGTTGAGCTATAAGTCTGATTTAAGTCTTGTAAATTTGAGTCCATATTGAACAGTTAAGTCGAATTGTAACAAGTTGAGCTGTAAAAATGAAAACTGAAACAACCATTCAAGGTTTATCTGCATCACTGAGTAGCGCACGCCAATCTCGTAAAACCATTGGTTTTGTGCCAACGATGGGGAATCTTCACCAAGGTCATTTAAATCTGGTTCGTGAAGCCCGCAAAATATGTGATGTGGTGGTGGTCAGTATCTTTGTCAATCCGATTCAGTTTGGGCCGAATGAAGACTTCGATAGCTACCCACGAACATTGGAACAAGACAGCAATTTGTTGGCTGATGTCGGTTGTGACATCATTTTTGCACCTTCTGTAGAGCAGATGTACGGTAAAAACAAACGACTGACCACCATCAGCGTGTCTGAAATTACCAACGACTTATGTGGTGCACAGCGTCCAGGTCATTTCGATGGCGTGGCTGTGGTGGTGACGAAACTGTTTAATATTGTGCAACCGAACTTTGCCTTCTTTGGTCAAAAAGACTATCAGCAATTGGCGGTGATTAAGCAAATGGTGCAAGATCTAAACATGCCCATTGAAGTGATTGGTGTGCCGATTACGCGTGCAGAAGATGGCTTGGCTTTAAGTTCACGTAATGGCTATTTGTCTGAAGAGCATCGTGCAACCGCACCTGCGATTTATAAAGCACTGAAAGCTGCTGAAACAGACTTAAAAAATGGTCAAGCTTTGACTGATGTCTTGGCTCAGATTCGTGCTGATCTTACAGCACAGGGTTTTGAAGTGGATTATGTGGAAGCACGCAGTCCTATGCTACAAACGGTGGAACAGTTTGATCAGGATGTGGTGCTGTTTGTTGCAGCCAAACTGGGCAAAACCCGTTTAATCGATAATTTACAAGTGAGCCACAGCGCTTAACTTGAATTGAATGATAGGTAATCATGCATGAAGCGCATATTAATCGTGACAGGACAATCAGGATCAGGGAAGTCATCTGCATTACAGGTACTTGAAGATCTCGGTTATTACTGTATCGACAATTTGCCTTTGGCATTATTGCCTGAAATTGTGGGAAAGCTCGATCAAGAAAATAACTTAGAGCAGTTGGCATTGGGTGTGGATGTACGAAGCACACGTGCCGACTTGCAAGAGTTTGATCAAGTCTTTCAGCAACTGCAAAAACATGGCGAAGTGGATGTGATTTATCTCACTACCAAAGATCAAGAGTTGATTGCACGTTTTAGTGCATCACGTCGTCCGCATCCCTTGGCCAATCGTTTTAAAAGTCTGAATCAATGTATCCAAGAAGAGAAACAACTACTTCGTCCGATTCAGATGAAAGCCACGGTACAGATTGATACGTCAGATAAAAGTGTTCATGACTTAAAAGATACCTTATTATCCAAGCTTGGACAGGTGGACAAGCTGATTGTGATTTTACAATCCTTTGGCTATAAACACGGTATTCCATTGGATGCAGATTTTATTTTTGATGTGCGTCATTTGCCGAATCCACATTGGGACAATGAACTTCGTCCATACTCGGGTTTAGATGAACCAGTTCAACGCTTTCTCAACAGCTTTGAACAAACCCATGAAATGTTCCAAGATTTGAATCAGTTTTTAGAAAAATGGTTGCCTGCATTTGCAGAAGGGCATCGCCATTATATTACGGTATCGATTGGCTGTACGGGCGGTCAACACCGTTCTGTATATATTGTAGATAGACTAAAAAAAGCACTTGAGGCAAAATGGTCTATTCAAGTCTTGCATAGAGAAATGAAGCACTGGTCATGATTGACACAACTGTTGACGTTATTAACAAATTAGGATTACATGCGCGTGCTTCTGGCAAGCTCATTGAAGTCACGACTAAATTTCGCAGTTCAATCCAAATTGGTAAGGGCGATAAATTGGTTGATGCCAAAAACATTATGTCTTTGCTGATGCTCGGTGCAGGCAAAGGTACTACTTTGCGTTTGGTGGTTGAGGGTGCAGATGAAGAAAAAGCTTCGTCTGAGATTCAAGCGCTATTCGCAGCAAAATTTTACGAGGCAGAATAACTGTGGCACGTCGAACGCAACGTTTTACTGAAGATGACTTTGAGTCTTTAGAAGGACGTGCAAGCAAAACCGAACAAAAGAAAGCTGTGCACCGCATGGCTGCTTTGGGTGAAAGACTCGCTGAATTGAGTCCGAAACAAATTAAAAATCTTCCTGTGGAAGAGCGTCTGATCGAAGCTTTAGAAGATGTACGCTCAATTACCTCAGGTGAAGCACGTCGTCGTCAATTCTTACGCATTGGTAAACTGTTGCGTAATGAAGATGAAAGCGTGATCTTATCTTATTTAACCCCAAAACAAGGGTTAAAGAAAACTGCGCAGTTGCATCGTTGGGTCGATCGTATGATTGCTCAAGGTGACCCTGCGATTAAAGAATTCATGAAAATGTTTAATGCGGCTGAGCATCATCCGATTCGTCAGCATATTTTACGTGTACAACGTGACATTAAACAAAACTTGGGTGAAGAAGCGGTTGCGAAGTCAAAATTGAATATGTTCAATTATATTCAACAAGTGGCTTTAATCTCGGACAACACTTAAGTAAGTTGTAGCTTGAATCTAAAAAGGCGACCTATTCAGGTCGCTTTTTTATCCTGTATTTTCTCTGACAATATCCATAGATGAGCCAACCGAATGAGTTTAGATATTCCTGAACAATTGCAAAATTTGCCTGCCAATTGCGGGATCTATGCCGTGTGGATGCTGTTGCAACATTGCGATATTGAACTGGATATCGCTGATTTGGCGAAAGTCTGTGGCTATGATCAAGAGGATGGGACTTTTACCATTGGGCTTGCGGTCGGCTTGAAGAAAATGGGATTCAAAGTCGTATTTCATACGGCTGAAGACTTGCATAAAGATCCGAAAGAACTGCCGAGTTATGCCGAAGCTGAACGTCTACAAATCCCGATTTTAGCGCCATTGAGCTATGTGGAATTGAAAGATGCTGTTGAGCAAAACCATTGGGCAATTGTGTATTACGATATGCCAGATGGTGTGGGCAATCACTCGCTGATCTATGACATCAATAATGAAGAAATTAGTTTTTTTGACCACTTTGAGGTGATGCGTCCTGAAGTGTTTGAACAACAGCACCGCGCGGAAGGCATTTGCCAACAAACGATTTTGATTCGACGTGAATTTTCAGCTTTATAATTGTTAATCTTCATCGCCAATATAAAAAATGACCCATACGGGTCATTTTTTGTTTTTCATTTTCGGTGCAAATCGGAAAACAAAAATAGATTAGCTAAATTCACCCACCGAGCGCTCTTTGGCCCAATCACGAAGAACGAATTTTTGTAATTTGCCGGTCGAGGTTTTTGGAATTTCAGTAATCACCACATCTTTTGGGACTTTAAAACGGGCCAAATGTTGTTTACAGAATTCAATAATTTCTTCAGCCGTCGCCTCTTTACCTTCTTTTAACTCAATAAAGGCGCATGGGACTTCTTGCCAGCGTGGGTCAGGTTTTGCCACGACAGCTGCGGTCATTACGGCAGGGTGTTGGTACAGCACTTCTTCGACTTCGAGTGATGAAATATTTTCACCGCCTGAAATAATCACATCTTTAGAGCGGTCGGTGATTTTGGCATAGCCATCGGGCTGACACACGGCCAAGTCACCGGTATGGAACCAGCCACCGGCAAAGGCTTCTTCAGTGGCTTGTTTATTTTTCAAATAACCTTTCATCACGATGTTGCCACGGAACATGATTTCTCCCATGGTTTGACCATCATGCGGGACCGGTTGCATGGTTTCAGGGTCGATCACTTTCATACCATCTTGCAGTGGATATGGTACACCTTGACGTGAATGCAGTTGCGCTTGTTCTTGAATGGATAAATCACTCCAGCCAGCTTGCGAAGCACACAGTGCAGATGGGCCATAGGTTTCGGTCAAACCATAAACATGGGTCACATTCACGCCTAAATGACGCATCCCTTCAATGATTGCAGCAGGAGGTGCAGCACCGGCCACCATCACTTCAACACGATGTTCGATTTTTTGGCGTTTTTCTTCAGGCGTGTTGATCATCATGGAAAGCACAATCGGTGCACCACAGAAATAATCGACTTTATGTTCAGCAATCAATTTAAAGATCAATTCAGGGTCGACTTTACGTAAGCAGATATTGGTTCCACCATTGGCTGCCATGGTCCAACCGAAACACCAACCATTACAGTGGAATAGCGGAAGTGTCCATAAATAGGTGGCACGCGGGGTCATCCCACAAGCAATGATATTGCTGGCTGCGTTAATGTATGCCCCACGATGGTGATACACCACGCCTTTCGGATTACCGGTCGTGCCTGAGGTGTAACTTAAACTGATGGCATCCCATTCATCTTGCGGAAGTTGCCAGTCAAAATTGGCATCGCCACCTTTGAGCCAGTCTTCGTATTCAATTTCACCTATTGAAATTGCATTGGCATGATGTTCGTATTCAGCATCCGCAACATCAATGACATAGATGTCTTGGGATATCAATGCCAAAGCCTCTTGTGCCAAACCTGCAAATTCAGGATCGACCAACAGTACTTTAGATTCGGCATGTTCGAGCATAAATGCCAAAGTTTTGGCATCCAAACGCGTGTTTAAGGTATTCAGTACAGCACCCGCCATAGGCACCGCAAAATGCGCCTCCAACATGGCAGGAACGTTCGGTAAAAGCACAGAAACCGTATCGTTTTTACCGACCCCTAAGTTGGTGAGTTGGTCTGCAAATTGACGGCAACGGTTGTATTTTTCACGCCAAGTAATACGTCGCGCGCCGTGAATCATGGCTGCTTGATCGGGATAAATATAGGCAGCACGTTCTAAATAACGTAAAGGCGATAAAGCAACAAAATTGGCAGGGGTGCGAGGTAATGCATCGTACGCGCTCGACATGATTCTAACTCCGTGTTCATCATTTTTATAATTCCTACCCAAAAGATATGTGCTTTTTAGAGTAAATGCTTTAATCCTTTAGTCGAAAAATTGTGCTTATTTGAAAAGTGATAAGCATTACATTGAAAAATTTAAAATTTGCTTTTATCGATGAAAGATTGCTCTGCTTTGAATTGAATGACAGCACTTTGCGTTAAAAATAGGTTCAATTTGAATATGCAATATGCAATTGAGTGTTTAAAGCATCGATGAATCCATGCCAAGATGGGCTTAAAAATGAAAATAACAGCGACAATATTTAAAAAACAGCAGGATTAGAAAGCTAAACGAAAAAAAATAGCACTGTTTTGTGTTTAATCCTATGGAATGGTTTATAAAAAATCATTAAGGGTGTAAAATTTTCGCACTTAGATTTATTGCACCGATTTTATCTTTTGAGGTTTTCCTCGATCATAATCTCGCGGTGAAATGCCCTATGGTACGGGGCATCACTCCTTAAGGATTTTTTATGCCAATTATTACTTTGCCGAATGGCGATCAAAAGCAGTTTGATCACGCCGTATCTGTTATGGACGTTGCGCTGAGCATTGGTCCAGGTCTTGCAAAAAACACCGTTGCAGGTCGTGTAAACGATCGCTTGGTCGATGCATCTGACTTGATCACTGAAGATGCGACGCTGCAAATCATTACGCCTAAAGATGAAGAAGGCGTAGAGATTATTCGTCACTCTTGCGCACACTTGGTGGGTCATGCTGTCAAGCAATTGTTCCCAGAAGCAAAGATGGTGATTGGTCCAGTCATTGAAGATGGTTTCTATTACGATATCTTCAGTGAAAAGCCATTTACACCAGATGATATGGCTGCCATCGAAGAGCGTATGAAAAAGCTCATCGATCAAGATTACGATGTCATTAAGAAAATGACCCCACGTGATGAAGTGATTGCAGAATTCACCAAACGTGGTGAAGATTATAAACTTCGCTTGATCGCAGACATGCCTGAAGAAACCCAAATGGGCTTGTACTACCATCAAGACTATTTGGATATGTGCCGTGGTCCGCACGTACCGAACACAAAATTCTTAAAAGCATTCAAATTGACCAAAATGTCAGGCGCTTACTGGCGTGGTGATGCGAAAAACGAACAACTTCAACGTATTTATGGTACAGCGTGGGCAGATAAAAAACAGCTTGCGGCTTATATCAAACGTATTGAAGAAGCGGAAAAACGTGACCATCGTAAAATTGGTAAAGCATTAGATCTATTCCATATGCAAGAAGAAGCACCGGGTATGGTGTTCTGGCATGCCAATGGTTGGACCATTTACCAAGTGCTTGAACAGTACATGCGTAAAGTTCAGCAAGACAATGGTTACCAAGAGATTAAAACCCCACAAATTGTGGATTTCTCGCTTTGGGAAAAATCAGGTCACGCAGCAAACTATGCTGAAAACATGTTTACGACGCATTCTGAGAGTCGTAACTATGCAGTAAAACCAATGAACTGCCCATGTCACGTACAAGTCTTTAACCAAGGCTTGAAATCTTACCGTGACCTGCCAATTCGTTTAGCGGAATTTGGTTCATGTCACCGTAACGAACCATCGGGTTCTTTACACGGCATTATGCGTGTTCGTGGCTTTACCCAAGATGATGCACACATTTTCTGTACCACTGAACAAATTGGTCAGGAAGTTGCAGATTTCATCAAGTTAACGCTTGATGTATATAAAGACTTTGGCTTTGAAGAAGTGCAAATGAAATTATCAACACGTCCTGAAAAACGTGTCGGTGATGACAAACTTTGGGATGTGGCGGAAAAATCTTTGGCGGATGCTTTGGATGCTGCTGGCTTATCTTGGGATTTACAACCCGGTGAAGGCGCATTCTACGGTCCAAAAATTGAATTTTCATTGAAAGACTGCTTAGGCCGTATCTGGCAGTGCGGTACAATTCAGTGTGACTTCAACTTACCGTTGCGTTTAGATGCCTCGTATGTGACTGAAGATAATGATCGTGATCATCCAGTTATGTTACATCGTGCAATTCTTGGTAGTTTTGAACGTTTTATTGGTATACTTATTGAACATTACGCGGGATTCATGCCACCATGGTTGGCTCCAATCCAAGCATGCGTCATGAATATTACCGATTCTCAAGCCGAAGCGTGTGATCACGTGGTTGCTAAACTCAAAGAAAATGGCATTCGTGCGATTTCAGACTTGAGAAATGAGAAAATCGGCTTTAAGATTCGTGAGCGTACTTTAGAGCGTATTCCTTACTTATTGGTACTTGGGGACCGAGAAGTAGAGGAAGGTACTGTGAATGTACGTACTCGCTCTGGAACAAATTTAGGTACTATGTCAATTGATGCCTTCGTTGACTTAGTGAAAGCAGCCGTAGCCGAACGCGGCCGGTATATTGTGGAGTAAGAAAGATTAAACAGCCTGACCGTAACCAACAACAAGGTGCTAAAAGCAATCGTCCTGCATTAAATGACGAGATCCGTGCAAAAGAAGTACGTCTCGTTGGTGCTGAAGGAGAGCAAAAGGGCATCGTTTCTTTAGCTGAAGCATTGCGTGCTGCGGAAGAAGTTGAGCTTGATCTTGTTGAGATCGTTGCTAATGCAGAGCCACCTGTTTGTAAGATCATGGATTTTAACAAACATTTATTTGATCTGAAGCAAAAGCAAAAAGATGCGAAGAAAAAGCAGCATCAAGTTCAGGTGAAAGAAATTAAGTTACGTCCTGGTACAGACGTTGGTGATTACAACATCAAGCTGCGTGCCATTCTTCGTTTCTTAGAAGATGGGAACAAAGTTAAAATTACTCTACGTTTCCGTGGTCGTGAAATGGCGCATCAACAGTTAGGTTTGGCTCAATTGCAAAAAATTGAAGCTGACGTAGCTGAGTTCGGTGTCATCGAACAAGCGCCTAAAATGGAAGGTCGTCAAATGGGTATGTTACTTGGTCCTAAAAAGAAAAAGTAATGACGTATTTGTCGTGAGAAAAAGCACTGCATCATGCAGTGCTTTTTTTTAACGGTTTAAAGACTAACTGTTCAATCGATCATAAAAAAAAGACCAGCACAGTGCTGGTCTTTTTTTGTTTATTGTAGCGATACATTAAGCTGCGTCGGTTTCAATTGCAGCAGGACTGAGTTTACGACCAATGGGAATTTGGCGCGGCATTTTTTCTTCAGGAATAATGCGTTGCAATTCCACACTCAATAAACCATTTTCATAGTTGGCATGTTGCACTTCAATGTGTTCATCAAGTCTTAAAGACAATTTAAAAGAACGACGTGCAATGCCTTTGTGTAGCAACTCTACGGTACTATCTGCTTCTTGTTCAGCAGGTTTGCCGGTAATGGTCAGCACTTGGTTTTCCAAGTGAATCGCCAACTCTTCTTCTTTAAATCCTGCGGTCGCCACCACAATGCGATATTGGTTGTCGCCTGCTTTTTCGATGTTATAGGGAGGGTAATTCGGTGTTTCACTTTGCATGGCATAGTCAAACAAATCATTTAAACGGTCAAAGCCAATACTACGACGGAACAGTGGAGTAAGACTGATATTACTCATTGATAGAACCTCCTGAGGTCAGCAAAGTTATAAAAACAAGATTTAAACTGTTGTGCATGGCACCGACAGTGTTTGAGCAAGATCCAATGATCCTTGCTGTGATTCTAATATCGGGATAGCTCAAAATTTTTCAAGAATATTTTTTAAACTTTTTTTAATTTTTTTTGGGGGATGCTTGGGGATTAAGTTTCAGTGCTTATACGCAATTCTTATATCCATTCACCACATTAAACATGCTATAAATGTTGCAAAATCCAACAACGACGCTTACAACAAATCAGGATTCAATATGATTGACTTATATTATTGGGGAACGCCCAATGGTCATAAAATTACCATTGCACTTGAAGAAATGGGCTTAGATTACCAAATTTTCCCTATTAATATTTTGCAAGATGATCAGTTCCAAGCTGATTTTTTAAAGATTTCTCCCAATAATAAAATCCCTGCCATTGTGGATCAGGATGGTCCAAACGGTGAGCCGATTTCGGTGTTTGAGTCCGGTGCAATCTTGCAATATTTGGGGCGTAAAACCGGATTATTTTACCCAAGCGACGAATTGGCGCGGGTGGAGGTTGAGCAGTGGTTGATGTGGCAAATGGGTGGGCTTGGGCCAATGCTCGGTCAAAACCATCATTTTAATCAATTCGCGCCTGAACGAATTGCCTATGCAGCTGAGCGTTATATCAATGAGACCAAGCGATTGTATGGTGTGCTGAATAAACACCTGATTGGACAGAAGTATGTGGCAGGTGAATATTCGATTGCGGATATGGCGATTTTACCGTGGTTATTGCGCCATGAGTGGCAAAGTATTGCTTTAGAGGATTACCCACAGGTGAAAGATTATATAGAGCGTTTAACTGCACGTCCTGCTGTACAAAAGGCACTTTTGATTCAGTTGAAATAAACCGAGTAATGGCATCTGCTCTGAAAGCACAGTGTGAATGTGATAAAATAGCGCAACACAGTGAAACCACCTGATGGGTGGTTTTTTTATTGCCTATGAGTGGATTCATCATGAAAGCTTTTATCTTAAATTTCGCCAAAGTGATCGAACATAATGCCAAAATTTATGCGAGCATTATTGTGGGTTTGGTGGCATGTTTACTGTTGTTGGTTGGTGAAGCTGTTCATGTTCAAGTGTTGGTGGAAAGCATGACTGGGCAAAACCATCAAGCTATTGCTCAAGCGGTTGAACCGCTTACGATGCGTTATTCTTTGACGCGTTATGCACTGATGGCACTCGCGATGGTATGGTCAATTTCAGAATATAAGAAAACCAAAAAGAAATTCGGACTCTAGGTATTCACATTTCAGCATAAAAAAAAGAGGCCTAACGCCTCTTTTTTTTTGGATCTATCCAGTTTATTGCTTACACTCATCTAGCTTAAATTGAATCTCATCTTTTAAATGAGATTTTTTATAGATCCAGTATTTGCGTGGCACGTCGACTTTGGCATTTTGCACGGCCTCTAAGACCTGTTGATCGAGTTCATAGCGTCCTGAACCTTTGCTGATTTTGGCCTTTTTAACATTGCCATGTTTATCCGCTTTAAAGCTGAATTTGACGCGACGATCATAACCATTTAAGTCTTCACTACTGATGTCGAGTTCAGGCTGAGTTTGATAGCTAAATGGTGTCTTTTGCTGTGCCTGTTGTTTGATCCAGTTTTTGGAGTCAAATTTAAACTGGCAACGATCCGCTGGGTCTTTTGTTAAATTGAAGGTGAACGACTGATAACCCACCATGGCAACCGCATTGCCATTTTTCTGTGCAGGCTTGGTCTTGGCTTTTAACACCGCTTGCACCAATCTGTCATCGAGGCTTTTTAAACCAGTACTTTCTTTTACGGTCGCACTGATGACTTTACCCGATTCATCTGCCTTCACACGCACAATGGCAAAACGATCCAGCCCATTCAAATCTGCATCTGAATATTTCAGCTGTGGAAATTTGAGCCATTGAATACGGGTGGTCAAATGCGCAGCTTCAGCAGTTGAACGTTGTACTGCAAGTTGCTGTGCGGCGTTGTCTTTGCTATTCACTTTACTGTGCGTTGCAGTGCTTGCAAAACAGAGCAATAAAGATAAGCAGAATATTGGTTTCATAGTTTTATTCTTGAGTTTGATACGGCAAAAAATAAATCAATTTGATTTTGCTGCGAGTATGACGGAATTTGCTCCACTCGCAAATAACAGATTAGTCGGATTTTGATCCATCACGAATATCTACGCTAAATAAATCATGGGTTTTGATCCAACTGATGGCAACTACCGCCATGGTCATACAGCCACCAAACACGGTAGCCATAATCGGACCCATATATTTAGCTGCGAGTCCGGATTCAAAAGCGCCCAGTTCATTGCTGGATGATACAAACATCCCATTCACAGCAGCCACACGCCCTCGCATCTGTTCAGGGGGGTAAATCTGTAAAATCGTTTGCCGCACCACCACCGAAATACTGTCACAAGCGCCCGTCATCGCCAAAGCAAATAGTGACAACCACATGATATTGGAAGAGGCAAACAGCAGGGTGAATAGACCAAAGCCTGCGACTGCCAATAGCATATTGCGCCAAGCCTTTTGCGTCGGTGGAAATTTGGTAAGTGCGATCATGGTGATTAATGCACCGATCGAAGGTGCAGCACGTAAATAACCGAGTCCTTCGGGACCAACCTTTAAAATATCTTCAGCAAAAATTGGCAGAAGGGCAATCACGCCACCAAAAAGCACTGAAACTAAATCGAGGGAAATGGCCCATAACACAATCTTGGTTTTCCAAATAAAACGGAATCCCTCACCTAGACTCTTTAAAATATTGTCAGTTTCAATGCTTGGGAAACTACGTTTCTGTAATAAGTTGACCAAAATAAAGCAAACGCTCACCAAGACAGCCACACTCAGTAGACTGTATTCACGACCTAGAAAAGCCAACATAAAGCCACCGAGCATCGGCCCAATGATCACACCACTTTGCCAGCCGATAGTCGTCCAAGTGGCACCATTGGCATACAGTTCACGCGGAATCAGAAAAGGTTTTAAAGAGGTTGCAGAGGGATTGTAAAAACCTCGAATCGTCCCTAAGCCAAAGATGACGGCGTAAATGCCCCAAGACAACGTACTGACGCCAATCTGCCCTAAGCCATAAAAATGAAACAGACTATATAAAATGAGAGGCATGGGAATCGCAAAAAACAAACAGATTTTCATGATGGTTTGTTTGTTAAAACGGTCAGCGACATAACCACCCCACAGCGATAACCCAATAAAGGGAATCGCTTCTGCCAAACCAATAAACCCCAGTGTGAGTGGGTCTTTGGTAATTTGATAGAGGGAGTAAGCCACAATAATTTCTTGAATAAGGATGGCAAGCGTCAGACAAAATTGATTGAGGGTAATGATGGAAAAGTCGCGATAGCGTAAAGCGGCAAATGCATCCTGTGCAGGGTTCATAGACGTCCACTGTTGTTTTGATGTTCAGCAGTATACTGCTGAATCGTTGAAATGATTTGCATCAGAATGTATTTACATTGCTGAGAATAGAGAAAGATGACTCGTCAGAATAATCAGTTAATTTGGTTTATCTGCTTTTGTTTTGAACATAGATGCTTTAGAATATTCGCTCCCTTACCTGCAGGTCGTTTTTGCAATGGTGCAAACGTTCCGAACAGGTGTTCAAAAGAGGTTGTTATGCCTAAGATGAAAACTCGCCGTGGTGCAGCTAAACGCTTTAAAGCGACTGCAAACGGTTTTAAGCGTAAACAAGCGTTCAAACGCCACATTTTGACCAAAAAATCTGCTAAGCGTATCCGTCAATTACGCGGCTGTGTAATGGTTCACGTAAGTGACGTTGCTTCAGTTCGCCGTATGTGCCCATACATCTAAGGAGATTTATAAATGGCTCGTGTAAAACGTGGTGTACAGGCGCATCGTCGTCATAAAAAAATTCTTGACCGTGCTAAAGGTTACTATGGTGCTCGTTCACGCGTATATCGCGTAGCGTTCCAAGCTGTAATCAAAGCTGGCCAATATGCTTACCGTGACCGTCGTCAAAAGAAACGTCAATTCCGCGCTTTGTGGATTGCACGTATCAACGCTGGTGCTCGTCTAAATGGTTTGTCGTACAGCCGTATGATCGCTGGCTTGAAAAAAGCGCAAGTGATTATCGACCGTCGCGTACTTGCAGACATCGCTATGCATGACGCAGTTGCATTTGCTGCGATCGCTGAAAAAGCGAAAAGCGCATTAGCTGCATAAGTCTTTATGACTTAAAAAAGACCGCTTTTTAGCGGTCTTTTTTTATTTCATTTAAACTGATGCAAGCTCATGAGTTTGGATAAAAGGTTATATGTAGATGCGAAAGCAATATCATTTTAGAAAAGTCGGTGAAGACACCTATATTTGGGATGTTGATCAACTTATTGCTTTAAGTAGACATTTACCTGTCATTGAAGTCTCACTCGATCAGATCAAAGAGCTCCATGAGCCCTATTGGTTTCCGAAACGGTATCCCAACACCCTTGAATTGATTGAGCATTTTAAATTAATCCAAGAGGCTAACTTAGCTTACCCGATTATTCTCTGTCCTGAAGGAAGAGTGATGGATGGGATGCATCGAGTTGCGAAAGCTCACATGCAAAATTTAAGTTTAATATCTGCTGTGCAATTTGAAAAAATGCCACAGCCGAACTTTATCAATATTGATGAAGATGATTTATTTTATGATTAAAGAGACTTATTTGGCTGAATATAAAATAAAATTAATGTGAAGGAATTGCTGTGAAAAGAATCAATGTGGTAGGCACATCTGCTTCAGGTAAAAGTACGTTTTCCAAAGCATTAGCACAGCAGCTGAATTTAAGTTATATCGAATTGGATGATTTGTTTTGGTTAGATGATTGGCAAGAGTCGTCTGATCAGGCATTTTTTAAAAAATTACAGCAGAAAATCGATCAAGCATCAGATGGATATGTCATTGATGGCAATTACACCCGAACCAAACACATTAAGTGGAAAGACATTGATACAATTATTTGGTTGGATTTGCCTTTTCATGTAAATGTGTATCGTGCTGTAAAAAGAGCAATATACAGAGCGGTATCAAAACAAAAATTATGGAACAGTTCGAATAATCAAGAGACCTTTAAAAAGTTATTCAGCCGCGAATCTATTATTTTGTGGATGATGAAGACGCATCGAAAAAATCGAAAACAATATCTAGAAATGATGCAATCCAATGAATGGTCGCACATTCATTGGATTCGATTAAGATCGGTAAATGATATTCATCATTTTCTAGAGAAATATCATAAGCCGAAATAATACGCACAAATACAAATGGCTGCTGTGATTAAAATCAAAGTAAACACGCTTGATTTGCCTGACTTGGTGGCTACGGCTCTATTTTTAGGTTCCAAATCATTAAAGAAACGTTTTTGCTTGGATTGGGGTGATGCAGGTTCATCTAGCGGTGAACTGACTTGTGCAGGCCGCACACGTGCAGTTTTATAGTGGTTCGCCACTTTGGTCACAAACTTCGCCGTTAAATCTTCAAGCTTTTGCTTGAAGTGACGAATATTGAGAATTTCTTCTGAAGACAGCGCTTCGCCCAATTCATTGACAGGAGCTTTAAGTTTTTTCTCTAAAGCCTGATCTAGGGCTTCAAGGCGAATTAAGGTTTCATGAGCATAAGCTGCATTATAGTCGTTGGGCAAAAGCGGTAAATCGAGGCTGTTTTGAATTGGATTCTCATCCATTTTCGATGTTCTATAACCATAATACGACTCACCCAACGCCACAGCAGGGACTAAACCTTGTGCAATTTTTTGATCAAACAATTCATTGTCAGTATAGACCTGTATGTCTTCCCAATTCGGCTGTTGTAAGTCAGCGTCGACCCGTTTGGCATGGCTGGTATTTAGCTCGTAGCGCCACAACGTTTCAATGCGCGTACTAATTTTTTGAGCAGTAGGCACTTCATAATCATTGTCAGCGGTATACCACTCCGCCAATTCTTTACCAAAAATCCATGCAGTTTTATGATGACCCAAATGACTCACGATAAAATGCGCATAAGGAAGCAATTCTACATTCGGGTTGGGATTCTTTTCATCCAGCAACAGGCTTGAATTATGTAGACTAATTCGGCTGACACCTTGTTTTTTTAAGCCTTCAAGCCACACTTGGAAATGTTGCGCCAACAAATGCTGTGAATTTAAATCACGAAATGCAAAATAATGTTGATTAAAAATCGAATGTTTAAGCCATGCGTTAAAGCTTAAATCTTGACTTAAAAATTCATTACCATAGGTGACGAGCGTGAGCTGTTGTTTCCAAATCGGGTCGAGTGCCATAGCTTCTCTTTTAGTGTGACAGTCACATTATCTTATCCTTTTTATAATTCAAAATACCAATCAAATTTACAAACACATTTTCTTGTCGATTTACTGTCGCGGAAGCTTCATCCAACTGCATAAAAACTGTTAGAATAACGGGTTATATTCTTTTCTAAAATCGTTGCTTTGAGAGTTACTATGTCACTGGAAGCCCTGACCACTGAAGCGCTCGCTGCAATTGCAGCAGCAGAGGACCTTGCTACACTTGACCAAGTTCGAGTGCAGTTTACGGGTAAAAAAAGCCAGCTTGCTGAACAATCGAAAGCACTGGGTAAAATGGATCCTGAAGAACGTAAAGTTTTCGGTGCACAAATTCACGCGGTTCGTGAAGCGATCACTGGTGCTTTAACGGAGCGTCAAGCTTCATTACAAAAAGCAGCGTTAGAACAAAAACTGGCAAGTGAACAAATTGATATTACATTGCCAGGTCGTGGTCAAACTGCGGGTAGCATCCATCCTGTGACGCAAGTGCAAGATCGTATTTGCCAGTTCTTTACCAAAGCAGGTTTTACTGTTGCGACAGGTCCTGAAGTTGAAGATGATTATCACAACTTCGAAGCCTTAAATATTCCGGGTCATCACCCTGCACGTGCAATGCATGACACGTTTTATTTTGACGTGAACCATCTGCTACGTACCCATACTTCAGGTGTGCAAGTGCGTACGATGGAAACGCAACAACCCCCGATTCGCATCGTATGTCCAGGCCGTGTTTATCGCTGTGACTCTGACCAAACCCATTCTCCAATGTTCCATCAAATCGAAGGCTTGTATGTCGCAGAAAACACAAGCTTCGCTGAATTGAAAGGTTTGTTGATTAATTTGCTCAACGAATTCTTTGAAAAAGATTTGAAAGTCCGTTTCCGTCCATCTTATTTCCCATTTACAGAGCCGAGTGCAGAAGTGGATATTATGGATGAGCGTGGCAAATGGTTGGAAGTGTTGGGCTGCGGTATGGTGCATCCGAATGTATTACAAGCTGCTGGCATCGACCCTGAAAAATATAAAGGCTTTGCATTTGGTTTAGGTGTAGAGCGTTTTGCAATGCTACGTTATGGCGTGAATGACTTACGTTTTTTCTTCCAAAACGATGTGCGTTTCTTACGCCAGTTTGCTTAAGACTTTTAAACCTCTCCCTGAAATGGGTTAAGAGGAAAATAGATTATTTTTGGATTTTAAAATCCCCCTAAATCCCCCTGAGTGGGTTTTAAAGCACTGCTTTTAAAACTCACGCAAGAATGGGCGGAACTGTTGAAATGCACAGCTAGGGGAGATTCAGGAAATGAATGTATGAAAATTAGCGAAAATTGGCTACGCACGTGGGTGAACCCTGCTATCGATAGTGATACTTTGTCAGACCAATTGACGATGTTGGGTCTTGAAGTTGACGAACTTGCACCTGCGGCGAAACCATTCACCGGTGTGGTTGTTGGAGAAGTCCTCACCGTAGAACAACATCCTGATGCAGACCGTCTACGCGTAACGACTGTGAATATCGGTACAGCTGAGCCTTTACAAATTGTCTGTGGTGCGCCAAATGTACGTGCAGGTATGAAAGCCCCAGTAGCAACCATTGGTGCTGTATTACCAGGTGATTTCAAAATCAAAAAAGGCAAACTTCGTGGTGTTGAATCACAAGGCATGCTGTGTGGTGCTTCTGAAATTGACCTTGAAGATAAAATCGATGGTCTATTGGAGTTACCAAGCGATGCACCTGTAGGTCAGAATATCCGTGAATATTTAAACCTAGATGACAACGTGATTGACATCAGCATCACGCCGAACCGTGGTGACTGTTTTAGTATTCGTGGGATTGCACGTGAAATTGGGGTAATTAACCAATTGCCTGTGGTTGCACCTGAAATCAAAGAAGTGACGGCAACGATCTCTGATGAGAAAAAGGTCGTGGTGGAAACTGAGGGTTGCCCACGTTACTTAGGTCGTGTGATTAAAAATGTAAATACCAAAGCAGCGACACCTGAGTGGATGGAACGCGCTTTGGCACGTTCAGGGATTCGTCAGCATAGTATTTTGGTCGACATCACCAACTACGTATTAATGGAACTCGGTCAACCTTTACATGCATTTGATGGTGGTAAAGTTGAAGGTTCAGTACATGTGCGTCAAGCAACGGCTGCTGAAAAACTGACGTTGTTGAATGAACAAGAAGTTGAATTATCTGAAGATGTAATGGTGATTGCAGATGATGTGAAAGCATTGGCGATTGCAGGGATCATGGGCGGTTTATCTTCATCTGTGACCGATGCAACGACTGAAATCTTCCTTGAGTCTGCATTCTTTGCACCGCTTGCAATTGCAGGTCGTGCACGTAAATTTGGTTTGCATACTGATGCTTCGCAACGTTATGAGCGTGGTGTCGATTTCGAATTACCAATGATCGCGATGCACCGTGCATCTCAGTTGATTGCTGAGCTTGCAGGCGGTGAGTTTGGTCCAATCACGGTTGCTGAAAATGCGGCGCTATTACCGACACGCGAAGCGATTGAACTGAACCAAGCACAAGTGGATCAACTTTTAGGTTATAAAGTTGAATCAAACTTTATTACTGATGCTCTACAGCGTTTAGGTTGTGCAGTTACGGTCAAAGCAGAAGGGCAATGGTCTGTTGTTCCACCATCACATCGTTATGACATGGCGATTTACCAAGATTTGATTGAAGAAGTGGCGCGTATTCACGGCTATGACAACATTCAAATCAGCTTGCCTGTGATCGATGTTAAATTGGCAAAACATCAAGATCAATTCGAATTGCCACAATTACGCCAAACTCTGGTGACTTTGGGTTATCAAGAAGCGATCAGCTTTAGCTTCGCGGATTTGAAACTTGAAAAACAATTGAACCCAAGCGTAAATCCATTGGCATTGGCAAACCCAATTTCAAGTGATTTGGCTGTCATGCGTTCAACTTTACTTTCAAGCTTGATTCCATGTGTGCAATACAACGTGAACCGTCAACAAAGCCGTGTTCGTTTCTTTGAATTGGGCTTGCGTTTTGATTATCAAGATGCAGCAAGCATTCATGATCTTAAACAAATCCCAACTTTGGCCATGATTGCAACAGGTCCAAAAACAGCAGAATCTTGGCATGCCAAAGCTCAGCCAATGGATTTCTTTGACTTAAAAGGTGAAGTTGAAGAAATTTTTGCTTCTGCTCGTGTCCAAGTTGAATACGTACGTTCAGAGCGTGAGTGGTTGCATCCGGGTCAATCGGCTGAAATCTTGATCGATGGTCAATCTGTGGGTTACTTGGGTCGTTTACACCCTTCGCTTGAAGAAACCCTCGACTTGAGCACAACTTGGGTGGCAGAAATCGATCAATCGGCTGTTTTGCAAACTTATGTATCTAATTTTACAGAATTATCACGATTTCCGTCGGTTAGACGTGATATTGCGCTTTTAATTAGTGATAAGATTAATGTTAGTGAAATTCAGCAACTTATCGAAAAAACAGGTGGTGAGCTTTTAGACTCTACTTGGTTGTTCGATGTGTATACGGGTCAAGGTGTTGAAGAGGGCAAACGCTCATTGGCATTTGCAATTCTTTGGCAGCATCCATCACGAACACTTGAAGATGCTGAAATCAAATCCGGTATGGATCACATTATTCAAGTGTTGCAAGACACTTACCAAGCGACATTGAGGGCCTCATGACAGCATTAACAAAAGCAGAAATGGCTGATCATTTGAGCGAGCTGACGAGTTTAAACCGTCGTGAAGCTAAGCAAATGGTTGAGTTGTTTTTTGATGAAATTAGCCAGGCATTAATTGCGGGTGAGCACGTCAAACTTTCAGGTTTTGGTAATTTTGAACTACGTGACAAACGTCAACGTCCAGGTCGAAATCCTAAGACAGGGGAAGAAATCCCAATCTCGGCACGTCGTGTAGTGACATTCCGTGCAGGTCAAAAATTTAGACAACGTGTTGGTACAGAACAAGTTGATTAATTGATTTGATCAGAAGCCTCGAATAGTTCGCTATTCGGGGCTTTTTTTTATGCGTATAGGTGTGAGTGATTAGATCTTGTTGTTTTTATTTTATAAGGTCTAACTCACAATTTTTAGGCATAAAAAAAGAGAACCCAAGGTTCTCTTTTTTCGAATAATAATCTAAAGCGATTATTATTGAGCAGTAGAAGCAGCAGCAGTAGCGTCAGCAGCAGCGTCAGTAGCTTCAGATGCAGCAGCAACAGCAGTGTCAGCAGCAGCAGTAGCTTCAGAAGCAACAGCAGCAGAAGCAGCGTCAGCAGCTACAACAGCTTCAGATGCAGCTTCAACAGCTTCAGATGCAGCAGCGTTAGCGTCAGCAGCAGCTTCTTCAGTTTTTTTAGCACAACCAACGAAAGCTAAAGTAGTAGCAACGGCAGCAGCAATAGCGATTTTTTTGAATAACATGGCATCACTCTCATAAAAATTAGAGACATAAAAAACCGGAGTTAGTCTGTTGTGTGCTTTTATTATGTCTGATTTTGGTCAGCTTAATAAGGCATGGTTCAGCCTAACTGGTATGCCGACATGCTATCACTGTGCATTTTTAAATACTACTAGGCAATGCAAAAAAAGTGATGAAAAATACAAAAAATTGATCATTTTTTAACAGATAATTACAATTAATTTGGACTTTTAAATAGCCTGTAAGCAAACTAAGCTTTTATAAGATATGATGTTTTTATAAACGATTTAATTTTTCGCAAAAATCGTCAATTAACTTTACAGAAAAAACCGTTAAATGTGTATTTATGTAAAAAAAGTCAACCTAATAAAAAAGCCATCATAAATGATGGCTTTTAGATAATTCATACTATGAATTAATTGGTCGCTTTACGCTTCATTTGATCAAAGAAATCATCATTGGTTTTGGTTTCTTTCATACGATCAAGTAAGAATTCCATGGCTGCCAATTCATCCATCGGATGAAGCAATTTGCGTAGAATCCAGACTTTACGCAAGTTGTCTTCAGACATGAGTCGTTCTTCACGACGTGTGCCTGATTTCTTAATGTTCATTGCAGGGAAGACACGTTTTTCAGCAATACGGCGATCAAGGGTAATCTCTTGGTTACCTGTACCTTTGAATTCTTCATAGATCACTTCATCCATTTTACTGCCTGTTTCAATTAAGGCAGTTGAAATGATGGTGAGTGAACCCCCTTCTTCAATATTACGTGCAGCACCGAAGAAACGTTTTGGACGCTCTAAAGCATGCGCGTCCACACCACCTGTAAGCACCTTACCAGAAGATGGAATCACAGTATTGTATGCACGAGCCAAACGAGTAATCGAGTCGAGTAAAATTACAACGTCTTTTTTGTGTTCAACCAAACGTTTTGCTTTTTCAATCACCATTTCAGCCACTTGAACGTGACGTGCAGGCGATTCATCGAAAGTCGATGCAACGACTTCACCGCGAACCGTACGTTCCATTTCGGTCACTTCTTCAGGACGTTCATCAATCAGAAGAACAATCAGAATCACTTCTGGGTTGTTACGTACAATCGACTGGGCAATGTTTTGGATCAACATCGTTTTACCGGCTTTTGGCGGTGCAACAATAATTGAACGTTGACCTTTACCAATTGGGGCAACCAAGTCCACTACACGTGCAGTCAAATCTTCAGTCGAACCGTTGCCTAACTCCATAATCATTTGTTCTGTTGGGAACAATGGAGTTAAGTTTTCAAACAAGATTTTATTGCGTGAGTTTTCAGGCGTGTCGTAGTTGATTTGATTGACTTTCAGTAAAGCAAAATAACGTTCACCTTCTTTCGGTGGACGAATCGTACCGGTAATGGTGTCACCAGTACGTAAGTTAAAACGACGAATTTGCGATGGGCTGACGTAGATATCATCAGGACCTGCTAGATACGAGCCAGCTGCAGAACGTAGGAAGCCAAAACCATCAGAAAGAATTTCAAGAACACCATCACCAAAAATTTCTTCACCATTCATAGCATGGCGTTTCAAAATTGCGAAAATAATGTCTTGCTTGCGGTTACGTGCCATTCCTTCTAGGCCCATGAACTCAGCAATTTTGATGAGTTCGCCTATTGGTTTTTTCTTGAGTTCAGTTAAGTTCATAAATGGTCAGATTGAATTAAGGATGTGTGGTACACGGTAGAAAAGAAGCAAAAGTCGTCCGCAGTGCAAGAAAAGAGTAGCAATTGAAGTTGCACAATAACAAACTCAGAATCTAGTAAGTTCTTTCGAGGAGAAATGTGTAAAAACAATTTCTTTAGCCGAGCGGCGATCTTATGTTTTGTGTCTTGTAAGAAAGAGGGAAGAATGATCCACGTATTTCTTGAATAAGCAATATAAGTGAGATGGGGGGCTTTGTCAATTTAAGCATGAAAAAAAGCGCTATTAAAATAGCGCTTTTTTAATCTAAATTCGAAATCGAAAATTAGATATTTTCTTCGATGAACGCAGCCAATTTAGACTTCGGTGCAGCGCCCACTTGTTGTGCAACCACTTCACCGTTTTTGAACATCAAAAGTGCAGGGATGTTACGGATGTTGTAATCAACAGCGATTTGTTCACACGTGGTTACGTCAACTTTCACAATTTTCACTTTGCCTTCGTATTCGGTAGAAAGCACTTCAAGTACAGGTGCAATTGCTTTACACGGTGCGCACCAGCCTGCCCAGAAATCAACAAGTACAGGCGTTTCAGATTTTAAAACATCAGCTTCAAAGTTCGCATCAGTTGTATTTACGATGTTCGCAGACATGGAAAGTGCTCCAAATATATTTTTAAAGATGGTCTATCTATGAATATAAGTATTACATAGACCTCTTTAACAAAGTAGGGGAATGCGTAAATTTTCGATCTTAATTGTGAATTTGTCCAATTGATGCTCACGATATCGATGATCGGAGGATCAGAAGTGATCAGTTTAGATAAAAATGTCAATCTGATGAAATTGTCCGAACAAATGACTTTTCAATTATAGGCATGTGAATTAATCTAAGCACAATTCTGGATAAACTTGTCTAAATAATGTCTGATTTTTTGATTGATGAAGAATTACTTGCAGCCATTGATATGGGCTCGAACAGTTTCCATTTGGCCATTGCACGTGTCGATCATGGCGAAGTGAAAAAAGTCGCATCGATGTCAGAAAAAGTACAACTCGCTGCAGGCTTAGATGAAAATAAAAATTTAACGGAAGCTGCACAGCAACGCGGTTTAGCATGTTTAGCACGATTTGTAGGGCGTCTAAGTTCAGTTCAATCGAAACGCTTAAGGATTGTGGCGACCAATGCTTTACGCCAAGCCAAAAATGGACATGAGTTTATCCAAAAAGCTGCAGAAATTTTACCGAAACCCATTGAAATTATTGCAGGGCGTGAAGAAGCACGTCTGATTTATTTGGGTGTTTCGCATACCATGGCCAATTCAGGTCGTCGTTTGGTGATTGATATTGGTGGCGGCTCAACCGAACTGATCATTGGGGAAGAGTTCGAACCGATTCATACTGAATCTGTACAAATGGGCTGTGTGGCATTTACCAAAGCGTTTTTTGAAAATGGCGAAATCAGTCAAAAAGCGTTTGAAAAAGCCATGACAGCGGCACGTAAAGAAGTCTCAGGTTTGGTCAATACTTATAAAGCTGCGGGCTGGGATACCGTGGTCGGTTCAAGTGGTACCATCAAAGCCTGTCGTCAAATTGCAGTCAATATGGGCTGGAGTGATGATCAGGAAAATCTGACCCGTGCCGGCTTAGATAAACTCAAAGACAAACTTTTAAAATATAAACACATTTCAGAAATGGAATTTGAAGGGCTGAAAGAAGATCGCCGTGCGGTATTGCCTGCGGGTGTTGCGATTCTTTATGCGGTCTTTGACGTGCTGAATATCGATAAACTGGTCTATTCAGACGGCGCATTGCGTGAGGGCGTCATGTACGACTTATTGGGTCGTTTCCAACATGAAGATGTGCGAGATCGTAGTGTACAAGCCTTGATGGGGCGTTATGGTGCCGACCCGAAACAGGCTGAGCGTGTGGTGGAAACTGCACAAAAACTGTTTGATAGCGTACGAAAATCTTTAAAACTGAACAGTGATGACAGTGATTTACTGCGTCGTGCAGCGTATTTACATGAAATTGGTTTAGCCATCAGTCATGCCGGTTATCATCGTCACGGGGCGTATTTGTTACAACATTCCGACATTCCGGGATTTTCGCAAATTGACCAAAATTATTTGTCACATTTGGTCGCTCATCACCGTCGTAAACTCCGCGCGGAAGCCAAAAATGATGTGATGAAAGTGGGCGGAATCAAGCTCGTATATTTAAGTCTGCTTTTGCGTTTGGCTATTTTGCTGAATCATAGTCGAAGTGATGAGATGCTTCCTGCCATTGAATTAACGGTACTAGATGCGCAACAATGGCAACTTAGTGTTTCTGGTGATGCCAAACAATGGCCTTTGTTGGTTGCAGATTTGCATGATGAGCAAGTGCAATTTAAACATTGGGATATTGTGTTGAATATTCAGTCGGAAAAATTTATCGATTCATTTTGATGGATTGATAAAAACAGAATTTTATTGATTGACTGGTTAAAAGTTAATTTTGGGACATTCATCGACTTATGAAAAATAAAGCTGCTCAGTCTAAAGCTTGGAAAACGGTACAAATTGCGCGCCACCCAGAACGTCCACAGTTCTTGGACTATGTCGGTGAAATTTTTACTGAATTTGATGCACTGCATGGCGACCGTCTCTATGGAGATGATGGTGCAATGGTCGGTGGTCTAGCACGATTTAATGGTCAACCTGTGATGGTGGTGGGTCAGCATCGTGGTCGTAGTACCCGTGAAAAACTCCAGCATAACTTCGGCATGAGTAATCCTGAAGGCTACCGTAAATCACAGCGTTTGCTCGACATGGCGGAACGTTTTAATCTGCCCGTATTTACCTTTATCGACACCATGGGCGCATACCCAGGGGTGGGTGCAGAGGAACGTGGTCAAGCGCAAGCGATTGCAACCAGTTTGGCTCAATTGTCTTCTTTAAAAGTGCCTGTCATTGCAACGGTTTTGGGTGAGGGTGGTTCAGGTGGTGCACTCGGAATTGGTGTAGCAGATCGCGTGATTATGCTATCTCACAGTATCTATTCGGTGATTTCACCTGAAGGCTGTGCCTCTATTCTGTGGAAAACTGCTGAGAAAGCAGAGCAAGCCAGTGAAGCTTTGGCATTAACCGCTGAAAAGCTGCAACAAATGGGTATCGTTGAATACGTGGTGGATGAGGGTGAAGGCGCTCATTTACATCCTGTTGAGGTTATGGAAAAACTCAAAGACGTGTTACAACAAGCACTTGATGAACTTGTTCCTATGGATGCTGATGCAAGATGCGAAGCACGTTACCAACGTTTGATGAAGTTTGGCAGCGACAATTTAGGTCTGACTGCTTAAAACAAATTTCACAATTTGCTGAAAACACCACTTTCCTAATCGGATGTAGCGGCGGCATGGATTCCATGCTGTTGCTGTTTCTGATGGCTGAAATTTGCCCTAATCGAATCCGCGCGATTTATATTAATCATCAACTGCAAAAAGTCAGTGATGATTGGGCTGACTTTATTCAAGCACAATGCCAACAGCTCGCTATTCCCTTGATCATTGAAGCGGTTGACGTGGCTGAGGGTAATCTTGAAAACCAAGCCCGTGAAGCCCGTTACCACGCTTTCCAAAATCATATTCAAAAAAATGAAATTTTAGTACTCGCACATCATCAACAAGATCAAGCCGAAACCTTAATGCTCCGTCTGCTTTCAGGGGCAGGCGTGCAGGGTTTGTCTGCAATGAAGAAAGTAGATCGACGTGAGCAACTCACGATTTGGCGTCCGCTTTTAGATATTTCCCGTGAGCAGATTTGCCAATGGGTGAGTCAAGATCAAATTGCTTATGTGGATGACCCGACCAATTTAGACACGCATTATGACCGGGCATGGTGCCGAAATGAACTTTGGCATATTTTGCAAAGTCGGTTCCCTAAAATGCAGCAAGCGATTTCACGCACCAGTGTCTTGATGCAAGATGCCAATGAAATTTTGCAAGAGGTACTGGTGCAAGATTTAAATCGCTGTGGCACAGCAGAACGTTTATCGATTGATGCTTTAAATACTCTCTCACAAGCTCGGCAACGTCAGTTGTTATCTGTTTGGATGCGTGGGGATTCGACCTATCGACCGGCTTTAGATATGGTGCAACGCTTAATCCATGAGGTGATTGAGGCAAAAGCTGATGCCAAAGCCGCCTTGCATTGGAATGGTTTTTATTATGTCCGCTACCAAGGCTATGTCCATCGTTTAGAAAAACAGATCTATCTTGCCGAACAGCATAACGAAAAGCATGTTCAGGCGATTCAGTTTGAATTGAATCAAGCATGTAAGCTCGTAAGTGGTAATTATCAAGTCGCTACGCAAGCGATGGGATTAAGCCCAGCCTTGCTTCAAAAAGACCTGAACTTGCACGATCGACAGGGTGGGGAAAAGATTCATCTCTATGGACGTGTCGGCAGTTGGCCACTCAAAAAAGCCATTCAAGAGGCACAAATTTTTCCATGGATGCGACATACAATTCAAATATTGAGCATAGATAATGTTATGCTTGGTGTTTTTACGCCAAAAGGGTTTTGGTTGGCTCAGTCTGAATACTGTGAAGTCGGTGGCTGGCAACCAAAGTTAGTCTCTTCGTTATAAAAAAATTCAAGGTCGATGAATTCATGAGTACTGCTTTAAATTGTAATATTTGTTTTATTGGTGGTGGCAATATGGCTCAAGCGCTGATTGGTGGCTTGATCAGTCGTGGCTTACCAGCAACACGCATTACAGTCTCTGATCCAGTGGCACAGATCCGTGAGACATTACAAGCCAAAGATGTGCATGTGACTGAGAACAATATCGAAGCGATTGCTGATGCAGATGTGGTGGTGCTTGCGGTTAAGCCTCAAGTGTTGGCATCGGTATTGACCCCTTTAAAAGGCTTGTTGAAGAATAAATTAATTGTGTCGATTGTGGCAGGTGCTGAAATTGCCACCATTTCCAAATTTACTGGAACTGATTTGGTAGTGCGGGTGATGCCAAATACACCGGCATTGGTGCAAACCGGCGCACATGGTTTATTTGCCTATCCTGTGGTGGATGCTGAGAAGCGTGAATTGGCGAGCCAAATTTTGGCGGCGACAGGCTTAACCCTTTGGGTGAATGAAGAAGCGCAAATTGATGTGGTCACTGCGGTGTCGGGTTCAGGTCCGGCATACTTCTTCTATATGATGGAAAGTATGATTCAAGCCGGTAAAAATATGGGCTTGGATGAAAAAACTGCAACCGCTTTAACTTTGCAAACCGCATTGGGTGCGGCGCAAATGGCGATCACCAGTGCCAATTCTCCGGCGGAATTGCGTAAAAATGTGACCTCGCCGAATGGCACCACCCAAGCGGCAATTGAAGTGTTTGATCAAACCCAAATATCTCAAAATATTCAGACCGCACTGGTTGCGGCACAAAAACGTAGTCAAGAATTGGCTCAAGACTTAAGCGCTAGCGCTAAATAAACGATTGAATTAGGAAAGTTGAAGTATGGGTGCAAGTGCTGCGCTATTTTTTGACATTATTATTAATGTTGCGATTTTACTGGTGTTCTTCCGCTTTTTGATGCAATTGGCGGGGGTAAGTCCTTATAACCCAGTCGTGATGTCTACGGTGAAAGCGACAAAGATTGTCGATGTGTTTGGCAGTATTTTGCCGACTGTAGGCAAAGGACGTGTCAACCTTGCGGCATTGGTGCTTGCGGTCCTGCTTTATTTTCTTAAAGTTTTTGGTTTTAAGTATTTAAATGCACAACCGACAGGCTCGACGGTGTATTTCATCGTTTCGACTTTATTGGCGATGTTACAGTCTTTGGTGACCATTCTTAAATATTTATTGTTTGGTTATATCATTAGCAGTTGGATTGTGATGTTTACGCAGTCTCGTTCACCGTATATTGAAGTGTTGCAAGAATTGGCTGAACCGATGTTGGCGCCATTCCGTAAAATTATGCCAAATATGGGCATGATTGATCTATCTCCAATCTTGGCATTTTTTACTTTGTATATTGCGGAAATGATGCTGAAGTCGATTGGCTAAGGCTAAAGATGGATCATAAAAAAGGACTCAATGGAGTCCTTTTTTATTGGAACGAATTTTATAAACGCTCGCTTGTAAAATGGTGTGTCGCACTTTTGAAAAGGAGGGCGTTAAAGTCCCTCTTTTGTAAAGAGGGATTTAGGGAGATTTATGACCTCTCCCTAACCCTCGTCCTAGAAGGAGAGGGAATGAAAGCAATTAATGCGCTTCACCCCAATTTTTACCTTTACCGACTTCAACCAATAAAGGCACTGAAATTTTCACGACATTTTGCATCGCTTCAGCAATTTTCACTGCCAATTCATCCGCAATCGCTTCATCCACTTCAAACACCAATTCATCGTGGACTTGCAGTAAGAGTTTTGCCTGATCTTTCGGTAGGATTTTATCGACCGCAATCATGGCCAGTTTAATGATTTCAGCCGCAGAACCTTGTAGTGGTGCATTGATTGCAGCACGTTCAGCGGCTTTACGCACCATCATGTTTCGAGCGTCGATATCAGGAGTATAGAGGCGACGACCCAAAATCGTTTCGACAAAACCTTGTTCCAATGCGACTTGACGGGTGCGTTGCATATACTCATAAATGCCCGGATAACGATGGAAATATTGTTTGATATAGTTCTGCGACTCTTCACGGGTAAAGCCCAATTGACGAATCAAACCAAACTCCGACATGCCATAGAGCAGACCGAAGTTCACCGCTTTAGCTTGACGACGTTGGTCATGGGTGACATCTTCAAGTGCGACATTCAATACTTCTGCCGCAGTACGGCGATGCACGTCTTGTCCATTGTTAAAGGCATCGACCAAGGCATCATCTTGAGAGAAATGCGCCATTAAACGCAATTCAATTTGTGAATAATCGGCCGCCAACAACACCCGACCTTCAGGTGCGACAAAGGCTTTACGAATTTGACGACCAATCTCTTCACGAATCGGAATGTTCTGTAAGTTTGGATCGGTGGAAGACAAACGACCTGTAGCGGTGAGGGCTTGATGATAACTGGTATGCACACGACCGGATTGTTCATTGGCTTGTTTGAGTAAACCATCGGTATAGGTGCTTTTGAGTTTGGTCAGACCGCGATATTCCAAAATCAATTCCGCAATCGGATGATCGATTTTTTCTAAAATACTTTCACTCGTACTGTATTGACCTGTCGCCGTTTTCTTGCCACCTTTGAGTCCTAATTTATCAAACAACACTTCACCGACCTGTTTCGGTGAGCTGACATTAAAGCTTTCACCAGCGATTTCAATAATCTGTTGTTCAAGATTTTGAATGGTGTCTGCAAACTCACAGCCCAATTGATCTAGAAATTGCAAGTCCAATTCAATGCCATTTTCTTCCATACTGGTTAACACGGTAGCTGTAGGCACTTCAATCTTTTGTAAGAGCTCAAGCAGTGGCGGGGTTTCTTTGAGTTTACGTTCAAGCACTTCATACAAACGATAGGTGACATGCGCATCTTCCGCAGCATAGTGCGCTGCAACCTCTAATTCAATTTGGTTAAAGGTTTTTTGCTTCGCGCCTTTACCGGCAATTTGCTCAAAGGTCGTCGTGAAGTGACTTAAGTAAACACGCGCAACATCATCCATCCCATGACGGGTGGCCACAGCATTGAGTACATAAGAGGCCAACATGGTATCGAAATACCAACCCTGCAAATGAATGCCGTGATTTTCTAAAATATGTGCATCATATTTTAAATGATGACCAATTTTTTGAACCTCAGGATTTTCTAAAATTGGTTTGATCTGTGCAAGCACATCATCACGATTCAGTTGTTCAGGTGCGCCCTCATAATCATGTGCTAATGGAACGTAATAGGCATCTTGTGCATCAAAGGCCACCGAGAAGCCAACCATTTCAGCAATACGATAATCTAAACTGGTGGTTTCAGTGTCAAAAGCAAAGCGTTTCGCCGTGCTAAAACGTTGAAAGAAGCTTGCCCAATCTTCTTGCGTTAATACCGTATGATAGGTGGCTTTGCCCAATTGATCATCTGAACTGGTTGCTGTGGCTTGATCATCAGGCACGATACTTGATGCTGAAGTCTGTTCAATGACTTTGGATGTTTTTTTATAAACAGAACTGTTGGGATTGTTGGGATGATCCAGAGATTGCAGTTGATTACGGAACTCAAGCTCGGTGTACAGGCGACGAAGTTCTTCAACATTCGGGTCTTGAAGTTTCAAATCATCATAGGTCAGATTGAGGTCAAGATCGCAGACAATGCTCGCCAATTGATGATCAAGGGTAATGCCTTCGACATTGTCTTTTAAGCTTTGACCGACTTTGCCTTTGATTTTATCGACATTTTCTAAAATGCCGCCAATCGAGCCATATTCGTTTAATAACTTCGCCGCAGTTTTTGCACCGACACCCGGTACGCCCATAATGCCATCAGAGGCATCGCCCATTAGGGTGAGGTAATCAATAATTTGGTTTGGCCAGACCCCGAACTTTTCAAACACGCCGTTGACATCCATCGGCTTGTCTTTAAAGCTATCTTCTAAAGTCACTTTGTCTGTGACCAATTGTGCCATGTCTTTGTCGCCTGTGGAAATCAGCACTTGGTGACCGGCTTTTTCTGCACGCTTAGCCAATGTACCAATGATGTCATCGGCTTCTGCGCCCGGCAACACATGCAAAGGAATACCCAGTGCACGAATCAAGTTGTGTAAATACGGAATTTGTTGCGACAACTCATCCGGCATACTTGGTCGATCCCCTTTATAAATTGGAGATAGTGCATGACGGAAGGTCGGTTCTGGTGTATCAAAAATCACCGCCATATGTGTCGGTTGCACACGACGCATCAACTTTTGGATGGCAGAAATCGCACCACGAATCGCATTGGTTTGTAAACCTGTTGACGTGGTTAACGGTGGTAGTGCATGAAAAGCACGAAATAAAAAATATGACCCATCAACCAAGACAAATGGTGGCATCGAAACGTTCCTAATCCAAATAACGGGTTTATTGTACGTGATTTTTTGCGCTTACGCAGAAACTTGATGCGACACATGCTTACCGAATATCTGATGAATTAAGCGCATCTGGCAAAACAGCTGTTGTATGATCAAGTTTCAGGGATAAGGCGAATAAATATGCTGAAAATACACAGTGAAATCAGAATGATTTGGTTAATGGTGCTGATCATCAGCGCCGTGGGGGCATGGTTTTTAGATACCCCTATTTTGACCTATCTTTGCATTATCGCATTGGTGGTGAGTGTGATTCAGTATGTGGACGCCATTCAAAAGCCCACACAAGCAGTTGTGGAAAATGCTCAGCTCAAGCTACAACATCCTGTGCAATACACCTCTAAAATTCCGTTGTATATTGCCTCCTTGGTGGCTGTGGTCGGTGGTGTCATGCATTGGTCTTGGTTGGTGGGGCTCGGGGCCACCGCTTGGATTTTCTTCTTTTTGAGATGGTTAAGGCGTTTAGAAAATAATCTCAACGATTTACACCTCAGATTAAGCGCTATTCAGCAACACTCTGTATCTCAACTTATAGCGCATGTCTCATCGTCAGAAGCAGTGTCTCAGCCAAGTGCATTAGATCATTCCTCCACCCCAACAGAACTTGGTTTTATCGATCAAATTAAACATTGGCTGTTTCAAGGCAACCCCGTGCTTAAAGTTGCGATTGTGGTGTTGGTGATTGGAGTGATTTTATTGCTACGCTTTGCCACCGAGCATTGGCAATTGAGTTTGGCATTGAAGCTGTCGATTGTTGCTGTGGTCAGTATAGTGATTACGGCATTAGGATATCTGACGTTTAATAAAAACCGCAGTTTTGCTTTGGCGCTAGAAGGGCTGGGTCTGGCAGGATTATTTTTGACCCTATTCTTTGCCTATTACAATCATGTGATTGCGAGTCTGCTCACAGCAGCCATGCTGTATGGCGTGATTATGCTGATTACGGTGCTGTTAAGTCTTCGTCAGCAAGCGATTGAATTGGCGCTGATGGCCATGATGGTGGCCTATCTTGCACCCTTTACTTTGCCGGTTCGTGAAGCCACCGCAGTTGAGCTCATTGCCTATTATTTAGGGGTGAATGTTGCAGTCGCGATTCTGAGTACACTGCGTCCATGGAAAATACTCAATCAAATTGCTTTTTTAGCCACGGTCATCATCGGTGGAGCTTACGCCTTTGTACATGGGCATGTACAAGATCGACAACAGATGACCCTCTTGGTTTTAGCACATAGTGCGATTTTTATTTGGCTCAGTTTCCGCTTTAGCCAATTGCTTGCCAAAGCAGATGTGGCGCAATTTAAGCTTAAACCCGCTTTAGATATCGGACTGATTTTCGGTGCACCAATTGTGGCGTTTGGCTTTATCTATCTGATGTATTTTGAAGATACGCTTTGGCAAGCCGGCATCAGTTTTTTGTTTGCTATGCTGTATGCAGCCTTATACCAACTTGCCAAAGCCAATCAATCGATCAGTCTGATTTCACAAAGTTATTTAAGCTTAAGTTTGATTTTCTTGGCACTGATTCCACCGATTTTGTTGAAAGAACAATGGAGCGTGATGGGATGGGCGATTGAAGGCGCCGTGATTTATCTGTTTGCTTTGCAACGTACATCCAATATCAGTCGTTATTTGGCGATGGGACTGTTGGTCATGGCAGGGCTGTCTGGGCTGTATTATTGGGTTGACTTGGGGCAGCTTCCGCAACTGATGTTTAGTGTTTTAAGTCTGAGTTATTTGACTGTGGTGGTGGGGTCCAATATCAAGCCAATGTACCAACAGCAGTTGTCGCTGGGGAGTGTCATTTTCTTGAGTCTTCTGAGCTTATCTGCAAGCAGTATGTTGTTACTGCTCGGATTGGATTATTTCTCAGGGGCATTGCAGTATGTGTATAGCCTATTTATTGTCACCCTCATGTATGCGGTATTGAATGAAGCTTTGATGCGTACCCAAGCCACAGGTTCATGGTTAGTGCCAAAATGGTTTGGCATGATTCCATTAATGCTGTTTGCTTTAGGTTTGGTGGTGTATCGGACACAGCAGGGTGCAATTGAGTGGTTCAGTTTGACTGAAAGGTTCGGCTTTGCCCTAAGTGCACTGTTGCTCGCCGTGTTGTGGTTCCGTCCAATGTTGGGCGTACGTGCCGAAAAAGAAGGCGTGGCCTTTGGCACATTGGCGAGTTTAGCCCTCAGTAGCGTGTGTATTGTGCCAAGTATGCCATTTATCAGCGCAGTGATATTGCCTTTGGCCTTTGGTGGATTTAGTTATCTACAAAAACAGAATCTGGATTGGCAACGGTTTTGGCAAGCTCGAAGCAGTTTATTGCTGATGATGCTGTGGATTGTCTGCTCACAACTGTTTTCACAGCAGGCATTTCAGGGGTATTTGATACCGGTGCTGAATCCTTTCGACATGGTGAGTTTAGCAATGTTGGCATGCTTCCTATGGATGCTGAACTTACAGGTGAAAACGGGATTGGATCGCGGTATGGGGGCGATGCTCATGGTGTTGAGCTTACTGTGGCTAAGTAGTTATATCGTGCTGCGTGGCTTACATGTGTATCTGCATACGCCGTATAACGCTGTTGCGATTTGGGACAATGCCACCATTCAATTGAGCTTAACTTTACTGTGGGTCAGTCTGGCCTTTATCACCATGAGTATTGCGACACGTCAACAACTGCGTTCGCTATGGATCTTAGGCGGCAGTATTTTATTGATTGTGACTTTAAAATTGGTGCTGCTCGATTTATCTCATGTTGGGACTTTGACTCGTGTAATTTCATTCTTGGGCGCAGGTTTGGTGATGCTGATCATTGCTTATATTGCACCCATGCCTGAATCCGATAAAAGCATTGCGATGGATGCCTCTTAACTCAAAAGGTGTTTATTGATTGAATTAAATTTTGGGGCATGCTTCCAAACACAAGAAACCCGCTCGGAAATAGCGGGTTTCTTGTGTTTATGGACGACTTTAAATAGCGTTAAGCTTTCGGTTCACGTTTTAAATCTTTTGCATTGGCATACCGATCTAAGTCTTCATCTTCCAAGCCTTGAGTCGGCGGTCGATCGACAAAGCCCATTTTCGGTACAGGAATTTCAATTTGATTGGCAAGGAAACCATTGCGAATCCGTTCTTGCATTTCATCGCGCACTTTAAGAAAGTTATGCCGTTCACACCACACGGCAAAGAGCAATTCAATTGAGGATTCCCGAAAGGCGGTCACCGTTACCGCAGGTTTCGGGTCAGCCAATACCAATGGATAGGTTTGCGCCACGCCCAATAACACTTCACGTACTTTAATAATGTCTTCATGGAAATTAATCGCCAGCGTGATTGGAATCCGCCGTATCGGAAACTTGGAGAGATTGTGCACCGGGGCGCGAATCAGTTGTTCATTCGGGAGTCGCACATAGACATTGTCTTGTGTGAGAAGTTTAACCGAGAGCAGGTCAATCGAAATCACTTCCCCCTCAATCACATGCCCCCGAATCAAGGTCAATTGAATGGTATCGCCAATCTCAAACGAACCTTCACCAATCAAAAACAAACCACTGATTAAGTTGGTGGCTGAGGTTTGCGAGGCAAAACCCAATGCCACGGTTAAAATTCCCGCAGCACCCAAAAATACACTGAGTTTAAAGCCGGCTTCTTTTAAACTTGCCATGACAAAAATCAGGAAAATAAAATAGAAAATCCCGCGTCGCCAAACCAAACGTTGGTGTGCATTAAACTTATTGCCAATGGTGCGAATAAAGGTGTTAGATACCAAACGTGCAATCAAAAAGCCGATAAAACACAAAATAATTGCGACTAAAATTTCAGTCACACGTTCAGTATTGATATTGGTAAAGATACTTTTAAGACTGTCGGTAATGGTCTTGGAAATACTTTCTGCCATAGCGTCCTCTTAAAAGAATGAATCGAACATGTTAAATAAAACCCCAGCCGGCGCACGTGCCTGATTGACATAGGACACTTCACCGGCAAGCGGTGGGGTGCGATTTTCAATCTTGATCCGTGCTGGACGATCCATGCCTTCATGAATGACTTTGATCTGTGAAGTCCACAGTCGCTCGGTACTTTCACTATGAAATAAAGGCAATGCCGGAACGGGGACATTCATTCGGTCAAAACGCAGTTGATGCCCACTGATATTATGAAAATCAATCGGAGTCACGGCACGAAAGGCACGAGGGCGTAGCAGCTGAAGCTCGGTACGACCATCAACTGAGGTGGCATAGCACATATCGCCATTGCGGTGGTCAGGACCAAACCAAGTATCTTTGGGCTGAATCACAGGAATATCGAACAACGGATCTTTTTGACCTTGCACATAACCTGAAATCCAAAGCGGAGTACTGATATACAGCGTGCCACGCTGACCGGCAGGAATATAAATCGGATCGACAGGACGAATCACCACCGAACGATCGGCCAAACGTGGCGTCAGTTGAAAGCTGGCATCGGTTTTTCGAAACATATAGCGTTCCACATGCACAGGTTGCGGAAAGGTAAAATTCACATCCTCAATTTCATGCCAAGCTTGTTCATAGTCGTATTGAACCAATGGCCGATAATATTCCAAACGCCACTCTTGCAAGCCTCGGGTAATTCTCAGTAAAAGCGAGCCAAATTGCCACGCTTTAGCTTGATTCAATTCGAATTTTTGTTCTCCCCACCACTTCATAACGGGAGGGTTGGTCTTTAATTCTTGCTGCTGAAACACCCTTAAGCGTCCTATAACGAAATTCTTTGAAAAAACAGGCTTCACGCTGTCATATGCTTAGAGTACACTCAATTCAATTTAAATCATCATAATAAGTTGTAATGCAAGTCCTCAAACAACTACAAATACCTTACAGTTTTGCCAAAAAACATGGCGTATTGCTCCGTTACGAGGGTGATCAAGCCTTTATTGTGCGCCGTCAAGATACTTCACTCATTGCCATTCAAGAAGCACGTCGTTTTTTAGGACGTACTGCACACCATCAGCTGTTTACCGATCAAGATTTTAATCAGATGCTGACTTCCAGCTATGCAGGCGAGACCGGGGAGTCTCAACAAGTGGCTGCAGGTTTAGAAGACCATCCTGATTTACTCAGTCTAGCCGATCAAGTGCCTGAAACCGAAGATCTGATGGATCAAGAAGATGATGCGCCGATTGTGCGTTTAATCAATGCTTTATTGTCTGAAGCGATTCGGGTCGGTGCGTCTGATATTCATATTGAAGCGTTTGAGAAAAAACTCTCTGTGCGTTTACGGGTCGATGGTCAACTGCGTGAGATTGTACAACCCCGCCGTGAGCTTGCACCACTGTTGGTATCTCGTATTAAAGTCATGGCGAAACTGGATATTGCGGAAAAACGCATTCCACAAGATGGTCGTATATCGCTACGTCTTGCAGGGCGAGAAGTGGATGTGCGTGTTTCGACATTGCCATCTTCCCATGGTGAACGAGTGGTCATGCGTTTGCTCGATAAACAAGCCGGTCGCTTGAACATGACCCATTTGGGCTTAATGGAAAATGATTACACCCGTTTAACTCAATTGGTACATCGACCGCATGGCATTATCTTGGTGACAGGTCCAACAGGGTCGGGGAAGACCACCACGCTGTATGCCGCATTGTCTGACCTCAATGATGGCTCTAAAAATATTCTGACCGCTGAAGATCCCATCGAGTACCAACTTGAAGGGATTGGGCAAACTCAAGTCAATACCAAAGTGGATATGACCTTTGCTCGTGCTTTAAAAGCCATGCTTCGTCAGGACCCTGATGTGGTGATGGTGGGTGAAATTCGTGATTTAGAAACGGCTGAAATTGCAGTTCAAGCCTCACTAACCGGACACTTGGTGTTATCGACGCTACATACCAACACTGCGATTGGTGCAGTGACACGTCTTAAAGACATGGGCATTGAACCATTTTTATTGGCAAGTTCACTGATTGGAGTCATCGCACAGCGATTGGTTCGGACTTTGTGTAAGCATTGCCATACGTGGCATGAAGCAGACAGTTTTGAAAAAGAAATTTTTAAAGAAGTGAATTCGAACTCTGATTTAAAACTTCCCCATCCAAAAGGCTGTGAACATTGTTCGCATACGGGCTTTAGTGGTCGAACTGCGATATATGAAATTGCACCTGTTGATGAACAAATGCGTCGTTTAATTCATGGCAATGCTGCTGAATATGAACTTGAAAATTATGTGCGTCAGCAAGCAGGTTCGATTCGAGCAGATGGATTGCGTAAAGTATTAGAAGGAAAGACCACGCTTGAAGAAGTATTAAGGGTCACGAATGAAGCGGCGAATTGATCTAAAAATTATTAAATAAATCTCAATAAAACAATGATGTGTTGATTTTAAATAAAGCGTGAAACGTTAAGATTCTACAAAAAATCCTAAGCTGCTGTACTTGGGCTGTTTAAATAGCATCATTATATTCTTCAAACGATGAAATTATTTTTAAATCAGGTAATAAATCAGGATGTTCTTCCTTAATCACTTCAATACATTTCTGATTTGCGGTGATAACTACTAAAGGATCCACTGGATAAGTAAAAATCATAGGGAATAAATGTATTAACTGAAAAACAGCTTTTTCTAATCTAATATCACTACAAGGTTTAAAGATTGTTACAGCCTTTACAGCTAAATTATGTTCATAAAAGTCTATATCAAAGTGACATTCATTATGAACTATGTATCCGTCGTGAATTTCTTTGCCATAATCTAGAAAGTAATAGTTCTCTTCTTTTTCAGTATAATAAGGACTAAATATTTCTAAGACTTCTTTTTTTGTAGCAGCACCATCACTACTCATTCCGATAATAAAATATTCTATTCCCATTGTTATTCTCTGATTATTTGGACTATGCAATATTTAACATAAAATTTCTTATGCGAAATGAGATTGTAAGCCCAAAATAGAAATGTCCGGTTTCTCCAAAGTAAAAATGTCCGCTTTTAGAATATGCACTTTTGCAATTTTCTTAGCGGACGGTTTGATATGTTGGTGTCTATGTCGGATAAAGAACTTAAACGATTGTCGGTTTTGCAGGAAATCTGTGATCAACGCATAACTCAATCCCAGGCTGCTCAGCTACTTCATATCTCAGAACGTCAGATCAGACGCTTACTGCACAAATACAAAGCTCAAGGTCCCGCTGCATTAGCCCATGCCGGTCGTGGCCAAATCAGCAATTCCAAAATTCCTGAAGAAATCAGACTCAAGTGTCTCAATATTGTTTCTGACCAACTCCATGGTTTTGGACCCACTTTAGCGCATGAAAAGCTCACCACCGTACATGGATTCGATCTTTCAGTAGAAACCCTGCGTTCTTGGATGATTGCAGCCGATTTATGGATTCCTCGATCCAAGCGCCTGAAACGCCGGTATCAGCCTCGTTACAACCGGGATTGCTTTGGTGAACTGATCCAAATTGATGGCTCACACCATGACTGGTTTGAAGGACGCGCTGCTAAATGCTGTCTGCTGGTGTTTATCGATGATGCCACAGGTAAATTACAGCATTTACGCTTCTGTGAATCAGAATCAACCTTTGACTATATGATTTCGACACGTTTATATATCGAACAGCATGGTAAGCCATTGGCATTTTACAGTGACAAACATTCAGTTTTTAGGGTGAATCAAAGCAGCAAGAAAGACACCAAGATTACCCAGTTTGGACGTGTGCTGAGCACTCTCAATATCGATATCATCTTCGCTAACTCCCCTCAAGCCAAAGGTCGTGTAGAACGCGCCAATAGAACACTTCAAGACCGTTTGATTAAAGAAATGCGCCTGGAAGGTATTAGTTCGATTGAGCAAGCGAATGCCTGGCTGCCGTGCTTTATTAAGCAATTTAATCGTAAATTTGCCAAGATGGCCTTTAATCCCAAGGATCTGCATCGGACTGTCACTGAAACAGCCGAAGAATTAGATGATATTTTTACCTGGCGTGAACCCCGCAGGGTCACTAACAGCCTGACAATTACTTATGATAAATGCGTATATATGTTGGAAAACACAGAAGAAAATCAAAGTTTGATCGGCAAGTATCTTGAGTTCCTGGAATATCCGGATGGTACTGTAGCCATTGAATATCATGGAAGAAAAATCAGTTACAGCCTCTTCGATAAATTAAGTCAGCTCAATCAACGAGAGATCGTTGAGAATAAACGTTTGGGTTCTGTGCTGGCACATATTCAACAACAGCATGAACAACTGGAACAACAAAACAAACGCAATCGTTCTCAAAAGATGCCACGTAGACGAGCACAGAAAACAGCGATTGAACAACGAAATCTGAATCCTGTGCTTGACTTGGAAATTTCCATATAGGACATTTCTATTTGGTTATTAGGTAGGACATTTCTACTTGGGAATAACAGAGATATATTGTTCATAGAAATGCTAATATGTCGATACATATCAGCATGTTAACCTATCGTTAAACAATCACATTCAACGTCACATCAATATTATTGCGTGTCGCATTTGAGTAAGGGCAGACAATATGCGCAGCATCCACGAGCTTTTGTGCTTCACTTTGCTCTAAACCTTCCAAATGAATATTAAGTGTTGCCGCAATTCCAAACCCTGTAGGAATCGGACCAATGCTCACTTCACCCTCAATATAAGCATCTTTTGGAATACTGATTTTATCGCGATTGGCAACGAACTTCATTGCACCCAAGAAACATGCCGAGTAACCCGCAGCGAACAATTGTTCAGGGTTGGTTCCGCCTCCCGGTCCACCCATTTCTTTAGGCACAGCCAATTGCACATCTAAAATTCCGTCTGATGATGTTGCACGACCATCACGACCACCCGTGGCTTTGGCTTTTGCGGTATAAGCAATTTTTTCTAAAGACATGAACTTATCCTAATTCATTATAATGAATTAAGATCGTGGCTGATTTTGCAGATAAAATAAGCAGTGATTTTGTAATTTTTACAAAGCGTAAATGCTTAAAACTGAATTAATTTTCGATGTTGCATTAATGGCATTGATTCACGGATTTTCGCCTGTTCTTCTAAATCAAAAGGCACCGTAATCAATTGAGCACCCTCAGCATGAACAAGATCTAGCACCTGACCACGACTATTGGTGGCTCCAGCATGTCCCCAAGTTTGACGTTTTTCACCATGCCAACCTTGCTGCGCTGCACCTAAGATCTGACATTGACTGTCCATCGCACGCGCTTGCAATAACAATTGCCAATGCATTTGACCGGTCAAATAAGTAAAAGCAGCAGGGGCAGTCAGTATATTTGCACCTAAATTACGTAGCGATAATGCCAACTCAGGAAAACGCAAATCATAACAGACCATCAGCCCGATATTGCCAAATGGGGTTTTCGCCACAGCCAAATCTGTACCCGGCTCAAAATTCTTTGACTCCTGATAACCTCCAACGCCATCGGCCACCTGTACATCAAACAAATGGATTTTGTCATAACGCGCTTCAGTTCTTTCAGGGCTAATACACAAACTCGTAGTACGCACACGACCATCAGGCACGATTGTGCCATCTGGACGATAGGGGCAGGGTAATGTGCCTGCCACAATCCAGATTTGATATTGATGTGCAAGATTTTCTAAACGTTGTTTGAGTTCATCAAAACGAGCTGCGGTTTCACGCTGTTTTCCCGCAGCAAAGCAAACAAAGTTTTCAGGGAACACGATGCAAGACGCGCCATTGGCTTTACTTTGCTGAATCAATGACTCAATCACATTGAAGTTTGCTTCAATGTCATTTTGTGAATTCATTTGAGCTACAGAAAGTAAAGTCATGACGCTATCCCGACCGATATAGAATTTATTATTATGAAGATACGCAGAATTAGACGCTGTGGTCGATGGTATCTTGTTGTTTCTCTAATTGCTTAACCAAAGGCTCGAACATGTTTTGGTTGTTCTCATTCAACTTCATGAGTGTGCGATGCGCATCAAGCACCGTCGAGAGCATCACATTATGGTTAATGTGCTCATCAAGTAACTCATTGGTGCAGACGTTCGGGTCACCACAATAATTGAGGATCACAAAAACCTGCCCCAAGCCCATACTATTGGCTAGAGTGGTGATATCTGGATTTGTAGATAACATAACCGCTTGGATTTGATGCGTCTGCTTCAGCTTTAAGCCAAGTTTCGCCAAAATACCTAAGACTGTACTATCGATAAATGTGGTTTGGGTTAAATCAACAATCGCGCCAGTGACGTTTTTTTGTTGTTCAATCCGAGACAAAAGTTTGTCAAGACTTATACAAGATTGGGCTCGCACTTCACCAATAATTTTGAAGATATGCGTTCCATTCAAGCTTGCATATTCAACATGACCTGTTGACATATAAATGCCATTTGCAGTGAAGGATTGGAAAATTATCACATAGCCCAACCCTATACTCAAGAGGTGGGAGGGCAGAGTTTAAGTGGAAAAAACGTATAATGCTGATTATAAAGTTAATTCATTCTGCGAAAACTGAGGATCGCAATATCGTCTGCAACATGCTCAGGCGCTTCAAAAGATTGATTTTGTAAGTGATAGACCAATTGACCAAATTGCTCATTCAAGCCGCCATCAAAAGGTTCAAGTGCACCATCTGAACAAATAATAAAGCGTGCATGTTTGTTCAATACACACTCAAATTCTTCAATCTCTAAGTCTTCGGTTAGCCCCAAAGGAAAGCTACTGGTGTTTAAAACCCGAGGGGGTTGATTCGGTTCAAATATGATTGCAGGTGGATAATGTCCTGCACTGGACCATTTTAATTGATGACTTTCTAAATTCAAAATACCGGCAATCATGGTGATGTGCTTTTCAATATTTTCTTGCACCAACATGCCGTTGAGCTTTTTCAACAACTCACGTGGCGTTTTAGAACGACCATGGAAAGCTGCCATCCAAGAGGTAAGCAGTGAACTGGTGACGCCATGTCCTGACACATCGGCCAAATAGAACATGATTTCTTTGTCACTGATTTTCCAATAATCGTACCAATCCCCTGAAAGATAAGCAGAGGGTTGGAATAAAGTTTCAACTTTATAATTTTGCAGTTCAATCGGATTGGGCAGGAGTTTCTTTTGTAATTCAGCAGCCGAAGGTAGATCACGACTGTCTTGATTACGCTTATATTGCGCATCAATTTTTAAAATCGATTGTTCAAGTTGTGCAGGCAGTCTGGTCCAAATCCAACCTGCTAAAGCACCGAGTTCCCACGCTTGCGACAGTTCTGTGCCTTGGGTTTCATCCCCAATCACAATCGTGGGCAAAGACCATTGATAATGGAGAAAGTCATTTACATCCGCAATTGCGATAATGGTTGGATCATATAAGTGCAGGTCTTCTATATTAATCATTTGCAGACTCGGTAAAGTATTTAGAACGTGTTCTAAATTGGGAATGTTGCGAGTGGGCTGAATGAAATACATAGAGTTGAGCGATGATCCTAAATAAATAATGCTTCAACTATCTTAGTCGATGTGAATGGCTTATCCAAGCATTGAGGAAAATTCAATGAGAATTTTCCTCAATCAGCTGTGAATGAATATTTTTCAAAATGAATGAGATAAATCATTCAGTCGGTGCTGATACATCTTCATTGACATCATCGATAAACAAATTAGAGTCGGTTTCTAAGCCTTTCTTCTGCGCAATGTCAAAATTTTTCTTTTGTAGATAAGCATCACGAAGTGCAGCGTATTTATCACCTTGCAAGACTTGTTCAACATCTAATAATTCTGAACGCACATCAATACCACGCCACAACTGTTCACCATAATAAAGACGGTCATGATGATCTAAAATATATTTCTGTGGACGACCAAAATTATCTGCGACACGACCTATACCATCACGGAACGTACTTGGACCCATAATCGGTAACATCACATATGGGCCCGATGGCACACCGTAATAGCCCAGAGTGGTTCCGAAATCTTCATCTTCAGTTTCCAAACCTAAGCGTGTCGCAGGGTCAGCCAAACCTAAAGTGGTGACTGTGTTAATGGTAAAACGACCTAAAGTTTTGGCTGCTCTTAAAAAACGACCTTGCGCGATTTGATTGACCGCATTCCAAGGTTCACCCAAATTTTTACGGAAGCCATGATAGGTGCCTCTCACTTCTGCAGGCACCTTTTCTTTATATTGCACAGCTATCGGTCGTGCAAAATTACGATCAAGCATGTCATTGAATTTATAAATTTCACGGTTTAAAGGCTGAAGCGGATCTTTAACCTCATCAGCTTGAGCAGCATTGGCATTCACTTTAAGCTGATCAGCCTTAATGGTTTTCAATTCTTTCAGTGCTTCTAGGCGAGGATACTTCACATTGGAGGTTTCAGTTGAATCTGCAATTTCGTCTGAATCATTTGGCTCAGATGTCGCCTGAACTTCGTGATCAACTTGTATGTCTTTATTAACAGTAGTAGAAGATTGTGCACCGAACGCAGTAGAACTCATGCCTACTGAAAGAAGCGTTGCCCAAATAATATGACTTTGATGCATAACAGACCTAGAGAAAGAATATAAGGAATGAAAAAGCACATTTTTTATAAAATTAAAGTGCCGATCAGATGTTTTAAAAGTGATTCATGAAAGATCATAATCTACAATTGATCGAAAAATAATACTTTTTTGGTCAATAAGTGTAAGAAAATAACTGATTTGTAGAAGAAGTGATCGCTTAATCACATTTTTTATAAATAATTAAAAAAAGGGGTTGTGTCAGTTCTGAAATCCTGTAGAATGCACATCCATCGGCGGTGATGAAGATTAAAACTTCTGATAAAACAGTAACTTAGCTAAGATTGGTTGAGTTAGGTTTTGGAAAGAAAGTTTAAAAATAATTTGAATTACTGGTTGACTCTTTAGAGATTTAGAGTAATATAGCCGACCTAGCTTGATGCTGACGAAGCATTAAGAAGATCATTAAGAGATTATGAAGAACAACTTGTGTGGATTTTTACTGATTGATTGATCGAAATTATTTTCATTGATTGATGGTAGAAATTACTCGAAGTTTATTTGAGAAATATTTGTCAGAAAATTGATGAGCCAAGATTGGCGCCCTTTAAGGCGCTAAGCAATATTAAACTGAAGAGTTTGATCATGGCTCAGATTGAACGCTGGCGGCAGGCTTAACACATGCAAGTCGAGCGGATGAAAGTAGCTTGCTACTGGATTCAGCGGCGGACGGGTGAGTAATGCTTAGGAATCTGCCCATTAATGGGGGACAACAGTTGGAAACGACTGCTAATACCGCATACGCCCTACGGGGGAAAGCAGGGATCTTCGGACCTTGCGTTAATGGATGAGCCTAAGTCGGATTAGCTAGTTGGTGGGGTAAAGGCCTACCAAGGCGACGATCTGTAGCGGGTCTGAGAGGATGATCCGCCACACTGGGACTGAGACACGGCCCAGACTCCTACGGGAGGCAGCAGTGGGGAATATTGGACAATGGGGGCAACCCTGATCCAGCCATGCCGCGTGTGTGAAGAAGGCCTTTTGGTTGTAAAGCACTTTAAGCGAGGAGGAGGCTACTTAGATTAATACTCTAGGATAGTGGACGTTACTCGCAGAATAAGCACCGGCTAACTCTGTGCCAGCAGCCGCGGTAATACAGAGGGTGCGAGCGTTAATCGGATTTACTGGGCGTAAAGCGTGCGTAGGTGGCCAATTAAGTCAAATGTGAAATCCCCGAGCTTAACTTGGGAATTGCATTCGATACTGGTTGGCTAGAGTATGGGAGAGGATGGTAGAATTCCAGGTGTAGCGGTGAAATGCGTAGAGATCTGGAGGAATACCGATGGCGAAGGCAGCCATCTGGCCTAATACTGACACTGAGGTACGAAAGCATGGGGAGCAAACAGGATTAGATACCCTGGTAGTCCATGCCGTAAACGATGTCTACTAGCCGTTGGGGTCTTTGAGACTTTAGTGGCGCAGCTAACGCGATAAGTAGACCGCCTGGGGAGTACGGTCGCAAGACTAAAACTCAAATGAATTGACGGGGGCCCGCACAAGCGGTGGAGCATGTGGTTTAATTCGATGCAACGCGAAGAACCTTACCTGGTCTTGACATACAGAGAACTTTCCAGAGATGGATTGGTGCCTTCGGGAACTCTGATACAGGTGCTGCATGGCTGTCGTCAGCTCGTGTCGTGAGATGTTGGGTTAAGTCCCGCAACGAGCGCAACCCTTTTCCTTATTTGCCAGCGGGTTAAGCCGGGAACTTTAAGGATACTGCCAGTGACAAACTGGAGGAAGGCGGGGACGACGTCAAGTCATCATGGCCCTTACGACCAGGGCTACACACGTGCTACAATGGTCGGTACAAAGGGTTGCTACCTAGCGATAGGATGCTAATCTCAAAAAGCCGATCGTAGTCCGGATTGGAGTCTGCAACTCGACTCCATGAAGTCGGAATCGCTAGTAATCGCGGATCAGAATGCCGCGGTGAATACGTTCCCGGGCCTTGTACACACCGCCCGTCACACCATGGGAGTTTGTTGCACACAGAAGTAGGTAGTCTAACCGCAAGGAGGACGCTTACCACGGTGTGGCCGATGACTGGGGTGAAGTCGTAACAAGGTAGCCGTAGGGGAACCTGCGGCTGGATCACCTCCTTAACGAAAGATTGACGATCGGTAAGAATCCACAACAAGTTGTTCTTCATGAAGATGTATCTGAGGGTCTGTAGCTCAGTTGGTTAGAGCACACGCTTGATAAGCGTGGGGTCACAAGTTCAAGTCTTGTCAGACCCACCACTATCTGACTAACGCAGTATGAAAATACTGAAGCGAACAGAACGTAAAGATATATCGAATCTATATGATAAGCTGGGGACTTAGCTTAGTTGGTAGAGCGCCTGCTTTGCACGCAGGAGGTCAGGAGTTCGACTCTCCTAGTCTCCACCAAATTTTAAGATCAGAAAAGCACTGCTTTTCCTTAAAATTTAAGCGAGAAGTTATACTTCGAGCACTGAGTAAGCGATCAGTTGGTTAGATTATAGAAATTAGTAAGAAATTGCGTATAATGCGCGTCTTGTTAACTTCTGTGATTTATCACAGTTGCTGCGCTCCGATGAGGACGTAGACAATCATTAACAGAATATATTTGAGTTGAAATTAATTGTTTAACTCATTCCAAAAGCGGAAACGACATAACGTAAGTTATGAAGTTGAAGTGATTGAATGAGAACTAGCGAAATTAACTGAATCAAGCGTTTTGGTATATGAATCTAATTGAAGCTGTACTGTAGTTAAATCTACGAGACGCCAACTGTATGATCGAGCAATCGATCTGTTGCTAACCCCACTTGTAAGGGTTAACGACTGTTTGGGGTTGTATAGTCAAGTAATTAAGTGCATGTGGTGGATGCCTTGGCAGTCAGAGGCGATGAAAGACGTAATAGCCTGCGATAAGCTCCGGGGAGGCGGCAAATATCCTGTGATCCGGAGATTTCTGAATGGGGAAACCCACTTACTATAAGGTAGGTATTGCAACATGAATACATAGTGTTGCAAGGCGAACGAGGGGAAGTGAAACATCTCAGTACCCTTAGGAAAAGAAATCAATTGAGATTCCCTTAGTAGCGGCGAGCGAACGGGGAAAAGCCCATTAAGTCATATCAGTTTTAGTGGAATGCTCTGGGAAGTGCAACCATAGTGGGTGATAGTCCTGTACACGAAAGGGCTGATATGATGATGTCGAGTAGGGCGAGGCACGTGAAACCTTGTCTGAATATGGGGGGACCATCCTCCAAGGCTAAATACTCCTGACTGACCGATAGTGAACCAGTACCGTGAGGGAAAGGCGAAAAGAACCCCTGTGAGGGGAGTGAAATAGATCCTGAAACCGCATGCATACAAGCAGTGGGAGCCGACTTGTTCGGTGACTGCGTACCTTTTGTATAATGGGTCAGCGACTTACATTCAGTAGCAAGGTTAACCGCATAGGGGAGCCGTAGAGAAATCGAGTCTTAATAGGGCGTTTAGTTGCTGGGTGTAGACCCGAAACCAGGCGATCTATCCATGAGCAGGTTGAAGGTTGGGTAACACTAACTGGAGGACCGAACCCACTGTCGTTGAAAAGCCAGGGGATGACTTGTGGATAGGGGTGAAAGGCTAATCAAGCCTGGTGATAGCTGGTTCTCCCCGAAAGCTATTTAGGTAGCGCCTCGGACGAATACCATTGGGGGTAGAGCACTGTTTCGGCTAGGGGGTCATCCCGACTTACCAAACCGATGCAAACTCCGAATACCAATGAGTACTATCCGGGAGACAGACTGCGGGTGCTAACGTCCGTAGTCAAGAGGAAAACAATCCAGACCGCCAGCTAAGGCCCCAAAATTGTAGTTAAGTGGGAAACGATGTGGGAAGGCATAGACAGCTAGGAGGTTGGCTTAGAAGCAGCCACCCTTTAAAGAAAGCGTAATAGCTCACTAGTCGAGTCGGCCTGCGCGGAAGATGTAACGGGGCTAAAACTACATGCCGAAGCTGCGGATTTGCAATTTATTGCAAGTGGTAGGGGAGCGTTCTGTAAGCCGATGAAGGTGGATTGAGAAGTCTGCTGGAGGTATCAGAAGTGCGAATGCTGACGTGAGTAACGACAAAACGAGTGAAAAACTCGTTCGCTGAAAGACCAAGGGTTCCAGTCCAACGTTAATCGGGGCTGGGTGAGTCGACCCCTAAGGCGAGGCCGAAAGGCGTAGTCGATGGGAAATTGGTTAATATTCCAATACTTCTGTGTAATGCGATGAGAGGACGGAGAAGGTTAAGTCAGCCTGGCGTTGGTTGTCCAGGTGAAAGACAGTAGGCATGCATCTTAGGCAAATCCGGGGTGCTCTATGCTGAGAGTTGATAGCAAGCTGTACTTGTACAGCGAAGTGGCTGATACCATACTTCCAGGAAAAGTCTCTAAGCTTCAGTTACACAGGAATCGTACCCGAAACCGACACAGGTGGTCAGGTCGAGTAGACCAAAGCGCTTGAGAGAACTCTGCTGAAGGAACTAGGCAAAATGGTACCGTAACTTCGGGAGAAGGTACGCTGCTTTTGGTGATGGAACTTGCTTCCTGAGCTGAGAGCAGCCACAGAAACCAGGCCCCTGCAACTGTTTATTAAAAACATAGCACTCTGCAAACACGAAAGTGGACGTATAGGGTGTGATGCCTGCCCGGTGCTGGAAGGTTAATTGATGGGGTTAGCGTAAGCGAAGCTCTTGATCGAAGCCCCAGTAAACGGCGGCCGTAACTATAACGGTCCTAAGGTAGCGAAATTCCTTGTCGGGTAAGTTCCGACCTGCACGAATGGCATAATGATGGGGGCGCTGTCTCCAGCAGAGACTCAGTGAAATCGAATTCGCCGTGAAGATGCGGTGTACCCGCGGCTAGACGGAAAGACCCCGTGAACCTTTACTGCAGCTTGACATTGAACTTTGATCTTACTTGTGTAGGATAGGTGGGAGGCTTTGAAACTAGGACGCCAGTTCTAGTGGAGCCAATCTTGAAATACCACCCTGGTAATATTGAGGTTCTAACTCTGCTCCATGATCTGGAGCGAGGACCATGTCTGGTGGGTAGTTTGACTGGGGCGGTCTCCTCCTAAAGAGTAACGGAGGAGTACGAAGGTGCGCTCAGCGTGGTCGGAAATCACGCGTAGAGTATAAAGGCAAAAGCGCGCTTAACTGCGAGACCCACAAGTCGAGCAGGTACGAAAGTAGGTCTTAGTGATCCGGTGGTTCTGTATGGAAGGGCCATCGCTCAACGGATAAAAGGTACTCTGGGGATAACAGGCTGATACCGCCCAAGAGTTCATATCGACGGCGGTGTTTGGCACCTCGATGTCGGCTCATCTCATCCTGGGGCTGAAGCAGGTCCCAAGGGTATGGCTGTTCGCCATTTAAAGAGGTACGCGAGCTGGGTTTAGAACGTCGTGAGACAGTTCGGTCCCTATCTACCGTGGGCGTTGGAAATTTGAGAGGATCTGCTCCTAGTACGAGAGGACCAGAGTGGACGAACCTCTGGTGTACCGGTTGTGACGCCAGTCGCATCGCCGGGTAGCTATGTTCGGAAGGGATAACCGCTGAAAGCATCTAAGCGGGAAGCCTACCTCAAGATTAGATTTCCCTAGGACTTTATGTCCTCTAAAGAGCCGTTGAAGACTACAACGTTGATAGGTTGGATGTGGAAGCATAGTGATATGTGAAGCTGACCAATACTAATTACTCGTGAGGCTTGACTATACAACACCCAAACAGTTGTTGTATAAAGCATCAGTTGATTCGATATTCTACAAAACATCTTGATTTAGTGATCAAGCTAGTTAAACTAAACAACTCAAGTATTTCTGTTAATAACTCATTTGGAAAAACACTTAGCACAAACGTAAGACTAAGCGAGTATCCATAAACAGTTGTGCTGGCGACAATAGCAAGAGTGAACCACCTGATCCCTTCCCGAACTCAGAAGTGAAACCTCTTAGCGCTGATGGTAGTGTGGGGTTACCCATGTGAGAGTAAGTCATCGCCAGCTCATTATTCCTAAAAACACCCTGATCAAAAGATCAGGGTGTTTTTTTATGCCGAAAAGAAAGTTGAAAAGCAAAATTTCGTTACGAATCGCAGAAATATATCAAATACAGTCATTAAAAAAGCCCCAACTTCCTGTTCGGGCTTTTTTATATGGGTTACTTTAGAATTGATATATTTTTTTTAAAGTATATTTCTATAGATAGCACTCATCATTAAGCATTTATCAAAATAAATATGATGAATATATCAATAGTATTCGATATTTCTAAATATACTTTTAAATAAGATATTGATAATCAATCGAATACTGTCAGACAAATTGAGTAACTGTTGATTTATGCCAAGAAATTGATGCTTCTTGCTATTAAAAAAATAATAAGAGCTAGTCACTATGAAACGGTTGAGGAAACATCATATTCAGGGAAAAATTAGATGCAATACAATCCAATATATTACACAGATGAACATTTTGCATTTGCTGATGCGGTTAAAAAATTCGTAGAAAAAGAAATTTTACCTTTTGTGAATGAGTGGGATGAAGCTGAAACTTTTCCAAGAGAGCTGTATAAAAAAGCCGCAGAAGTCGGCTTAATGGCATCGGGTTTTGATGAGAAATACGGGGGTATTTCAGACACTGATGCATTTTATACCTTATTGGGCTGTGTTGAACTCGCAAAAGCGGCTTCAGGTGGCTTAATTGCTTCACTACTTTCACATATGATTGGTGCGCCACCAATTAATAGTTTTGCCAGTGAAGAAGTTAAAGCTGAAGTGCTCCCACAAATTTTATCAGGGGAAAAAATTTCAGCATTGGCAATTACAGAGCCCGGTGGTGGTTCAGATGTTGCAGCACTTAAAACCAAAGCAGTGAAAGACGGTGACTTTTATGTTGTGAGCGGTGAAAAAACCTTTATTACTTCGGGTGTACGTGCAGATTATTATACAGTTGCTGTACGTACTGACCCTGAAGGCAAAGGTCCGAATGGTATTTCAATGCTTCTCATTGATGCGCATACACCCGGGATTACCAAAACCAAACTCGATAAAATGGGTTGGTGGGCATCGGATACAGCACATTTACATTTTGATGAAGTGCGTGTGCCTGCGAAGAATTTGATTGGTCCTGAAAATATGGGCTTCTTTGTGATTATGAATAACTTCAACATGGAGCGTTTCTTCCTTGCTGCAAGTAGTTATGGTTATGCCAAAGTCTGTTATGAAGAAGCGTTGGATTGGGCACAACAACGTCGTACTTTTGGTAAGCGTTTAGTTGATCATCAAGTAGTACGACACAAATTGGTCGATATGGCAACACGCTTACAAACCACGCGTGCATTGCTTGAAGATACAGCCTATAAAATGGGACGTCCTGAGCTACAAGGCAATGAAATGATTGCACAAATTTGTATGTTAAAAAATGTGGCAACACAAACCATGCAATTCTGTGCGGATGCTGCGGTTCAGACTCTAGGGGGCATGGGTTTTATGCGTGGCATGAAATCTGAACGTATCTACCGTGAAGTTAAAGTGAATATGATTGGTGGTGGTGCTGAAGAAATTATGAAAGATTTAGCAAGCCGTCAATTGGGCTTCTAGTCCCAGTGTTATTCGTACTCATGTTAAAAAAGGTGACCGAGTGTCACCTTTTTTATGGTTGTATATTGTCCCGTCCTGAAATAAGTTTACACATTGGAGACTTATTTGATGAAACATGAGACAGAACAACGTGTTAAACGCACACAACGAGATTATAGCTTTGCCTTTAAAATGATGGTTGTTCATGAAGTTGAAAAAGGCACAATCACTTATAAGCAGGCTCAAGAGAAATATGGTATTCAAGGAAAATCAACCGTACTAACATGGTTACGTAAACACGGACACCAGGATTGGACTTCAATTATGCCAAATTCATCTAAAAGCCCACTCACACCACAACAAAGAATTCGCCAGTTAGAAAAAAAACTCGCAAATGAAAAACTCAAGACTGAATTCATGGAAGATGTGATTTATCACCTTGATAAAGAATGTGGTTCAGATCTTGGAAAAAAGTATGCCGAGCACGTTTCAAAGATTGGCAAAGCCAAAGAAGATTAAGCGTTTCACGTTATTGTGAATGGCTTGGGATCAGTCGCCAAGCCTATTATCAAGCAGAGAAAAGTGCTCAAATTACAAGACAAGAAAACCAGAAGGTACTTGAGTTGGTTCAAGAATACCGTTGCCTGATGCCAAGTATAGGCACTCGTAAACTCTATTGGTTGATTAAACCCAAATTGTTAGAACAAAATTTAAAATATGGCCGAGATCAGTTATTTAAGATATTAAGAGAACACGATTTATTGATACGTCCCAAGCGTCGCTATACCAAAACAACAGATAGCAAGCATTGGATGAAGAAGCATCCAAATCTACTCAAGGACTACTCACCTGTACAAGCCAATGAGGTATGGGTAAGTGATATTACGTATGTACAGAGTGCTGAGGGAGTGCATTACCTCGCTCTAGTGACGGATGCCTATACTCGAGAGATTAAGGGTTATAAGTTATCACGTGACATGCGAGCGGAAAATGTAGTTGAGGCTTTACATATGGCGATGCGAGGTGTTGAGAATCGAGCGATCCGAATGATTCATCATTCGGATCGAGGCTCACAATATTGCTCAGATTTATACCAATCTACACTGCAACATTACGACATTCTACCCTCTATGACCGATGGAGGCGATTGTTACCAAAATGCATTAGCAGAGCGAATCAATGGGATCTTAAAGCAAGAGTTTTTAACACAACGCTGTAATACAATGAAGGAATTAGATCATTTAATCGCTGAATCGATTATGATCTATAACTGTTATAGGCCGCATTTGAGTTTAAATATGCAGACACCGTATGAGGTGTATAAACAAAATCAAACCGAGCTAATGACTTAACTCGATTTGAAAGGAAATACTGTCAATCTATTTTAGGACGGGACATATTTTTAAGATTTCAGCGTCATATCCCAAACAATATCCGCTAAACCATCTAAAGAAAGTTTTCCTTCAGGGTTATACCACGTCACGGTCCATGCAATCGAACCACCAATTAGGCGTCGCCAAATGAAAGGATCATGCTTAATTTTGCCTTGTTCATGCAATACCTGAATGACTTTGAGCCAAATGCCCTCATATTCATTGCGTAGCTTCAATAATTTTTTTTGATTTTCAGGTGAAAGAGCAAACCATTCATAAACCAAAACCGCCATGGCAGCACCTGTATCCCCTGTAATGGCATGCAATTCAGCTTTAATCAATTCTTTCAGCTGTTGCTCTGGATGATTGGAGGTGGTGATGGCACTTTGTAGACAGGCATTGTTATAAATAATCGTCTGTTCCATCACATTTGCCAAGATATCATCCTTGGTTTTGAAATGATGAAATAGGCTACCCGATTGAATGCCAATGAATTGTGCCAATTCACGTACTGTGGTTTTGGCATAGCCTTGCTTATGAAATAGATAAGCCGCACCCAACAATAAACGACCCCGTGGGGTATCGTCAAAACAGGCGATCGGTTCAATTTGATCAATTGAAGATGCAATCATTTTATTATTTTTCTCTCTTACAAAAGGGTTGAAAGCCTTGCCAGATCAGACTTGCCAATCAAGTTAAGCATATTTGCCAAGAATAATAACATTTTGCACTTTACAAACCAAGCGCTTGCTTGGTAGATTACGATTAAATTCTAAACAGAATAATGAGAAGGCAAAATGACAAATATTCAGGATGATCAAAAAGTTGTAAAAATTGGCTGTGCTTCAGGTTTTTGGGGAGATACCAATACGGCTGCATTCCAGTTGGTACATATGTCAGATATTAACTATTTGGTGTTTGATTATCTTTCAGAAATCACCATGTCGATTATGGCAAAGGCGAAAATGAAAGAGCCAACACATGGTTATGCCTTAGATTTTGTTAGTCGTGTCATGACGCCGCTGATTAAAAAAATTGCCGATAAAAAAATTAAGGTGGTCAGTAATGCTGGTGGTGTCAATCCATTGGCATGCCGTGATGCTTTACAGCAAGTGATTCAAAATGCTGGATTAGATTTAAAAGTGGCTGTGGTCTTAGGTGATGATTTAATCGATCAACATGCCGACTTACAAAAGCAAGGCATTAAAGAAATGTTTAGCGGTGAAGATCTTCCTGCACATGTCGCAAGTAGTAATGCTTATTTGGGTGCAGTGGCAGTGCGTGATGCGCTAGACCTCGGTGCAGATATTGTAATTACAGGTCGTGTGGTCGATTCTGCTGTAGTTTTAGGCCCTTTGCTACATGAGTACAAATGGTCATTGGATGATTATGACAAGCTAGCACAAGGTTCATTGGCAGGGCATGTGATCGAATGTGGTGCGCAATGTACCGGTGGTAATTTTACCGATTGGCGTTTGGTCGAAGGCTTTGACAATATGGGCTTCCCAATCGTTGAAGTCGCTGCTGATTCTTCTTTTGTGGTGACCAAACCCGCAGGTACTGGTGGATTGGTGTCGATTGGTACGGTGGCTGAACAAATCGTGTATGAAATTGGGCATCCACAAGCGTATTTATTGCCTGATGTCACGGCTGATTTTAGCCAAGTCAAATTAGAACAAGTCGGTGAGCATCGGGTCAAAGTGTCAGGTGCTTTAGGTTCTGCGCCAACATCACAATATAAAGTCAGCACCACTTACCCCGACGGCAACCGTGTTTTGGTGAGCTTCCTATTGGCCGGTCAAGATGCTGAAGAAAAAGCCCTTGCTGTGTCCAATGCCATTTTAAGTAAAGTTGAGCGTGTGTTGGCTTTACGTTCAGTGCCTCCATTCTCAGAAAAATCAGTGGAAATTTTAGGCACTGAAACGACTTATGGTGCCAATCGTCGTGTGCAAGGCAACCGTGAAGTGGTGGTGAAAATTGCCGTAAAACATATGTTTAAAGAAGCCTGCATGTTCTTCGCCTCTGAAATTGCGCAAGCGTCTACAGGTATGGCGCCTGCGCTTACAGGCATTGTGGGGGGACGTCCTAAACCGTCGCCAGTGATCAAATTGTTTTCGTTCTTGGTCGATAAAAAAGATCTGAAAATTGAAGTCGATCTCAATGGTGAGCGCCATGTGGTTGATATTCCGCAAGGCACAAATCTCCAAACCCAGACGCTACCTGTGGGTGAAGTGGCACAGCTTAAAGGTGATGAAATTGAAGTACCTTTGGTCAAAGTGGCTCATGCACGTAGTGGTGATAAAGGTAATTACAGCAATATTGGTGTGATTGCACGTCAGCCTGAATATCTACCTTGGATTCGTGCTTCATTGACGGAAGAAAAAGTTGCTGAATATATGAAGCATGTCTTTGAAGGCTCAGATGGTCAAGCAAATAAAGTACAGCGTTATGAAATCCCAGGTTTTAATGCGTTGAATTTCTTATTGCTTGATGCACTGGGCGGTGGTGGTGTCGCAAGTTTACGCATTGATCCACAAGGGAAAGCCTTTGCTCAACAGTTATTGGATATGCCAGTCAAAGTACCGGCGTCGCTGGTTGAAGGCTAAATACAGTTTTAAAAGCAAATTAAATTATTAAGTACAAAAAGAAGCGCGAATAAAAGGAAGAATATCAGGATGAGTTATCACTCAATATTTAGAACCGATGCTTTTGCCAATAAAGTCATTATCGTGACAGGTGGTGGTTCAGGCATTGGGCGTTGTACCGCACATGAGCTTGCAGCACTGGGTGCGCAAGTGGTGATTACGGGTCGCAAAATTGAAAAACTTGAAAATGTCAGCAAAGAGATTCAGGAAGATGGTGGCAAAGTTCACGCCATTATCTGTGATAACCGTGAAGAACAGCAAGTCAAAGACATGATTGCTGAAGTGGTGGAGAAGTTTGGGCGTATTGATGGTCTAGTCAACAATGCCGGTGGTCAATTCCCATCTACGTTGGAAAGTATTTCTGCCAATGGCTTTGATGCTGTGATTCGCAACAATCTGCATTCGACCTTCTATTTGATGCGTGAAGCTTATAACCAATGGATGGAAAAAAATGGCGGCAGTATTGTTAATATGACCGCGGATATGTGGGGTGGGATGCCAGGGATGGGGCATTCGGGTGCTGCACGTTCTGGGGTAGATAATTTAACCAAAACGGCTGCGGTGGAATGGGGGAAATCAGGTGTACGTGTGAATGCCGTTGCACCAGGTTGGATTCTTTCTTCAGGCATGGATACTTATTCGGGGCCTGTGGCGGAATTTATTATTCCAAACTTATCGGGCAATGTACCTTTGCAGCGTATGGGAACCGAGTCTGAAGTGTCTTCTGCCATCGTGTACTTATTGTCTGAAGCCGCCGCTTTTGTCTCGGGTGTGACGCTACGCATTGATGGTGCTGCTTCGCAAGGGACTCGCATATTCCCATTATCTGATGCTAGAAATAGTGAATCATTTAATGGATTCCATCGTGCATTTATTCCAGATGTTATTAAAAAAAGAACAAATCAATCTTAAGGAGCTGAGAGATGCCGATACTTCAATCTGAAATTGCTGTAGGCAGTGAAGTTTTTGAAACCAATAAAGCAGCATTATTGGCACAACTAGAAGAAGTGCGTGCCATTCAACAAAGTGCAGTCGATCGCTCGTATAAAGCAAAACCGAAATACGATAAAAAAGGCAAAATTTTACCGCATGAACGTGTGCGCTTATTGCTTGATGCTGATTCACCCTTTGTCGAATTGTGTGGTCTTGTGGGCTACAAGATGCATGACGATAAAGACGGTTCTGAAGCAGGTGGCGGGATCATCGCAGGGATCGGCTTTGTGAATGGTACGCGTTGTATGATTGCGGCCAATAACAGCGCAATCAAAGGCGGAACCATTGCACCCATGGGCGTACACAAAAGCCTACGACTTCATCAAATTGCATTAGAGCAAAAATTGCCGATCATTACTTTGGCTGAAAGTGGTGGTGCGAACCTGAATTATGCTGCGGAAGTATTTACTGCGGGCGGTACAACCTTTGCCAATCAAGCACGTTTATCTGCCAAAGGGATTCCACAAATTTCGGTGGTGCATGGTAATGCCACTGCAGGCGGTGCATACCAACCGGGTCTTTCAGACTATGTGATTACCGTACGTAAGCAAACTGAAATGTTGCTTGCAGGTCCGCCATTATTGCTGGCAGCTACAGGTGAAGTCGCAACAGCTGAAGAGCTGGGTGGTGCAGAAATGCATGCACAAGTGGCAGGTACCGCAGAATACTTAGCTGAAAATGATGCCGATGGAATCCGTATTGCACGTGAAATCTTTGCGCATTTAAATTGGAAAGAACAAGTTAAGCTTGAAACGCCAGAATATAAAGAACCACGTTATTCAGCAGAAGAATTACTCGGGATTATCCCAGCAGATCCAAAACAACCTTTGGATATGAAAGAAATCATTGCACGTATTGTTGATGATTCTGACTTCTTCGAATTTAAAAATGAATATGACTCACATACGGTCTGTGGTTGGTCGAAAGTCGGTGGTTTGCATTTGGGCATCATCACCAACAATGGTCCAATTACCCCACAAGGTGCAGCAAAAGCCGCACAGTTTATTCAACTGTGTGAACAGACCCGTCGCCCAATTTTATTCTTGCATAACACCACAGGCTTTATGGTGGGAACGGATGCTGAACAAAACGGCATCATCAAACATGGTTCTAAACTGATTCAAGCTGTAGCGAATTGTACCGTACCGAAGATTTCGATTATTGCGCACGGTTCATATGGTGCAGGGAACTATGCAATGTGTGGTCGTCCATTGGGGCCGCAATTTATTTTCTCTTGGCCGAACTCTCGGGTTGCGGTGATGGGGGGCGCACAAGCAGGTAAGGTACTGCGTATCGTGGCTGAAGCGAAGCAACGTGAATCTGGCATGGAACCAAATGAGCAAGTCTTGGATTTCTTAGAACAATCCACTGCGATGAAATTGGAAGCACAATCCACCGCTTTATTTAACACAGCGATGCTGCATGATGACGGTATTATTGATCCACGTGATACACGTAAATTGCTGATTTTCTTATTACAAACCATTAATGAAGCACAACAACGCGAACTAAACCCAACCCGTTTTGGTGTGCCGAGATTCTAAGAATTTATAACCTCACCCCAACCCTCTCCTAAAAGGAGAGGGAGAGCCTCTTAGTTAAGAAGGGATTTCCTCCTCTTTTTCAAAGAGGGGCAAGGGGAGATTAAAAAAACAGATATTTAAAAAATTTAAGGACATAAAAAATGAAATTTACATCAGAACATGAAGCATTACGTCGTACCACACGTCAATTTGTTGAAAATGAAATCAATCCATTTACGGGAGAGTGGGAAGCCGCAGGTCAATTCCCGATTCATGAAGTCTTTAAAAAAATGGGGGATTTGGGCTTACTCGGTATTTGTAAACCTGAAGAAAATGGTGGTTTGGCTCTAGATTATTCATATAACTTGGTGGTGGCTGAAGAACTCGGTCGAATCAATGTCGGTGGTGTTGCACTGGCAATGGGCGTTCAAACCGATATGGCCACGCCTGCGATTGCACGTTTTGGTTCTAAAGAACTTCGTGATGAGTTTTTAACACCCGCTGTTGCAGGTGAAAAAGTGGCTGCGATTGCAGTATCTGAAGTGCAAGCAGGTTCAGATGTAGCCGCACTGAAAACCACAGCAGTCAAAGACGGGGATGATTACATTATCAATGGTCATAAGATGTGGATCACCAACTCATTGCAAGCTGACTTTTTCTGTTTATTGGCCAATACCTCAGATGGCAAACCGCATTTCAATAAGTCCATGATTATTGTCCCTGCAAAAACACCAGGGATCAGCTTCTCTGAACCTTTAGATAAATTGGGTATGCGTTCAAGTACCACGGCACAGGTGTTTTTTGACAATGTGCGTGTCCCACAGCGTAACTTGGTGGGTACTGAAGGCATGGGCTTTATGATGCAAATGTTGCAGTTCCAAGAAGAGCGGATGTGGGGTGCAGCCAATGCCATGGGCGGTATGTTGAACTGTATTGAAAAAACCATTCAATACACCCGTGAACGCACGACTTTCGGTCAGCCATTGATTAACAATCAATACATTCATTTCCGTTTTGCAGAGTTGATGACAGAAGTAGAAGCATTGAAAGCACTGACCTATCGTGCATGTGAGCTACATATTGCAGGTGAAGATGTCACACAAATTGCATCGATGGCGAAACTCAAAGCAGGTCGTTTGACCCGTGAAGTGGCAGACAGTTGCTTACAGTTCTGGGGCGGTAATGGCTTTATGAATGATAACCCAGCGGCACAGTTCTATCGTGATGGACGTTTAGTGTCAATTGGTGGCGGTGCGGATGAAATCATGTTGGGTATCATCTGTAAATTGATGGATACCTTACCGGGTAAGCGCAAATAAGGAGCTTGAACATGACTGATTCACATCCTTTAAATGCCGTGCTTGTTGATGACAGCATTAAATTAGAGCAACAAGGTTCAATTTTAAAGATTTGGTTAAACCGCCCTGAAAGTCGTAATGCCATGAGCCTAAACATGGTGAAATCGATTATGAGTGTCTTCAATGCGATTGCTGAGGATACCTCGATTCGTGCAGTGGTGTTCCGTGGGCATGGTAATCATTTCTGTGCAGGCGGTGACATTAAAGACATGGCAGGCATTCGTGCCGCTGCCATGAATGAAGGCAGCAATAAACCCTATATCGATTTTAACCGTACCTTTGGTGCCATGATTGAACTGGTTGATCAAGCACCGCAAACGGTGGTGGCGATTTTAGAGGGGGCAGTGCTTGGTGGTGGATTTGGTTTAGCTTGTGTCTCTGACGTGGCGATTGCCCATCAAAATGCGCAATTTGGTTTACCTGAAACGGGATTAGGTATTTTGCCTGCACAAATTGCACCCTTTGTGGTGAAGCGTGTGGGCTTAACCCAAGCACGTCGTTTGGCGCTTCTGGGCGCTCGTTTCGATGGTGAAAAAGCATTGCAGTTTGGTGTGGTGCATGAAGTGGCACATGATGAAAGTGAACTTGAGCAATTGCTTGAAAGCACGCTTGAACAAATTAAACGTGCAGCACCGCTTGCCTCTCGTGCAACCAAAGCACTGTTACATCGTGCATCGACACAAGAGGCTTTAGGTGGACTACTGGATGATGCCGCTGCACAGTTTGCTGATGCCGTGAACAGTCCTGAAGGCATGGAAGGCACCATGGCATTTATTCAAAAAAGAAAACCGACTTGGGCAGACGAGTAATCTATTTACACTGCAAAACCAATAAAGCATAACGACCTTCTTGGATGAAGAAGGTCATATAAAAATAGTGGTGATCATATGGCTTTTTCTAAAGTATTAGTGGCAAACCGTGGTGAAATTGCTGTGCGCGTGATGCAAACAGCCAAAGCAATGGGGTATCGAACAGTTGCAGTGTATTCAGATGCAGATCAACATGCACGTCATGTACAGGCAGCAGATGAAGCGGTGCATATCGGTCCGTCAAAAGTATCGGACTCTTATCTGTCTATTCCCAATATTATTGAAGCCTGTAAAAAAACAGGTGCAGACGCCGTACATCCCGGTTATGGATTCTTATCTGAAAATACCGATTTTGCAGCAGCCTGTGAAGCCAATGGGATTACTTTTATCGGTCCACCATCAGGTGCGATTGAACTGATGGGTAGTAAACGTCTGTCTAAAATTGCCATGATTCAAGCCGGTGTACCGTGCGTCCCTGGTTATGAGGGTGATCAACAAGACATCGAATTTTTGGCAGAACAAGCACGTAACGTCGGCTTTCCACTGATGGTAAAAGCTTCAGCAGGGGGCGGTGGTCGAGGTATGCGTTTAGTGCATCAAGAGTCAGATTTGCTTGAAGCCCTTAACACCGCACGTTCTGAAGCGGAAAATGCTTTTGGTTCTGGTGAACTGATTATTGAAAAAGCGGTGATTGCACCTCGTCATGTGGAAATTCAAGTCTTCGGCGATACCCATGGCAATTATGTGTATCTGTTCGAGCGAGATTGTTCGATTCAACGCCGTCACCAAAAAGTTGTGGAAGAAGCACCTTGTCCTGTGATGACGCCTGATTTGCGTCAACGTATGGGTGAGGCAGCTGTAGCCGCAGCACGTTCATGTGACTATGTCGGTGCAGGTACGGTTGAATTTCTACTGGATGCTTCAGGTGAATTCTACTTCTTGGAAATGAACACCCGTTTGCAAGTAGAACATCCTGTAACGGAATTGATTACAGGTCTAGATTTGGTGGAATGGCAACTCCGTGTTGCCAATGGTGAGACATTACCGCTACAACAATCTGAGCTAACCCTAAAAGGTCATGCGATTGAAGTTCGACTATATGCAGAAGATCCACGACTCGATTTCTTACCACAAACAGGGAAAATTTTACGCTGGAAACCCGCAGAGTCTGCCAATGTGCGGATTGACCATGGCATGTTATCCCAAGGTGAAATTAGTCCTTTCTATGACCCGATGGTGGCGAAAGTCATTGCTTATGGTGAAAACCGTAATGATGCGATTCGTACCCTCGCACGTGCTGTAGAACAAAGCATATTGTTGGGTGTGAATAGCAATAAAGAATTTTTGGTGAATCTACTTCGCCATCCTGTGGTGGTGAAAGGGGATACCAATACCGCTTTTATTCAAGAACATTTCCAACAAGATGTCAGCTTAAATAAACAAAATTTGCAGCTAGAAACTTTGGCGTTGACTGCGGCACTATTTACTAATGCGTCCACACAAAGCAGTTGGAATACCGGCATTGCTTTAACCTTGCCTTTAAAGCTGCGTTACGACGATCAAAAACTCGAATTGATTGTGAAGCGTGATGGCAATGATGTCTCGGTTGAAACGTGTGGTGAATCTGCAACGATTCAGTTGGTGGAGCAAAATGATGAACAACTGATTTATGTGATCAATGGTGTACGTCGTAAAGTCGATTATGTGGTGGAGGGTAACTTTGTTTACCTCGACAGCGCCAATGGTAATGTGGCTGTTGAAAATATCACCTATTTGCCGCCTGAAACGGCAGATGTGGCAGGTGATGGTAAAATTCGTGCGCCGATGGATGGTGCAATCATCAATGTGGTGGTCAATCCGGGCGATACGGTCAGCAAAGGTCAAACCTTATTGATTTTAGAAGCGATGAAAATTCAGCAACAGATCAAGTCCGATGTTGATGGGGTGGTTGGCGAAATCGTGGGTCAAGTTGGACAGCAGGTGAAAAAGCGTCAAATTCTGCTGAATGTAGAGATCTAAACTCACCATATACATAAAGAAAAAGCGACCTTAAGGGTCGCTTTTTCTTTATTAATTTAAATTATGCAAAAATATTGGCCAGTGCTGAATATAGAATCCATAAGATTACCAACGCAACCACTGGCTCTAACACTTTGGCCCATGTTGGGACAGTTGCAACAACTGGTTCAACGATCTCATGTGTATCTGCGTGCTGATTGTTAACCATGTGGCTAAACTCCTTCATTGTTTCATCCAATGATAACGCTTCTTCTACAATTGGTTGAGAGCCAATCAGCTCATTTAGCTCATTCGTTGACCAAACCCAATTTTTGGCCTTGCCTGAGAGGTGTTCAATTTGTCCAAGCAGCAATTCACGCATTCCACGTTGCTTATATTGACCGGTTTGATCGAGTTGTTTCAGTTCATTCAGTTGTAAATGTAAAATTTCACTGGTGGCATGCTCAAGTTCAGACTTGGGCAAAGTCGATTCATTTTTTGTGGAAGTGGTCAGATGTCTTGATACTTCTTGTACGTACAGTTGATCTTGCGAATAAATTTCTTGATAGATTTTGTTTTCGTCTTTACGCCATAAGCTGATCAGTTTACCTAAGGTTAATGTATTGATTTCATTTAAGTAGGCGCAACGCTCTTCAGCAGGATATTGGCTGAGAAGCTGAGGCTTTTGAATCTTTATCTGCTCAGCAAAATAGTGTACTAAATCAAAAGCCATCAATTTCTCCTTATTCTAAGTCTAATCTAAAATTCTTAGACTTGGTTTTTTCTTCACGGGTTCTGTTTGTTGTGTTTCTTTCTGTTTTGATTCTAAAGTATTTTGCTCATCTTGTGCATTGCTATATTCATCTGGATCAAAGAATAATCCTTGACCATTTTCTTTTGCATATAGCCCAAGTACTGCATTAAATGGCACATAAATGTCTGTAGATAAACCACCAAAACGGGCAGAGAAGGTGATCGCATCATTGCTCATATGCAATTTATGCACCGCATGAGGCACAATATTCAGCACAATTTGACCATCTTGTACAAATTGCGTCGGTACATCGGTATAAGGTTTGGTCGCATCGACCATCAAATAAGGGGTTAAATTATTGTCGCAAATCCACTCATAGATTGCGCGCGCAAGATATGGACGTGTAGGGCTTAAATTCAATTCTTGATCAGACATTTGAAATAACTCTTTGTTGATTTGCTCACGAACAGCAGTGAACGATAATAGGTATTAAACAATAGTAATCCGTTAATCCAGCCTATGCCACTTTTAGCGCAAGATTAAGCGGCTTTGATTAAAGCACTGTAACGACTTTTTTCTTGGATCGTTAGCGACTTGATAAAGGCAGGACGGCTAAACACCCGTTGGCAATACAGTAAAATCGGACGACATTGTTGTTTGGGTAATTCAATGCCCATGGCTTTTAGGCGAATAAAAATAGGTGCTAGCATACAGTCCAAAATGCTAAAGCTTTCAGACATAAAGTACGGATAATGTTGAAATAATGGGGTGAGCGAGATCAACGTATCTTTCAATTGTTTTTGCGCTTTCAGCTTTTCTTTTTCATCTAGGGTGTCGGGATGACACAACATAATATCGGCAAGTTTCAGCCAATCATTCTCTAAGCGCCAAATATATTGACGTTGTTCAGCACGCGGCGCAGGCGCATCTGCATAAAGTTTATTTTGACGGTAACGATCATCGAGGTATTCAGAAATGATCGAAGCATTGAACAGCTTTAAGTCATTTTCCAGCATCATTGGTAGACGGTTATAGGGATTCAATGTGGCTAAATCCTCATCTTCGTCATCGGCAATAATCAAATGATGTTTGATTTGCTTTTCAGCCAACAAGAAACGAATCCAATGTGAACGAAAATCATCTGCATGGCTATAAAGCGTAATTCCTTGAAGTGGAGTGTTCTCGACAGACATAGATATGAACTAGGCAGAATGAATCAGTTAGGATACTAAAAATCAACTGAAAAAGCACGATGTTGCGGGTGATGATTGAATCACCGAGTTGAATTCAAAATAATAAAGAGGTGATTCAAGATGCTACAACTGATGTTTATTTTATTGATTGTCATGGCGGGCTATTTAAATTATCGACTGACCAAATCCTATTGGTGTAATGAGGGTGTTTGGGGCAACGATGTTTATGAACAATAAGTTCCATTGAAACTTTTAATAAAAATATAGCCATAAAAAAGCCTTGGAAAATCCAAGGCTTTTTTTGTCCGATTCGGTAAACGAATTAACGTTTAGAGAATTGAGGACGTTTACGCGCTTTACGTAAACCAAGTTTCTTACGTTCAACTTCACGAGCATCACGAGTAACGAAACCAGCTTGACGAAGAGCAGGTTTTAAAGTTTCGTCAGAAGCGATCAACGCACGAGTAATACCGTGACGGATAGCGCCAGCTTGACCACCGATACCACCACCAGCAACAGTGATGTAAAGGTCAAATTTTTCAGAAACTTCAAGAAGTTCTAAAGGTTGACGAACAACCATACGAGCAGTTTCACGACCGAAATATTGCTCAAGAGTACGGTTGTTGATTACGAGTTTACCAGTACCAGCTGATAGGAAAACACGTGCAGTTGCGGTCTTACGGCGACCTGTACCATAATTAGTAGCCATGTGCTGTATCCCTTAGATGTCCAAAACTTGTGGCTGTTGAGCAGCATGTGGATGCTCAGTACCCGCATACACTTTCATTTTCTTGATCATAGCATAACCAAGAGGACCTTTTGGTAACATACCTTTAACAGCTTTTTCTAAAACTGCTTCTGGTTTGTGAGCGATTAACTTTTCAAAGTTAGTTTCGCGGATACCACCAGGGAAACCAGTGTGGCGATAATATTTTTTATCAAGTGCTTTTTTACCAGTCACTTGAATTTCTTCAGCATTGATTACAACGATGTAATCGCCAGTGTCAACGTGAGGAGTATAAGAAGTTTTATGCTTACCGCGTAAACGACGAGCGATTTCAGTCGCAAGGCGACCTAAAGTTTTGCCAGAAGCATCAACAACATACCAGTCGTGTTGAACTTCAGCTGGCTTAGCGCTGAGAGTTTTCATTAACCACTACCTATTATAGTTGGTTTGGACGGTGGAGTCTGTCCAAACAAAAAGGAGACCGAATTCTATCGAAAATTACATAGAATTACAATCGAAATATAAAATTTCAAGCGGTGTATTCTATCCGAATTTGTAATCGATGGAAAGTGTTTAAAAGCTAATCACTGCGGGGATTTTCAATTGTTTCGTAAAGCGTGATTTTAATCACACTATTGGCTTTCTTCTACAGGTTTTAATTTATGCCAAGCCATGAAAATACTCGAACTTTACTCTAATCTTCTGAATTTGAAATCGTTATGTTACTTCTAAGGTATATAATCAAGTCGTGGGCAAAATGAGGTGATATATGCTTCCTTTATATGTGACAAGTGGTGAACCTGCGGGAATTGGCCCCGATATTTGTTTAACTTTGGCCGATCGAGTGGATGAACATCCAATCGTGGTGCTGGCTGATCTTGATATGCTGAAAAAACGCATTGAAGTTTTGGGCAAGCATGTTGAATTGATTGAATATCAGCATCAGTCATCCTCTGCTTTAAAAGGGCAATTGTTGGTTGAGCATGTGCCTCTAGCTCAAGAGGTGGTACTCGGCGAACTCAATCCACAAAATGCTGCATATGTATTAGAACAACTGCGCCGCTCTGCTGAATATGCCATGTCAGGCAAAAGTGTTGGCGTAGCGACGGCGCCGGTACAAAAGTCAGTGATCAATGATGCGGGGATTCACTTTAGCGGCCATACTGAATATTACCAAGAGTTTGCAGGTGTCGAACGGGTAGTGATGATGCTTGCCACTAAAACATTAAGAGTTGCTTTAGCCACTACGCATTTAGCACTTCGTGATGTCCCCGATGCCATTACCAAACAGCGCTTACATCAAGTCATCGATATCTTAATTCATGACCTAAAAACCAAATTTAAGATTGATCAGCCCAATATTTTAGTTTGTGGTTTAAACCCACATGCCGGTGAAGATGGGTATTTGGGTATGGAAGAAATTGAAGTGATTAATCCTGTATTACAACGTTATCGTGATCAGGGTATTCAGATGAGTTTAAGCCTGCCTGCCGACACCTTATTTACCCCTGAAAATTTAAAAGATGCCGATGCGGTTTTAGCGATGTATCACGATCAGGGTTTACCTGTGTTAAAATCTCAAGGATTCGGGGAAGCCATTAACATTACCTTAGGCTTGCCTTTCATTCGTACATCAGTTGACCATGGTACAGCACTCTCCCTTGCAGGCACTGGACAAGCCAAAAGTTCAAGTTTGCATGTTGCTGTCGATTTAGCGCTAGATTTAGCACGTCACTGATTTTGTATCATTTATTCACGTTGGAAATGTTTTATGTATCAAATTAATGCCTTAAACCCAAAAGAAGAAGGGCATCAGGCTCGAAAACGATTTGGTCAAAACTTTTTACATGACCAACGTGTCATTGCCAAAATCGTGCGTTCTGTCAATCCGCGTCCGGGTGATAATGTTTTAGAAATTGGTCCGGGTTTGGCAGCATTGACCTCACCGTTGATTGGTGAATGTGATGCCTTAACGGTACTTGAGTTAGACCGTGATTTGGCTGCAGGCCTACCGGGTCGTGTGCCATATCCTGAACGTTTGACCATTATTGAAACCGATGCATTACGTTACGACTATTCACAGTTGTTCCAAGAAGGTCGTCCACTACGTGTGGTAGGTAACTTGCCATATAACATTTCGACGCCTTTACTGTTCCATCTCTTAGAGTTTGGTGGGCAAGTGAAAGACATGCACTTTATGTTGCAAAAAGAAGTGGTCGATCGTATTACTGCTGCACCGAATACCAAAGAATATGGTCGTTTGTCAGTGATGATTCAATATTTCTGTAAGCCAACGTTTTTGTTTGAAGTGCCACCGGGATCATTTAATCCGCCGCCTAAGGTCACTTCAGCTGTGTTTCGTTTAGAGCCGTATAAAGACAAACCGATTGTGGCGAAGAATGAAAAAGCTTTGGCACGTTTGGTCTCACATGTATTTACTCAGCGCCGTAAAACCTTGCGTAACAGCTTAAAAGGCATGTTGGCTGAAGATGGTTTTGAAAAAGCCGGTGTCGATCCAATGGCACGTCCTGAGACTTTAACCTTAGCTCAGTTTGTGGCTTTATCTGACAATATGGTGGCTTAAATTCTGATGACACGTACAATTCGATATAATTATGTGATTGGTGATGTGCAGGGCTGTTTTGAAGCGCTGAAAGCCTTATTGAAAAAAATTCAATTCGATGCAGATCAAGACTTTATTTGGTTTGCAGGGGACTTGGTTGCTCGAGGTGAAAACTCGGTCGGTGCACTACGTTTTATTAAAAAGTTAGTGGACAATGGCGTTGCAGCAACAGTGCTAGGCAATCACGATCTGAATTTATTGGCGGTTGCACGTGGTATCAAAGAGATTAAAGACAAAGACAACACCCGTGATGTGATCAATGCTTTAGAAAGTGATGATTTGATTGATTGGTTGCGTAAACAGCCGCTATGTTTATTTCCAAATGAGCAGACGATTTTGACTCATGCCGGTGTTCCATGTATGTGGTCTGCCGAGCAAACGGCTGCTTTGGCTAAAGAAGTTGAGGCTATTATCTCAAATGATGATTTTGAAGTGCTTGATGGCTTCTTAAAAGAGATGTATGGCAAAACGCCGGATCTATGGTCTGAGGATTTAGAGGGCAATGCTCGATTGCGCTGTATTACCAACTATCTAACGCGTATGCGATTGACTGATGAACATGGACGTTTAGAGTTTAGTTTTAAAGATAGTTTGAATGATCCGATGCCTGAAGGTTTTCAGCCTTGGTTTGAGTTTCAATCAAAAACGACTGAAACGCATCAGATCGTTTTTGGTCATTGGGCTGCATTACAAGGCAAAACCATTAGTGCTCAAATCCAAAATGTGGATGGTGGATGCGTATGGGGCAATCAATTGATAGCTTATCGTTTAGAAGATCAGCAGTTATTCGCCGTTGATAATCCAGTGATCTAAACTCAAGTATAGCGAATCAAAAAAGCCACGTCCTGTGGCTTTTTTTATGAGAACAAACTCCAAATCAAGGCGAGTCTCTAATCCAGGTTTGACTACGACCAAGCGCAGACACACCGATATAGCCACGCATTTGTAAGCGTTTACCATTTGGGCTTAATTTGGCTTTCATCGCATAAATTTTGCCAGACAGCGGATCTAAAATTTTGCCACCCGTAAAATTATTCTCTTTGTCATGTTTTAAACCCTTTAATACATCTAAACCTAAAATTGGTTTCTCAGTATACGGCGGTGGACAATTGACACATTTTTCTTTCGGGGTGTAACCCGGTAAAGGGGTAATCTTGACGATTTTACCGGTATAACTGTTATTGCTTTCCTTGCGAATTTCAATTAGCGCCTTAGATGTTCCGGTTTGATCATCGATTTGACGCCATGTCCCCGTAATATCTTGTGCATAAACCACGGATGTCAATGTAAATAGATTAAATATCGAAATTAAGGCTTTTTTTATCATTTCATATCCATTGAGTGATAATTGGTTAAAAAGCAACTTAAAATATAAAGAAAATAGAACAAAAAAACAACAATTATATGCAGGGAATCAAAACTTATGATCGAGCGCGGAAATTAAAAATAAAGCCACTGACGTGGCTCTATTGGATTTGGGATATGAAGAGGATGTTAAATAGAGATTTAATTCAATGCCCATTTAATTAATTGCAGACCTGTTGAGCTTTAGTTGTGTTGGCGAATCCAAGTTTGGCTGCGCCCGAGACTTGAAACACCCATAAAAGCTCTCAGCGTTAGTCGATTGCCTGACTCATTGAGTTTCGCTTGTGCTGAATACACTTTACCTGCCAATGGATCGATGATACTGCCTTTGTTATAGAGTTTTTGATTGGCTTGTTGTGTCAAACCTTTCAATACATCCATACCCAAAATCGGTGTATTGCTATAAGGCGCTGGACAATCATTGCAACGTTCACGTGGGGTATATCCCGGTAAAGGGGTGACTTTAATAATTTTGCCTGTATAGGTGTTATTCGCTTCTTTACGAATCTGAATGAGGGCTTTAGGGGCGCCTGATTTGTCATCAATTTGTTGCCATGTGCCGGTAATATCTTTGGCAAAAACACCACTGCTTAGTGTGGCTAAAATCACAGTTAAGCCAAATTTATTGAATCCCATCCTGTATCCCTCATTTCCTTAAGCGATTAATGTGGTCCTATCATACGGTGGAAAAATACACTAATCAATCATGTGAAAGGTGTAACAAGTCACATTTTATTCAAAAAGATAATAAAAGTTGGCAACCAGATCGCGGTAAACACAGCATTAACCGCCATTCCGAACGCTGCATAGCGTCCAGCCACACTGCCACGTTGCCAAGCCTGCGCTGTACCGATGGCATGGGCAGCCAAACCAAGGGCTAAACCAGATGCACGTTCATCATTAATATTACGTAAAATCACCGATGAAAATGCTGCGCCAATGGTGCCAGACAGGATCACAATCAAGATCACCAAGGTCACAGGGGAGTGCAACAGTTCTGCAATATTGATCGCAATCGGCGTGGTGACGGCACGAGTCGCAAAAGCCATAATGGTTGAATCTGCCATGTGCAGTAGATAAGCCAAACTCATGGGTAGCGCCACCGCACTGACGCTGGCAAAGACCAAGATGCCGAACATGGCTTTTAGGGGCAGATCGTCATACCGCATTGCAGCCAAGGGAATTGCTAATGCCACTGTGACATAGCCCAATAAATGGCTAAATAAGCCATTCATGTTTTGGTTATAATTTTCATAGGGAATTTTGAAGATCAACAACAAGCCAATCACGATAAACATCCCAATCACTAAAAGTGGCACTTGTGGAAAGCGGCGGTTGATGGGTTTTGCAGCCAAATAAGCGACTAAGGTCAAGATAAAACCAATTAAAATACTGAACATTGCAAATTCCTTTTAGAGCCACTTTTTCGCGATTTTTGCGTAGATCCAGAGTGGTATCAGCGTACTGACCACCAATACCAATAAAAATAGTGGGATATCCTTACCCATCTGCACCAACATGATCAGAGAGCCTGCACAGATCGGTAAAAAGGCAAAACCACTTTCTTTCATCAAGCGGTTGGTGGTGTCGACCAAGCGTTGCGGCAAGCCTGTGGTCATTCGCCAGATAGTTAGCAGAATCAGCAGACCAATTAAACCTGCCAAATTGCCGAGTTCAGGATGATGAAATTGGCTCGTGACCCAGACCGCAAGTTCGCGAAAACCAATAATTAAGATAAGTGTGCCGATCCACGCTGGCCAGTCGATATTTTTAATCCATTGCATAATTATTAAACTTTAAAATTCCACTTATCACGTTTTAACGCATTTAATCTTTTATTTCAAACTCTTCGAGTACTCTTTTGAATTGTTGTGCTTTTTCACCGAGGATTTCATCGATCGGTAAATGATTTTGTTTGATCAATTGTTCCAGTTTATGCGGTGCCATGGTGACCCGTAAATTGAGATTGCCTTGATCATCATAATCTTCGGCTTGAATCACATTCAGTGCATAGAGCTGAGTTCTGATTTTTCCATAGGCCGGTTTAAGCACCACGTTGAACGTTTGAATCTGTCCCATCAAGCATTCTTGCACGGCTTGTTTAAGCAGATCTAAGCCTTGCTGGCTGTGTGCTGAAACATAGACACGATCAGGTAAGTGTGGTGCCGCATACACGATCTTGGCTTCTTCACCGGACTGATCGATCTTGTTATACACTCTCAGGGTCGGCACATCGGTGCCAATTTCTTTCAGCACTTTTTCAACCGCTTCAATTTGCTCTAATTTATCTGGACTGCTGGAATCAATCACGTGCAAAAGTAAGGTTGCTTCAACGGTTTCTTCTAAAGTTGCCTTAAAGGATTCCACTAAGGCATGCGCAAGATTTCGCACGAAGCCTACGGTATCTGCCAGAACTAAAGCACCTATACCATCCCAATTTAAGCGTCTTAACGTCGGGTCAAGGGTGGCAAACAGTTGATCGGCAGCATAAACATCGCTTTCTGCCAAGATATTAAACAGCGTAGATTTACCGGCATTGGTATAGCCGACCAAAGACACGGTGGGAATCGCAGCTTTTTGACGTGCTGCACGACCTTGGATACGGGTCTGACGCACTTTTTCAAGTTTGTCTTTAAGCTGAGAAATGCGTAAACGTAATAAACGACGATCTGTTTCAAGCTGGGTTTCACCCGGGCCACGTAAGCCAATACCGCCTTTTTGCCCATCGAGTCCCATACGGCCACCGACCAAACGTGAGGACAAATGATCAAGTTGTGCCAATTCGACTTGCAGTTTACCTTCATGGGTGCGTGCACGTTGCGCAAAAATATCCAGGATTAAACGGGTACGATCAATCACACGACATTGAATGATGCGTTCTAAATTACGTTCTTGAGACGGTGTGAGTGAATGATCAAAAATCACAATATCAGCTTCTAAATGCTTGGCGATCTCTGCAATTTCTTCAGCTTTACCCGATCCGACAAAATATTTAGGATCGGGCTTGATACGCTGTGCTTGAACATGCTCAAGAATCTCTGCCCCTGCAGATTTTGCCAATAAGTGAAACTCTTCTTGGTCAAGATCATCTAGTATATTCACTGCAACGCTGACCAAAACTGCACGTTCACTTGCTTGATATTGTTCAAAATCTTCCACTAAATCCTGTCTCCACAACCAATATGCATGATATTAAACATTCATTTTAGTGGAAAAACGCAAGCTAAAGGAAAATAGATCGATTTGAGTGAATCTTTACATTTTCAATCAGACTAAGAATTGGCGAATAACATAGGCAAACAACAACAAGAAACTCGCCAGTGCCATCACAGTGCCTGAGATCAGTTTCAGCGCATCCACTATCGAAATTTCAACTGATTCCTCTACTACAGTATGCGATTTCATTGACCTAGCAATCCTTATTAAAATCTAAATAGTCGATAACAATACCCTATTTAATGATCTAAATAGATTGAAATTGCATTTATGAATCCGCACATCCGGTTTTTATAATCAATGCAAGCCAAGCTTGAAACGTATAGAATACGACAAAACACAGGATGAAAAAGCTCAAGACTTTTGCTTAGTGATGACTCTATGACCCAAACGCCTTCAAATAAGATGAATCTATTTTCTAAAGCGATGTTATATACCCATAAGCTGGCAGCCGGTACCGCTGCGGTCAGCGAAGGGTTTTATCTTATTTTTAGACATCAGATGTACAAAGAACCCAACAATCCTAAAAACACCCGCTATGTGCAGCATTTCTGTCGTCGGTTGTGTCAGGTGTTTAATATCGATGTGCAAGTGCATGGCACCATTCCGCGTGACCCTGCCTTGTGGGTGAGTAATCATATTTCATGGTTAGATATTGCGGTACTCGGTTCGGGTGCGCGGATTTTCTTTTTGGCCAAAGCTGAAATTGAAAATTGGCCGATCTTTGGCAAATTGGCTAAAGGTGGCGGCACGTTATTTATCAAACGTGGTTCAGGTGATTCGCTCAGAATCAAAGAACAAATTACTGGATTTTTAAAACAGAATATTCCGGTGTTATTCTTTCCTGAAGCCACGACTACAGATGGCAGTCGTATCAAAAAAATTTACGGCCGAATTTTGGGTGCAGCCATTGATGCCGGGCGTCCTGTACAAATTTGCTTAATTTGCTATGTTAATCAGCAGGGTCAGCTCGATACCGTGGCACCATTTATTGGCGATATCAGTTTTGGAGAGCATGTTAAATCAGTGTTAGAGATGCCGAAAGTGATTGCCCATTTAAAGGCCTTGCCTGCGGTGGATGTGACAGGGCATACGGTAGAATCACTGACCCAAGAAATTCAGCATAGAATGGAACAAGGCTTGGCAGAATTACATCAAGAAGTCTTAGTCCAAGCATAGAAATCTGGTGTGCTGTACAAAAAACCCACTTCGCTTGAAGTGGATTTTTTTTGATTCTAGATGACTAATTCCTAGAGCTTACATAAAGCCTTCAAGCGGCAACCATGAAATCATTTTCACCCCGGCTTTTTGCCACCACTTCATTTTCGGTTCTTTGGTGAGCGTCTGTTCGCCTGTTGGGGTTTGATATTTCCAGTTGATTTTGTCGTTTGAATCTAAAACCAATTTATAGGCATATTTTCTTAAGTTTTGATCCATGGTGCTGTGCACCGCATTGGCCAAAGGTTTACTGTCTAAAATTACCCCAATTTCAGTATTCAGGTTGGAGGAGCGAGGGTCGAAGTTAAACGAACCAATAAACACTTGCTTGTCATCCAGTGCCATCATTTTGGCATGTAAACTGGAACGACTCAGACCTTTCAGACTGACTTTGAGCTGCTTTGAAATCTCGATATTGTTTTTATTTTGAAACTCTTCAGGAATGGCGGGCAAGAATTCATACAGTTGCACGCCGCTTTTCAGCAAACTTTCTCGATATTTGGCATAAAAGGCATGTACCAATGCCACGTCATTGGCTTTAAACGAGTTGGTAAGCACACGAACATTAACGCCATCTTCCGCCAATTTTTTCAAATGCTGTTCGCCTTTTTTCTCAGGTACGAAATAGGCGGAAATAATATCGACACTTTTTTCTGGTTTTTGCAAACGTTGCACCAATTGGAAGTTTAAGTGTTCTTCTTTTTTGGCTTTAGATTTGATTTTTTCCGGTGAGTCTTTAATCACTTGAGCCTTGACCCAATCCAATTCAACGTCATTGCTCAACCATTGATTAAAGTCATGACTGCGATTGCTTAAATTGAGATAATTCTGAATCGATGCGCTTTGATAAAACTCAGTCAGTTGCGATTTAAGTCCTTCGTAGCGCAAAGTGTACTGCTTATGATTGACAATTTGGCGCACAGGATAGGCATAACTGTGGTTCCAGTATTCATCAAAAGAATGGGTAATATCATCGACCGCTTGACCGACCAACATTACATCCACATCAGAAAACTGATAATTTTCACTGACGTTATAATATTGGTTACTCATATTACGTCCGCCAATCAGGGTAATCTGATTGTCGGCGGTAAAGGTTTTATTGTGCATTCGACGGTTGATTCGCTTTAAATCGATGATCATTTCCATCGGGCGTAAACGTCGGAAGCGGTAGGGGTTAAACAGTTTAACCTCAATATTTTGATGCTGATCTAAAGCCAGATAAATCGCTTCCATGGATTTGGCATTGTTATCATCCATCAGTAAACGGACTTTAACGCCACGATCTGCCGCTTGAATAATTTTGTATAAGGCCAATGAGCCAATGGTGTCATTGTCCCAAATATAATATTGTAAATCTAAAGTCTTTTCTGCTTTATCAATCAGTTGCAAACGCGCTGCAATTGCTTCCATCGGCTCATACAAAATATGATAGCCGGTCAATTCAGGATTTTGTGTTTTTAAAGGCTCAATGATTTTGGCCAAACTGGTTTGATCCGTATTGACATCATACGCATATTGCGGGGTTAAGCTTTGTTGTTTAGGTAGGGTATTACATGCAGGCAAGCCAAGAATCAGACAAGAACTGAGCAGCAACACGGCTTTTTTTGACGTTGAGAAAGGGGTCAAAGTTGCCGATGAAAGAGAGGTTTTGTGGGTGTCTTGCATAATCTATTCTGAGAACTCGCTGTGCTAGAGTATAATTGGCAGCAGTGGAAAGATAAATAAAGTCATCAGAGCGCAGTACGCTCAAAAGAGATTGAATATGTGGACAGCAAATACCATTCTTAATGTATTTTACATCAGCTTTGGCTTGCTCGCCGTATGGGGCATCGCTCAAGCCTGGATGAGCCAATCTCGAACTGAAACCATTCATCCGTTTAAAGCCTTTGTCCATTTGTTGGCATTTTACCTGTCTTATTTGCTAATTCCATTGTTCTTTTTTAGTCTTTTTGCAGGCTGGATCGGCACTTTTTCCCTGCATCAAAGTATTTTTGTTTTCTTACTCAGTGGTTTATTGATTTATGCGCGTTTTATTGAACCGCATACTATTAAAATCAATCGCTTAAAATACAATCTAACATCAAATGATCCTTTTGATACAGAAAATCAGACTAAACGCCCGATTAAAGTCGCGTTAATTGCCGATTTACACATTGGATTATTTTCAGGGCATGAGCGTCAGTTGAAAATGATTGTGGAAAAAATCAACCAGCAACAACCAGATCTAGTAGTGGTAGCCGGCGATTGGACTTATGAGCCTGAAAATAAATTGGCAGATGAATTGGCGGTGTTAAAACAGATTCAAGCACCGGTATATTCAGTCAACGGTAATCATGATGAACAATATCCGGGACCCCCGATTCAAGCCTTGTTAAAGCATGCTTTAGAAGTCAATAACGTGATTGATATTGAAGGCAAGATTGTTGAATTTGATGATTTTCGTTTAATTGGGATTGGAGATTTATGGGCGGGTAAAGCCGATATGCGCTATATGCCCGAACTACCGCAAGATAAACCGTGGCTGATTCTGTCGCATAATCCCGATACCGTGGATATGGTACCCAAACTGCCCACACATCCTCTGATGCTTTCAGGGCATACCCATGGTGGACAAGTCGAGTTACCGTGGCTAACTAACTATGTCATGAAGAAAGTTTCAATTTTGGGTCATAAACGTGGTTTATATCAGCATGAAAATGCCAATGTCTTTGTGTCTGTTGGTACCGGAATGGTCGGTGTTCCATTTCGCTTTCGTGTACCCCCGATGATCGATATCATTGAAATTTATTAAAATATATACAGCTTAAAAAATAAAAAAGCCGGCAAATGTGCCGGCTTTTTTATGCTGAATCAAATATTAAATTTGATTGTTTACATCATCATTTTTGGTTTCACGTAGCATCATAAAAGCCAGCATCGACAGAATAGACGCCGCTGTTAAGTAATAACCGACTGAATATAGACCATAAGTTGTTGCCAGCTTGGTTGCGATAAGAGGGGCAAAAGATGCGCCCAAAATACCGCCCAAGTTAAAGGTTAATGCTGAACCGGTGTAACGCACTGACGTTGGAAAAATTTCTGACAACACCGTACCAATCGGACCATAGGTTAAACCCATGATGCCGAGACCAATACACAAGAACAGTAACACGATCAAATGATTGCTTGATTCCAACATATCTGCAAAGAACAAACCAAAAATCGCAGCCACAATACATACGCCAATCGAAGTGGTTTTACGCCCAAATTTTTCAGCCAAAACTGCTGAAAGTGGAATAAATGCGGCAAAGCAGAGTGTTGCAATCAGTTGTAATTGTAGGAAGTCACCACGGTTGTAGCCGAGTTTAGTGGTGGCCCAGTTCAAGGCAAAGACTGTAGTGAGATAGAACACGACAAAGGTACATATTGCCGCGATCGTGCCCAAGAATAACTGTGGGAAATGTTTAGTGATCACAGTCATGAATGGAATATTCACTTCTTTTTGCTTATCTAAAACTTTTTGGAAAGCTGGGGTTTCATGCAGTTTTAAACGAATCCATAAACCCACGATCACCAATAAAGCACTTGAGATAAACGGAATACGCCAGCCCCAAGTCATGAATGCTTCTTCACTCATGAAGGCACCTAAGGTCAGGAATGAACCGGTCGCCAAAATAAAGCCAATCGGTGCACCCAGTTGTGGGAACATGCCATACCACGCACGTTTACCTTCTGGTGCATTTTCTGTTGCCAGTAACACTGCACCTGACCATTCACCGCCCAAACCTAAGCCTTGTCCTAAACGGCACAGTGCCAGCATTAAAGGTGCTGCAATCCCAATTTGTGCATAAGTCGGTAATAAACCAATACACACGGTTGACAGCCCCATGGTGAGTAGTGCAGCAACCAAGGTGGCTTTTCGTCCGATTCGATCTCCCAAATGACCGAATAAGGCTGCACCAATCGGACGTGCAATAAAGGCAATCGCGAAAGTGGCTAAAGACTGAATGGTGGCAGTGGTGGGATCTGTACTTGCCGGGAAGAACAGATGTGGAAAAATAATGACTGCGGCAGTCGCATAAATATAAAAATCGAAGAATTCGATCGTTGTTCCGACCAAGCTTGCGGTCAAAACACGAAATTTAGAATTAGCAGGTTGTGCTGTTGTTGCTGTCGTTGACGCCATGAGTATCCTTACACTTCATAAAATAGATAAACTTTGAAGATCAAATTAATTTTTAACTACAGTTTTTTAGAGCAACATTATTTTAAAAGTGGCATTTTTAAGAAAGGCGTAATTTCCTAAAAAATAATTCACGCCAAGGGTATTGATGGAATAGGGTGACTATTCCATCAATATTTTCCAATTAAATCACGTACAGATAAATGCTGAGGAAGTGTGATCCTGCACCCATCAGTACAAAAATGTGCCAGATTGCATGCGTGTATCTTACCTTTTTTAAAGCATAAAACAATGCACCCACGGTATAAGCCAGTCCACCAATCACCAAAAGGGTCAAACACTCATGGCTCAAATATTGTTTCATATCGTCCATCACCAATACCGCAAGCCAACCCATCAATAGGTAAGCAATCAGCGAGATCTTTTGAAAACGATGAATGAACACCAATTTAAACAGCGTACCAATCAGCGCAATGATCCATAAGGCAATCAATAAATACTGGGCTTTTGCCGTGGGTAAAGCGATCGATAAGAACGGGGTATAGGTGCCTGCGATCAAATAATAAATTGCGGTATGATCAAGTTTTTTAAACCATGCGCGCTTATATTCATCGGTTGAAAAATGGTAAATCGCAGAGCTTGAAAACAGTAACACCATGCTAAAGGCATAGACACACAATCCAAAGAATTGACCGGTCGGTAGATAACTGCCTTTGATGAGCATTAAAATGCCTGCAATGAGTGCCAGTAGCGCTCCAAAAGCATGACTAAACGCATTGATTTTTTCTTCAAGAGGGTCATAACTTTGAAGGATGGTTTTGCTCATTGTTGGTATATTCTTAAACAGTACAATTCCATCATAATCAAGTTTTACCTTTAAAGTAAGACGCTTTAAAATAGCCGCTTAGATTGATTTGAGTTTTGACTATGTCACAGGTGGCTTTCCCGTATATTCAGGAACAAGAATTTTTGGATGCTGTTCAGCAAGCCATTGTAAATCAAAAGATTGATCGCTTGGTCTTAAGCCAATACAAAGGGGAATTGGTTGACTTACTGAAAATTACCATACGTGTGATTCAGTTAAACAATGCATTCGTCTTAAATGCGGTCTACCGACATAAAACCCAAGACATCACCAAAAACTACCCGCTCAATGAATCCGAAGCGATGCTGAGTGAACTGATTTTAAAGTGTAAGCAAGCCAATCTGTTCACCACAGATGAAGAAGTGCAACTGAAAAAGAACAAGAAAAAAGCCCTGTTGACCCGTAGTCAAGGTAATGCAATTGCTCAAGGTGACCCTCAGCAAGGCCATGATCGAAGTAAACATCGTTTTGTCGATCAAGACAGCGTGTTTCTGCAACATTTGGGTATTACCGATGCGAAAGCACAGGTGATTCCAAGCATGGCACGTAAGTGGAAACAGATTAATAAATTCGTGGAAATTTTCTCAGGCGCCGTTGATCAGATCCAATCCAATGATCGTGCTTTGAAAGTGGTGGATTTTGGATCAGGGAAAGGTTATTTAACCTGTGCACTTTACGACTATTTGCAAAACAATCGCTTAAAACCATTTGTCACAGGTGTAGAGCTGAACCCTAAAATGGTCGAGTTCTGTCAAAATGTGGCACATGCATCTGCTTTTGATCAACTGGATTTCTTCCAAGGCGATGTTCGTACCTATGCCCCCGAACATTTGGATGTGATGATTGCCTTACATGCCTGTGATGTGGCAACCGACTTTGCCATTCATACCGGTATTCGTCTCAACGCACAAATGATTATGTGCGCGCCGTGTTGTCATAAGGAACTGCGTCCACAGCTTAAAGCCCCAATGGTGTTGCAACCGATGTTGCAGTTTGGGATTCATGCCGGACAACAAGCGGAAATGCTCACCGATACCATTCGTGCGTTATTGCTTAAAGCCTATGGCTATGAAACCAAAGTGTTTGAATTTGTGGCCTTGGAACATACCAGTAAAAATAAAATGATCTTGGCGATTAAACGTAAAGACTTTACTGAACCTGATGCTACGGTTTTGGCACAGATTCAAGCACTCAAAGAGATGTACGGGATTCAAAAGCATTCACTTGAGTTATTGTTGAATGATCAATGGGATCAACAAGACATTGGCTGTAAATGTTAATTTGATCGGTCATACGAAAATAAAGCAGTCTTTAGGCTGCTTTATTTTTTATTGAAAAATCTCGAGGCTAAGCATCATGATAGATTTTAAAATTCAAGCCGGCAGTTGGAGCGAATTGGCTCAAGATGCGATGCAGATTCGCAGGGACGTGTTTATTTTAGAACAACACATTCCTGAAGATGAAGAGTGGGATGCATTGGATGCAAGCGCTTTACATTTTGTGGTTTATGTCAAAGAGAAGAATCAAGTTCAAGCAATTGCCACAGCGCGACTGTTAGCCAATAACAGCATTGGACGAGTTGCGGTATTGAAGGCGTATCGAGGACAGGGCATTGGACGAATCTTGATGTTAAAGATCATTGAACAGGCGAAATTTGAGCAACGAGTAAGCTTAAAGTTGTCATCACAAGTGCATGCGATCCCGTTTTATGAAAGTTTAGGCTTTGCTGTGCAAGGGGATGAATATTTGGATTGTGGTATTCCACATATCGACATGACGCTCAGCATTTAGTGGGATTTGAAATCGTATCGCTATAAAAAAGGCTCATCCATGTGAGCCTTTTTCAATGATCGAACACATCCTATCTTAAAGCATTATTGCGCTTTGGCTTCACTCGCCACCGCAGCTTTGTCCATATTGGCATGCTCTTCTTCAGTCATGTTCATTTCAGCCGCCGTGGGTTGATCCATGTTGGCATGTTCTTCCTCGGTCATCCCCATTTCAGCTGCGCTTTGCCCTGAACCATGATTCATGTTGTGACCATTTTTTGCATCTTGGCTTGGCATATAGTCCGGTTCATTGGTCACAGCCAAATAGAAAAATGCTAAAAATAAACAGCTTAGGATAACAGCCACATAAACCCATGGAGAACGCCAAACTGATTTTTTAGTAGAAGAAGATGCATCACTCATGATGAGGAGTCCTAATCAAAGAAACTTGTATATTGAGCACTGTTATAGCACAAAAACAGGGTGTACTTACTAAAAATCGGCTGAAAATACCTAATTTTATTAAGGGTATTTTCTATACAGATACGGATTGAATTGAGTATTTAAATCGACAGATTGTGTGTTTTTAGAATCTGATTGATCTAGATATCAATAAAGGAGCAATGCATGCTCCTTTATGGTTCAAATTTCAAGAAAAGGAGTTACTGAATTTTTTCACCCGATTGCGCTTTTTGTTTAAGTAATTCTGGTGCTTTAAAACGTTCACCATATTTAGCCTCTAGTGCGTTGGCGCGGGTCAGTGCTTTGCTTAAACCATATTGATTGAGGAATTGCAGTGCGCCGCCGGTCCATGGTGCAAAGCCGATGCCGAAGATCGAGCCGACATTGCCATCGACCACCGTTTCAAGCACACCTTCTTCTAAACAACGCAGCGTATCTAAAGATTGCACAAACAAGAAACGGTCAATCATTTCCTGTTCAGTGATATCTGTGTCCTTTTTCCAGTGGCTTAAACCCTCCCAAAGATGTTTTTTACCGCCTTCCGGATAGTCATAGAAACCCGCACCGGCTGCTTTACCTTTACGAGCAAACTCATGAATCATGTGTTTCAATACATCTTCAGCAGGGGAATGAGGGAGGTCTTTGCCTTCAGCTTGCAGTGCTTTACGGGTTTCATTGGTCACATGCTCAGACAAGGTCAATGCAACTTCATCTTGTATCGCGAGTGGTCCAACAGGCATACCCGCTTTCAATGCGGCCATTTCAATACGTGCTGGATGGACGCCTTCAGCGAGTAAGCGTAAACCTTCATTCACGAAGGTACCAAACACACGGCTGGTAAAGAAGCCACGACTGTCATTGACTACAATTGGAGTCTTGCCAATTTGTTGCACATAGTCATAGGCTTTAGCCAAAGTTTCAGCCGACGTTTCTTTGCCCTTAATGATTTCGACCAATTGCATTTTGTCGACAGGGCTAAAGAAGTGTAAACCAATAAAGTTTTTCGCATCTTTACTGGCTTGTGCCAAACCTGAAATCGGTAAAGTCGAGGTATTGGACGCCATCACGCCATTTATAGCCAAGTATTGTTCAGCTTCTTGGGTCACTTTGGCTTTGAGTTCTTGATTTTCAAATACCGCTTCAATGATCAGATCGCAATCTTTGAGATCTTCAGCTGAAGCCGTTGCAGTGATTAAACTTAAAACTTGCTCACGTTTTTCAGCACTCATCCGACCTTGTGAAACACGTTTGTCCAATAATTTTTGACTATAGACTTTGCCTTTTTCAGCATTTTCTACAGAAACATCTTTCAGAACCACTTGGATGCCTTTTATGGCGGTTGAATAGGCAATGCCTGCACCCATCATCCCTGCACCAAGAACACCGACTTTGGTTGCTTGCCATTTGGCAACGTCTTTAGGACGACTTGCACCGGATTTAATGGCATTCAGTCCATGCCAGAATGTGCCAATCATATTTTTCGCGACTTGCCCTGTGGCTAGATAGGTAAAGTAATGAGATTCAATCGTGAGCGCTGTATCAACATCGACTTGAGCACCTTCAACCGCAGCAGCCATAATCGCTTCAGGCGCAGGGTAACAGCCTTTGGTTTTGTCACGCAGCATTGCAGGGGCAATCGCAAGCACTTGTGCCACTTGAGGCGATGATGGTGTACCCCCCGGAAGTTTATAGCCTTTTACATCAAAGGGTTGTTGTGATTTGGGATTGGCTTTGACCCAAGCAATGGCTTTTTCAAGCAATTCTTCAGGTGTTTCTGCAGTATCTTGAATGAGTCCAAGCGAGTTAGCTTTATCGACACCAAACTGTTTGCCTTCCATGAGGAATGGAAAAGCGTTTTGTAAGCCCAATAGGCGCACCATACGCACCACACCACCACCACCCGGAAGTAAACCTAAAGTCACTTCAGGTAGACCAAATTTGGCTTTAGGGTCATTGAGTGCAATACGTGCATGACAACCTAAGGCAATTTCCCAACCGCCACCGAGTGCTGTGCCATTTAACGCTGCCACGACCGGTACACCCAAAGTTTCGATATAACGAAACTCGGCTTTCATCTTCTGAATCATGTTGAAAAATTCAGAAGCGTGTTCAGGCTCGGCTTGAATCAGTTCGTCTAAGTCACCACCGGCAAAGAAGGTTTTTTTCGCAGATTTAAAAATAATCCCAGTAATGCCCGATTCAGCTTTCAGTTTGGCTACGGTGTCTTCTAATGCAACACGGAAGTCTGCATTCATGGTATTGGCAGATTGGTTTGGAGAATCTAAAGTCAAAATCACAATGCCATCGGCATTTTTTTCAAATTGAATTGCGCTCATTATTGTTCTCCTTATACCAACTCAATGATGGTTGCGATGCCCATACCACCACCGACACACAATGTTGCCAAACCACGTTTTTTACCTTGACGCTCTAACTCATCGAGTAAAATCCCCAAAATCATCGCACCCGTAGCTCCAAGTGGATGCCCCATCGCAATTGAACCACCATTGACATTGACTTTGGCAGGATCGACTTTCAGTTCCGTAATAAAGCGCATGACGACGGCAGCGAATGCTTCATTCACTTCAAACAGATCGATATCGTCAATCGTTAAGCCTGCTTTTTCTAAGGCTTTACGTGCCGCAGGGGCAGGTCCAGTCAACATAATGGTCGGATCGGTACCGACCAGTGCCGTCGATAAAATTTTGGCACGAGGTTTTAAGCCTTGTTCTTTGACGGCTTTTTCAGAGGCAATGAGTACCACCGCCGCACCATCGACAATACCCGATGAATTACCCGCATGATGCACATGGTTAATTTTTTGCGCTTCAGGATATTTCTGTAGCGCAACAGCATCAAAACCCATACCGCCCATCATTTCAAAACTTGGATTGAGTTTCGCAAGTCCTTCAGCCGTGGTTTGTGGCTTAATAAATTCATCTTTGTCTAAAATGGTTACGCCGGCTTTATCTTTGACCGCAACAATAGATTTGTCAAAACGGCCCGCTGCTTGCGCTGCTGCGGCTTTTTTTTGTGAATCCGCTGCAAAGGCATCGACATCTGAACGCGTATAACCATCTAAAGTGGCAATCAAATCTGCGCCAATGCCTTGAGGGACGAAAGTTGATTTTAAATTGGTTTCAGGGTCGAGCGCCCAAGGTCCACCATCTGAACCCATCGGAATACGTGACATCGATTCCACACCACCGGCCACCACCAAGTCTTCCCAACCTGAACGAACTTTTTGTGCTGCTAAATTGACCGCTTCCAAACCTGATGCACAGAAGCGATTGATTTGAACCCCCGCGACGTCATCATTCCAACCGGCTGCAATGGCTGCGGTTTTGGCAATATCCGAGCCTTGGTCACCAATGGGGGTGACACAACCCAAGACAATATCATCGACTTTTGAGGTGTCGAGTTGATGACGGGTTTCAAGTTCATTTAATAGGGTGGTGAGTAGGGTGATGGGTTTAACTTGATACAGCGAACCGTCTTTTTTCCCTTTTCCTCGCGGTGTGCGAATGGCGTCAATGATATATGCCTCGCTCATGAGCTTTCCTTTTTTATTGAGTCAAAATTGTTATCGTGCTTCGAGTGTAATCGATCTTGTTGAATCTGCAATGACGAGAACGAATGAGGTCATTGACGGTTTTTGCCAATATCTCAGCCATAATTTTGAAAGCGTGACATTGCTCAGCAATATAAATTTTTAAAATGAGAAAGAAGAAGCTAAAGGGCTAAAAGAATTGAAATAAAGATGGATGACAGAAGATGATGCTGGATGCGAACCTTTATTTTAATCGTTATGACTGAATGAATAGGCAATAAAAAAGCCGAACAAGTCGGCTTTTTTTTATCACACTCTGTCAGCACGCATCGTGCTTACATGAATGTTAAATCTTATACTGCAACAATGTTTACAGCATTCGGGCCTTTTTGACCTTGAGCGATGCTGAATTGAACTTGTTGACCTTCCATCAAGGTTTTGAAGCCTGAGCTTGCGATTTCGCTAAAGTGAGCAAAAACGTCTGGACCAGATTCTTGTTGAATGAAACCAAAACCTTTAGTTTCGTTAAACCACTTAACAGTACCTTTTACAACATTTGAATTAGACATAATAAATCCTATTGATTTTAATCATTATTTGAGTCCTTGATTGAACTCGGTTCTTAACTTGAAAAATAACAAAGAGTGGCACTTAAAATCTGAAAAAACGAAGGATTATGACTAAAACTGCGATACTTAAAGAAGATTTATAGAAACTACACTTTTTTCTAGTTAAGTCCATGGTACAGCAATTTGAGTATTATTCAATATATTTATAATAATTATTTAATATATTTATAAAATTTTAAAATCAAAGATTTAAATATCATTTTTTCAATTAAAGTTGTATTGAGCTAAGTCGTTGTATTGAATCAAATGACTATTGAAAGTTGAATGAATGTGTAAAGGGAGACATAAAAAAGCCCATCAATGTAGATAGGCTTTTTCAATATTCAAATCGAGGTCATCAAAAATTTAATGATAGCCATGCAACTGACGGTATAGACCTGGAGTTACCCCTGTCCATTTCTTAAAGGCACGGTGGAAGGTACTGGTTTCACTAAAGCCGACTTGTTGTGCTACATCTTCAAGGGTTAAAGATGGATTGAGCAGCAAGTGAATGGCAGCATCACGGCGCAAGGCATCTTTCACACCTTGATAGCTTTTGCCTTCAGCAGCCAAACGACGACGTAGTGTTTGTGGAGACAAATACAACATCGCAGCCACATCATTTAAGGTCGGCATTTCTTCACCAATTTGGCTCTTGAGCACTTCACGAATACGTGAAGTTAAAGAATTGGTGTTCTTAAATTTCACCAACAGTTTCGCAGGTGCGCCTTTTAAGAATTCTTCTAAAGTATTTTCATCTTGACGAATCGGTAGATCTAAATAATCCGCAGCAAAGGTAATTTCAGTGCGTGCAGCATCAAACTGAATCACAGGTGCAAAGAATAACGCATCATATTCATCAGCATGGGCAGGGCGTGGATATGCAAAATGCACACGCTCGAGTGGAATACGACGTTCAATTAACCATGACGACAAACCATGCCAGATCATCAGCATACTTTCAGTAATGAAATGGTCTGGGTCCATGGTGCGGGGAATAATCGGTACCAAACGTGCTTCATGCTTGTCACGCTCAAGGCTCACCGACCATTCTTCCCCAAACAGTTTATAAAACTGCGAAGAAAGCTCTAAAGCATCGCCTAAGGTTTTGGCATGAATAATCAATTGCGACATAATGGCAAAGGTGCCCAAACGACGCGGTTGAATATCAAATCCGACATGTTCGTCTTGGGTCACCATCCACAGCATTTTCACGAAACGAGTGTATTGTTCTGGAGAGATACGTGCTTTGGGTTGACGAAGTAACTCAGCTTCAATGCCGACATGAGAAAGTAAACTATCGACATCCATGCCCAAGCGTTTTACGCCAGTGAGCGCAGCATTCACGAAATGGATACTGATCGTATCACGGCTCATGTTAAATCCTTCAGTCTCTTTGATATTCACTTTACCTGACCTAAACAACACGAAAAAAAGATAAAAATAGCAATTTACATTAGAGTAAATGCTCTTATACATCATAAATTGCTGAAATGTTCAAGGTAAATGGCTGAACATGACATTGTGTTATGAGATTTATATTTCTATTATGGATGAAAAATCAACAGAATAATGGTCATTACAACAATGAATACTGCTTTAAAAGGACTCAAAGTACTGGATTTTTCCACCCTATTACCGGGGCCTTTCGCTACCCTCTATTTAGCCGATTTGGGTGCAGAAGTGATACATATCGAGTCGCCCACGCGACCGGATTTAATCCGCATGTTACCGCCTTATGCGCATGGGCAGGCGACTTCACACAATTATTTAAACCGTAATAAACAATCAGTTACGTTAGATTTAAAAGATCCAAAGAGCATTGAACAAGTCAAACAGAAAATCTCGGAATATGACATTGTCATTGAGCAATTTCGACCCGGCGTGATGCAACGTTTAGGTTTGGACTATCAAACTTTGGTGGAGATTAATCCAAGATTGATCTACTGTTCGATCACCGGTTATGGTCAACATGGCAGTTATAAACATAAAGCAGGACATGACATTAACTATGTGGCTTTATCTGGCATTGCTGGACACTCGGGTCGTAAGCTCAGTGGACCACCACCGATGGGAATTCAAATTGCCGATGTTGCAGGCGGGTCTTTACATGCTGTGATTGGGATTCTTACTGCCGTGATTGAACGTCAACGCAGTGGCATTGGACAGTATATTGATATTTCTATGACTGACTGCGTGGTAACCATGAATAATATGGCGGCAGCGGCAGTCTTGGCGGGTGAGCAAAATCAACAGATTGAAAATGAACACCTCAATGGTGGGACTTTCTATGATTACTACGAAACCCAAGATGGACGCTATTTATCGGTCGGCAGTCTAGAACCGCAATTTATGACTGGGCTTGCGACCACCTTAGATTTGCCGATTCTTTTACAAAAAGGCACCTCTTTCGATGTTGAAGATCGTAAAGCGGTCAAACAGGCGATTCAAGAGAAAATTCAACAAAAAACCTTTGCCGAATGGCGGACGATTTTTGCTGAACTCGATGTATGTGTGGAGCCTGTCCTGTCCTTAGATGAAGCGCTGAATTCAGAGTTGGCACGACAACGTGGCTGGGTGGTGGATGTACCTGTGAAAGCAAATTCAGCGCAAACTGAGCGACAATTGGCTTGTCCAATTAAGCTGTCACGCTCGCAAGCCACATATCAATTTATCGGTCAGGGTTTGGGTGAGGGCAGTTGGTGACCTCAAAAGATACTGTGAGTGATCACCCTGAATTCTTTTCAGGACGTTTAGCGTTATTGAGGGTGTTACAACAGCACCCTCACGCCGTTGCGAGTCACTTTCACTATGCTGCGTGTGTTCACGCATTAGAAGTTGAATTTGAGAGCATCAGCTCAAGTTTAGATGCTGAATTAAACACAGAATTTTCCACAGAAGTACACTCCGCATTGTCATGTTTACTGTTTGATCTCGAAGTAATCAACGCTTTGGCTTTATCGGATTGGGAGGTAGATGTAAGACCGATGGATTGGCCGTTTTGGCAAACAGAATATGCAGAGGAAGCCAATGATCTGCTGAAACAGATGCACAGGATCTTAAGCGCTAAGCAAGACTGTTATATCCGAGATCTTTAAGCTGAAACTGATTTTAATATTTTTTTCTTGATAGGATAATGATTCCATTTTTTCATTGCCTAATGAATGAAATTGGTGATAATACAGCCTAAGACTAAAGTCGAGTGTGGTCGATTAACTCAGTATCGACTGACTCAGAATAAACAACAGGGCTGTTGTAAATGGATTTAATTCAAGAGAATGGACAACCTCGCTACGGACGTTTTCAGGCATTGCCAAGCGCAATTTCAATGTCGAAATACGTCTACAAAACCCCCTATGGCAAAGAATTAAAATCTTGGCGTAAAACACTCAAATATAAAAAATTCAAGTTTTGCAGTATTCAGCATGAGCAGTACAGCATTGGACTGGCGATTGTTGATTTAAGCTGGGCAGGGCATGCGTTTTTTTATATCTACGATCATGACAGTCAAAATGTCATTGAATGGAATGCAATTAACGCACTAGCTCATCATACGCATGTCGATGAACAGCCCTTGTTTAGTCATAGCCACTTTTCAAAATCTGCCTTTAAACTCGATATTCAGCATGCCCATGGGGTACGCTTTATTTCCATCACCAAACATGGTGAAGAATACTTTAAGGCACGTATTTTCTGTGCAGGCACCGATCCATTGTCCATGTGTAGTCCTACAGGGATTAATGGTTGGACCTATACCCAAAAACTGACCACACTCGGTGTAGAGGGTTTCTTTACCAATAAACAGAAGCAAAAGATTGAATTTAATGCGCGAAGTTTTGCCTCACTCGATGACACCTGCGGCTTTTTAAGACCTGAAACGGCATGGTTTTGGTTGTCATGTAACTTTTGGGATCCACATAATCGCCGTATTGGTATCAACCTCGCATCTGGGGTGAATGAGAGTTTTGGCAATGAAAACTGTTTATGGGTCGATGGTCGAATGTATCCACTCAGTGATGTGCTCTTTGAAATTGAAGATGAACAGCATTGGAGTATTCGTTCAATCGATGCCAGATTAAAGCTCAGGGTTGAAACTGGGTGGCGCCGTTATGAAAATCTAAACTTACGCTTGGTGGGAAGTCAGTTCAGTCAGTGGCAATCGAAAATCACTGGGCAAATTGAAACAGAACAGCACGGTACGATTCAGTTTAATCAATAGTTGGGACTGTTAGAGCAGCATTATGCAAAATGGTAAGGCGGTTTAAAGCTGATTTGAAAAGTAAGGTTTTAAAAAATATTAAAGCGCTGCTTGCCAAAAGGCTTCACCGGCTTGAATCGGATCTTGGGTTTCAGCCAAAGTGTCGAGCCAAATTTGATACTGATGAATTACCGGATGCTGATTGGGGTGAAAATCTGGGTGATACCAATCCAAATATTCTGCTTTTTGGGTGCTTAGAATGCCGTTAGACCCCAACAGCCATTTTAAGCCCTCTTTAAACAGCATGAAACGTTGCCGTGGATTAAAACCATCCTGCTTCAGTAGACCATGGGTACGTTGTATAGTGAATCCAAACATCATCACGGTCACTAAACCGAGTGCTACATAACGCATTGCATTGGGTGTTTGAGCCACATCACGCATCACATCATACGCCACATCGCGATGTTCCATTTCTTCTACACTGTGCCATGCAAAGAGTGCTCGAATAAAAGGATGTGCTTCTGCCATCGTGCTTTGATTTGAAAAAAACACGGTTGCCATCAGTGCAGTCAAATGTTCACAGGCTGCAGTAATGGCAATATTCAGTGAGGCAGGATAACGCTTTAAACTGTGGTTAAAACGCTGATTGACTTGATCGATATACTTTTGCACCGGCATGCCTTGATCACGCAAAATCTGATTCATCTTGTCATGCGCGATGCCATGCTGTGCTTCTTGTTGGATAAATGCTTTGACGCGTTCAGCCAAAATAGGATCGTTGATGTGCTCGCGATATAAGCGGACACATTGAATAAAGTAACGCTCACCATCAGGAAAAGTCAGACTCAAGGCATCAAACACCCGTGTTTTAAAGGGATCGCCACCAAACCAAAAGCGTGGAATCTGATCAAGCTGAAATTCCAAGTCCTTTCGAACAATAGGCTTTACAATTTTGGTTAGTGTTAGGTTCATTTTTATAATCTTTTTTTCATAATGATGATTGCATCCATGCCGATTGCAGCATGGCATCAGAGGGATAAATGCATTTATTTTCCCGCTTGCCAAAAGGCTTCACCGGCTTGAATCGGATCTTGCGTGGCTTCAAGTGTGTCCACCCACGTTTGATATTGAGCAATCACCGGATGCTGACTCGGATGAAAGTCAGCTTTAAACCAATCCAAATATTGATCTTTCATGGCGGTCAACATGCCTTTTTTGCCGATAAACCAAGGCAAACCTTTTGCGGTCATTTTTAGGCGCTCTAAGCGGCTAAAGCCATCATGTTTTAGCATGATGTTGGCACGGTAAATGGTAAAGTTCAGCATTAATACGGTGGTGAAAGCGAGCGCAAATTTACGCGTAGTTTCAGGCACATTGCCGACTTGTTTCATGACATCAAATGCCACATCACGATGTTCCATTTCTTCAATCGCATGCCAAGCCAATAAAGCACGCACATAAGGATGCGCATCTTGCAAAGTTTCTTTTTGACTATAAAAGGTTTCTGCCATCAGCGCGGTTAGATGTTCTGCGGCAGCGGTCATGGCGATGTTGTATTGCGGTGAGCGTTTGCTCAGTTCAAATTTGAACATTTTTTTCATGACGGAAATGAACTGATCGACCGGCATGCCTTGTTCACGCATGACTTGGTTCATTTTGTCATGCGCAATGCCATGCTGCGCTTCTTGACGAATAAAATCAGCGACACGTTGTTGTAAATCAGGGTCGTTAATTTGGTCCTTAAACAAACGGACGCATTCAATAAAGTAGCGTTCACCATCAGGAAAGGTCAGGCTCAGTGCATCAAACATACGGGTGCGAAACGGGTCACCACCAAACCAAAAACGTGGCACTTCAGACAGTTTGAAATTAAGATTTTTGCGAACCACAGGTTCAACCGAATATTGGGTCAATGCATTCATTTTATTTTTACTGGCATGATTCAGATGATGTCAGTATGTCGGGCATCGATCACTTTGTTTTGACAGTTCTTGCCAATTTTTATACATTTTACGACAAATGAAAATTTAAAATGTCAGAAAATAATATGAAACATGTCATCTTCAAACAGGATGTGCGATGAAAGACATTCAGATTCCCAATGGTTACTTCCACCTGTGGAAAATTTATTTCACTGAACAACAGATCGATCCCTTTACATGGGAATCTTTCAAAGCCTTACAAGCACAGATTGAAGCAGTACTGCGTTTGCCAATTGCACAGCAGTCCTCTTATGCGCTGTTTCGTCAAATGATAGAACTGACTCAACAACAGTTTCAGCGCCCGCAATTAATCTATGAAATGGCGCACTATATACGCCCTGAACATTTCGGGGTATTGGGTTATATGGCGACACGTAGTGACAGCATTGCTGAAGCTTTGGATTATATTTTGCGTTTTAATCGGTTGGTGATCGATGGCGATGAGATTGCCGTAATGAAAGTGCAACAACAGCAAGATTGTTTGAGTTTGAGTTGGCCTTTTATCCATGAAGCCTATGACTTGATCAATGAAATGACCACCGCTTTTATGATTGGTTTGGCACGGCAAATAGTCCCCTTGCAACAGTTTCCTTTAGAGCGTATTGGCTTTGCACATGCGCCTAAAATGGCGCTGTATCACTATCAAAAATTCTATAGTTGTGAAGTGAGTTTTCATCAGCCTGAATACCAAATGTTGATGGGCATACGCAGTTTAGATTTAAAGTTACAACACGCCGATCCCTCGCTGATTCAGTTTTTAATCCAGCAGGCTGAGCAAGCGATCGCCAGTAAGGCACAGCATGAAACGTTAGCACAAAAGTTGCATTTGATTGTGGCGGAGTATCTTCGCATTCAACAGCAAGCCCCTAAAATTGAAGACATTGCCAAAGAGTTACATGTATCGGTTCGCACCTTACAGCGACAATTACGTGATTTAAACAGCTCGTTTAAACAGATTTTGGAAACTGAACGGATGCAACAATGCGAAAAGCTATTACAGAAACAGCTGAATTTGACTGAGATTGCCATTCAATTGGGCTATTCCGATCAATCGGCATTGGCAAGAGCCTATAAAGCCCATACAGGACAGACCTTATTACAAGCCAAGAAAAATTTAGGACACTAAACCAATAAAAAGGAACGTGCATAAAAAAGGGCAAGCTTATGCTTACCCTGATGTGATCTTACTTATTTGTTGCAACAGTTTTATTGCAACAATGCTTAGAGCAAGGTAAAAAGCGGCTTAAACGACTTTTTGCTTGAGGCGTGGGTAGCGAAACGCAATCGATAAAATGGCACATACCGCTAAAATCCAGCAGTAGTAAATATTGCCAATCAATTCAATCGGTGACATTTTTGCGATAGAACAAGCCAACAACAATTGTGCGCCGTATGGAATTAAACCTTGAATCACGCAAGAGAAAATATCGAGTAATGCGGCTGCACGTTTCGGATCAACGCCGTATTCTTTCGCCACTTCACGTGCCATATCGCCGGATAAAATAATCGCAACGGTATTGTTGGCCACAAATAAATTGGAAAAGACCACTAGAAAGCAAATGCCCAATTCACCGGCACGTTGCTGACTCATTTTAAATAAACGAGTCAGGGCGTAAATGCGTTGAATCAGCCAATTTAAACCGCCTTCTTTTTCCATAATCGCAGAAATACCGCCCAACAGCATGGACAATAATGCCACTTCAAACATACCAACAAAGCCTTCATAGACTGAGCTATTCAGCTTGAGTAAATCAAAATTAGGTTGTACAGATAAGCCCATGATCCCTGAGATTAAGATCCCAATGCTCAGCACCGCCAAAACATGCAAACGGGAAAATGCCAAAAAGAACACCGCGATATAAGGCACCATCAACCAAATGTTGTAGTCACTGTATTGGATATTTTGTGCATGATTACTAAACAACACATACGCGAGCAAAGTCATCACAGCTGCAGGCACTGCAATCCAAACATTGACCCGGAATTTATCGCGTAATTCGACATTTTGGCTACGTGTCGCAGCAATGGTGGTGTCGGAAATCATCGACAAATTATCGCCAAACATCGCACCACTCACCACAGCACCCACGGCATACAGCGCATTGATTTCAGTGGCTTGAGAAAAACCAAAAGCAATTGGGGCGCAGGCGGCAATGGTGCCCATAGAAGTGCCCATAGCGGTGGCAATAAAGGCAGAAATCACGAATAGCATCGGGAGAATGTATTCAGGTGAAATAATGGAAAGTCCAAACTGTACGGTGGAGTCGACACTGCCAATGGCACCCGTCACGCTGGCAAATGCACCGGCAAGCATAAACACCATAAACATCAGAATCAGATTGGGATGACTGGCACCCTTTAAAAATTCGTCAATGGCATCGTTGAGTTTGCCTCGATACATCAGTACAGCAAGAATGACAGCGGGCAGTGCAGCCACAGGGGCTTTCACTTGATAGAACGCAAATTCAGTTCCAATCACAGTGTGGTAAATACCGCTGCCCAGAAAAATGGCCAAAAAAAGAATAAGCGGTAGCAGGGCAAGCGCTCGAGGTTGAGCGTTACCTGGGGAGTGTGTGGTCATAAAAAAGTAACAAATAAGTAAGCGCGCGTAGTATAAAACAGCTTTTGTGATTTTAGAAAAATTAAAATGTAAACCGTAAATGGTTTGATTTGATCGATTTTTACAGACCAGCACTCACGAAACCACAGATTGAAGCACTTCAAAAAACCCAAAAAATAGGTGTTTTTGATCATTGTGAAAAAAATCAAAATATTGATAAATGTGCATTCGGGTTGTGGCAAGGATACAAGATGGTCTGATGCTGTTTATTCACTCTATTCAATGGGTAAAAAATAGCGTTACAATGGCTCGTCTTGTATTTTACAAAACCAACTCCTCAATATTACGATTCAAGGAAAGTACAATCCTATGTCACGTTTAGCCACACGATTTGCACAGCTTAAATCTCAACAGCGTAAAGCTTTAGTTTCGTATGTAATGGCTGGTGACCCGCATCCACACGTGACGGTGCCACTGCTTCATCAAATGGTTGACGCAGGCGTAGATGTAATTGAACTTGGATTACCATTTTCCGACCCAATGGCAGATGGCCCCGTGATTGCCCTTGCTGCAGAGCGTGCTTTGGCAGCAGGCACCAATACCCTTGACGCATTGAATATGGTCAAGCAATTCCGTGAAAAAGATGCTGAAACCCCAGTGGTTTTGATGGGCTATTTAAACCCTGTCGAAGTGATTGGCTATGAGCGTTTTGTCTCGATTGCTTCTGAGAGCGGTGTAGATGGCGTGCTTTTGGTGGACTTACCGCCTGAAGAAGCCAAAGATTTAGACGTGGTATTGAAGAAATATGACATGGATCAAATCTTCCTGCTTGCACCGACCTCTACGGATGAGCGTATTCAGCACGTTGCCAACCAAGCCAGCGGCTTTATTTATTATGTGTCACTCAAAGGGGTGACAGGCGCTGCGACCTTGGATGTAGCAGAAGCTGCGGCACGCATTGAAAAAATTAAGGCTGTGACACAAGTGCCAGTCGGTGTTGGATTCGGGATCAGTGATGCTGCTTCTGCGAAAGCGATGGGTAGTGTTGCAGACGCTGTGATTGTTGGAAGTGCCTTTGTAAAACCTTTTGCAAACCTCGCACCAGAACAAGCTGCTGAGCAAGCAGTCAATAAAGTTAAGGAGCTTCGAGCTGCGCTCGATGAGTTAGTATGAGTCAAGAAGAAGTGAAATCGGGTAAAGTATTGAGCCCTGTTACCCCTTGGACAGATCGTTCTGTGCCGGGTATTCATATTCCCGACGAACAACAAACACTAAAAGCCACATTTACAGAGCCTACGATTGAGTGCCCTGAATGTCATGCTTTGGTAACGCGTACCGCGATGTCGTTCAATGCCTATGTTTGCCCACAGTGTGACGAACATTTGAAAATGAAAGCACGCGATCGTTTGAACTGGTTCTTTGACCAATCTGGTCAAGAGTTGGGGCAAGAGTTTGTCGCAAAAGATCCACTCAAGTTCGTCGATAGCAAAGCTTATCCTGTGCGGATGAAAGAAGCACAAGAAAAAACCGGCGAAACTGAAGCCTTGGTGGTGATGCAGGGTCAAATCAAAGGTTTGCCGATGATTGCGGCTGCATTTGAGTTTGATTTTATGGGGGGTTCAATGGGCACAGTGGTCGGTGACCGTTTTGTTCAAGCGGCTGAAAAAGCCATTGCCAGCCAACAACCGCTGATCTGCTTTGCCGCGTCGGGTGGTGCTCGTATGCAAGAAGGCATGTTGTCCTTGATGCAAATGGCACGTACTTCAGCAGCGATTCAAAAGATGAAAGAAGCACGTGTACCGTATATTGTGGTGCTGACCCATCCAGTGTATGGCGGTGTAACGGCATCATTGGCCATGTTGGGTGACGTACATATTGCTGAACCAAAAGCCATGATTGGCTTTGCAGGTAAGCGTGTGATTGAGCAGACCGTTCGCGAAAAATTGGAAGAACCGTTCCAACGTGCTGAATTTTTGCTTGATCATGGTGTGGTCGATCAAATTGTCCATCGTCATGCATTACGTGATACAGTTTACCGTATTGTAGCGAAGTTGATGAATTTGCCTTGATGCACATAGCACCATTAGAAACTGATGATTTACAAACATGGCTCGATTATTGGAGCCATGTTCACGTTACAGGGATTGATTTAGGTTTAGAACGGGTCATCCCTGTGGCTGAAAAATTGGGTGTAATCACACCTGATGCAACAGTGCTGACCGTTGCCGGTACCAATGGCAAAGGCTCAACTTCGACCACTTTGGCATCTATATTGAATGCTCAAGGTTACAATGTTGGTCTGTACCAATCTCCCCATATTTATCGTTTTAATGAACGCGTCAAATTGGCAGGGCAAGAAGTGGATGATCAATCTTTGATTGATGCTTTTGTCTTGGTCGATCAAGCGCGCCGTGCATGTAATCTGTCTTTATCTTTTTTTGAAGCCACGACTTTGGCAGCTTTTGTGATTTTTAAACACAAGGCTTGTGATGTTTGGGTGCTTGAAGTGGGACTCGGTGGTCGACTCGATGTCGTCAATGTGGTCAACCCCAATGTCGCGGTGATTACCAATATTGGACTTGATCATACCGATTGGCTCGGTGATACCATTGAAAAAATTGCCTTTGAAAAAGCCGGCATCATTCGTCCGAATATTCCAGTGATTTTTGGGGGCCAGCAACAGCTACCGCAGGCCATTCAAGATAAAGTCACTGAATGTAATGCTCAGTTATATGCTTTGAATCGTGATTATTTCTATCAGGATACGCTCGATGGTCAAACGTGGAACTTTGCCAGCTCAGGCACCACGCTTAAATTACCTCTAGGCTCTTTGGCGGTTGATAATATATCAACAGCAGTGGCAGCGATTTTAGTCAGTGGACTTCAGGTCAGCCAACAAGCGATTGCGAAGGGCATCCAGAGCGCAAAACTTCAAGGGCGTTTTGAAGTTCGCAGCATTCAAGACAAGACGGTGATTTTTGATGCCGGACATAATCCGCACGGTGTTGAATTTTTGTTAAAGCAATTGCGTAAATTCTTAGAATACAATAAACAGTACACAGAAGTGATTGCTGTTTTTTCAATGTTGGCCGATAAAGACATAAATTCTGTGGTCAAGTTATTGAAAAATACGGTATTAAAGTGGAAAATTGCGCCAATGAATGTGCCTCGTGCGGCACCATTGCCACAATTAGAAGCAGCATTACACGGCGAATCTGTCGAAAATTTTGAAAATATACAAGTCGCATTTCAATCAGCACTTGAACAAAGCAATAATAATCAGCTGATTTTGGTGTGTGGTTCGTTTCATACCTTAGAAGCGGTCTGGGAGTATTTAGAGAATGTCAATGAATAACAAACAACGTTGGATGGGTGGCGTTGTTTTATTGGGTGGTGGGGTGCTCCTTGCTGCACTGCTTTTAAAAGGCAAAGAAGAAATACATCATAACCAAGTGCCTACGCCACCTGTTGAAAATGTACAAGAACACGGTGCACCTGCTGAGCCAGTTCAGTTGCAACCTCTGACGGTTGATGTCGAAACAGAAAAACGTTTGCTTGAAGAACAGCGCCGTGCCCGTGAAAAAGCCGTGGCTGAGCAAGAAGCCAAGTCTGCGGAATTCTTACGTCAGCAACAACAAGTTGAAGCTGAAGCTGCCCGAAAAGCGGCCGAAGAATATGCAGCTATGAACCAGCGCCGTAATGCCAATCAACAAACCTCGGACAGTATTCCACCTGAGTTGATTGAAGATGAAAAAACCAAAGCAGAACAGAAAAAGTTAGAGCAGCTCAAAGCCAAAAATGAACAGGCGAAAGCGGATGCAAACAAAACAGCACAACAAACTGCTGAACAGAAACGTCTTGCTGAAACAGCGAAGCTAAAAGCTGAAGAAGCCAAGAAGAAAGCTGAGGAAGCCAAAAAAGCAGCTGAACAAAAATCTTCAGCTGAAAAATTAGCGGCAGAGAAAAAAGCTGCTGAGAAAAAGGCAGCCGATGAAAAAGCCAAAGCCGATGCGGCAGCGAAAAAATTAGCTGAAGAGAAGAAGAAAAAAGCCGAAGAGGCCAAAAAGAAAGCTGAAGCTGAAAAAGCCCGTGATCTACTTGAAAATGGCGATAAACAGTGGATGGTGCAAGTGGCACTGGCTGCCAATGAAGCCAACGCGGATGCTGTTGCCGCCAAACTTCGTGCTAAAGGTTATAAAGTGACCAAGAGTCCTACCTCTAAAGGGATTCGTATCATGGTTGGACCATCCAAAGACCGTGAAACCGCAGATGCGACACGTAAGAAGATCAATGCCGATGACAGCTTGAATATGAAATCTGCATGGGTGATTGACTGGGTACCGCTCGACAAACGCTAAATTTATTTTATGTTGGGCTAAATTCAGATGGATTCGAGAGTTGCTCTCGGATCCATTTTATATTTTCAGGGGTGAAAATTTTCGGAATATTTTGCCAAATGACATGAAAACCGTAGCCACCATGTTTCATTTCACGTAATGCATCCTCAATACTCCAATGTTCAAAGATAATCCGATACATTGCCACACTTGCGCCGGTACGGTCAGAGCCGTGATAGCAATGGATTAAAACTTTTTCATTATTGTTTTTGGCCTGTTGAATCTGTTGCATGACTTTGAGTAAATCTTCACGATCCATCGCCCAAGTATGAATTGGAATATGTACCAATTTGAGTTGAGTATGGCCTAAATTTTCCTGATCTTTATCGCGGCTGCGTAGATTAATCACGGTGCCAATCTGATGTTTTTGCAGTTCAGCAAGCAATTGATCATCAGGTTGTTCACTGCGGTATAAGGTGTTACTGATCTGATAGAAATTGTGCTCATTGCTAATCTGCATGCCCCAATCCTGCGGGCGCTGTTGCACATCAAGTGGTGCAGTTTTGATACATCCAGAAAGAGGCATACTGCTCAAAAGAATCAAAGATAACAGCTTAAGTCTGATCGTATTGGGTTGCAGCATAATGTTTACCTGTTTTTATTGTTATGTTTGATAGCGTTTCAGTTCGACCGGATCATGCGCACACATAATTTCGATCTGAGGTTGCTCAAGTGCCAATTGTTGGATTTGCTTTAAACTTCGAATACGTGCCATATTGTTATGGGCAAATAAGCGTTCCGTCAAGTTTAAAGCGGGCAATTTGTTTTGAGGGTTCAATTGTTGATGCGAATAATAGGCATCACCGCAAAACAGCAACCATTGACCTTGATATTGAATGGCGACGCCACAATGACCTTCAGTATGCCCCAAAAGTGGAATCAGTAAAATATCATCCTGAAAGATTTTAAAGCCTTGCACCTTTTCTAAGTTGAACCAAGATTCACCGTATATAGGCTCTACAAAGTTCCAATGCCGATGTTTGTTGAACTGTTGGGTGCGATAGCGATATTTATTTTTATAACTGAAATGTTGAGTGGCGTTATATTCGCTGGACAGCACATGCACCATGGCTTGTGGAAAATCTGAAATACCGCCGGCATGGTCAAAATCCAAATGCGTCACAATAATATGTTTAACATCTGTGGCTTTAAAACCAAGTTTTTGAATTTGACCCACTGCAGAGAGGTTTAAGCTTTGTTGAATGGTGCCGAAACGGGTAATAAAGCTGCCCAAACGTTCTTCAGCACACAAATAATCCTGCAAGCCTAAACCGGTATCGATCAGTACCAAGCCTTGATCTGTTTCGAGCAATAGGCAATGACACACCACTTCTGCTTTTAAACCCTTTTGCCCAAACAGGGGTGCGCAAAAAGGACACATACTGCCACAATGTAAATGATGCACCTGATAAATCATGATTAACGATTCAATTTCAATGACGCTGTTGATGTGTAGTTATAGCGGATCTTAAGATTATTACTAGATTGCTTTAGTGCAAGATGCTGAGATTTAAGACGTATTTAGACCAAAAAAAGCCCATCCGAAGATGGGCGGGGGGATTCAAGACGGCTCGTCAAATAAGTCTTGAATCGGGTTGCTTAAAAGCGTTAAAAAATCAGGAGCAGTATTTAGGCTTACTGTAAAAATCTTTAAATTAAACTTTGTACAGTGGTCGAATTTAAGAAAATAAAACAGTACTTAATGGATCTCAGGTTGTGCGGTAAAACGTAAGTAGGGTTTCACTGCGGTATAGCCTTTTGGAAAACGCTGTGCAATTTCTGCTTCGTCTTTTAATGCGGGCACAATCACCACATCGTCCCCATGTTGCCAATTGGCAGGCGTGGCGACTTTATGCTGATCCGTCAGTTGCAGTGAATCAATGACCCGTAAAATTTCATTGAAATTACGACCAGTGGAGGCAGGATAAGTCAGGGTTAAACGGACTTTTTTATTGGGGGCAATAATCACCACCGAGCGTACGGTTGAAGTTTCACTGGCATTGGGATGAATGAAGTCGTACAAGGTTGATACTTTACGATCGTGGTCGGCAATAATGGGAAAATTGACTTCAGTCTGTTGGGTTTCATTGATGTCTTTAATCCAACCGTGATGCGATTCCACATCATCGACAGACAATGCAATCGCTTTAACACCACGTTTCTCAAATTCATCTTTAAGTTTGGCGGTAAAGCCCAGTTCAGTAGTACACACCGGGGTATAGTCTGCAGGGTGTGAAAATAAAATTCCCCAATGCTCGCCTAAAAAATCATAAAAGTGAATGGTTCCCAAGCTTGAATCTTGTTGAAAATCGGGGGCAATATCCCCTAAACGTAGTGTCATTGTCTAAGCCTCTTTTATTTGATCGTTATTCTGTCTGTGCATCGAATATGCGTGAATTTATTTAGAATTAAAAATAGTGTTTTTATATTTCTTTATGAATTATGAGAATAAAGAACCAGATTAAACGATAAAAAATCAAGAGTTTGATAAGAATCAACTATCTATAGATCGGTTAAATTTGCTACATTAATTCGCCGTCACGGATACGTCGTTAAGGCATTGGTCAGAAAAATTTGAATGCTTTTGTTTAAAACCCTTGTACTTCAGATTTCTAGCACCATAATAACGTCTGAGAAAAAATTATTTTTTAATAAGCAAGTTTTAGAGAGTCTATACATGTTGGCAAGTCTGATCGGAGGAATCTTCGGTACTAAAAACGAGCGCGAACTTAAGCGTATGCGTAAAATTGTCGAGAAGATCAATGCGCTCGAGCCGACGATATCTGCATTAAGTGATGCAGACTTATCTGCAAAAACCGAAGAATTCAAACAACGATATAAAAAAGGCGCGAGTCTAGATCAGTTGTTGCCTGAAGCCTTTGCGGTCTGCCGTGAAGCGGGTAAACGTATTATGGGGATGCGTCACTACGACGTCCAGTTGATCGGTGGTATTACCTTACATGAAGGTAAAATCGCAGAGATGCGTACTGGTGAAGGTAAAACCCTGATGGGTACTTTGGCTGTGTATCTTAACGCGATCAGTGAGCAAGGCGTTCACGTGATTACCGTGAATGACTACTTGGCACAGCGTGATGCCGAATTGAACCGTCCTTTGTACGAGTTCTTAGGCTTAAGCGTTGGTGTGATTTATTCGATGCAAGCGCCGAACGAGAAAGCAGAAGCGTACCGTGCGGATATCACTTACGGGACCAACAACGAATTTGGTTTTGACTACCTACGTGACAACATGGTGTTCTCTCTGGCTGAGAAGAAACAACGTGGTTTAGTCTATGCGATTATCGATGAGGTCGATTCAATCTTGATCGATGAAGCACGTACCCCATTGATTATTTCAGGGCAAAGTGAAGATTCATCGCAGCTCTATGCTGCGATCAATGCCATTCCGCCAAAATTGCGTGCACAGAAAGAAGAAAAAGTCGCAGATGGCGGTCATTTCTGGATTGATGAAAAACAACGTTCTGTTGAAATTACCGAAGCCGGTTTTGAAGCCGTTGAAGCTGAACTGATTGCGATGGGCTTGCTCGCTGAAGGGGAAAGCTTATATTCAGCGGCCAACCTCAACTTGGTTCACCATGTGACTGCTGCAATCCGTGCGCACTATTTGTATCAACGTAATGTGCAATACATCATTCACGATGGCGAAGTGGTGATTGTCGATGAAAATACCGGTCGTACCATGCCGGGTCGTCGTTGGTCTGAAGGTTTACATCAAGCGGTTGAAGCCAAAGAAGGTTTGGAAATTCAACCTGAAAACCAAACATTGGCAACCACAACTTTCCAGAACTATTTCCGTTTATACAAAAAATTATCGGGCATGACGGGTACAGCAGACACTGAAGCTGCTGAAATGAACGAAATTTATGGTTTAGACGTGGTGTTGATTCCAACCCATCGTCCTATGATTCGTAATGACCAAAACGATTTAATTTACTTAAACCGTAATGGTAAATACAACGCGATTATTGAAGAAATTAAGAAAATTCATGAAGCGGGTGTGGCGCCGATCTTGATTGGTACCGCAACCATTGAAGCGTCTGAAATCTTGTCTGATAAATTGAAAGAAGCGGGCATCTTCCATGAGGTTCTGAACGCCAAGCAACATGAACGTGAAGCCGATATTATTGCGCAAGCCGGTTCACCTCGTGCGGTGACTATTGCGACCAATATGGCAGGTCGTGGTACCGATATTTTGCTCGGTGGTAACTGGAAAGCTAAACTGGCTAAAATTGAAAATCCAACCGCAGAGGACGAAGCACGTTTACGCGCAGAGTGGGAACAGAACAACCAAATGGTATTAGATTCAGGTGGTCTACATATTATTGGTTCTGAGCGTCACGAATCTCGTCGTATTGACAATCAGCTGCGTGGTCGTGCCGGTCGTCAAGGTGACCCAGGTGTATCACGTTTCTTCTTGTCACTAGAAGATGACTTAATGCGTATTTTCGCAGGCGATCGTGTTGTGGGTATGATGCGCGCGATGGGCTTGCAAGAAGATGAAGCGATTGAACACAAAATGGTGTCACGCTCAATTGAAAATGCACAGCGCAAAGTTGAAGCACGTAACTTTGACATTCGTAAGAACTTGTTGAAATACGATGACGTCAACAACGAACAACGTAAGATCATTTATTCACAACGTGATGAAGTGTTGGCTGAAAGCACTTTGCAAGAATATATCGAGCAAATGCATCGTGAAGTAATGAAAGGCCTGATTGAAACTTATATTCCACCTGAGTCGATTCATGACCAATGGGACATCGAAGGTTTAGAACAAGCACTTCGTACTGATTTAGGCATCGATTTACCGATCGACCAATGGCTACGTGATGATCGTCGTTTAGATGAAGAAGCCTTGATTGAACGGATCACCGATGAAGTGTTGCAGCGCTACCGTGCGCGTCGTGAGCAAATGGGCCCTGAGTCGGCTGCCGTGCTTGAGCGTAACTTTATGCTCAGTTCTTTAGACCGTCATTGGAAAGAGCATTTGGCTGCGATGGATTACCTACGTCAAGGGATTCATTTACGTGGCTATGCACAGAAGAATCCTGAGCAAGAATACAAAAAAGAAGCCTTTAACTTATTTGTAAATATGCTTGCAGTGATCAAATCTGATGTGGTGACGGATCTATCTTTGGTACGTGTCCCAACGGCTGAAGAATTGGCAGAAATGGAAGCGCAACAATTGGCACAAGCTGAAGCGATGCAGTTGTCTTTATCACATGCTGAAGTGGATGGCTTAACGGGTGAGGCAACGGTTGATCAAGACAATCAAGTGGACTTAGCTCAAGCGACCTTTACACCGCCAGAAAGCCGTAATGCACCTTGCCCATGTGGTTCAGGTCTGAAATACAAACAGTGTCACGGAAAAATTTAATCAAGCATGATTTAACCAAGCAATCAATGACTTGATCAAAAAGCAGAACTTCGGTTCTGCTTTTTTTATGCTTTGTAGCCAACTCATCGTTTAACTGTGAATAGAGATTGCCAAGACCAGCACTTAATGGTATTTACTTGACATGATTGAAACTTCTGGAACGAACATGAAAAAATTATTAAAAACATTAAGCATCATCTCTTTTGCTTTGCCAACGCTCGTTTTCGCAAGCACTCCACAAACCACGACCGTGGATAAAGTCCAAGCAGCAACTGGTACTGCAACCGCTCAAGCGCAAGTCGTGAATGCCTCAACAGTAGTGATTAGCCCACGTACTGGTATTCGTTATGATTTAGGCAATACCGCAGGTCGCCCAATTGTATTAAAAACAGCAGCAATTGCTGCGGTAACCCCACAAACAGTGAATCGTATTGTGGCAACCAACCCAGCTTTGTCGACATCAAGCCAAGAAAAAGCCAAAAAAGCATTACTTGACAATAACTAATGTGTGCTTTTTGTGTTGAGTTTATTGAGTTAAATTCAATTTAAAATGCCATGCTAAAACCAGCCTAAGTGCTGGTTTTATTGTATTTAAAATATGAAGAAACACAGCGCTACATCTACGACCTTTATTGACTCGATTTTTCTGAGTTTTTCTAATAAGCTGTCTGCTCCTATATTCTAATTCGGACATTTAAATATGGCGGTGGGTGACGTAACAATGCCACAGATGCATGTGGTACAGGGTGTAAAAATTGGCTCGGCAGAAGCGTATTTACGTTATCCCAATCGACGTGATTTAGTTGTATTTGAATTTGCTCAAGGCACCAATGTGGCGGGTGTATTCACCCAGAATGCGTTCTGTGCAGCGCCAGTACATATTTCAAAAGCACATTTAGCAATTACCAATCCGCGCTACTTGGTCATCAATACCGGTAATGCCAATGCAGGTACAGGCAAAACTGGTATGGCGAATGCTGAAACCACGTGTGCAAAATTAGCTGAATTAACAGGCGTACAAGCTTCAGAAATTCTTCCATTCTCTACAGGGGTGATTGGTGAGCAACTGCCAATTGATCGCCTAACCGCAGGCTTACAACCCGCTTTAGACACATTAAATGATGATGCTTGGGCAATCGCTGCATCAGGCATCATGACCACTGATACTTTACCTAAAGGTGCATCTGAGCAGTTTGAGCTGGATGGCGTAACCTATACCATGACCGGTATCTCTAAAGGTGCAGGCATGATTCGTCCAAATATGGCGACCATGCTTGGCTTTGTAGCAACCGATGCCCCAATTGCACGTCCGTTGGTTCAACAGTTGTTAAATATTGCAGTTAATCAGTCGTTCAACCGTATTACCATAGATGGTGATACCTCAACCAATGACTCTTGTATTTTTGCAGCCACCGGTCAAGCGGGTGGGGCCGAAATTGCGACACAAAACGATGTGCGCTTTGGCACGGTACTTGATGTATTGACCCGTGTGATGAAACGCCTCGCACAGCTGATTGTACGTGACGGTGAGGGTGCAACCAAGTTTATGACCGTGAGCGTTGAAGGTGGTGCCAACACCCAAGAATGTTGTGATATTGCCTATAGCATTGCCCATTCGCCATTGGTTAAAACCGCATTCTTTGCTTCTGATCCAAACTGGGGGCGTATTTTGGCTGCGATTGGTTATGCCGGTGTACCCGATTTAGATGTTGAAAAAATCCAAGTGTGGTTGGATGAGGTGCAAATCTGTAAAGATGGTGGCGCAGCAGAAGACTATACCGAAGAAGCGGGTGCTCAAGTGATGGCACAGCCTGAAATCACTATTCGTGTTGATTTGGGGCGTGGTGAGGCCAAAGATACGGTCTATACCTGTGACCTGTCTTATGACTATGTCAAAATCAATGCAGATTATCGTTCCTGATAAAGAAGAAGCCTCCTCGTGAGGCTTTTTTATCGTTTTATTTTAATACTTGGTCAAAAAAGCATGATGCCATTTTGATTCAGTTTTTACTTTTGATGTTCGTTATTTATTAATTTTTTAAATTCTAATGGAAAGCGCCTAAGCTTAGGATAGAGATATAGCGTATGAATGATGCAACCAATTTAATTGCCAACGATGCAAAAACGATTGTACAAGCACATTTAGATCAACTGGGTGAGATGAAAGCACATCATCTTAGCCCGGAACTCAAACAACAAAAATTCAAAGCCATTCAGCAGGAACTCGAAAAACAAAATGCAGTCTTGGTTGCGCATTATTACTGTGACCCTGAAGTACAAGAGCTGGCAGAGTTGACCGGCGGATGCGTGTCAGATTCTTTGGAGATGGCACGTTTTGGTCGTGACCATCCTGCCAAAACCTTGGTGGTGGCAGGGGTGAAATTTATGGGCGAGACCTCAAAAATTTTATCGCCCGAAAAGAAAGTATTAATGCCCACGCTAGAGGCCACCTGTTCCTTAGACCTTGGTTGTCCTGTCGATGAATTCACAGCTTTTTGCGATGCACATCCCGATTATACCGTGGTGGTCTATGCCAATACCTCAGCAGCAGTCAAAGCCCGTGCCGATTGGGTGGTGACTTCAAGCTGTGCGGTAGAAATTATTGAATACCTCGATAGCCTAGGTGAAAAGATTATTTGGGCACCTGATCAGCATCTCGGGCGCTATATTCAAAAGAAAACCGGTGCAGACATGTTGCTTTGGGATGGTTCATGCATCGTGCATGAAGAATTCCGTGCCCGTGGCATCAGTCAAATGAAAGCGCTTTATCCCAATGCAGCGGTTCTGGTGCATCCTGAGTCACCAGAATCGGTGATTGAGATTGCAGATGCGGTGGGCAGCACCTCTCAACTGATCAAAGCAGCCCAAGATTTACCGCAGGAAACGCTCATTGTAGCAACCGACCGCGGTATTTTTTATAAAATGCAACAATTGGTGCCAAATAAGACCTTAATTGAGGCGCCAACCGCAGGAGAAGGGGCAAGTTGTCGCTCTTGTGCGCATTGTCCATGGATGGCAATGAACGAATTAGACGGAATTTTACAGGTTTTGCAGAAATCTGATCAAGAAGTATTCGTAGATGCGGCTTTGGCTGAACGTGCAAAAATGCCTTTGGACAGAATGTTAAACTTTAGTGCCAACTTAAAACCTTAAATTTGTATAAAAATCGTCTGAAATGTTTGATAAATATACACTTGATGGGTTTTTTTAAGTTTTTTTGAATATAGGTGTTGACGTCTCATCGCGTCACGCCTAGAATGCACACCGTACCGAACGATACATCGAAAGATAAGTTGAACGGTACCAAAGCTGAGATGAATCGGAGTATGGCGCAGTTTGGTAGCGCACCTGGTTTGGGACCAGGGGGTCGTAGGTTCGAATCCTACTGCTCCGACCAATTCTTCAAGGCAAAGGTTTTCCAGTGATCTAGCATCATCGGTAATGCGCTTGTAGCTCAGTTGGATAGAGCATCCGCCTTCTAAGCGGATGGTCACAGGTTCGAATCCTGTCAGGCGCGCCATCGGTCGCTTGATATTGTAGAATCTAAAATGTTGTTATGGTGGTTGTAGCTCAGTTGGTAGAGCCCCGGATTGTGATTCCGGTTGTCGAGGGTTCGAGCCCCTTCATCCACCCCACTCGGAGTATGGCGCAGTTTGGTAGCGCACCTGGTTTGGGACCAGGGGGTCGTAGGTTCGAATCCTACTGCTCCGACCATTTTAAGCTTAAGCAATACATGTTAAGGCTTAAAAAGTAAATAATCCGCTTAGAGGCGGTTTTTTTATGCCTAAAATTTAGTAAAGATTATAAAAACTTAAATATTGGCCAAAAAAAAGATCCTCAATAGGATCTTTTTTTATGTCTATCATATTTCTGGATTTTATCTTAAATCATGCATTAAGGAACAATGATCACAGCCACACGTCGATTTTCAGCACGTGCTTCTTCAGTGTCTGCTTGATTAATCGGTTGTGTTGAACCTTTACCCACGATTTGAATGTTGCTTGGTAAGAATTGATTGGATTGAAACACCTGAGCCACGCTCTGTGCGCGTTTTTCAGAAAGTTTTAAATTGTATTCAGGATTACCCACACTGTCAGTATGGCCCACGATCCGGACTTTATTGAGTTTGTATTTGTGTAGTTGGCCTGCCAATTTAGTCAGCTCTGCTTGCTTTTGGTTCGAAATCTCAGCTTCATTAAAATCAAACAATAGACGTTCCGGTAGCCCCAAACTCCAGCCTTCCTCAGTTTGTACAAAACCTTGTTGTTTTAACATTTTGACTTGTTTATGACTGAGTCCACCCATGCTCAGGCAGCCAGTTAAAACGACACAAAACAACCCCATCAAAACGATTTTAAAGTTTTTAATTAACATCTCTTAATCCCTTCCTATATTAGGCGTGATAAATGAACCAATGGTGTTTTAAGGTTTTTGCTTTATACATGGCCTGATCTGCTCTTGAAATGAGGTCTTCAGGACTTTGTGCTTCATTTGCAATGGCTATGCCAATACTGAAACTAAAATGAACCTCTTGATCCTTATATTGCAGAGGTTGTTGACAGCATTTAATCAGGTTTTCTGCAATGAGAATTAAATTTTCCACTTGCTGAACCGATTTTAAAATAATGGCAAATTCATCACCGCTTAAACGCGCCACAAAATCAGATTGACGGGTATTTTGTTTTAAACGCTTTGCCATTTCTTTCAATACTTCATCGCCAACCAAGTGACCATAATTGTCATTGATGCCTTTAAAGTTATTATTATCAATAAAAATCAGTGCAGCTTGTTTGCGGGTATCGGGTTGATCAAAGACTTCAAATAACTGCTGATAAAAATAATTACGATTGGGGAGTTGGGTTAAATCATCATGCTGTACTTGATGGGTCAGTTCTGAATTCTGATTTTGCAGGTGATTATGCCAAGATTGAATTTCTTCTAGCAGTTGGTTGAATACCGTGTTGAGTTGGTCAAATTCTTTAATATTATTTTGCGGGAAACGTAAGTTATATGCCTTCTGATTACTGACCATACGCGCAATATGCATGATCGGTGTGATTGCATTCATAATGTGTTGATAAGTTGAGCTGACCGACCACCACAGTGCAAACAACATAAATAACATGCCCAGCAACAGTCCTAAAAAGATTTTGACCACGAAGATAACAATGTCATTAGAACTGCCATAAAGAACCACTTCACCGACATCTTGACCATTGTGATCAACCTGCACATGAATTGGTTCTTTAAAGAAAAACCAATCAAATGCATTTTGCAGGGTGGAGTAATGCTCAATGTCTTTCACGCTTTTAGACAGTAGTTCACCTTTATTGTTGTTAATTTCAATCAGGCGTACAGAGTGCTGTTCGGTATATTCACGGATAATTTGTGAAATTGTGGTTTGATCTTGGAACACCAATGCAGGTTGCACACGCTCAGCTACGGTGCGACTAATCAATTGTAAATTTTGTTTGGCATAGGATTTCACTGTAAAAATCGAAATCGATGCAAAAGTTAAAGTGCAAATTAGGAAAGTAATGGCAAAAATGATGAACTGCGAACGTCTAAATAATGATTGTAATGAATTGAGAGCGAAAAATTTCATCTGCCTTACTCCTGATTTTGCGCTAAGAGCAAGACGCGAGGGTCTATATGAATTTTAGTTTTGGCTAGACTGTCTAAATTAACTTTAAAACGCGTATTTCCAGATTTAGAGCTATATAAGCAGAACACGCTGCCAATTTCGCAATCAGGATTGTTATTGCTAAAAGAGAGAATTGAGCGATTAGCAGCATTATTAATGGTTTTCTGTTCGAAGCTGGGATTGGACTGGCTAAAAAACACTGCATCACAAGTTTTGCTACTGATGTCAGTTGCTATAATTAGCGCTACTTTGAATTTAGATTTCTGCTGCGAGAATGTCTGGTTAAATAAACTAGAGGTGGTGGGGTTTTCAACCACACATAAAGTGGGATTTTCATTGGTCCATTTCACATAGCTCAGAACCGATAAGGTCATCATATAAATATTATGCGTCGAATTGGCATAGCAAAAACTACTTAATGTCAGTAGTAAGCCAAAACAGATGCTTTTTCTATTTATAAATAATGCCATGCGTCGAATAAATGTTTTGAATTTTAGTATTTGGCTATTGTAATGAAAAAAAATAAATATAAATAGCTCAATAAATGATTAAAAAAAGCTTAAAAACACCAATATTGTAGAATAAATAAACACTCAATGGGTAATTTTGAAAATATTGAATAAAAGGGGTTGTATCAGTTCTGAAATCCTGTAGAATGCACATCCATCGGCGGTGATGAAGATTAAAACTTCTGATAAAACAGTGACTTAGCTAAGATTGGTTGAGTTGGGTTTTAGGAAGAAAGTTTGAAAATAATTTGAATTACTGGTTGACTCTTTAGAAATTTAGAGTAATATAGCCGACCTAGCTTGATGCTGACGAAGCATTAAGAAGATCATTAAGAGATTATGAAGAACAACTTGTGTGGATTTTTACTGGTTGATTGATCGAAATTATTTTCATTGATTGATGGTAGAAATTACTCGAAGTTTATTTGAGAAATATTTGTCAGAAAATTGATGAGCCAAGATTGGCGCCCTTTAAGGCGCTAAGCAATATTAAACTGAAGAGTTTGATCATGGCTCAGATTGAACGCTGGCGGCAGGCTTAACACATGCAAGTCGAGCGGATGAAAGTAGCTTGCTACTGGATTCAGCGGCGGACGGGTGAGTAATGCTTAGGAATCTGCCCATTAATGGGGGACAACAGTTGGAAACGACTGCTAATACCGCATACGCCCTACGGGGGAAAGCAGGGGATCTTCGGACCTTGCGTTAATGGATGAGCCTAAGTCGGATTAGCTAGTTGGTGGGGTAAAGGCCTACCAAGGCGACGATCTGTAGCGGGTCTGAGAGGATGATCCGCCACACTGGGACTGAGACACGGCCCAGACTCCTACGGGAGGCAGCAGTGGGGAATATTGGACAATGGGGGCAACCCTGATCCAGCCATGCCGCGTGTGTGAAGAAGGCCTTTTGGTTGTAAAGCACTTTAAGCGAGGAGGAGGCTACTTTGGTTAATACCCAGAGATAGTGGACGTTACTCGCAGAATAAGCACCGGCTAACTCTGTGCCAGCAGCCGCGGTAATACAGAGGGTGCGAGCGTTAATCGGATTTACTGGGCGTAAAGCGTGCGTAGGTGGCCAATTAAGTCAAATGTGAAATCCCCGAGCTTAACTTGGGAATTGCATTCGATACTGGTTGGCTAGAGTATGGGAGGAGGATGGTAGAATTCCAGGTGTAGCGGTGAAATGCGTAGAGATCTGGAGGAATACCGATGGCGAAGGCAGCCATCTGGCCTAATACTGACACTGAGGTACGAAAGCATGGGGAGCAAACAGGATTAGATACCCTGGTAGTCCATGCCGTAAACGATGTCTACTAGCCGTTGGGGTCTTTGAGACTTTAGTGGCGCAGCTAACGCGATAAGTAGACCGCCTGGGGAGTACGGTCGCAAGACTAAAACTCAAATGAATTGACGGGGGCCCGCACAAGCGGTGGAGCATGTGGTTTAATTCGATGCAACGCGAAGAACCTTACCTGGTCTTGACATACAGAGAACTTTCCAGAGATGGATTGGTGCCTTCGGGAACTCTGATACAGGTGCTGCATGGCTGTCGTCAGCTCGTGTCGTGAGATGTTGGGTTAAGTCCCGCAACGAGCGCAACCCTTTTCCTTATTTGCCAGCGGGTTAAGCCGGGAACTTTAAGGATACTGCCAGTGACAAACTGGAGGAAGGCGGGGACGACGTCAAGTCATCATGGCCCTTACGACCAGGGCTACACACGTGCTACAATGGTCGGTACAAAGGGTTGCTACCTAGCGATAGGATGCTAATCTCAAAAAGCCGATCGTAGTCCGGATTGGAGTCTGCAACTCGACTCCATGAAGTCGGAATCGCTAGTAATCGCGGATCAGAATGCCGCGGTGAATACGTTCCCGGGCCTTGTACACACCGCCCGTCACACCATGGGAGTTTGTTGCACCAGAAGTAGGTAGTCTAACCGCAAGGAGGACGCTTACCACGGTGTGGCCGATGACTGGGGTGAAGTCGTAACAAGGTAGCCGTAGGGGAACCTGCGGCTGGATCACCTCCTTAACGAAAGATTGACGATCGGTAAGAATCCACAACAAGTTGTTCTTCATGAAGATGTATCTGAGGGTCTGTAGCTCAGTTGGTTAGAGCACACGCTTGATAAGCGTGGGGTCACAAGTTCAAGTCTTGTCAGACCCACCACTATCTGACTAACACAGTATGAAAGTACTGAAGCGAACAGAACGTAAAGATATATCGAATCTATATGATAAGCTGGGGACTTAGCTTAGTTGGTAGAGCGCCTGCTTTGCACGCAGGAGGTCAGGAGTTCGACTCTCCTAGTCTCCACCAAATTTTAAGATCAGAAAAGCACTGCTTTTCCTTAAAATTTAAGCGAGAAGTTATACTTCGAGCACTGAGTAAGCGATCAGTTGGTTGGATTATAGAAATTAGTAAGAAACTGCGTATAATGCGCGTCTTGTTAACTTCTGTGATTTATCACAGTTGCTACGCTCCGATGAGGACGTAGACAATCATTAACAGAATATATTTGAGTTGAAATTAATTGTTTAACTCATCGAGAGAACGGTAGTTAGAGTTCAATAATTTATTATTGAGTACTAACAACTGTGATTGAAATGAGAACTAGCGAAATTAACTGAATCAAGCGTTTTGGTATATGAATCTAATTGAAGCTGTACTGTAGTTAAATCTACGAGACGCCAACTGTATGAGCGTGTTGAAAGACACAATCTGTTGCTAACCCCACTTGTAAGGGTTAACGACTGTTTGGGGTTGTATAGTCAAGTAATTAAGTGCATGTGGTGGATGCCTTGGCAGTCAGAGGCGATGAAAGACGTAATAGCCTGCGATAAGCTCCGGGGAGGCGGCAAATATCCTGTGATCCGGAGATTTCTGAATGGGGAAACCCACTTACCATAAGGTAGGTATTGCAACATGAATACATAGTGTTGCAAGGCGAACGAGGGGAAGTGAAACATCTCAGTACCCTTAGGAAAAGAAATCAATTGAGATTCCCTTAGTAGCGGCGAGCGAACGGGGAAAAGCCCATTAAGTCATATCAGTTTTAGTGGAATGCTCTGGGAAGTGCAACCATAGTGGGTGATAGTCCTGTACACGAAAGGGCTGATATGATGATGTCGAGTAGGGCGAGGCACGTGAAACCTTGTCTGAATATGGGGGGACCATCCTCCAAGGCTAAATACTCCTGACTGACCGATAGTGAACCAGTACCGTGAGGGAAAGGCGAAAAGAACCCCTGTGAGGGGAGTGAAATAGATCCTGAAACCGCATGCATACAAGCAGTGGGAGCCGACTTGTTCGGTGACTGCGTACCTTTTGTATAATGGGTCAGCGACTTACATTCAGTAGCAAGGTTAACCGCATAGGGGAGCCGTAGAGAAATCGAGTCTTAATAGGGCGTTTAGTTGCTGGGTGTAGACCCGAAACCAGGCGATCTATCCATGAGCAGGTTGAAGGTTGGGTAACACTAACTGGAGGACCGAACCCACTGTCGTTGAAAAGCCAGGGGATGACTTGTGGATAGGGGTGAAAGGCTAATCAAGCCTGGTGATAGCTGGTTCTCCCCGAAAGCTATTTAGGTAGCGCCTCGGACGAATACCATTGGGGTAGAGCACTGTTTCGGCTAGGGGGTCATCCCGACTTACCAAACCGATGCAAACTCCGAATACCAATGAGTACTATCCGGGAGACAGACTGCGGGTGCTAACGTCCGTAGTCAAGAGGAAAACAATCCAGACCGCCAGCTAAGGCCCCAAAATTGTAGTTAAGTGGGAAACGATGTGGGAAGGCATAGACAGCTAGGAGGTTGGCTTAGAAGCAGCCACCCTTTAAAGAAAGCGTAATAGCTCACTAGTCGAGTCGGCCTGCGCGGAAGATGTAACGGGGCTAAAACTACATGCCGAAGCTGCGGATTTGCAATTTATTGCAAGTGGTAGGGGAGCGTTCTGTAAGCCGATGAAGGTGGATTGAGAAGTCTGCTGGAGGTATCAGAAGTGCGAATGCTGACGTGAGTAACGACAAAACGAGTGAAAAACTCGTTCGCTGAAAGACCAAGGGTTCCAGTCCAACGTTAATCGGGGCTGGGTGAGTCGACCCCTAAGGCGAGGCCGAAAGGCGTAGTCGATGGGAAATTGGTTAATATTCCAATACTTCTGTGTAATGCGATGAGAGGACGGAGAAGGTTAAGTCAGCCTGGCGTTGGTTGTCCAGGTGAAAGACAGTAGGCATGCATCTTAGGCAAATCCGGGGTGCTCTATGCTGAGAGTTGATAGCAAGCTGTACTTGTACAGCGAAGTGGCTGATACCATACTTCCAGGAAAAGTCTCTAAGCTTCAGTTACACAGGAATCGTACCCGAAACCGACACAGGTGGTCAGGTCGAGTAGACCAAAGCGCTTGAGAGAACTCTGCTGAAGGAACTAGGCAAAATGGTACCGTAACTTCGGGAGAAGGTACGCTGCTTTTGGTGATGGAACTTGCTTCCTGAGCTGAGAGCAGCCACAGAAACCAGGCCCCTGCAACTGTTTATTAAAAACATAGCACTCTGCAAACACGAAAGTGGACGTATAGGGTGTGATGCCTGCCCGGTGCTGGAAGGTTAATTGATGGGGTTAGCGTAAGCGAAGCTCTTGATCGAAGCCCCAGTAAACGGCGGCCGTAACTATAACGGTCCTAAGGTAGCGAAATTCCTTGTCGGGTAAGTTCCGACCTGCACGAATGGCATAATGATGGGGGCTGTCTCCAGCAGAGACTCAGTGAAATCGAATTCGCCGTGAAGATGCGGTGTACCCGCGGCTAGACGGAAAGACCCCGTGAACCTTTACTGCAGCTTGACATTGAACTTTGATCTTACTTGTGTAGGATAGGTGGGAGGCTTTGAAACTAGGACGCCAGTTCTAGTGGAGCCAATCTTGAAATACCACCCTGGTAATATTGAGGTTCTAACTCTGCTCCATGATCTGGAGCGAGGACCATGTCTGGTGGGTAGTTTGACTGGGGCGGTCTCCTCCTAAAGAGTAACGGAGGAGTACGAAGGTGCGCTCAGCGTGGTCGGAAATCACGCGTAGAGTATAAAGGCAAAAGCGCGCTTAACTGCGAGACCCACAAGTCGAGCAGGTACGAAAGTAGGTCTTAGTGATCCGGTGGTTCTGTATGGAAGGGCCATCGCTCAACGGATAAAAGGTACTCTGGGGATAACAGGCTGATACCGCCCAAGAGTTCATATCGACGGCGGTGTTTGGCACCTCGATGTCGGCTCATCTCATCCTGGGGCTGAAGCAGGTCCCAAGGGTATGGCTGTTCGCCATTTAAAGAGGTACGCGAGCTGGGTTTAGAACGTCGTGAGACAGTTCGGTCCCTATCTACCGTGGGCGTTGGAAATTTGAGAGGATCTGCTCCTAGTACGAGAGGACCAGAGTGGACGAACCTCTGGTGTACCGGTTGTGACGCCAGTCGCATCGCCGGGTAGCTATGTTCGGAAGGGATAACCGCTGAAAGCATCTAAGCGGGAAGCCTACCTCAAGATTAGATTTCCCTAGGACTTTATGTCCTCTAAAGAGCCGTTGAAGACTACAACGTTGATAGGTTGGATGTGGAAGCATAGTGATATGTGAAGCTGACCAATACTAATTACTCGTGAGGCTTGACTATACAACACCCAAACAGTTGTTGTATAAAGCATCAGTTGATTCGATATCTTACAAAACACCTTGATTTAGTGATCAAGCTAGTTAAACTAAACAACTCAAGTATTTCTGTTAATAACTCATTTGGAAAAACACTTAGCATAAACGTAAGACTAAGCGAGTATCCATAAACAGTTGTGCTGGCGACAATAGCAAGAGTGAACCACCTGATCCCTTCCCGAACTCAGAAGTGAAACCTCTTAGCGCTGATGGTAGTGTGGGGTTACCCATGTGAGAGTAAGTCATCGCCAGCTCATTATTCCTAAAAACACCCTGACTCTAATGAGCAGGGTGTTTTTTATGCGCCAAAGAAAGTTAAAAAGGCTGCTCAATAGAATAAAAATAGTATTGAAAAATTACTAAAACGGGAATGAATCATTATTTGTGCTATTTATAGTTTCTACTGTGGCATTCGATATAACAAAAAAAGGGCTATATACGAGTTTGGTCTTTATTGGGCTTGAAATTTGCTTGAATATTAAACATATTAGAATTTGGATCAAGGTACTAAAGCAAAATCATAAGGGAAATCATAATGAAAAAAGCGCGCGAATCTAATTTAACAATTTATTCTAAAATTGCATTATTGGGGTTAAGTACGCTGTTTACAGCATCTACTGTGTTTGCAGTAACTCCTGAGGAAATCAAAAAAGTAGTCACTGAAGATCAACAGGCCTATTTAGATACATTAAAAGAATTGGTGCATATTGAATCAGGAAGTAAAGATATTGAAGGGCTAAATCACATTGCTCAAGTGGTTGCAGATAAACTTAAAGCACAAGGAGGTGCGGTAGAGATTATTCAAAGTACGGATGTATATCGTATGGATGATACGCCTGAAAAAGTAGGACCGATGGTCAAAGCGGTGTTTAAGGGCAAAGGTAAATCTAAAATTATGTTGATTGGCCATATGGATACTGTATATCAAAAGGGAATGTTAAAAGACCAACCGTTTAGAATTGAAGCTAATAAAGCCTATGGTCTAGGGATTATCGATGATAAGCAAGGAATTGCGGCAGGCTTGCATATTATCAATATTCTAAAAAAATTGAACTATCAAGATTATGGCACTCTAACCGTGTTGTTCAACTCGGATGAAGAGATTAGTTCTCCGGGTTCACGTAAACTCATTACGGAAACTGCCCAAGATCAAGATATCGTCTTTTCGTTTGAAGGGGGTGGAAAAGATGGAAATTTACGCCTAGCCACTAGTGGCATTGGGGCTGCTTATCTTGATATTAAAGGTATGGGTTCGCATGCAGGGGTTAAACCTGAAGCAGGCGTAAACGCACTCACTGAACTTGCGCACCAAATTGGACAGTTACAGGATTTAAGTGATCCCAAAACAGGTTTAAAACTGAATTGGACGGTTGCCAGTGCAGGTAAAACACGTAATGTGATTCCAGATCAAGCGACAGCTCAAGCAGATGTTCGTGCTTTACAAGTGAAAGATTTTGAAAAGCTCGAAACAGTCTTGGCTGATAAAGTGAAAAATAAAAAATTGGCAGACAGTCAAGTTGCGGTCAAATTTGAGGTTCGTCGTCCTCCACTTGCAGCCAATGACAGTGCGCATAAACTTGCTGAAAAAGCTCAAAAAATTTATAAAGATGAATTAGGACTTGATCTCAAAGTTTCAACAATACCTACCGGTGGGGGCACAGATGCCGCATTTGCAGGATTAAAATCTAAAGCTGCGGTGATTGAGGGCATGGGACTTTCAGGTGATGGTGCTCATTCCGATGCTGCTGAATATATTTTAATCGACAGTATCGTGCCTAGATTGTATTTGGCAACGCGTTTAATTGTGGATGCTTCAAAATAAAAAGTCGTTTAAAAAAAGACCCTCGATTGAGGGGCTTTTCATTAATGCACAGCAGAAATTTTATCTAAGAAGATTTTAGTACGTTCATGTCGTTCTTCAGGTTTATTAAAGAAATCCTGAGTTGCACAATCCTCTAAGATTTTACCTTGATCCATAAAAATCACCCGACTGGAGACTTTACGTGCAAATCCCATTTCATGGGTGACACACATCATGGTCATGCCTTCTTTGGCAAGTTGGGTCATGACCTCTAAAACTTCACCTACCATTTCAGGGTCAAGAGCTGAAGTGGGTTCATCAAACAACATGCATACAGGATCCATGCACAACCCCCGTGCTATTGCGACACGTTGTTGTTGACCCCCAGAGAGTTGCCCCGGAAACTTATCTTTATGTGCGGTTAAACCCACGCGTTCTAAGTATTGAAGTGCTTTCTTTTTCGCTTCATCTTTAGAGCGATTCAGTACTTTGATTTGACCAATGGTGAGATTATCCAAAACGGTCATGTGGGGAAACAGTTCAAAGTGTTGAAACACCATTCCCACGCGAGAACGAAACTTGGAAAGATCAGTATTGGCATCTTTTAATGGTGTACCATCGACAATGATGTTACCTTTTTGAAAGGGTTCCAAGGCATTCACTGTTTTAATTAAAGTCGATTTACCTGAACCTGATGGTCCACAGACCACCACAACTTCACCTTTTTCGATAGAGGTAGTACAGTCGGTTAAGACCTGAAAATCTCCATACCATTTTGAGACATCTTGTATTTCTATCATTGGCATTTGGATTCTCCTTATCGAATAATGGCTATTTTTTGATGTAAACGTTTCACAAGCTGTGAAAGCGCAAAGGAAATACAGAAATAAACTACAGCTACGATTAAATAGAATACGGCTTTGGTTTCTGAACCATATGTATTGGCAAGCGTATTGGCATTGCCCAAGAAGTCAGGGGCACTAATCACGTAGACCAATGAAACGTCTTGGAAGAGCACAATAGACTGGGTCAAAATGACTGGGAGCATATTGCGAAAAGCCTGTGGCAAAATCACATTAGACATGGTTTGACCATAAGTGAAACCCAGCGCATAACCGGCATTCACCTGACCTTTCGACACCGACTGAATCCCTGAGCGTACAATTTCAGAGAAGAAAGCAGCTTCAAAAATCGCAAAGGTCACTACACTGGAAAATAACGGTCCCCAATAAATATGCGATTGAAAATCGAAAAATTTGGGTAGCAAGAAATAGAAAATAAAAATGACCTGAATCAGTGGAACGCCACGAAAGAAATCGACGTAAAATTTGGCAAAGCCACTGGCAATTTTGTTGCTAGACAAGCGCATCATGGCCAGAGGGGTGCCAATTAAGATGCCGCCAATAATGGATAGCACGGTCACTGTTACAGTAAATTTAAAACCATCAGCAAGGGTGTTCAACACATCTTGATTTTGTAAAACACTAAAATCCATGATTATTTCCCTCCTGAGCCAAGACCTGGAACAGCCATTCGTTTTTCCACCCAAGCCATTAAGTATTTAATACAGTAGGTGATGACCAAATATACGGGGGTCGATAAAATCAAGATCACGATGTCTTGAGAGGTTTCTTCACGCATGGTTTTGGTGTAGGCAAAGAAATTTAAAACACTGAGTGCAAAGAGCACTGCTGAGTTTTTAAAGACGTTCATGGCTTCAGAGGTTAGGGTCGGCCAGACAATTCGATAAGCCACAGGTAAAATCACATAGCGATAACTTTGCTTTTGAGTGAGTCCAATCGCAAAAGCGGCATTTTTTTGACCTTTTGAAACCGTATTGATCCCTGCTCGAACTTGTTCTGCCACACGTGCTGCAGTGTATAGACCTAAGGCAAAGACCCCGATGATGGCTGGATTGTCATTTAAGATATTTTGCCACCAACCTCCTGCAACCATTTCACCACTTCCTGTACTCATGCTTAAAGGTAACAGTTGTGGGAAAACAAAAGCCCAAAAAAAGAGTTGAACAATTAAAGGGATATTTCGGAAAAGTTCGACATAGCATGTGCCGATAAATGACAGGACTTTGTTGGGTAAAGTACGCATAATGCCGAGGAGAGAGCCCAATAAAAAGGCGATCACAAAAGCAAGAAATGCGGTCCAAAGCATGGTCCACACGCCTGATCCCAAAATTTGTAACCATGTGGGTGCATCTGCAACGGGAGAGTAACTTGTTCCACCAATCGCTTTGCAGATCGATTCAGCCCAAGTGGCTTTATCTTCCCCATATTCATTTGATGCTAAGCAATAAGCAGTCCAATTCAGTGAGCCAACTGACATGTGTGCTCCTTGAGTAAATTATTTTTCTGTATGAAAGAAGCCAAAGCATGCGATATGCTTTGGCTTCATTGATTTGGATAACGCGATATTAGTTAATCCCTTTGTCGTTTGGAGCTGCTTTCAGCTTGTTATAAGAGCTACTCATTGGCATATTTAAATTAATATTTTTAGGTGGAATTGGTGACAAGAACCATTTTTTATACAGTGCTGCCATTTGGCCATTTTTCCACATACTGTTCACAACGCGATCCGCCACTTTTTTAAAGGCAACATCACCTTTAGGCAGCATGATGCCGTATGGTTCAGAAGACAGAACAGGACCTACGATTTTAAAGTCTTTTGGATTTGAAGATTTAGCAATCAAGCCTGCCAAAATATTGTCATCCATCACGAATGCAGCAGCACGACCAGATGCCACCATAGCAAAAGAGTCAGAATGATCTTTACCGTAGACATTGGTGACTTTCACTTGCTCACCTTTAGCACCCATTTTGATGTATTTATCAGAAGTTGTACCTTGTGTGGTTGCGACAGCTTTACCATTTAAATCACCTAAATCTTTAACTGTAGAATTGGCTTTTACCGCCATACGTACTTCAGTGGCATAGTAGTTGGTTGAAAAGCTGACTTGTTGCTGGCGTTGAATGGAGTTGGTGGTGGTACCACATTCCATATCGATGTTACCCGCTAACATTTCTGGAATACGGGTCGAAGACGTTACCGGTTTGTATTCAACTTTAAGGTTGGGTAGTTTCAATTCTTTTTTGAGTTCTGCAGCAACGGTATTACAGATATCAACTGCATAGCCGAGCGGTTTACCACCCACGATATATGAAATTGGATCGGATGATTCACGATATCCAATCACGACTTTACCTGAGGCTTTAATTTTGGCTAAAGTGTCTGCTGCTTGAACTTGAGAGAACGCACCACCCGCTAAAACCACACCGAGCGCAGATAGCAGTACTTTTGTTGATAATTTCTTCATCATGAAATCTCCATTTCTAATTTTGATGGTTGACCGTATTTATAAAAATTAATTACTTTTGGTTATTCAAAATTCATACCACATTTCCATGTGTATGATTTATAGTCACCCTGACAATATTTTTATACGCTTGCCTGTCATAAGTAAAGAATTAAAAAAGATATATGCCTGAGCAATTCTGTGCCAAGGTAATCACATTCAACTCATTTTATTGTATTGAAAACACATAATATGAATAGTCCATTTGCTATTTATTTGGTGGATGTGCTTTTTAGGGCTATTTTTATGCTTGATGGTGGAAAGCGTGAAAAACATAACGGCAGTCATCATCACCAATGACATGTCAAAATGATGTTGATCAATATATTAAAATAAAATGATTGATTTAATAGATTTTATTGTGACTTCCATGATTAAAATGATTTAAAAATAAACTTTCCCAAAGCTTAAAACTTGTGTTATAAAAATATTAGGCATGTTTCTTGCTTGAGAATTATAAGACAGGGGAAGTGATTGAATATGAAATTATCGTTAGGACTTAAAGTCTCAAATTCTTTGTCCTTAACCCCTCAATTACAACAAGCGATTCGTTTATTGCAATTGTCGAGTTTAGAACTCGAACAAGAAGTGCAATTACAACTTGAAAGTAATCCTTTGCTTGAAAAAGTGGAGGAAGAAAATGCAACGCAAAGTCTAGAAGAGATTCATGCTGAACAATCAAGTGCAGATCTGACCCATGAGATTAATGCAGACCATTTGCCCAATGACCTGCCGGTAGACACCGATTGGGATGATGTGTATACCCATCAATCCACAGCCATGGAAATGCCTGAGTTTGAAGAGCGAGAAGATAATCGACAAGGTCATACTACTTTAAAAGATCATGTGCTTGAGCAAGTCAATTTACTCAATTTTTCACACATCGATCGTTTGATTGCCTATTGCATCGTGGATGCTTTAGACGACAAAGGTTTCTTAGATGAAAGCTTAGAAGAGATCCAACATGCAGTTCAGCATCTGCTTGAACAAATGGATTATGACGAAGAAGTCGAACTTGATGAAGTGGCTGTTGTCCTGAAACATATTCAACGTCTTGACCCATGTGGCGTGGGGGCAAGAAGTTTGGTTGAATGTTTATTTATTCAGTTGGATGTTTTGCCAAAAACCACTCTTGCACGTCAAGAAGCGTTAATGTTGCTGAAACACCATGATCTTTTAATAGCCAATGATGTCAATCGTTTGATCAAGCAAACAGGATTTAAAATTGAGCAACTGAAACAGGGCATTGAGTTGCTGAAAACCTTGCAGGCTTACCCTGGGCTGGCTTTTGAAGCCAAAGAATCTGAATACCAAATTCCAGATGTGGTGGTATCGAAAAAGAATGACAGTTGGCATGTGCAATTGAATCCAGACATTGTGCCTAAACTACGCGTGAATTCTTTTTATGCCAACATGATCCGTCGTGCTGATCAAAGTGCCGATAATCAGTATTTGCGCAATCAAATGCTCGATGCCAAAAACTTTATTAAAAGTGTTGATGAGCGTCATAAGACCTTATTAAAAGTCGCCACCTGTATTGTAGAGCATCAACGGGCATTTTTGGAAATTGGTGCAGAAGGCATGAAGCCATTGGTGCTTCGTGATGTGGCTGAAGAAGTCGAGCTGCATGAGTCGACTGTTTCTCGGGTCACCACCAATAAATTTTTGCTGACGCCGCGTGGTTTATTTGAGTTGAAATATTTCTTTTCGAGTCATGTGGGCACCACAACCGGTGGCGAAGCATCTTCAACTGCGATACGGGCTAAAATTAAAAAGTTAATCGCGGAAGAAAATCCACGTAAACCACTGTCAGATAATTCTTTGGCAAAACTATTAAACGATGATGGTATCGATGTGGCTCGACGGACGGTGGCGAAATATCGCGAATCGTTACATATTCCTGCGTCATCTGATCGAAAAGTCTTGATCTAAAAAATGAAGTGTGAGTATTCTAAAGGCTCATTATGACGAAATAATGAATCTCTTTTTTTAATACACGAGGCTAAGTTTAAATGAATACATGACTGATTTTGCATAAGTTTATTTGATTGCTGTGCCGTCATGGTTACGTTTAGGCTTAGACTTACTCACATCCTGAGGAAGGAGAGGGAAAGGATTATGCAAATAACAATTCGTGGACATCATTTAAGTATTACCCCTGCAATTGAAGAGAATATTCGTTGTAAATTTGCCGACATGACGAAGCACCTCGATCAGGTGAACAGCATGCAAGTGAAACTTACCAAGGATCACCAAGTCGATAAAAGGACAAGAAAAGGCAGTGCCAATCATATCGCGGAAGCGATTGTACGTTTACCGGGTGTGGAATTATTTGCACAAGCCTCAGGCGATGATATGTACGCCTCGATTAAAAAATTGACTGAAAAAATAAAAAAGCAGCTGACCCGCTATCGTAAAATGCAAATGGATTTCCAGCCACTTGCTATTTAGGATTATTTAGTCGGTAATGAACAAAAAAAGAGGTTGAAACACCTCTTTTTTTTATAGATAAAGTGTACGAGCTAATGAATTAATTTAGAGAGTTATAGTAAAATAGGCGGTTTTTATACACTCGATCGTCCCATAAGAGGTCTTTGCAATGAATAGTGAACAGCTCACTGAAATTTTAAAAGCTGCTTTCCCTGCTGCTGATATTGCTGTAAGTGGACAAGGCGGGAAATTTGACCTCCGTATTGTAGATGATCAATTTGAGGGTAAAAGACCCGTTGCACGTCAACAGTCTGTTTATGCTCCGCTGAATGACTATATTAAAAGTGGCGAAGTTCACGCTGTAACCATACGCGCAATGACAAAAGAAGAGTGGCGTAAAGCTAGTCTTTTTGGAGTTTAAACAAATATATGGATAAATTTTTAATTACTGGTGGTGTAAAACTCAAAGGCGAAGTGCGTATTTCTGGGGCAAAGAATGCTGCACTGCCTTTATTGGCAGCCATGATTTTAGCTGACAGTCCAATTACCCTGACCAATGTGCCAAATTTAAAAGACGTCAATACATTGGTTAAATTAATTGGTGGGTTGGGTGTTACCATTAATTATGAAGGCGATAGAGTCACTGCTGATGTGTCGACTTTAGACAATCAGTTTGCGCCTTATGAATTGGTTAAAACCATGCGTGCGTCCATTTTGGTGCTTGGTCCACTGCTTGCGCGCTATGGTAGTGCAAAAGTATCCCTTCCGGGGGGGTGTGCGATTGGTTCACGCCCTGTAGATCAACACTTAAAAGCATTAGAAGCCTTAGGTGCACAGATTGAGGTCGAAGCAGGTTATGTCCATGCCAAAGTTGATGGCCGCTTAAAAGGTGGCGAAGTGGTCTTTGACATGGTCACTGTGGGGGGAACCGAAAACATTTTAACTGCTGCTGTATTGGCTGAAGGTGTGACCACAATTCGCAATGCAGCACGTGAACCTGAGATTACCGATTTAGCCAATATGTTGGTGAAAATGGGTGCAAAAATTGAAGGCATCGATACAGATACACTGGTCGTGACCGGTGTTGAAAGCCTACACGGCTGTGAATACCCTGTGGTGGCTGACCGTATTGAAACTGGTTCATATTTGGCCGCTGCTGCCATCACTGGTGGTAAAATCAGAACCACACACACCGATCCAGCACTGATGGAATCTGTCCTTGAGAAATTCGAGGAAATGGGTGCTGAAGTCACCCGTGGTGAGGATTGGGTTGAACTGGATATGATGGGTAAACGTCCGAAAGCAGTCAGCTTCCGTACACTTCCACACCCAGAATTCCCAACAGATATGCAAGCACAATTGATGGCAGTCAATGCAATTGGTCGTGGTTTTGCAACAATTTCTGAAACGATTTTTGAAAATCGTTTTATGCATGTACCTGAGTTAGCACGTATGGGCGCAAACATTCAGGTTGAAGGTAATGATGCAGTGGTTACAGGGGTGGAAAAACTTTCTGCTGCACCTGTAATGGCAACAGATTTACGTGCTTCTTTTTCTTTAGTCCTTGCAGCATTAGCCGCTGAAGGCGAAACCTTGATTGATCGTATTTATCACATCGATCGTGGTTATGAAGATATTGAAGCAAAATTGCAAGGTATTGGTGCCCAAATTAAGCGAGTAAGTTCATGAGCGATATGAGAAACGATGATCCTAATTTTGATGTAATGGGAAATTTTGATCATGGTTTAACATTGGCATTGAGTAAAGGTCGTATTTTAAAAGAAACACTGCCTTTACTTGAAACCGCTGGAATTAACTTACTAGAAGATCCAGATAAATCACGTAAGTTAATTTTTCCGACAACACATAAACACGTGCGTATTTTAATTTTACGTGCATCTGACGTACCGACTTATGTTGAAAACGGTGCAGCAGATTTGGGTGTTGCGGGTAAAGATGTACTGATGGAGCATGGTGCTCAAAACGTATATGAGCCATTAGACCTGAAAATCGCTGTGTGTAAACTGATGACAGCTGGTAAGGTGGGCATGGTTCGTCCGAAAGGTCGTTTAAAAATTGCCACCAAATATGTCAATTTGACCCGTCAATACTATGCAAGCCTTGGCGAGCAAGTGGATGTGATTAAACTTTACGGTTCAATGGAGCTTGCGCCATTGGTTGGTCTAGGTGATTACATTGTTGATGTTGTAGATACAGGTAATACTTTACGTGCCAATGGTCTTGAGCCTTTGGAAGAAATTTGCAAAGTATCTTCACGTCTAATCGTCAACAAAGCCAGCTTTAAGCGTAAACAAACGTTGTTGAATCCGATTCTTGCGCAGCTTGAAAAAGCAGTGGAAGAGCGTGAAGCAGCGAAACAAGCTTAATTGTTTGAGCTTTTAAAAGACCGTCCAATTGGGCGGTTTTTTATTACCGAATTATTTTATTTAAAAAAATAAATCCTTGAATCTAAAAAAAGCTTTTTCAAATTCGCTTCAATCATATTTTCAATCAGCTTTTAAAAAACTGTCTAGCGTTACTGTCCACAAAGCCTCAGAAACAAGGTACACTAAGACTTTCCTAACTATCCATGTGGGTAAATTGATGCGACGTTTATCGACTCAAGAGCAGAACTTTAAGCAAGTTTTTAAAGACTTGTTGGCTTTTGAAACTGTGAGTGATCCAGAGCTTTTAAAAACTGTAGACCAAATTATTGCAGATGTACGCCAACATGGCGATGCACATGTATTGAAACTCACTCAACAATTCGATCGACATCCAGCACATCAATTTTCAGAATTAGAATTAACTCAAGAAGCGCTCAAAGCAGCATTTGAAGGCTTAACCACTGAAGTGCGTGAAGCATTGGAAATGGCGGCAGAACGTGTACGTGAATTTCACCAAGCACAGAAGCAAGAAGGCTGGACCTATGTCGATGCTTTAGGCAATACCTTAGGTCAAAAAGTGACACCGCTTGATCGTGTCGGGATCTATGTGCCGGGTGGCTTGGCATCGTATCCTTCATCTGTACTGATGAATGCTGTACCTGCGCATGTAGCGGGTGTGCCTGAAATTATTATGGTGGTACCTGCACCGAATGGTGAGTTGAATCCATTGGTGTTGGCTGCGGCATATTTGGCTGGGGTAAGTCGTGTCTTTACCATTGGTGGTGCACAAGCGGTTGCTGCATTGGCCTATGGTACAGAAACCATTCCATCGGTAGATAAAATCACGGGTCCGGGCAACCGTTTCGTTGCTGCGGCAAAACGTGCGGTGTTCGGTCAAGTCGGCATCGACATGATTGCAGGACCTTCTGAAATTTTGGTCTATGCAGAAGGTGCCAATAATGCCAAATGGATGGCGATGGACGTATTGTCTCAAGCAGAACACGACACTGTTGCTCAAGCCATTTTCATCACCCCAGACGAAGCACTTTTAAATGAAGTGGAACAAGCGATTGAAGAGCATTTGGCTGCATTGCCAAAAGCGGATATTGCGCGTACTTCTATTGCCAATCGTGGTGCTTTGGTCTTGGTGAAAGACCGTCAAGAAGCCATTGATTTGATTAACCAAGTTGCTCCTGAGCATCTACAGTTGTGCGTAGAAGATCCACAAGCAATGGCAGAACATATTCGCCATGCGGGTGCAATCTTTATGGGACGATATACGCCTGAAGCGATTGGTGACTACTGTGCAGGGCCGAACCATGTCTTGCCAACTTCAGGAACAGCACGTTTTTCTTCACCGTTGGGTGTGTATGATTTCCAAAAACGTTCAAGCTTGATCATGTGTTCTGAGCAAGGGGTAAAACCTTTGGCAAAAACAGCAGATATTTTGGCGCAACAAGAAAACTTGGATGCCCATGCGAGATCTGCGCGTTATCGTTATCAAGATTGATTTCATTATAAGGTGCTAGTCTTAGAGAAATCTTCTGCTCAATAATGTAGACGAAAAAGTCCAAAGACTAGATAACATTGATTTAGAAATGAGTTCGTCCTCTCTTGCGCCAAATATGGTTTGGGGAGGTTAGGAAAGGGGAATGATAACCTCTCCCTAACCCTCTCCTAAAAGGAGAGGGAGCTCCGAGAAGATAGAATGTCGATCACTACAGAAAAAATGCGTTTTTGGAGTCCTGATGTACGTGAATTAGAACCGTACACCCCAGGTGAACAACCAAAAATCCAAAATATTTTAAAACTCAATACCAATGAAAACCCATATCCGCCGTCGCCAAAAGTCGTTGAGGCAGTACAAGCGGTATTGGTAAATTCAGCAGATGTTTTGCGTTTATATCCAGACCCAGATGCAACAGTATTAAAACAAGCCATTGCGAAACAACAGCATGTACCTGTTGAAAATGTCTTTGTTGGAAATGGCTCAGATGAAGTCTTAGCGCATATTTTCAAAGCGTTTTTTGTGCAAGACAAACCAATTCTTTATCCTGATATTACCTACAGTTTCTATCCGGTCTATAGTCAATTTTTTGGTTTAAGCAACAACACCAAAATTTTGCCTTTAAATGATGATTTTGAAATTATCGTGGATGACTATAAACAGCCGAATGGTGGCATTATTATTACCAATCCAAACGCACCGACCAGTATTGCATTAGGACTGTCTGCAATTGAAGAAATTCTTCAAGGCAACCCTGATTCAGTGGTTGTGATTGACGAAGCTTACGTTGATTTTGGTGCTGAATCTGCTGTTGCTTTGGTGGAAAAATACGAGAATCTCGTCGTTTGCCAGACCACCTCTAAATCACGTTCATTGGCAGGTTTGCGTGTCGGTTTTGCGATTGCACAACCACATTTAATTGCAGCACTTGAAGCGGTTAAAAATAGCTTTAATTCGTATCCAATGGATCGTTTTGCGATTGCAGCTGCGGTGGCGTCATTTGAAGATCAAGCTTACTTTGAAGCGCAAAATGCAAAGGTCATTGCGAGCCGTGAAAAGCTGGTTGCACAATTGACTGAGATTGGTTTTAAAGTTTTACCATCAAAAGCGAACTTTATTTTTGCATCACTACCAAGCAAAGATGCAGGTGAATTGGCTACTGAACTGCGTGAACGTGGCATTATCGTGCGTTACTTTAACAAGCCACGCATTAATCAGTTCCTACGCATTACCGTTGGAACCGACGAGCAAAATCAACGTTTAGTGGACACATTGAAAAACGATATTTTGGCTTAGAAATCCACCCTGACTCTGCTTGGGTAAACGAGGGAACGCCTTCCTTGTTAAAGGTGTCAAGCATTGCCTCGTAAGGTGAGATATTCATGATAAAAAGCGACTCAATAGAGTCGCTTTTTATCATTCAGGCCTATACCAAGTATTGAGTAGATCAAGCATGGCTTCTACTTTGTCGAAACATTCCTGATATTCAGCATCGCAATCTGATGCAATGGTAATGCCACCGCCTGCCCAAAGCGAAACGTCATCCTGATATTTTTGGATACTGCGAATTAAGATGTTCCAAGATCCTGTACCATCAAAATTAAAATAGCCCATTGAGCCACAGTAAGCTCCACGTGGTGCACTTTCCAATTCTTCAATAATTTGCATGGCACGGATTTTTGGCGCTCCTGTGATTGAACCACCCGGTAGCGCGGAAAGCAGCACCTCAAATGGATTGACATCAGCTTTTAAGGTGGCTTCAACTTCACTGACCATATGATGAACCTGATTAAAGGATTCAATATTAAAAAGCTTTGGGGTTTTAACCGATCCAATCTCAGCGTAGACACTTAAATCATTACGCAGTAGATCAACGATCATCACATTTTCGGCCTGATCTTTTTCTGAATCAGCCAAGGTTTGTTTCGAACTTTCATCTTGCTCAGGATCAGCAAAACGAGGCATGGTACCTTTGATCGGTTTCGTCACCAATTTACGATTTGGTTCAAAATCAATGAACAATTCAGGTGAGCAGCTTAAAAGTTCAAAATCATCCAGTTTTAAATACCCTGAATAAGGCGCATCAGTCAGTGACCAAAAGGCTTGAGCAGTGTCAATCAATTCACCTGTTGCTTGACCCGCAAAGGTTTGCGTTAAATTGATTTGGTAACAGTCACCGGCAACAATATAATCTTGCACTTTTTTAAACGCATGCTGGTATTGGTTTTTCTCCCAAGTTGCTGTACAGGCTTGGGTTAACGCAAAGGAGTTTTGTGTTTCTTGATTTAAAGCCCCTGAAATACAAGCATATAAATCTTCTGCTTCAGACTCATCACTATAGAAAAACCATTGATCATTTTCCAGTTTCAAATAACTTTCATAACGTCCAATAAATAGATTCGGCTGCGGCTTTAGATTTGATTCAATCTGCTGACTCGCTGCAAAATTATAGTCAATAAAACCCAGGTAGCCGCCACGAAATTCATGCGTGCATTTTTGTTGATCTTGAACAGCCTCCGGTGCCAATTGAACAAAAGAAAGCAGGTCTACATGTTTAGATTCTGCTTCATATTCGAAGTGAGTTTGACGAGAAAAAACCTGAACAAGGTTGTTTTGAGCCAGATAAAACTGTTTTGGTAATACAGCGATGACAGGCTGATGGTGATTTTCAAGATAAATACAAGCTTTCAAATGCTGTAATTTTTGCAAAATTTGAGCTGGGGAAAGCTGCCCAATTTTTAAATTTTTCTTGAAAAAAGAACTGTTTAAAAAGTGAGAGTGAGGGCTTAAATTTTGTTCCGAATCTAGCATGTTACTAACTACCAAGTCACACTATCGCCGTTTATCGGGAATAGGTCGTATTTTTAAATCAGATGTTGATAACAAGATAACATAAGGTTAATTTAATAGTGCAAATCGGACTGCTCAAGGAATGACGTTTCAGGTGTAAAAAAATAAAAAACACCGAAAAACACGGAGAGTAGTAAAAAAATGAAAAAAATACTCTTGGGAGAGTACACCATGAAATTATTTACTAAAGTTGCTTTGGTTTCTTCAATTGCTGTAAGTGCAAATGCGATGGCAATGCAGGCAATGGATGATGCGTCACTGAGCTCTACTACAGGTCAAGATGGTATCAACATTGGTATTAAGCTTGATGGCGGTGCGATTACAGTGGACCAATTATTCATTCACGACAATGACGGTTTAGCGGATACAGCGCTAGGTGGTACATCTAAAGCCGGTGCGATTGTGCTTGGTAATGAAGCAACTAAAGGGATCTCGATTACGCAAACTGACACCACTAAAAATTTGGTTGATTTAGTGATTGATTCAGATGCGGGTACTGCAGATAAAGGCGGTGCATTCTTGAATGTTGCAGCCAATGTTACGGGCATGAAAATCGCAGTTGGTCCAATTGGTGTTGCAGCGTCTGGTACGACTAACGGCGTAGTTCGTGGTACGACTGGGACGGTAAATGAAATTCTTACAGGTCTAAATGTTGAATTGGGTTCTGTTGCTGCTAACGTACAATTGGGGGCTACACCTCAAGGTGCGATGATCAACTTAAACTCTGAAATTACCGGTGGTCTTAAACTGACTAACTTGGGTATCAAAGACAATGCAGGCGGTGGTTCAATCGTATTGGACAGCATCCAAGTGGTTGAAACAGGTAAAACCAGTTTAGGTGCAAATGCTAAAATTGGTGTGACCACAGATGGTCTTTATATCAAACCTGCTGCGCAAAATATCAGTGCATACGTGGGTGGTGTTCATTTAGGTTCTGCAGCAGCTAAATCGATTGGCGATATTGAAATTAAAGGCCTGAATATGGGCGGATCAACGATCAGTATTACAGGTCACTAATCTAATTTTTTAAAAAACGCGTGTTCGTCACGCGTTTTTTTTTCAAAAAAATTCATGGATGAATGCATAATTTACTGTCTTTTTATTTAAAAAACGGTATCTTATCAATAATAAAAAATGAGTTTAACTCAGTCATAAACACAAGAATGAGCTAGGCAAAGATAGCCATAACTAGAATAGTTAATATTATGATAGAACTTACTATAGGTGCGGCAATGATGTATTACTTTGCCAGTCACGCCCTAGATATAAAAGAGCAACCTGCTGAAGCAGTCTATTACTCAGAAATTGCTGATCCTCGAGAAAAATCCTTTACCCGTAATCACCGTGAAATGGTGAAAATTAAACCTGCATTAGAAAATCAATTTCGTGGCATTGTGCGTCAAGCCTATGACTATAGCTGTGGATCCGCAGCACTCACCACAGTCTTAAATGGGTATGTAGGTTTAAATTTAACCGAACAACAAACCATGGAAGGGTTATTAAGATTCGGTGAATATGATCGTATCGTAGAACGCCGAAGCTTCTCATTGTTAGACATGAAACGCTTTGTTACAGCTTTAGGCTTTGAAAGTGGCGGATATAAAGGTGAATTCGCTGATCTGATTAAGCAACAACAACCCGCAATTGTCCCGATCAATTATGCGGGTTTTAAACATTTTGTGGTTTTTAAAGCTTATAAAGATGGTCGAGTCTATGTGGCAGACCCAGCATTGGGTAATATCAGCTTCGATCAAGAACGTTTTAAACAAATTTGGGAAAACAACACTTTATTTTTGATTAATGTGCCAGCCGAGCAACAAAAAAATCTGTTGGCTTTACAAGAAGCCGATTTAAGGCATGTTGATGATGCCACCATCAATCGATATGCATTGGTGGATGCACAATTTTCTACAGATTATATGAACCGCATTGCAGACAAAGCATCGACCATGCGTAAGGTGATTGACCGCGACCCTAACTCATCGACGTACAATCAGCCAATTACAAGCTTCATGCGTCTCTATTATAAACGTAAGTAATAAATTAAAAAAATTAAACAAACTTTGGTAGGACCAAAATGAATAATCAATGGATGAAAAGAACAATCCTTGCGATCAGTATCCAGGTCGTCATGGGTGGTGCATATGCTGCCGATGAAGTGATCGCATCTGACGCGGAAGAGCTCAAGGATCAAACCGACGTTGCAACGCCTGCCGTAGCCGAATCTGCCACAGCATTTAGCAGTGAAATTCAACCGGTAGTCGAAGCTGAAACACCAACGCTTGATAAAGATGCCACGCCATCCTTAGTGCCTAAGGCTGAAAACCAGGCCGCAGATGCCTTGCAGAAAAAGGAAGGCGATGCCACCCAAGAAACCAATTTACAAGAAGTCTTTACTTCGAATGAACGTCAATATTCTTTGATTAAAAAGGGGGAACTCTCCACTTTTTATGATTTAGATTATTCGTACTATCGTGATTCTCAAATCAATGCCTCCTTAGAAGACGGCCAACTGTATCAATTACGGGTAGATGAAGATGCCAGTCATACCATTACCAATACCATTACTGGGCAATATGGGGTTTTAGATAACTTAACCCTCAGTGCCTCTGTTCCTTTTGTAGCAAAATCGGACAATTTAAAAGATACCACTACGGCAGGCTTGGGTGATATTAACCTTGGTGCGCGTTGGGAACCGTTCCCGCTGAAAGCAGGACGTTTGCCTTTAATCTTGTTTGGTAGTGTCTCAACCAAAACTGGCGACAGTCCTTATGAAATTAACCCTGAAAAAGATTTGTCGACCGGTAAGGGTTATTACTCTGTGGGTTTGGGTGCAAGTACCCGTAAATATATTGACCCGATTGTGTTGTTCGCTTCCGTCTCTGCAAACTATGGATTTAAAGAGTCAGGTTTAAATCAGTTACGTGGTGGGGGAAATACTGAAGGTGAAGGGTTAGATGGTAAAACCCGTATTTTAGATACCTTTGAACCGGGCATCACCGGTGGTTTCTCTTTTGGTTTTGCCTATTCGTTTAACTACGATGTGTCACTCACCATGTCATATCAACAGTCCTTTAACACCAATACCTCATTCACCTATAACACTGGTGAAAAATATGAAGCTGCAGATCAAACCAGTGCAGTTTTTGCTGTGGCTTTAGGTGTGCGTGTCAGTCCTGAAACCATTGTCAATGGAACATTGGGGATTGGTTTAACCGAAGATGCACCAGATGTGTCATTAGGTTTATCTTTCCCGCTTGATATTCTCGGTTTCAATAAGAAGAAAAAAGCCAGCTAATGGAGTGAGGGTATGAAATACCATCGTATACATCCATTGGTTGCCGGAATTATTCTTGCTGGATGTAGCACCCCCGTTTTTGCTCAGTTGGGGCAAAATTTATCTGTAGATGTTCGATCACTTTCGATGGGGAATGCGGTAACCGCAGATCCGCCTGGCGTGAGTGCGGTACATTTTAACCCCGCAGCATTGACCAAGCTCAAAGGGTTGCAGACTGATGTGCAAGGTCTAGTCGCCAATTTCGATGTCAAAAGAGAGTTTTCGGCACCAGGTGGCTATGAGGTCTTTGGCTATTCAGACGATCCTTTGGTGTGTAATGATGCACCGGATAACCCATCGAGCCTATGTACCGACTTTAAAGGCACGGTCAGTGGTGACGTTGAATATGCAAGTTTATATATCCCGATTCTGAAAAAAGTCGTCGATTTAGGCGAGGGGTGGCCGGTTGCCGCACCTACTGCTGGGGTTTCCTATAATCCACCGGGGTCAAAAATCACCTACGCAACCGCCATTTATGCACCAATGGTGGCAGGCTTTGGTGCTGAAGATGGGAATCCCGGGAATTATATGGGACAGCAAGTGGCGATGGAAAGGATTACCTATCTATCGCCATCGATGGCTTATCAAGTTAATGATGAGTTATCGCTCGGGGCCTCGATTGGTATGTCTTACCAAGCCATTGCTCTTAAAACTGATTTACGCTTGCCCAATGAATTGATTGGGGTATTGCGTATGGTCGATGAATCGGTGTGTGCGCCGTTCCGAGAAAACTCCAATATCATCACCGATATCATGTTGTTTGGGATCTGTAATGCCAATGAAGGCATGAATCCATTTTCTACTTTCGGGAAAATGGATGTGGCCTTAGAACAGAGCCTCAGCCCAAGTTATAACTTGGGGGTGATGTGGGAGCCTTCAGATGAATTTGGTTTAGGTTTGGTTTATCAAAGCGCAGCCAAAATGCGTTTAAAAGGCAAATTCCAAATCCAAAATGCCAATGCGCCACGTGAATTGATCAACGGCTTAAACTCATCGCCAACCGGTCAAATCTTAGCCGCGATTTTAGGTTTTCCAAGTAATATTCCGGCTGTTGAATCTGGTTTGTTGGGCATGGATTTAGAATATCCAGCCCATTTCCAAGCGGGGATTAAATATAAAATCTTGCCTGATTTGCAAGTCAATGTCGATGTCGGTTGGACCGATTACTCGGCATGGGACAAATTTAAATTTGAGTTTGACCGTCAAATCAGTGCTCTAAAAATTGCCAAGCTGATTTCCAATGATGTCACCGATACCTCGCTGTCTTTCCCCTTAGGTTTTCAGTCTTCTTGGAACTGGGGCATTGGGGTTGAATATTCGGCCAATGACCGTTTAAAACTCCGTGCAGGTTATGAGCCTCGTACTAGTGCGATTCCGGATGGGAAGCGTAACACCATGGTACCAATCAATAACGCACAAATGTTCGGTCTAGGTCTTGGTTATCGTTTTGATGAAGATACCGATATTGATTTATCGGTTGCGTTCTTAAGAAGCCGTGACAATATTCCTGCGGGCTCAAGTTCTTTGGGTAATGCCGATGGGGTGAATAATATTATTTATAACCCCTATGCAGGACTGAATGTTGCGACCAATACCAAAGTGACCATTTTGGGTCTGAACTATAGAACGAGATGGTAATGGCACAACAAAAAAGACTTCTTTGCATCGGTCGAATAAGCCTGTTAGCGGCATGTTGTGGTATAGCGTCATCGGGATTTATGGCTCAGGCAATCGCTGCAGAATTTTTTACCATCATTGGACCTGATGGTCGTCCAATGGTGGTACAACAGCGACCTGAGAAAAAATCAAAGCCCGCTGATAATGTTGCTCGCCCACAAAAGCAAACAGATCAAGATTCATCACAGAATCAACCTCAATCATCCAGTCAGAGACAAGTAACAGGTCAAACACAGCCATCGAATGCGATCGCTTTACCTCAGTCTCATGCAATCGAAACTAAGCCAAATAAATCAAAACCAATTAAATCCGAACCAACACAGTCAAACACATCTGTTGAAAATGAATCTAAGCTTCATTCAAAAACGCCACAACAACATGGATCAAAAGGACAAGTTGCTCAAAAGAGTGATCAGTCGATTCCAGTGAAACAAAAAGACCGACACCCACAAGTACAAACTCAGCAAAAACAAACATCTCAAAAAAAATCGTCAGACGTTTTGGGCTCGACCACTAGTGAGTCAAAACTAGAACAGACTCAGCAAGTTCAAGAGCAAAACACGACAAAGCATCCAAGCAAAAATGTTGACTCTAAGATTTTAAATTCAATACAAGTACCTTCAACTTCTGCAAGCAATCAAACGCAAAAAGCACAACCGAGCAGTGTGCCATCGACTCAAGCTCAACAGGATGGGATAAAGCAGGCTACAACCCAACATGTGCCTAAGCCGCATCAAAATATTACTGAGATTGATGGGGTTCAATATGTCGATAATGAGTATTTAGAAGATAAAGAATTTAATATAGAAGGGCGTAAGCGCTTTTATGTGATGCCGGACTCCAGTATCGCAGGCTCAAGCCGTTTTGAAACAGTCGAACGCGAAAAAGGCATCAGTAAGTCAGTGTTTTCTAAATTTTTAAACAATGCACCGAAAGCATCGCCGCCTGTGGTGCTTGCACCGACCTATTATCGCTTACCCAAAGATCAAGTGGTGCAAAATTTAGAACAAGCGTGTTTCAGCGGCAAGAAAATAGACAAAGCCAAAGAGCTGAGCTTGGATAATACCGAAGTCGGGTTTTGGCCAGTCCCCCCAATCAAAGAAAAGTTTGTCTATGATGTGGTCAAGCTCGACAGTTCTGTTGAGAATATTCATTTTAGCTCTTACGCTTCTTCACAAAAAAATCCGACTTATTACTGGCCATTGGTTGTATTTTTAGACCAGCAAGGTTGCGTGATTGAAGGTGTCAGTGGATTTAAGAATCAAAACACCGAAGCCAATCAATTAAAATTTTCTGCCTTGGAAGGCGTACTGAAAAAACCAAATCAAGCCAAGTATTTGTTTATGACCCCTTTGGCTGAAGCCATAGATGTTGAGCAAGTACAACTTTCCAATAAAGGACAAATCAAACTGAGTGTTTTGCGTTAAGTGAACATTAAAGTCGAGCATAAAAAATGAAAAATAAAATTTTACTCCCCTTTGCATTATCCAGTTTAGTTTTAGCACTTTCGGGCTGCGGTGGTGAAAGTACCAGTATTAAAGAAGATCCATATGCGGGGGTGAAAACCTCAAGCAATGGCTGTGAAGCCAGCAGTGAAAAATGTCATGCCTTTGTGATTTCCTATCCAGTTGCAGGACTGAATTTTGACTGCAGTAGTGACATCAAGAATCATTTTGTGACTGAGCTTGAAGGCAATACTGTTACCGGTGGCTGTGCGGTGGGGGATAAGGTCAGTTTCTATATTCAAGGTGAAAGCACCAGTCGTAAAATTGAATTGGGACAAGTGGATTTAGCGAAAATTGCGCCTTTACGGGTCAGCAATCAGCCGGTGCAAATCAGTTTGTTGGACATTGCCAAAGGCATGACTGGTAAAGATGCAACCGAAATGAATTTGAACGATGCTACCTTTAAAACTATGGTGGCTTTGACTCGTGTGTTCCAAGCGGTTGGATTGACCCAAGACAGCAATACTGAAACTGACCTGCAACCTGTCGATTTATATCAACAGCTCAAAGATAAACTGAGTATTTTGCCTGAGAATGTTAAAGCGAATGATTTTGTCGATGGTAGTTATGCAAATGACATGAAAGCTTGGCTAGATGTGTCCAGCGTGAGTGAGCAAAGTGCTGAAACCCTTGCCAAGCAACAGTTGAATTTAAAGAACGTGAATGTTTATAGTGCCAATTTCTTAGCAATTTCTGCCTTAAATGTAGATGTTGGCGGTTTCCATGGGGTGAGTCAAACCAAGAAAGAATCGATTGCCAATCTGTATGCGATTACCGACCGACAAGGCTATAGCATCGGTTATGCAGTACAGTGGAGAGGCGTACCTTTGTCGGTGAATAATCCAATCAGTGATATTGGTCGCATCAATCTGCTCACTCAAGCCGTGCCTGAAAAATTAAACACCGTTGCTAGCGGCAAAGCTGAAACCAGCATTCAAAATTGGATTAATCCGCTGACTGATCGTATTCAAAACCCGCTGATTTTAAAGAAAGCCATTGGATCAGCAGATCAAATGAATATTTTCCAAGGGAAGCTACTTAATCAAAAATCCATTGCCGGTACGGAGTATATGTATAAAAACTTGACCGGATCGACCACTGCGCCGTCTGACAGCACAGTCTATGGTAAATGGAATCAAAACATTGAGGGTGAGAATTTCACTGGTTCAATTGATGTGTATAAAACCAATCCAGCGACCTATTTAAGCAATGAAATTTTCAGAACGGTGAACACAGTCAAAGCTGGGCAAAATTATATTTTCCCACTGTATGCAAATCTGACCTTTAAGTTCAATGACCCAAGTATTCCAAATCAAGTGGTCGGCATTGTGATTGATGAACAGGGGGATATTCGGACCAACCGTACCAATGACAATTTAGCTTCAAACCAGTGTAATTCAGTCGATGCAAACCTTGTCGATACGGTAACCAAGGCGCAACAATACCGTATAGGCACAACAGGGGCAGCTAACTCAAGTGCCAATGACAAGTCGATTACCATTCGTATGATTTTAGCGCATCCGATTTTTGGTAACTTAGATGGGGCTTTAATTGGCTTGAATGAAAGCTTTATGTATTTACCACAAGCGCCGAATGGTGAAATCTATGCCTCATCTTCAGGTGGGGTACGTTTGAATTTACAAAACTTGGTGGTGAATAATTCAACCCAAAATGGCATTAACATCAGCAGTTGGTCAGGTGATGCAGCCAACTCAGCCAATTGGATCAATATGCATGCGGTGGCACAAACCATTTATGAAGCTGCCAATAAAGACAATGCCAATGTAAGCTCGTCTGAATTGGTTAAACGTCAGGGCGGGACGATTGAGAAAATTGATTTATTGCCGTGTTATCAAATTAAGCAAAAATAATCCATAAACTTAAGCATAAAAAAATCCATCATTCGTGATGGATTTTTAATTTTTGGCTTTGCTTGCAAGAATTGCGTTAAACCAACTGGTCTTTAGAGCAATTAACCGGTTTGGTCTAAACGGCTGCCCAATGTTTCCAAATGGGTTGGAAAATGGTTGTTTTTACGATCTTCAAAATAATGACGTAAGGTATGCTCAACACTTGGAAAAGCCAATTCTCCCCAAGGAATTTCATGTTCTTCAAACAGGCGACTTTCAATGGTTTCTTCACCAGCACCAAAGCGACCTTCGACCAATTTGGACTTAAACAAAACGTAAATTTGACCGATCCGTGGAATGTTGTACATACAATACAATTGTTCGATTTCCACTTCAGCCTCAGCTTCTTCACGGGTTTCTCGTGCCGCGCCTTGTTCCATAGTCTCGAACAGTTCCATATAACCGGCAGGCAATGTCCATAGCCCATAACGCGGTTCAATGGCACGTCGACACAGTAAAACTTTATCTTCCCAAATCGCCAACGAACCACAAATCACTTTGGGATTGACATAGTGAATGGTTCGACATTGCGTACAAACTTGGCGAGTCTTGTGATCACCTAAAGGAATTTGTTCTGTTGTTGGTTGTCCACAGGCAGTACAGAAACGCATAAGCTTGATTGAAATATTGAGATAAACTCAGCATAACTTAAAACGCATCGTTTCGCATCATTTATAGCCGAAGCGATTCAATTTCATATATGATGTAACAACAACAAAAAATGGACTTTGAGTGATATCGATGACGGATCAACCCCTAACACAACTGTTGCAGCAGCGCCTACGCTTTTCCAAACGTATCCAACCCGCGCATGCCGCCGTGTTAATTGCCATCACCCATGAGGCAGATCCTAAAATTCTTTTGACTCGCCGTTCTCTATATATGAACAACCATGCTGGTGAAGTGTCCTTTCCGGGTGGCAAGCGTGATCCGAATGACACCAGTAATATTGTGGTGGCGTTACGCGAAGCCTATGAAGAAACTGCGTTGAATCCTTTTGATGTTAAATTATTGGGTGACTTACCCATGGAACGTTCACGTTCGGGTCTATTGGTGAAACCCATTGTGGGACTGATTCCGCCGAAAGTGCAGTTGGTGGCACAACCGACCGAGATTGATCGTATCTTCTTTGCATCACTCAAAGGCTTAATGCATTCTACGCCATCGCCTTATGAAGTGCGTTTAGCCAAACAATCGATCTATTTTCCAAGTATACGAATTGAAAATGAAGTGGTGTGGGGACTCACCGCACGGATATTGATTTCATTATTTCGCTATGGTTTAAATTATCAAAAGACTTGGCCATTTCTACTCAATTCACCGAGTTTTAAATCCGCGATTTTTAAGAAAATTGATTAGTGAACTATAGATCTCTTGCAAAAGTCGAAATATGTTAAAAATTAAATAATAAAATGAAGATTGAAAGGTTTTTTTTCACTTTGCAAGAAGGTTAGGATGAGGAAAATTTTCATATAAATCCTCTCCCTAACCCTCTCCTTTAAAAGGAGAGGGAACTTTCATTATGAATTAAACCATGGTTGAAATTTGATTTATGCAAGAAGTCTTATGATTCAGTGCACTAATTAAGATGAAACAAATTTAAAAGATAAAACGAAATAGATGTGAAAAAGGATAGTCCAATATGATGTATTCATTTCAAGGCATGTCACCTCAGGCAACGCATCAACCGTGGGACGGTTGGGTGGCAGAAACAGCGACTGTGATTGGTCAGGTTGAATTGGGTAAGCAAGTTAGTGTCTGGTTTGGTGCTGTGGTGCGTGCCGATAACTGTAAAATCAAACTGGGTGATTTCACCAATGTGCAAGAAAATGCGGTACTGCATACCGACCATGGCATTGAAATGAACATTGGTAACTATGTCACCATTGGGCACCAAGCCATGCTGCATGGCTGTACCATTGGCGATAACAGTTTGATTGGGATTAACGCCGTGATTCTCAACAATGCAGTGATTGGTAAAAATTGTATCATTGGTGCCAATGCCTTGATTCCTGAAGGTAAAGTGATTCCCGATAATTCTTTAGTGATGGGTTCGCCGGGTAAAGTGGTGAAAAGCTTAGATGAGTTTGCCGAAGCCAAGCTTAAACTGAGTGCCATGCACTATGCAGAGCATTATAAAAATTTTATTCACTTAGAAAAATTTGAATTTTAACTCTTGTTTTAGAGGGCAGGATTTTTAATATCAAGCGCATGATCTGTTGGACGTATAAATAACAGCAAAACATCACAGAGAATCACTCGCTTGAATAAATCGAGTGGAGTATCATTGTCGTCATTTTTAACGATATATAGGATCATGCATGAAATTGCTTGCATTAGAATCTGCCAATGAGCAGTGCTCAGTTTCGTTAATTGATGAACATCAGACCCTGTATTTTCAACTAGATGCACGGGCCAAGGCGCAGACACAAACCATTCTGCCGATGATCGAGCAAGGCTTTCAACAGACACAGACGCAAGTTGCAGATTTAACGGCAATTGCGTTTAGTCGTGGTCCGGGTTCATTTAGTGGTGTTCGGATCAATGCGGCAGTGACGCAAGCCCTTGCTTGGTCTAATGATCTGCCTGTGATTCCTGTGTCAACGCTACAAGCTTTGGCACAAGCAGCCTATCGTGAACAACAACTAGAAAGCGTGACTGTGGTGATTGATGCCCGCATGAATGAAGTCTATATCGCAAGTTTTAAACTTGATGATCAACACATCATGCAAGCGGTGGATGAAGAAAAACTGCTGAATTATGTCGATGCTGCGAACTATCAACAATTCACTTTAGTGGGTTCAGGTTCGGCGTTGGTCAATGCTGAGGCAACGCAATTTAAAGCCATCACTGCCAATGCAGAAGATATTGCCACGATTGCACGCTCACAGGCATTGGCAGGACAGTGGGTCAGTGCTGAGTTGGCATTGCCGGTTTACTTACGTGATGACGCGTGGAAAAAAATTCCAGAACAAACAAAACATAACTAGGGATTTCTATGGATCTTTTACTGCTGCTGAAAGCAGCAATTATGGGTATTGTTGAAGGTATTACTGAATTCTTACCGATTTCGAGTACTGGTCATTTAATTTTGGCCTCAGAATTGATGAATTTCTGGACCAAAGAAAAAAGTGATTTGTTTGTGGTTGCTATTCAAATGGGCGCTATTTTGGCGGTCATTTATGAATATTGGGGCAAACTTTGGGGCGCGGCAACAGGTTTGGTTTCTGGAGAGCCGAAAGGACGTCATTTAGGCATTAGCCTGATTTTGGCGTCTATCCCCATCATGCTAGTGGGGTTAACCTTTGGTGAAACCGTTAAGACGGTTTTATTCAATGATATTTCAGTGGCAATCGGTTTGATTGTAGGTGGTCTGATCATTTGGTGGGTCGAAAAAAATCCACCAAAAGTGCATGCCGCTGAAGTTGAAAATATCTCGATCAAAGAAGCGATTTATATCGGCTTGATTCAAGTGTTGGCGTTATTTCCCGGTACTTCACGTTCAGGGGCAACCATCATTGGTGCGATGATGCTGGGTGTATCGCGTAAAGCAGCCACTGAATTCTCATTTTTCTTGGGGATTCCAGTGATTGTGGGTGCAGGTTTACTCGACTTGGTGAAGAACTATCAGATCTATGAAACGGGTCAAGATTGGGCAACCTTCTTTGTCGGGCTGATCGTCTCTTTTGTTTCTGCATTGATCTTGATTCGGGTGTTGGTGGCCTATGTTGCGAAGCGTGATTTCATGGTCTTTGCATGGTATCGCATCGTTTCAGGTTTAATCATTTTATTATTTGCATTAACAGGTTGGAAGTTATGGTAAGCGAGATCCGCTTATTTGTAGAACACGACTTTCTCGAGAAAGCACAGCAGTATTCTGCTGTGCTTTCTTCTCGTGGGGTGTCGGTCAATATTCAATCTGTAGACAAGTTAAATGCGCGCTTTTTAAGGTTCAATCCGGATTTGGCTTTATGTGTTGATCAAGATGGACTGTGGTTATGTGCCCATGGCATGAAAATGCAACCGGATTGGAAAGCGGAAGTCGGGCGTTTAAAGCGTGCCAGTTTAAAGTCAGAAATGATTGCACGTGCCTGTAATCTAGCGGAAAAGCCGAATTTAATTGATGCCACAGCAGGCTTAGGGCATGACAGTTTATTGATGGCGCACTTGGGTGCACATGTCACTTTGGTGGAACGTCATCCGATTCTATTTACTTTGCTTGAATCTACTCAAGCACAAGCAGCGCAAGATCCATTTTTAAGCCCAGTGGTTGAACGCATTCATTTGGTTTTTTCAGACTCTGCCGACTATTTGCAAGCACAAATTGAGCAACAGCAAATGGTGGATGTGGTTTATCTTGATCCGATGTTTCCACAACGCGATCAAAATCAAAATGCCATTAAAAAACAGGCACAAGTCAAAAAGCAGATGCAACTGTTGCATATGTTATTGCCTGAAGATGGCGAGATGGATTTGGGCGACAACCTATTAAATCTAGCCAAGCAGATGGCAAAACGTGTGGTGGTAAAGCGTCCACGCCTTGCCGTTTTTCTAGATGAGCAAAAACCCGATCACCAATGGCAAGGTGATGCCTGCCGTTTTGATGCCTATTTTCAAATCCAAACATCAGAACAACCCACAACATAGTTTGTGGGTAGTTTGGTAAGTGGTTAAATATTCACCTAACAACTGTTATATAGTTAAAAGTGGCATTGATAAAATTTTAACCAAGCATAAACTAAGAATGCTGATTTAGGCACCTGCAAATAGAACATCTATGATCGATCTAAAACCCTCCATTAATTTTTGGCATGACTTTAAAAGTAACCAACGCGCAGGGATCTGGTTATTTTTGGGTTCTCGAAAGTCACTACAAATTGTCCGTCCTTCGATTCTGCAACTCATTTTTTGGGGGGTATTGGGGGCGTGTGCCAACAGTTTATTTAGCTGGCTGATTGCAGGTGAGTTAGGGGAGTTTAATAAACAGGGCTTAGTCAGTTATGCCTTGTGGCCGTTTATTGCCTTGATTGTCGGGATCTTCCTATCACAACGAACCAACAATCCACGTTTGATGTTGGTACCCGCGTTGTTGTGGTTGGTGTTAGATACACATATTGCGCTATTACAAAGCTTTATCCAGTACTTAGGGATTTTGGATTACCTGCCCAATTTCACTTATGATTATTTGCCGACCATTTTCATGGTGTTGTTCGTGTGGCAAAGTTTGGCTGTAGTATGGGTGTTTGCCCGTGAGTTGAAATGGCCATGGTGGGAGCGTGCTTTGATTATGCTCACGACCTTATTTACCTTGGTCGTGTGGCAAATGGCAGTCAAAGAACAACCGATTTGGAAAGTTGAAGCGGTTCCACCCTCAGTATCTGAACAAACTTTTTATTCACAAAGTCGGGTCTTAAATAAGGCTCTAGAGCAAATTCAATTTGGTGAGTTTGCCCAGTCGCATTGGTATTTTATGGGCGTGGCAGGGGTCAGTTATCAAGATGTCTTTAAACTGGAAATCCAACGGATAAAAGAACAATTTGATACTCGTTTTGGCACCTTTGGTCGTTCAATTGCTCTGATTAATAACCCTGAAACACAAACTGAAATTCCATTTGCCTCAAAAACCAGTATGGAATTGGCACTGCAACGCATTGGCGCTCAGATGAATCGTGAAAGCGATGTGTTGTTCCTGTATATGACCTCACACGGCTTACCCAATCAATTTGAAATGGAAAATGATCCGATTGATTTTGATGATGTTGATCCAAAATGGTTAAGAGAAACTTTGGATAAATCGGGCATTCGCTGGAAAGTCATTGTGATTTCATCGTGTTATTCAGGTAGTTTTATTCCTGCTTTGCAGTCACCAGATACTTTAATTATTACTGCATCTGCCGCAGATCGATCTTCTTTTGGCTGTTCAAACGAAACCGATTACACCTATTTTGGACGTGCTTTCTTCGATCAAGCAATGCGTGAACAACAGACTCTTAAATCTACCTTTGATGAAGCATCGGCAACCGTAGCCACTTGGGAAGAAGCACAAGGCTTTGAACCTTCTGAGCCACAGTGGGTGATGGGTAAAAATATGGAATTGATGTTGCCACAGTTGGAGCAGCGCTTATTTCCACAAACGGGGGCAAAAGCAGTATCAAATGAAACCCCAAATTTGATGATGAGTGAGACATTTCAAGCTGAAAAAGTAGCGCAAGTACATTAATTATCGTGCTATTGAATTTTGGTTTATTTAATCTTGAATTTAAACACGCAGTAAAAAACACAGATGAGGGATAGCATGCAACTGCTTCAGAAGAACAAATGCTTTGATGGTGAGCAACGCACCTATCAAATTGAATCTGCATGCTTAAAAGGGTCAAGCAAATTTGCAGTCTTTTTACCGTCTCAAGCTTTAGCCGGGCAACAGTGTGCGGCCTTATTTTATTTAGCGGGTTTGACCTGTACTGAAGAAACGTTCGTGATTAAAGCGCATGCTCAGCGTTTAGCGGCACAATTGGGCTTGATTTTAATCAGTCCGGATACTTCGCCACGTGGTGATGACGTTGAGCAAGGCGACAGTTGGGATATAGGGCAGGGCGCAGGGTTTTACCTGAATGCTACCCAAGCCCCTTGGGCTGAACATTTCAAGATGGAAGATTTCTTGATTCAAGAGCTTTATCCGTTACTGTTGCAAGAACTACCGATTTTAGAACAGTCGATCGGGATTTTTGGGCACAGTATGGGCGGTCATGGCGCATTAACTTTGGCCTGGAAATACCCTGAAAAATTCAGTTCAGTTTCAGCCTTTGCGCCAATCTGCGCACCGATACAATGCCCATGGGGACAAAAAGCCTTTAGTCAGTATTTGGGTACTGATCAAAGTAGTTGGACACAACACGATGCAACTGAATTGGTCAAATCTAAGGGCGCATTGTTTAGTGAAGTGTTGGTTGATCAAGGCTTAGATGATCAATTTTACAGTCAACTCAATCCTGCCTTATTTAAATCCGCTTGTGATGTGGCGGGGCAAAAGATAAGTCTAAGAGAACATGCCGGTTATGACCACGGCTATTTCTTTATCCAAAGTTTTATCGATGATCATTTGCAATTTCATGCCTTGCAGTTGCAAAAATAAGCATAACAATGTGGATTGGAGCACTTTTCTTATCCACATTTTTATTATTTAATGGTTTAAATGTTGCTGAACATTGTTGCAATTGATGATTTTGCAGATTAGTTCTTTGCTCATTAAGCGATAGCTTTTATCCATAATTTATAATGAAGATTGCTCTTTGGCTTAGATACATAGAGCTTGCACATGTTTTAAAATTTATAACTATATGACTTCTTTAATTTTTTGATATAGATCCTTTACGAGAATAATAATGTCACATTCAGATTTACCACCTTTACCGTCTTCCGCATTGCCTGAATTGCATGAACCTTTTCCATTGTCAGATGAAGAGCAGAATCGTCCTGTATATATGGGACGTGAATTCCGCTTCCGTTTCCATGGTCATGCCATGGAATATTTTGGCATTTGGATTGTCAATATCGTGTTGACCATTGTGACACTCAGCCTATATGCGCCGTGGGCGAAAGTGCGCCGCCTACGCTACTTTTATAACAATACCGAATTTTTCCACCGCTTTTTTGATTTTACTGGGGTGCCAACCAAGATTTTAGTCGGACGCTTAGTCGCTTTAGGGATCTGGGGACTATTTGCTGTGGGGTCGTCTATGGAGATGACCATTGCAGCCTTTGGTGGGGTGTTGATTTACTTGGCCATGCCTTGGCTAGTACGTGCCACCATTCGCTTTACCGCCAGAAACAGTAAATTTGGCAATAGCCGCTTTTATTTTGAAGGCACCAGTGGACAAGCCTATAAACAGTTTTTTATTGCAGCACTGATTATCATTTTTACTCTCGGTTTATTTACCCCTGTTGCGATTTGGTTGTATAAGCGCTATACCATTGATTATCTCTATGTCGGGCAACTTAAATTTAAACTCAATGCCGATTGGCCGAGCTATATGCGTGCGGTTTATGTGCCGATTCTACTGTTTATTGCCGTCCTGATTGCGGCGGCTGTATTGATCGTTGTTGCACTGCCAGTGGGCAGTGAGTTTTTAATGCGCTACACCACTTATTTAATAATGGTGGTCTATGGTGGCGGGATGCTGTTTATTGGGCCATTGATACAAGCACGTTTGTTTATCACCACTTGGAACAATACAGCGCTAAACAGCAGTCAGTTCAAAACTGATGCTAAACAATGGCAATATGCCTGGATCGTTACCACCAATTGGATCGCAAAAATAATCAGTATTGGTTTGTTGTCGGCATGGGCAGCGATACGTTTATATCGTTACCAAGTCGAGTCCTTGAGTTTGCATTTACAAGATGATCCAAACTTGATGATCAATATTGCACAACAAGATCATAGTGCGATTGCAGAAGAGATCAGTGATATTTTTGATCTCGATATTTCACTTTAAGTCAGGGGATTACAGCTTATGCAATCTGTTCCTGTGACCTATTATGATGGGGTGATCTCTAAACCCCATCAGGCGACTTTGCATCCATTCGATGCAGATCATGTGGTGGTTAAATATCGACAAGATGAATTGAATGATCAGAGTGAAAGCTCAGCACGTTACCATCGAGATCAAATCACCTTTATTGGTGCGCTTGGTCAGCGTCATCCTGTGATTGAATTGGATAACGATGCACGTATCGAATTTCATCAACAAACGGTGCCGGATTGGTTACCTATCGATCATGGTAGTTTTCACCATAAAGTGTGGAAACTTGAGCGCACACCATCGTTGATTCTGTTGAGTGTGGTTTTCGTTTTGGCACTGGGTTTTGCTGTACTGAAATGGGGGGTGCCTTCTGCGGCAAAAATGATTGCCTATCAGTTGCCTGAAAATACCTTAAACCGTATTGGCAAGCAGGCTGAATCTTTTGTCAATGATCAAACTCAGCCATCTAAACTCAGCAAAGTACGTCAAGAACAGATCAAAGCGCTGTATGTTAATCAAGTGGCACAAGGTAAACCGGCTGATTTAAAGTTTCGTGAAGGAGATGGTTTGGGCGCCAATGCGTTGGCACTCCCGAATAACACCATTATCGTGACGGATGAATTGATTAAACTGACCCAAGATGACAATGAGATTTTGGGTGTATTGGCACATGAACAAGCGCATTTGTTGAAACGGCATAGCCTGCAACAAGCCCTGACCAGTTTAGGCATCAGTGTGTTGTATATTGCGATTACAGGCGATAGCTCAGATTTGATGACCACTGTACCTTTGGCGGTGGTTGGTGCAGGCTACTCACGCAAATTCGAGCAAGAATCTGACTTGTATGCCGTCAACTTAATGCATGCTCAGCAGATTGACACCACTCACTTTGCCAATTTTTTGCAACGCTTAAGTGATGATGCCAAAGAGGACGAATCAGGCGGATCGTTACTCAACGTATTTTCGAGTCATCCGGCCACGGCAGAACGGATTAAAATGGTCCGAGATTTTCAAGCATCGCATGCAAATTAAGGTTACAAAAATAAGCGCTTCGGCGCTTATTTTTATGCGGCTTATGGCCTAAGGTTCAATGTCTCCATGTCGCTTGATAGTCTTGTTGTGCCATACGACTTAAATGCTCTAATACCACGGTTTCTAATACAGCATAATCTTCACGTTGCGTATCGATGCTGATCTCTAATTGAGTCTCTAAAGCAGTTAAGGTCACCAAAGCATCAGGCATATGAATTTGAAAAATATGCGCTTGTTCAGAGACTTCAAATTTGTGTTTCCAATGCTGATATAAACGTTTAGCAATACGTTGTGCTTCATGGGTTTCAATACGGGTCTGACTTTTCATGCGTGTTCTCAAATAGGTTGTTTTACATTTTGATGGATTGATAGGTGCTTTAAAATCATTCTCTACATATCAATATGATCAACTGCTCAATGGGTGTAATACGACCACGGAATGTTGTAACGATGTCTTTAGACTACCAAATTGAATGTCCATTCAGCGTCGCAAAAATGAAATACAGCATTCTATTGCTGATTTTAGATTTTAATTTTTGAACAGTTTGCCTGTATAGCATGGCTATGGAATGATTGAAACAGCATGTATTTTTTGTACAGGTCATGTCGTTTCGCTTGTGGATATGAGTTTTTCTTATAGTCAAACTTCATCACAACGATTTTATAAATCTATGGCATTGATTATTCCACGTATGTCACAGGCTGGATTTGCACTAAATTAGCTGTGAGTTTTGTTATAATGCTCGAATTATCTTCTGCTATTGAGCCAGGTTCTCCCATGTCCAAGCCATTTTTAATTGCACCTTCGATTTTGTCTGCGGATTTTGCCCGTTTAGGTGAAGAAGTTGAACATGTTCTCGCTGCCGGTGCAGACGTTGTGCATTTTGATGTTATGGACAATCACTATGTACCCAACCTCACTTTTGGTGCAGGTGTATGTAAAGCACTCAAAAAATATGGCATTCAAGCACCGATTGATGTGCATTTAATGGTCTCTCCAGTCGATCGTATGATTGGCGATTTTATTGAAGCAGGCGCGGATATTATTACCTTTCACCCTGAAGCAACGGACCATATCGACCGTTCATTGCAGTTGATTAAAGCGGGTGGTGCGAAAGCCGGTTTGGTATTTAACCCTGCAACCCCATTGCATTATCTTGATTATGTTTTAGACAAAGTCGATCAAGTGTTGTTAATGAGTGTTAACCCAGGGTTTGGGGGGCAAAAATTCATTCCAATGACTTTAGAAAAATTACGTCAAGCACGTAAAATCATTGATGCTTCAGGTCGTGACATTCGTTTAGAAGTTGATGGTGGCGTAACACCTGCCAATATCCGTGACATTGCAGAAGCGGGTGCAGATATGTTTGTTGCGGGTTCAGCGATTTTTGGTAAACCTGATTATAAAGCTGTGATTGATGAAATGCGTTTAGAGTTATCTAAAGTGGGTGCTGTTCAGGCTTAAGTTGATTCACATGATCTATGATGTAAATTGTGGATAACTTTGATGATAACTTGGTGGATAAGCAACGTGCTCATCAGGTGAATAGGCTGTATAAGGTTTAATCATTTGTGCATCAATCACTCAATAAATAATCTAATTGTGTAGAAAAAGGACTCAAATGAGTCCTTTTTTTATGTTTGGAATGGATATCACAGTGCTTTTATCTTTCGATTATATTGCAGCATTGTGCTGATGCATTTATGACCAGTAATATTGGTGCAATCAAGGCGAATGGTCATCGATGTGGACTTGTATTGTGTAGAAGTGTGCTGAAAACTTGTGTCATGGTAGATGCATGGTTATGCTTGAATACGAATGTGTTATTCAGTTGTGGCATTGGCTTGTGCAGATCGCTGAAGTAACGCAGCCAATGAGCATTCGAAATACTTTTTTGAATTGATAATTTTAGAGCGCTTATTTTGTCTACATCACTACGCAAACAGTCTTGGTTGATTGTGCTGATGATTTTGATCATTGGACATAGTGGTGTGTCTACAGTATTTGCACAGCGTGTGCATCATGCCATGCAGTCAACGCAAACCGATCAAGCATTGCAATCTAAATCAGCTCATTACATGCAAAGTCATTCTCATACTGTTCAGAAGGTTCAAGCTCAGCAAGGGCATTCTGATCGACAGCATTCTTTGCAAGACCATCTAAAGCCTGACTCTGAGATCAATTCGCCTTGTGACCATATATCCTTTAAGACATCAGCACAGTCATATTCAATGCCTGTAGACGGCAAGAAAATGAGTCATTGTGAACATTTTGATGCTTCATTTTCAGATTCAGCTCAAACAGATATACATCATCCAAATCTAGACAAAAGCCATTTAAATAGTCAGATGGCATGTCAAGAATGTGCACAACAGCATTGTCAAACTATCATCTCGAGTTTAAATTCTTCTAAGGTCTCGACAGTTCCGCTGTCTGAATCATTGCAATCTGATACTCAAAATTATCATTATCAAGCCCAGCATTTATTAGGGCATTGGCAAGAAATTCTGCGTCCTCCCAAAGCTTAATCTGACTTTAAAAACGACATTTTCATTTTTAAATTTAGGGTTAAGTCATGTCTTATCTATCCAAACTTAAGCAATGCGCATTGGGTATTGTGATCACAAGTTGTACTTTCGCAGTGAGTATTGCACAAGCAGCCGTCAAAGAATATCACCTCGAAATCGCAGAAAATACCGTAAATATTACAGGCAAAAATCTGAAACGTATTACCGTAAATGGTCAGTTTCCTGCACCTCAGTTGCAATTTGAGGAAGGGGATGATGCGGTGATTCATGTACATAACAGCTTAAAAAATCAAGATTCATCGATTCATTGGCATGGGCTGTTATTGCCCGGCATGATGGACGGTGTACCGGGGTTTAATGGCTTTAAAGGCATTCAACCGCAACAGAATTTTAGTTATCGGTTTAAAGTGCGCCAAAGCGGGACCTATTGGTATCACGCCCATTCCATGGGGCAAGAGCAGGATGGTTTATATGGTGCCTTGGTGATTCATCCTAAAGCGCAAACCGTTCAAACCCCTGCTGGAAAAGCTGAGCGTGACTATGTGGTGATGCTCTCAGATTTTCACACATCCAAAAGTGCACAGATTTTAGCAAACTTAAAAAAAGACTCGGAATACTATCAAAATAAACGAGAGACCCTGTTTGATGTACTGAAACAGACAAAAAAAATGGGCATCAAAGCCACTTGGCAAGATCGGAACATGTGGAATCAGATGCGAATGCTCAAAACAGATTTGTCAGATGTTACAGGCTATACCTATCTCGTAAATGGCAAAACGCCACAGCAAAATTGGACCGGATTATTCCAATCTGAGGAAAAAATAAGACTACGTTTTATTAATGCCTCAGCGATGACTTTTTATGATGTGCGTATACCTGATTTAAAAATGACGGTTGTTGCTGCTGATGGTCAGCCAGTCCAACCTGTGGTTGTAGATGAATTTCGAATTGGGAATGCTGAAACTTACGATGTGATTGTAGAGCCTGATTCCACACAAACGTCTTACCAAATTCAAGCTGAAGCCATTGATCGTTCAGGGTTTGCAATAGGCACATTGCAGCATCAAGCTCAGCCTCAGCAAAATTATGTGCAAATGCCTCAAGCCCGTCCTCGTGCAATATTAAATATGGCAGATATGGGACATGGAGCGGATGGGGATTCTGATGATGCACATCAGCAACACACTCAGCAATCTGCAATGAAGATGGAAGGAGGAAATCATCATCCAAGTCATATGCAAGAGCAGATGGTTGATGACAAAACCGATCTTCTAAAAACAGAGCCTCTAGTTAACATTCATATCGCAAATGACCATTCATCTCAGCATCAGCAAATGCATCAACATCACTCAATGGCTCAGATTGAATCTCTCAGCATGGAGATGAAGGATCACAGTATGCTGCAACATGGCACAGTGCCCGAAGCATCTTCTAATACAACTTCTCATATAGATCATCAAATGCTTTCAAGCCCAATAAAGCAAGCGACTAAAACGGTAGAGGGATGGGCAAATGCCTCAACGCCATTAGGCATGAAAGCACTGCAATATAGCGATTTGAAATCCTTAAAAACGCAACCTGATGTGCGACCTGCCACACGCGACTTAGTGATTCGTTTAGGGGGAAATATGGAGCGTTATATATGGACCATTAATGCTAAAAAATTCACAGAAGCCGAACCCCTTAAAGTTCATTTCGGTGAACGTGTTCGATTAATTTTTATCAATGACAGCATGATGGCGCATCCGATGCATTTACATGGCATGTTTATGCAATTGGAAAATGGGCAAGCTCTACAAGATTTACCCAATAAACACACTTTAATTGTGCCTCCTGGTAAAACAGTATCAGCATTGCTGACAGCAGATGAGCTTGGCGAATGGGCGATTCACTGTCATCTGTTATATCACATGAGTTCAGGCATGATGTCGAAGTTGGTGGTGGCCAATGTTGACCCAATGGCAACAACAAAAGCGCATATATCATCCCCAAAAGCACAGAATCTAGATAAGCACCAACAGCGCAGTACACAGCCATCAAATGAAGGAGCAAGCCATGACCATCATTAAAATGCCCAAACACCCTTTCTGTATCTGTGTGTTGTTTATTTCTCAAGGGGTATGGGCTGAGGAGATGGATCATCAGCATATGATGATGCAGGAACATAAGATGCATCCTTCAGAGCAAGAAATGGCACATCAAGGACATGAGATAAAGTCACATTCAAAAGCCCAAGCTTCTCATTCATCCGGGCATACATTAGTACATCAAGAATTACATGCACAACATCAGATACAACAACAGTCTAAATCAAATCAACAACACGCTGTGACTGATGCTGTAGCTTTACAAGCGAATGAAAGCTCTCATCTAATGCATGATCAAAGCCATCTTAAAGAACATGGTGGTCAAATTTTTCAGGCCAGTCGTTTGGAAACCAAATGGCTCAATTCAGGTCGTGGTCAGGGTGAATTAAAAACAGAATTTGAGTCACGCATTGGCACAGATGAAAATAAACTCTACCTACAAATTCACAGCAATAAGCCTGAATCCACGTCAACATCTACCGACGCAAAAGTACTGTATAGCCGAAATATTGCCACGTATTGGGATGCACAAGTAGGCGTGCGTTATGAGGATATTCCTGAACATGGCGCTGAACATATAGCAGACCGTGATCGATTTGATGCTGTGTTCGGTATACAAGGTTTAGCGCCGTATTTTTTTGAAACCGAGCTTTATGCTTTTATGGGGAATGACGACCGATATCGCTTGAGCCTAGAAACTGAAAGAGATGTTTTACTGACTCAAAAATTGATTTTAAAACCTTATTTGGATGCTTTTGCGGTAATCAGTGACCATTCTAAATATCCTAAACAGAGTGGTTTAAGTGAATGGTCATTGGGTCTTGAAACACGTTATGAAATCAACAAAAGGCTCATGCCATTTCTAGATCTATCGTATCGCTATGAAAAGGGGGATGCTGAAACACAGTGGCCAGTTGCTTCATCCTCGGAATATGGTTGGCACTATGGTGCAGGAATTCGAGTACGCTTTTAATGCGTGCAAAATAAAAGCTTCACCCATTTCTAATTCAAATAAACGAGTTGAAATGGGTCAATTTTTGTAAAAGATGCTCAAATTTGGCGCAATATTGGCTATAATGTTCGCATCTTGAGGAGGAACGACCTCCCTTGGTGCTCACCTGATTTAATTGAGTTTTTGGATGAACCTGATGTGTTCATCCATATAAATAAGGTTGAATTCAAAATCTCATTCTACAATAGAATGAGGCGCATCGAGAAAATTCGTCAGGACGACCTGATCTAACGTCATTGTGGAGCAGTCATCATGGCTTGGATTTTACTCATCTTGGCAGGGATCTTTGAAATCGTTTGGGCATACAGTATGAAACTGTCCGAAGGTTTTTCTAAACTCACCCCGAGCATCATTACCATATTCTTTATGATCCTGAGTTTTGGACTATTGGCCTATGCCATGCGGACTCTACCTTTAGGAACGGCGTATACCATTTGGACAGGAATCGGTGCGATTGGGTCATTTTTGGTGGGGATTTTTATTTTAGGTGAACCTGCAACTGCGATGCGGATGCTTGCTGCTGTGCTGATTGTTTCAGGTTTGGTCCTAATGAAACTGTCCTCAAGCTAAACTATTTATTCAAAATTTTATCGAGAAGCCCGAGTCATCAGGGCTTTTTTTTTTAACTGTTCGTTGTAAAAAAATCAGTTGGAGTTTAAAGCATGGCATGGGTATGTGTGGTCATTGCGGGGTTCTTAGAAGTGCTGTGGGCTTACTGTATGAAAGTATCTGAAGGGTTCACCAAGCTTACGCCTTCGGTACTGACCATTGTATTTATGATTGCCAGTTTTGCCTTATTGTCCTATGCCATGAAGTCTTTGCCCTTAGGTGCAGCGTATACCGTGTGGACAGGCATTGGTGCGATCGGCTCGTTTCTCGTCGGGATTGTATTTTTGGGTGAGCCTGCTTCTGCCATGCGTATGCTTGCTGCTGTGCTGATTATTTCAGGTTTAATTCTGATGAAGATTTCCGCAAGCTAACCAAAAATTTGTCAGAAGACTGGGAAAGTGCATACATTCGAAGTGGGGTTTAGGTTCATTAGCTTGGGTTTACGTTGATTAGGTCGAGGTTACTTGGCTTGACCTTGGTTTTGTTAAAGTTATTTCGGTTCAAGTGGATAGGGCAATGAATATGAGATCTGACGCAAAATCACTATTTTATACACAAATGCAAACCCCATTCGGTCAGCTTAAACTGATTGCGCACCGTGACGCTTTAGTGGCAGTACTGTGGGAACATGAACTTGAAAATCGGGTCAAATTAGCAGATGTGGCGCGTGATAATCAGCATCGAATCTTAATAGAGACTCAACGTCAGTTGGCAGAGTATTTTGCAGGACGACGGCAACAGTTTAATTTATCTTTAGATTTGTTCGGTACGGACTTTCAACGACAGGTATGGCAAGCGTTATTGACGATTCCATTTGGAGAAACACGAAGTTATAAACACATTGCAGAACAGATTGGCAATGTCAAAGCGGTGCGTGCTGTAGGGGCTGCCAATGGTCGTAATCCGGTTTCGATTATTGTGCCGTGTCATCGTGTGGTCGGTGCTAACGGTAAATTGGTGGGATTTGCAGGTGGAATTCAAAATAAACAGATCTTATTAAAGCTTGAAAAGTGAACTCACTTAAAAAACAATGTTATTATTAATCAAATAGATATTCCCAAAAAAATAAAATGATTAATACATCACAAATATTCAGTCAAATCTTTTCACAGCTTTGGTGGATGCTGCTTATCATCATTCCCATCGGAGTTTTTAGAGCATTCAAACCTTATTTCAAAGGGAAATTGGGTGAATTTGCTGTTTCAACGCATGCCAAACTATACCTCAACAATGAAGATTATATTCTGCTGAATGATTGTACTTTACCTGATGATCAAGGCGGTACAACACAGATTGATCATATTCTGTTGAGTCCATTTGGTATTTTTATTATTGAAACCAAAAACTACACAGGTTGGATTTTTGGTACAGAACGTCAGAAAACGTGGACACAGAAAATTTATAAAAAGAACTATAAATTTCAAAATCCATTGCATCAAAACTATAAACATCAAAAGGTTTTAGAAAAGATTCTTGAAGATTTGATAGATCGTGAGTATTTACATTCTGTGATTGTCTTTATGCCAGACTGCGAATTTAAAACTGCGATGCCAGCCAATGTGTTTAAAGGCGCCAAATGGACGGATTACGTTAAAGCCTTTAAAGAACCTGTAATTTCAGAGATGAAGCTCAAGCGTATACAACGCCGTATTGAAAAAGAAGTGTTGGAGAAATCATGGAAAACCAATCGAGCGCATGTTGAATATTTAAATCAAAACAAGCAATAAAAAAAGCCCACATGGTGAGCTTTTTCTTTGTACGGTAACATTCATTTAAAACCGCTTTGGAATCCGTTGACCACCTTCAACAGGTATTTCTGCTTTTTTCAATACGCCAAATAACCAAGTTTCTGCATGATGTACTGCATTTTTCAGCGCATCCCCTTGTGCCAAACGACCTGCAATAAAGCTTGCCAAAGAACAGCCCGAACCGTGATATTCACCTTCAAGACGTGGGCATTGGGTTTCTGAAATGAGTTCACCATTTGCATAAAGTGAGTTTTGAATATAGTCCGCGGTATCTTCATGTCCACCTTTGACTAAAACCGCTTTTGCACCCATTTCAAAAAGTTTTTGGGTTGCCACATCAATGTTTTGTTCACCTGTGAGTGCACGCAGTTCAACCGTATTGGGGGTGATTAAGGTTGCTAGTGGAATCAATTCCACAAATGCTTTGACCAAGGTTTCTTGATTACCCAGTGAACCACCGCTGTTTGCGACCAATACAGGGTCAAGCACATAAGCATAATCAGGATGCTCACGCAAAAATTCGGCCAATGCAGCGATATTGTCTGTGGTGCCAAGCATGCCTGATTTCACGACGTGAATCGGTAAGTCACCCACGACAGCATTTGCTTGAGCGAGTAACAATGCTTTAGGCGTGGCTTCAAAGCTAAATACTTGTTGTGAGTTTTGTACCGTTAATGCTGTACACGCAATGGCGGCATGTGCGCCACTTTGCCCTATGGCTTCAATATCTGCCTGTAAGCCAGCGCCACCTGATGGATCAAGTCCTGAAAAGCAAAGTACAGTAGGGCGCACAACGGTGTCCTTAAATCACAAAATTTGCGTTAGTATAGGCAAAATTGAGCCAATTCTCGATAGCATTTTCTTGTATAAGGTCTGAAAAAGGACAGTCTGTGATAAAGAACCTATTGATTGATTTAGATGGAACCCTGACCGATCCCAAAGTCGGGATTACCACTTCTGCGCGTTATGGTCTGAATAAAGTGGGGCATCTGATTCCAGACAGTGAAAATATCGACTGGATTATTGGACCACCCCTGAAAGCATCGCTTGCCAAACTACTCAATGTTGATGTTAATGATGTTTTGGCTGAGCAAGCACTGCTGGGCTACCGTGAACGTTTTGCCGTGACCGGATTATTTGAAAATCATGTGTTTGATGATGTGCCTGAAACGCTGAAGCAACTTCAAGCCAAAGGCTATCGTCTATTTTTGGCAACAGCAAAACCTGAAGTCTATGCAAAACAAATTCTTGAACACTTTGATTTACTCAAATATTTTGAATATCCCTATGGCAGTGAGCTAAACGGTGAACGCACCAATAAAGGTGATTTGATTGCGTATATTTTAGAAAAAGAGCAGTTAAAACCTGAAGAATGTTTGATGGTCGGCGACCGTGAACATGATATTTTCGGTGCACGTAAACATGGTATTGATACCATTGCTGTTGAATATGGGTATGGTTCATCTGAAGAGTTGGATCAGGCTAAACCCAAAGCCAGAATTCAACGCTTTGCGGAATTGCTTCAGATTCTTGATCAGAATGTCTCATTGCTTTAACCAAGGTATGCAAAAAAAAGGACTTTGAGTCCTTTTTTTATGTGTTCAATATCTAGATGTAATTTTACATACCGACATCTAAGTTTAAGGTCTCTTTAATTTCTTCCATCACAATATAACTATGTGATGAAGCTGAAGACGGGAGCATCTTTAGTAAATCACCGAGTAAACGGCGATAAGCACTCATTTCTTTTAGGCGGGCTTTGACCAAATAATCAAACTCGCCTGAAATCAAATGACATTCTAACACTTCAGGCACGGCACTTAAGTTCTTCGCCACTTGATCAAAAACATCGCCTGATTTGGCGGACAGTTTGATTTCTAAAAATACCAAAAGATTACGTTCAAGATGTTCAGGATTGAGTCTGGCGTAATACCCCATAATCACACCATCGCGTTCTAAACGTTTGACCCGTTCTGAACAGGGCGTGGTGGATAGATTCACTTTGGATGCCAATTCACTAATCGCAAGACGTCCATCCTTTTGCAAAATATCTAAAATCATGCGATCGGTACGGTCTAATTTACGCATGGATTATTTCCTTTATTTCGATTTTAAACCCGAAAAAACTGGTGATTTACCTAGATTATAGTCATTAAAACAGTCAAAAAAACTATTCAAGCAAAAATATACTAGTGAAATAAACTCATACAGTGTGAAGTGATTCGAGGGACTGAATATGCGAGTGATTGTTCTAGGCAGTGGTGTAATTGGTGTTGCAAGTGCCTATTACCTTGCGCAACAAGGTGCACAAGTGACCGTACTTGACCGTCAAGCGGGTCCTGCGGAAGAGACCAGTTTTGGTAATGCGGGTCAAATCTCTCCGGGCTATTCAACGCCTTGGGCAGCGCCCGGTATTCCATTTAAAGCGGTGAAATGGATGTTCCAGCATCATGCGCCACTCGCAATCAATGTCGATGGCAGCATGTGGCAATTGCAGTGGATGGCACAAATGCTAAAAAACTGTAATCCACAAAGTTATGCGATTAATAAAGAACGTATGACCCGTGTAGCTGAATACAGTCGGGATTGTCTACGTGCCTTACGTCAAGAAACAGGCATTCAATACGAAAACCGCTCTAAAGGCACACTACAAGTCTTCCGCAATGAAGCCCAAATGGAAGCGGTACAACGTGACATCGCCGTGTTAAAAGAATGTGGCGTCCCACATCAATTATTAATGCGAGACGAACTATCTAAAGTTGAACCTGCTTTGGCACATCAAGATAAATTGGTCGGTGGTTTGCATTTACCCAATGATGAAACAGGCGATTGCTATTTATTTACCAATGCATTAGCCAATGTGGCAAAAGCATTGGGTGTGCAATTTAAATTTAATCAAAATGTGGAAAAACTCATTGTAGAAGGCAATGAAATTAAAGGCGTCTTGGTCAATGGTGAAGTGTTAACAGCAGATCGCTACGTGTTGGCTTTTGGGAGTTATTCACGAGATTTCTTAAAACCATTAAACTTGGATTTACCGGTCTATCCTGTCAAAGGCTATTCATTGACCATTCCTATTGTAGATGCCAACTTTGCACCGCAATCTACTGTCTTGGATGAAACCTACAAAATTGCGATCACCCGTTTTGATGAGCGTATTCGTGTCGGTGGAATGGCTGAGTTAAGTGGATACAACCATGCTTTAAATGAGCATCGCCGTGCTACCTTACAAATGGTCACTCAAGATTTGTTCCCCGGCGGTGATATGGAACAAGCCAGTTTCTGGACAGGTCTACGTCCAATGACGCCAGACAGTACGCCAATTATTGGCGCAACCAAGTTTAACAATTTGTTCTTAAATACCGGTCATGGCACCTTAGGTTGGACCATGGCCTGTGGCTCAGGCAAATTAATTAGTGATATTGTGATGAATCATACAACGGATATCAGCACAGAAGGTTTATCGATTCAGCGTTATCCGCATGCAGCTTAATTCTGTTTTATTCTAATTTTCTAATACTAAGAACACAAAAAAGCCTGCTTGAAGCAGGCTTTTTGTGTATTCGATTTCAGCTTAAAATTGCGGTTTAACCACCACTAAGATCACCACAGCAAACAGAATCAGGGTTGGCATCTCATTAAAATAACGCCAAAACTTGTGTGATTTATAGTGTGCATCAAGCATCAATTTTTTACGGTAATAGCCACAGAACAAGTGGTAGATCACCAATAATCCCACGAGACTCACTTTCAAGTAAAACCATATCGCATCGTGATAATGACGGGTTGCATCGCCCCAATCCACCAAAAAATGCGCTGTGATCAGCGTTGCCACCATCGCAGGCCACATAATGCCGCGATACAACTTACGTTCCATCACTTGGAAACGCTCATGACTCACCGCATCCTCACTCATTGCATGATAAACAAACAAGCGAGGCAGGTAGAACAGCGCTGCAAACCAGCACACTACCGCAATAATATGTAATGCTTTTACCCAAAGGAAAGCATCAGAAGGAGCATCCATCGAAAATCCTATCGGGGATTATGCATCCCACTTCTTGAAAACGAGGCAGGCATTCACACCGCCAAAACCGAAACTATTACTCATCACAGTATTCAATTTTGCATCACGTTTTTCAAGTACGATGTCATAACCTTTTGCACCTTCATCAAGTTCGGTCACATTGATGTTTGGCGCAATAAAGTCATTTTGCATCATCAGGATCGAATAAATCGCTTCTTGCACACCCGCAGCACCTAAGCTGTGACCGGTCATTGATTTGGTTGAGCTGAGTGGTGGAACATGGCCTTCACCAAATGCACGACCCATTGCTTTAAGCTCAGTAATGTCGCCCGCAGGGGTAGACGTACCATGGGTATTCACATAGTCAATTTTGTCCACACCGTGTTGTTTTGCTTCTTCCAAAGCCATCAAGATACAACGTGTTGCACCTTCACCACTTGGTGCAACCATATCCGCACCATCAGAGTTGGCAGCATAGGCCACAACTTCAGCCAAAATCTTGGCACCACGTGCTTGCGCGTGTTCAAGTGATTCAAGCACCACGAAACCGCCACCCCCGGCAATCACGAAACCATCACGATCGGCAGAGTATGGACGAGATGCTGTTTCAGGCGTGTCGTTGTATTTAGAGCAAAGTGCACCCATTGCATCAAACAACAAACTTTGTGACCAATGGTCTTCTTCACCGCCACCGGCAAGCATCAAATCTTGTTTGCCCAATTGGATCAGGTTATAGGCATAACCAATTGCATCCGCTGACGTTGCACAAGCACTGGTAATCGAGTGCGCGACACCTTGTAATTTAAATGCCACACCCACGTTTGCGGTAATGGTGTTTGACATATTACGTGGGACAAAGAAAGGGCCGACTTTACGTGCACCTTTGGTCTCTAACAACTCAACCATTTCAGCCACAGATGCTGTTGAGTTACCGCCTGAACCGCCGGCAATACCATAGCGTGGATTGCCTGCCAAATCTTCAGGTGTTAAGCCTGCGTTTGCCACAGCATCGACTGCTGCATTATAGGCATGCATTGCACACACGCCCATGAAGCGTTTCAATTTACGGTCAATCCCATCGAAGTTTTGATCCGCAGGAGCGCTGACATGACTTTTGAAATTCAATTCTTCATAAGTTGGGTTAAAACGTGTTCCTGAAATCCCATTTTGTAAAGAATGAGTCACATCTTCCAATGTATTACCGATGCATGAGTTAATGCCCATACCCGTGATTACAACACGTTTCATCTACAGTTCCCTATTATGGTGATGCGTTAAGTATTCTGTTTCAAACCATGCCAAGCCTTGTGTTTATTACTTAAGCATGGTTTGGATTGACTACTTTTGTCAAAATTTTATTAATCATAGCAGAAAGTTTTTTAAATTCTTATGGCAAATCAATGTCTGTTGTTGAAAAGCGCAATTGGCGAATCTGTTCACAGCATTCTTACCAAAAGAAACAGTTTAAAGTTGAGTTAAATCTAGACTACACATAGTATTTTAATTAAAACTCATAAATCATAAGGAAGGCGTATACATGGCAAATTCTAATAATAAGCAATCGGGTGGACTGATCTCACAAGCGTTTGGGGTGGCTAAAAAGCTCAGTACAACAGGATTAGACTTGGTCAATCACGTGGCTCCAGGTTCGGTGGCTAAGTTAAAAGGTGAGTCCGACCCAACTAAAGTGGTTGAATCATCAAGTGATACTTCAGCTTCATTGGGAACAAAAAAAGATCAAACGGCTTATGAAAATCCACAGCAAATGATTCGTAGTCATGTGCCTAAATTGACCCAACAATTGCTGGGTCGTCATTACAATAAAGTCAATAATGTGGCGTCTTTGGTATCGCCAGATTTAAACAATAAAATTGCTGATTATTTTTTTGAAAAACTCAATGATTTCGTTTCAGAGCAAAGTTCAGTCGATCATTTGCTCAAAGAGGTCGGTGCCAAAGAGTTGACAGATCTTGCTCAAGATCCATCACGTTCAGCACGCATCTCTCAAGCCTTGACCAATCAAAATAAAACCGTGGCGGCTGTACAAGGTGCGATTACTGGCGCTACAGGTGTGGTCGGAACAGCGATTGATATTCCTTTATCTTTGGCATTGACCTTGAGATCGATTTATCAATCTGGTCGTGCGCACGGTTTTGAGTTGGATCATCGCCATGAACAGAACATTGTTGAATATGTCTTTAAACAGGTCGATTTGGGCTCGATTGCTGAGAAGCAAACCTTATTGGTGGGTCTAAGAGCATTGTCCAATTTATTACAAACCCAAGACACCACACAAATTCAACGTTTACTGGGTTCAAGTAATGATGTGTCGGTGCTGAAGAATTGGCTGACCAATGCAGATGGTTCATTAAAATGGACTTGGTTGAATCATTTTCCACAGATTTCAGTGCTTTCTAAATTAACCCCATTGGCAGGAGCGGGTATTGGTGCGGTATATAGCTGGAAATTGGCTGAAGATGTCAGTACCAAAGCAGAGCAGATTTTCTCACATGCACAGCAGTATTTGATTCAACATCCAAATGAATCACTTGATGTTTTGTCTGCCTATGAAAAATCCCAAACCTTGCTCCAACAAGCAACACCGTTATTAACCGCTGAGCCTAAGACTGAGGCGAAACCATCAGTGACAGCTACGCCTGTGGTAGCACCCGTTGAAAATAAAGTGATTACCCAAGTTGAAGTGGTGAAAAAAGGTGAGGAGGCAAGTAGCAAGCCAGAGCCAGTTTCGACTGAATCAGGGTTGCAAAAACTTGTAGAACAGCATGTAGAACCGGTGGATGAAGTCACTACACAAAAATCATTGGCGCACGTCGGTGAGGATGAGTTGATCCAGCCTTTAGATGAAGATGATATTGAATATGAAGCGGATGCAGAACAGTCTAAAGGTGAAGCAAAAGTTGCAGAACAAGCAACATCGGATGCGAAAGTGAAGAAAAAAGCTTCAGCTAAACCACCTAAAGCCAACTGATTAACTTTACTTACAAAAAAGGGCAAACAAGAAGTTGCTGATTAAATAAAGAATAGTCAACTAAGCGCATAGTTTATATACACAATTGGTCATTGTTCGGTGCTGCACTGAATGTTGACCAATTTTACATCTTGGCATACAATTGCATGCCCTCAAAAAGTAGTAATTTTTGGGGCTTTTAATTAACGGGAGAATTGCCAAATGGCAACAACAAATCAGTTGATCCGTAAGGGTCGTACAACTTTGATTGAAAAATCAAAAGTTCCTGCGTTGAAGGCTTGCCCACAACGTCGTGGTGTTTGTACACGTGTTTACACAACTACACCTAAAAAACCTAACTCAGCAATGCGTAAAGTTTGCCGTGTTCGCTTAACTTCTGGTTTTGAAGTTTCTAGCTACATCGGTGGTGAAGGCCATAACCTACAAGAGCACAGTGTTGTTCTTATCCGTGGTGGTCGTGTTAAAGACTTACCAGGTGTACGTTACCATACCGTTCGTGGTTCTTTAGACTGCGCTGGTGTTAAAGATCGTAACCAGTCTCGTTCTAAATACGGTACTAAACGTCCTAAGAAATAATTCGTTAAGAATCTTTTCTTAAACGTAGCCGCAATCCTTTATCGTCTCGCTTGTCTGATTTCTGCATTTAATTTTGTGGTATTCAAGCGACGTGTAGTAAGGCCAGCGAGTGGTACATGACACTTTGTACTCATGCTGGATAAACCTGAAGTGTCAATTTTATTAGGTGTATTAAAATGCCAAGACGTCGCGTAGTCGCTGCCCGTGAAATCCTTCCGGATCCTAAGTTCGGCAGCCAAACAATCGCTAAATTCATGAACCACGTAATGCAAGATGGTAAAAAATCTATTGCTGAAAGTATCGTTTACGGTGCTTTAGACCGCGTTCAAGAAAAAAATAAAGTAGACCCAGTTGAATTTTTCGAGACTACTCTTGAAAAAGTTCGTCCAATGGTCGAAGTAAAAGCTCGCCGTGTTGGTGGTGCTACATACCAAGTACCTATGGAAGTGCGCCCATCCCGTCGTACTGCCCTAGCTATGCGTTGGTTAGTAGACGCTGCTGCTAAGCGTTCTGAAAAAACTATGGCTTTACGTCTTGCTGGTGAGTTGCTTGATGCAGCTGAAGGTAAAGGTTCAGCGATCAAGAAACGTGAAGACGTGCATCGTATGGCTGAAGCCAACAAAGCATTCTCTCACTACCGTTTCTAATAGGTTAAGAGACCTGAATCAGGATGATGATAGGGCGGTTTCACTGAACTGTCGTCTAAGCGCTTTAAGCTGTTTTGCAGCTTAAAGCGTCCTGTTTTAAACAACAAAATTTAGGAATGCAAGAAATCATGGCTCGTCAAACCCCTATTTCTCGTTACCGTAACATTGGTATTTCTGCGCACATCGATGCGGGTAAAACCACGACTACAGAACGTATTTTGTTCTACACAGGTGTATCTCACAAAATTGGTGAAGTACATGATGGTGCAGCAACAATGGACTGGATGGAACAAGAGCAAGAACGTGGTATTACTATCACTTCAGCTGCTACGACTACATTCTGGTCAGGTATGTCTAAACAGTACCCAGAACACCGTATCAACGTAATTGATACACCGGGACACGTTGACTTCACAATCGAAGTTGAACGTTCTATGCGTGTTCTTGATGGTGCGTGCATGGTTTACTGTGCTGTAGGTGGTGTTCAACCTCAGTCTGAAACTGTATGGCGTCAAGCGAACAAATACCAAGTTCCTCGTTTAGCATTCGTGAACAAGATGGACCGTACTGGTGCCAACTTCTTCCGTGTTGTTGAACAAATGAAAACACGTCTTGGTGCACACCCTGTACCAGTTGTGATCCCTGTTGGCGCTGAAGAAAACTTCCAAGGCGTTATCGATTTGATCGAAATGAAACAGATCATTTGGGATGAAGCTTCTCAAGGTATGAAGTTCGAGTACGGTGATATCCCTGCTGATCTTCAAGACGTTGCTGATGAGTGGCGTACAAACATGGTTGAAGCTGCGGCTGAAGCTTCTGAAGAGTTGATGGACGAATACTTGAACAATGGCGACTTGTCGAAAGAACAAATCGTTGCTGGTCTTCGTGCTCAAACTTTGGCTTGCGAAATCCAACCAATGCTTTGTGGTACAGCGTTCAAAAACAAAGGTGTTCAACGTATGTTGGATGCTGTTATTGACTTCTTACCATCACCGACTGAAGTTAAGCCAATCGAAGGTATTCTTGACGATAAAGCTGAAACTAAAGCGATTCGTGAAGCATCTGACGAAGCTCCGTTCTCTGCACTTGCATTCAAAATTATGAATGACAAGTTCGTAGGTAACTTAACGTTCGTACGTGTGTATTCTGGTGTGCTTAAACAAGGTGACCCAGTATTCAACCCAGTGAAATCTAAACGTGAGCGTATCGGTCGTATCGTGCAAATGCATGCGAACGAACGTCAAGACGTTGAAGAAATTCGCGCGGGTGATATCGCAGCGTGTGTAGGTCTTAAAGACGTGACCACCGGTGATACACTATGTGACGAGAAAAACGTTATTACTCTAGAGCGTATGGAATTCCCTGAGCCAGTAATTTCTTTAGCTGTAGAGCCTAAGACTAAAGCTGACCAAGAGAAAATGTCTATCGCACTTGGTCGTTTGGCGAAAGAAGATCCATCGTTCCGTGTTCGCACTGACGAAGAATCTGGTCAAACCATCATTGCAGGTATGGGTGAGCTTCACCTTGACATCATCGTTGACCGTATGAAGCGTGAATTCAACGTTGAAGCGAACATTGGTAAACCAATGGTAGCTTACCGCGAAACAATCAAAAAGACTGTTGAGCAAGAAGGTAAGTTCGTTCGTCAAACTGGTGGTAAAGGTAAATTCGGTCACGTATACGTACGTCTTGAGCCGATGGATACTGACGCTGGTAAAGAATACGAATTCGCTGAAGAAGTTGTTGGTGGTGTAGTACCTAAAGAATTCTTCGGTGCAGTTGACAAGGGTATCCAAGAACGTATGAAGAATGGTGTACTTGCTGGTTATCCAGTAGTGGGCATCAAAGCTACATTGTTCGACGGTTCTTACCATGATGTCGACTCTGACGAATTGTCGTTCAAAATGGCGGGTTCTTATGCCTTCCGTGATGGTTTCATGAAAGCGGATCCTATTTTGCTTGAACCTATCATGAAAGTTGAAGTAGAAACTCCAGAAGACTACATGGGCGATATCATGGGTGACTTAAACCGTCGTCGTGGTATGGTTCAAGGTATGGACGATTTACCTGGTGGTACTAAAGCAATTCGTGCTGAAGTTCCACTTGCTGAGATGTTTGGTTACGCGACTCAAATGCGTTCTATGTCTCAAGGTCGTGCGACTTACTCTATGGAATTTGCTAAATATGCTGAAACACCACGTAACGTGGCTGAAGGCATCATTTCTAAGTTCCAGTCTGGCGGTAAAAAAGGTGACGACGAGTAATCTTTCGATTACTATAAGCCCAAACTAATTCATAGTTAAAACCAAATGCTCATGCAGTAACCCTGCATGAGTCGTTTAAAAAGGAAGATCTCATGGCTAAGGCTAAGTTCGAACGTAATAAACCACACGTTAACGTGGGCACAATTGGTCACGTCGACCATGGTAAAACTACTTTAACTGCTGCAATTGCAACTATCTGTGCAAAAACTTACGGCGGTGAAGCGAAAGATTACGCAGCAATTGACTCTGCACCAGAAGAAAAAGCACGTGGTATTACCATTAATACTTCACACGTAGAATACGATTCTCCAACTCGTCACTACGCGCACGTAGACTGCCCAGGTCACGCCGATTATGTTAAAAACATGATTACTGGTGCTGCGCAAATGGACGGTGCGATCCTTGTATGTGCTGCGACTGATGGTCCAATGCCACAAACACGTGAACACATCCTTCTTTCTCGCCAAGTAGGTGTACCATACATCCTTGTATTCCTTAACAAGTGTGACCTTGTTGATGATGAAGAGCTTCTTGAATTGGTAGAAATGGAAGTTCGTGAACTTCTTTCTACTTATGACTTCCCAGGTGATGACACTCCAATCATCCGTGGTTCAGCGCTTCAAGCGTTAAATGGTAACGACGGTCAATATGGCGAATCAGCTGTAATTGAATTGGTTGCTGCTCTTGACTCTTACATCCCAGAACCAGAACGTGCAATCGATAAAGCATTCTTGATGCCAATCGAAGACGTATTCTCTATTTCTGGTCGTGGTACAGTAGTAACTGGCCGTGTTGAATCAGGTATCGTGAAAGTAGGCGAAGAAGTTGAAATCGTTGGTATCAAAGACACAGTTAAAACAACTGTAACTGGCGTTGAAATGTTCCGTAAATTGCTTGACGAAGGTCGTGCAGGCGAGAACTGTGGTGTTCTTCTACGTGGTACTAAACGTGAAGACGTTCAACGTGGTCAAGTATTGACTAAACCAGGTGCGATCAAACCGCATACTAAATTCGACGCAGAAGTATACGTACTTTCTAAAGAAGAGGGTGGTCGTCATACTCCATTCCTTAACGGTTACCGTCCACAGTTCTACTTCCGTACAACTGACGTAACTGGTGCAATTCAATTGCAAGAAGGCGTTGAAATGGTTATGCCAGGTGACAACGTTGAAATGTCAGTAGAATTGATCCACCCAATCGCAATGGACCCAGGTCTACGTTTTGCGATCCGTGAAGGTGGTCGTACAGTGGGTGCTGGTGTTGTTGCTAAAGTAACTGCATAAGTATTAATTGTGTGAAAAAAGCGCCTCTTTGAGGCGCTTTTTTTTGTCTATAAAATCAGACTTCAATCAATAAATTGTTAGACAATAACTATATGAGCATGTCCTTAACTGATATTTATGTGACCTATACGGCATTTCTCATTTTATTTTAAGAACGTAATATAAATAACAATACAAAATAATCAAAAGATTTGAAGTGGATGAATTCCCTTTAACAGGAGTTGAGCAATGAATGCTAAAGTCAATATTACCAACCGTGCAGGGGCTTCTTTTCCAGTACGTCGTATGCAATTCGATTTTAATAACGTGCCTGAATATTGGATGGATGGTTCAGCCGGGCTAACCCATTTTATGACGGCATTGTCTGCACTGTTTCCAGCAGGTGAAAAGTTTTTTATCGATTCAGTGCGTGCGGTGCGTCAGCATCCTGCCATCAAAGACAATGAAGCGTTACAAAAAGAAATCAGTGGTTTTATTGGGCAAGAAGCGATGCATACCCATGAGCATGCAAACTTCAATGCATCGGCACAAAAGTTTGGTCATGATGTAGATTGTTTAGAGCAATATACCCATACCGCCATTCAAAGCTTCCGTAAGTCTGCGGCGTTTATGGGTAAGCCTTTTGGCATCACTCAGCAGATGATTGATCTGATTGGAACAACAGCGCTAGAACATTTTACCGCAACGATTGCATCTGAATTGCTGCGAAATGAACATATTCAAGCTTTAATGACTGATGAAACCATGAAAACCATGTGGTTATGGCATGCAGTGGAAGAAAATGAACACAAAGCTGTGGCGTATGATGTGTTTGAAAACGTCTTTGGCAAAGGCGTGAAAGCCTATGTCGCACGTACTGGTGGATTAGCTTTAGCCATGGTGGTGCTGTTTTTAGTACAAAGCTATTTTGTTGCGCGCTTATTGAAAGAAGATAATCAGTTGAATATCGAGTCTTTGAAAGATATTTACACCTATGGCTATAGTCCATCGAAAGGGATTATATCGGGCATGGGGAAAGAAATGTTGGCGTATTTCAAACCTGGTTTCCATCCGAATGACTTAGATACCGTGAGTCTATTGGAGCATTGGAAAGCTAAATTAGGGTTTTAATGCTTACACTCTAAAATGGTTCAGCTTTAGATTTTTAAGCATTAATTTGCAAAAGCCTAAATTCTCGAAAATTAAGTTTTAAAGTGTCGTGCTTATTGGGTAACGTGAGTTGCCCATTTTTTTATTCGTTTTTTAGCAGAATCTTTCTATAATGCGTTTTCAGTTTTGATTAGATCCGTTCCATGATTCGTTACATGCAAAAACAAGATGTAGACACCGTTGCACGTATTGAGCAAAAAGTACAAAGCCATCCATGGACCATTGGGCAGTTTAATGACTCAGTTGAGTCATATCAAAGTACGGTGATTGAACATCAAGGCGAAGTAGTCGGTTTTTGTATTTTGCAACCCGTAGTGGATGAAGCCAATTTGTTATTGATGGCGATTGATCCGAAAATGCAGGGTCAAGGCTTGGGCTTTAGATTATTAGAAGCATCAATTGAATTGCTTAAAAATAATCCGGTACAAATTTTTTTAGAAGTACGTGAAAGTAATTTGGCTGCGATTGGGTTATATGAAAAGGCAGGCTTTCACCAAATTGATATTCGCCGAAATTATTATCCAAAACCGGACGGTTCGAAAGAGAATGCAGTGATTATGGTGAAGTCATGCAGCGATGACTTTTCCAAACTGTTTAAGATGTAATGAATTAAAGTTTGCTGAATTAATGACTTTTATAAATCACATTACTTCACAATGAAATCTGTCCATTCCGAAGGCAGAGTCGTCATGAGCATTTCTCCTAAATGCTGAATTTCATCTGCCTTTAAGGTTCGATTGATACGTCGCCATTGTCCATCGAGCAGTAATTCAAATGGGGTATATTGGGACTTATAATTCATCTTATTTGAATGCGGTACCCAGTAACCCAAATAGACATAATTTTGCTGTAACGATTGCACATATTCGATTTGTTTGAGTACAGCAAATACGCCTAGCGAGCGTTTTGATTCATCAGGATCAAAAAACGTATACACCGCAGAAACGCCATCATCCAACACATCACAGGTCGATACACTGATTAAGCGATCATCCTTCCAAAGTTCTAAGAAAAAGCTATTGCTACAACTATGAATCAGGAATTTTTCAAATTGATCGTAACTGGGTGGAAACATATCGCCATCAGCATGACGTTCATTGATGTAACGTTCATATAGGGCGTAATGAATGTCTGAAGCATCTTGGGTTTGGGTAATTTTGACAGTTAAATCTTGATTGCGTTTCCATGCTTTCTTCTGTGCACTATTCATTGCAAAGGAAGCGACAGGAACACGGCAAGACAAGCATTGACGACACAAATGACATTCAGGGCGATAGACAAAGTCGCCACTGCGTCGAAAGCCCATACGAGAAAGTTCAGATAACGTCACGACATTGATGCGATGTGTAGGATCGAGGAACACCATGCGTGCAGATTTATCATCCAAATAACTACAGTCATGTGGTGGGGTAATATAATATTGTAAGTCGTTCAACAGGGACTTGGGGTGATAAGAATTCATAACAAGTTGTCCCTCTCTTATTGTTCATGCCTGAATCATCCTGTGGTTCATGGCCATTGTTTTACTTGAAAATACACCGTCTTGGTATTTTTGCCAATCGATTTGCGGTGCTTTTATCACATCTTGTAACGATAAAAGGTAGTCTTGGCGAGAAAGTGTACTCGCGCCAAGGCTTAAGAGATGATCATTGACCAATTGACAGTCGATCCAAGGTAATTCATTTTCCTGTCCAATCAGCATCAATGCATAGAACGCCATTTTTGAAACATCGGTCTCACGACTAAACATCGATTCACCAAAGCAGCCTTTACCAATACTGACACCATAAAGCCCGCCAACCAAATGTTGCTCTTTATTCCAGACTTCCACACTGTAGGCATAGCCCGCATCAAACAGTGCGGTGTAGCCTTGGATAATCTCTTCCGAGATCCAGGTTTCATCTGCATAGCTTCTGGGTAGCGAGCAAGAGCGAATGACTTGTTCAAAAGTATGATTCACGGTTATGCGATAATCATGTTTTTTCATATTTCGAATCAGCGATTTACTCGAATGGTAATCCTGTGGACGAATGATGCAACGGGGTTCCGGACACCACCAGCAGATGGGTTCATCCTCATTAAACCATGGAAATAATCCATGTGAATAAGATTCAAATAAGGTGGAAGGGGAAAGGTCAGCACCAATACAAATCAGCCCGTGTCCCTCAGGGTCGGAGGCAATGGGATCGGGAAAGATAAATTGAGATGGTGCTAACATAGTCTTAAGCTTTAGTCATACTGTCTTTCTATTCTAATCAAAGAATGGATAGGCTTGCTGTGGATTTAAGCAAAAAGTTTTAAATGTTGTGCAATCTTGAGTTTCTCACTGTCTAAAAAATACTGTGCTTTTTGTGCAATGATTTGAATGCTTTGATCGTTATCGGTAATTGATTTACCATCTTGATCTAAAACATACCACCCGAGTTTCTGAATGACCTCAAACACATATTCAGCAAACTGTTCTTTGGTCTGTAAGCCTTCAATAAAGTGCGCACGATAAAATAATTGGCTAAAGTGATCGGTAGGGATGCCTATGCCGGTGATAGCGCAGGCAAGCACTTGATAGTTGGTTTGAAACGTGGCTTGTTCCAACAGATACCGATTTACAGATTGCGATTGTTCAATCATTTTTGCTGTCGGTTTAATTTGGCAAGGCTGAGCGATTCCCAAATGACACAGAATAGTCATGGCATTCAAAATTTTATTGAAGTTAAGTTCAGGGTACTTTGCTTCAATTTCAGCAATGGTCAAGCTTTGGTAATCTTGAGCTTTAAACATCTCTCCAATCGGTTGGTAAACTTCAGGCAGTAGATTGAATTCGCCCAAATAACCATTAATCGTTTTTGGAATGTGTTCTGCTGCAGATAATAAAACAAAAGGAATCTGTCTAAGCCGTTGATGGGTCTGTTGCAGCGTCAAATTGTTTTTGCCACGAATAAATAAATCTCGTCTAAATTGCGTATTGGCAAAGTAGTCACGGCATTGTTCTTTAAAAACAGGATGCTCAATTTGATTTAAAAAGGCTTGATGTTCTTCAGAAAAATTAATGTTATCCAATAATGCATTGAGGTCGGTTGAACCGGCATAAGTAAGTTTAATGTCCTCGAGTGTTTTCACTACTTGCTGAAAAGAGAAGCATTGCCAATCTTGATTGAGATATTCGTGGATCAAATAATTGGGATTTTGATTTTTTAAATCTTTAACTTTACTCAGCGCATTGGGGTTGCGTCGTGCAAAGATCGGATTTTGATTGAGCAAATCTTCACTAAAATCTAAGGCATCTTTCACATTCTGAATCGGATTGGTGCTGGTGCTATTAAATTTAAAATGACTATGGAATAACTCACGAATCGGCATATTGGCCGCCCAACCTGTGACACAGTTATAACTGATATAGACAATGCCATTCGGTTTTAAGAATTTACGGATAAATTTTAAAATAATGTGTTGGTTTTCATGACTGATCCAGCTCCAAATCCCATGTAAACTGATGGAATCAAACGCTGGTAAATCTTTGTTCAGGAGTTCTTCAAAACTGTCATCATAAAAATGATGCTCAGTTTCGCTTTGTTCTGCCAGCATATTGGCATGCGCCGCATGAGCAGGATTAAAGTCGGTGCCGTAAAAATGCCCAAAGTTTGAAGCTGCATGAATATTTAAACTCACCCCTTGACCAAAACCTAATTCGCAATGGGTGTGTTCGGCATGACTTGAAGGGCAATCGACACCATTTAACAGTAGGCAAAATCGTTGATAATTCGGGCTAAGATCACGGTAATAACCATAAGTATAGTTGACCGTTGTTTGATAGCCATCTGTCCAATGTGTTGTCATTATTATTTCCCCATTCAATTTTATAATTTGCATTAGTTATAGAGGAACTATGGGGAAAAGAAAACCACCCGAAGGTGGTTTTTTTACAATGATTTTAAAGACTTATAAGTAAATCTTAAATCATTTTGAAGCTTAAAGCGCATCTAAATATTTTTCAGCATCGAGTGCAGCCATACAGCCTGAACCCGCTGATGTAATCGCTTGACGATAAATATTGTCAGCAACGTCACCCGCAGCAAATACGCCCGGTACAGAAGTTGCAGTTGCATTGCCTGCAGTACCGCTTTGTACTTGTATATAGCCATCACGTAACTGGAGTTGACCTTCGAACATTGCCGTATTCGGTTTGTGGCCAATCGCAATAAAAACACCTGTAACATCTACAGTTTGTGTTGATTCATCTACTGTTGATTTTAAACGAACATGGGTCACACCTGATTTAGGATCACCCAAGACTTCATCGACTTGATGGTTCCAAATGATGCTGATTTTGCCTTCTTTTTCTTTGGCAAACAGATGATCTTGTAGGATCTTTTCAGAACGTACTTTGTCACGGCGGTGAACAAGCGTCACGTGAGATGCGATATTGGATAAATAAAGCGCTTCTTCCACCGCAGTATTACCACCACCGACAACCATCACTTTTTGGTTTTTGTAGAAGAATCCGTCGCAGGTCGCACAGGCACTGACACCTTGACCCATATAAGCTGCTTCAGACTCTAGACCAAGGTACTGAGCTGTTGCACCTGTTGCAAGAATGAGAGCATCACAGGTGTATTCTTCCATATCGCCTTTTAAAACGAATGGACGCACATTTAAATCTACTTCATTGATGTGGTCGTAAACAATTTCTGTACCGAAACGCTCAGCATGCGCTTGCATACGTTCCATCAATGCAGGACCCGTTAAACCTTCAGGGTCGCCCGGCCAGTTATCCACTTCGGTGGTTGTAGTCAATTGACCACCCAATTGCATACCCGCAATCAGGGTTGGTTTTAAATTTGCGCGCGCTGCATAAACAGCAGCACTATAACCTGCAGGGCCAGAGCCTAAAATGATTAAACGTGAGTGACGAGCGCTCATCCCAATCTTCCTTTATCAATTCGAAATAATAGATTTGTTCAAATTATACGTGAAAGTTTGTCAAAGGTCTGTCGATTCAATGTCGAATATATTGATCATCTAAATCGAATTGGGCTATATAGTGTTGCGTCATTGCAAAGTTACTAAGTAACTTCAACAATCATGCATCTTTTTTTTTTCAACACGTGCATAATATAAAAATTTCTTGTTTGAAGAAATTGAATCAATTCAACATTAGAACATTATGAATAATTGTTTACAGGACAGTATATGACTGCGGTGTCGAGTGTATATGCACAGCGCTTACTTTTAACATTCTTCTTGATTTCATTTGGGATATATCTGTTCCTTGCAACAGTCACCTATACCCCATTTGATCCGGGTTGGATGCACATTTCAAGCGATACTCAACAAGTTTCAAATGCGAGTGGGGTAGCAGGGGCTTGGATTGCAGATCTATTGTTTGGTTTCTTCGGTTGGGCAAGTTTAGTCATTCCAATTTACTTTTTTGTTGAAGCGATTCAAGTATGGTGGCCACATAGCTTTGTCAGTCGTCCATTTCGCTATGCTGCACAATTCTTTATTTTGCTGACCACAGCAAGTTTGGCTTATCTGCTTTGGAATGTCCCGGCAGATACGTTAACCAATGCCTCTGGCGGCATTATTGGTTATGAGCTTGGGGAAAGCTTAAAAGGATTGCTCACGGTTTATGGTGCAACATTCTTCTTGGTTGCACTGAGTTTGGTGCTATTAACCTTAGCCTTTGGGATTCAGTGGAATCGAACTTGGGCAACACTTAAAGCAGCACCTGCTTACTTACAAGAATTATTTTATAAGAATGTACCTGAAACAGAATCAGCTTATGACCTGACCAGTCCAAAAGCACCGCATGCAAAAGTTAAACAAGCTACTGAGCCAGCTCAGCAAGCATCGAATGAAGCTGATCTCAATCAAGCACAACCGCTGCAAAATAAAGTAGCAAAAGATAAAAAAACTGAATTGGCTGCTGAACGTCTATTTCAAGATATCGTGGTACAAGAAAAATTATCAAACGATTTTATTGATCCTGAAGATGAAGCAGAATTCGAAAAAACGCTTGAAAAGGCACATCGTTTGGAGCAAGAAACCAAACGTATTGTCCCAACGGGTGAAGTGTGGAAAGCACTGCATCATGAGGATGATCATAAACGTGAAATTGATGAATTGCTAAAAGCCGCGGAAGATGATTTAAATCCGAAAGCGACTGTGCAATCGATCAATCCATCGCAATTTGCTCAAAGTTCTTCGATGCATCACACTGATCAAAAAGTTCAACAAAAGACCTCGTCTGATCCTTTGGATTGGAATGATGATGAAGTGTTTGATGAGTTATTGGCTGTGGTACCGAATGATAAGCCGGCCAGTGATCTACATTCTCCATTCAATACACAAACAGAGGCTTCACGTTCATCACCTGATTTGATGTCCAATGCGGTACAAACTGCGACTGTTGCTCAGGCGATTGCAACGCATTCAGGTATTCAGGCTAAGCCATTTCAAAATACTGAAAATTTGGCTGCCGAACTCGATGATTTGGCATTGTTGGTGGATGAAGATCTAAATGATCAAAGGACTAGAAGCTTTGATTCAAACCATGCTGCCGAAGTTACACCTAAACTGAATAGCTATGCACAATCGACACCTTTCGTTCGTGGTGAGATTCAGACGGACATAGCGACTCAAACACGTTTAGATAGTCAGCATAGTTCCATTGTTTCAGAAGAAGAAAAACGACGTATTGCAGCAGATAAAGATGCATTCCGTGAGGCTTGGCAAGAAACTGCTGGTGCGCCTGAAGCAGAAGATCAAAATGATGATTTCGATTTAGATGCACCACTCACGGATGCCTTTGGTCGTCCAATGTCTTTGGCAATGCAAGTCGCACAGAAACGTAAAGATTTATCGCCTTTACCGGGGATTGATATCTTAGATAAAGTCGATCCGAATAAAAAAGTCAATTTCACTGCGGAACAATTGGCGCGTTTATCTGAACTGTTGGAAATTAAGCTGCAAGAGTTTAACGTCAAAGCCAAAGTCATTGAAGCTCAGCCCGGTCCAGTGGTGACACGCTTTGAACTTGATTTGGCTCCGGGGGTGAAAGCTTCTAAAGTCACCAATATTTCTCGTGACTTGGCACGTTCAATGTCAATGGCCTCTGTTCGTGTGGTGGAAGTGATTCCGGGTAAACCGTATATTGGTATCGAAGTACCGAACAGTACCCGTGAAATGGTGCGTTTAATCGAATTGTTGGAAACACCGGCTTATCGTGATCCGAATGCTTTACTCAGTATGGCCATGGGTAAAGATATTTCAGGTAATCCTGTATTGGCTGATTTAGCTAAAGCACCGCATATGTTGGTGGCCGGGACCACAGGTTCAGGTAAATCGGTGGCTGTGAATGCGATGCTGTTGTCGATGTTGTTGAAATATACCCCTGAGCAACTGCGTTTGATCATGATCGATCCGAAACAATTGGAACTTGCCAACTATAACGATATTCCGCATTTATTGACGCCTGTTGTGACGGATATGAAAGATGCAGTCAATGCATTGAATTGGTGTGTTAATGAAATGGAACGCCGTTATAAACTGATGTCATTATTGAAAGTGCGTAAGTTGACCGACTTTAACCGTAAGGTGGAAGAGGCGATTGCCAATGGTGAAGATCTGATTGATCCAACATGGAAGCCTGAAGATACCGCAACTCAAAGTCGTGCGCCACGCTTACAAACCATGCCACTGATTGTGATTGTTGCCGATGAGTTCGCCGATATGATCATGCAAGTCGGTAAGAAAGCTGAAGAAATGATCACGCGTCTGGCACAGAAATCCCGTGCAGCCGGCATTCATTTATTGCTTGCGACACAGCGTCCAACTGTGGATGTGGTGACAGGTTTGATTAAAGCCAATATTCCCACCCGCGCTGCGCTTCGCGTGAACAGTAAGCTCGATTCACGTACGATTCTTGATGCCGGTGGTGCAGAAGACCTGTTAGGTCATGGTGACATGCTGTTCTTAGGACCGGGTAAAATTGAGCCTGAACGTGTACATGGTGCCTTTATTTCAGATGATGAAGTGAATCGTATTTGTGATGCATGGCGTGAACGTGGTTCACCCAACTATGTCGATGAAATCCTAACACCTTATGATGAAGAGCCGACTTCACGTGGCTTTGAAGATGGGGATGGTAGCTCTGACCGTGATGCATTGTATGATCAGTGTGTATCTTTCGTTTTGGAAACCCGTAAAGTGTCTGTCTCGTCACTACAGCGTAAATTTAGTCTAGGCTATAACCGTGCTGCGCGTATTGTGGATCAAATGGAAGAGCAGGGACTTGTCAGTCCACAAGGTGCCAATGGTAAACGAGACATTTTAGTCTAAAACGTATGAGCGTCATTACAAGCATAGCTTATGATGACGCTTGCATGATTGTCCAAAGTACTGAAAATAAGATTAACACCCAAAAAATAGTACCAATAAAGATTACGATTTTATGACCCCTTGAGAATTTATTTTGCTCAATGCAAACAATGTCAGGGTCATTTCTTTTTGCATGGTTGAGTTGGCGAAAAGCAGGGATAAAAAATATAAAGCTGAAGATCGAAATATAAGACAGAGGTTCAGGTAATATACAGGTGATTATGACACCCAAATACATAATTAAGCTCTTGAGATCAAATACTTTATTTTCTTTAGATGCGTAATTTTTTATTTTTAAAAATAATGGATACAGATAAATCACACCAAAACCTGTTCTTAGAGCAATTCTGATATCAAGATGATCTTTTTGTAGAAAGAATCGCCAAGCTTGAAAAATCCAAGCAATCAAATAAAACCCCAAAGAGAAAATATTTAAAATAATAAATTTTTTTAGACTAATGAGCTTTTGTTCGGATACTGCCGAGTATGCGAGATGGTTATGTAAAGTTTTAATTTCATTGTTGATCATTATGTTATGTTTCTTCTATGGATTATTTATAAATATTTTTGTGATTTAATTTTAAACGATTTTTCATAGTGATAAAAATAAAAAAACCTGCTTTTAGCAGGTTTTTTTATTTCTTCGATGTGCTTTAAGCAAACTTAGCTAACACTTCTAAGAAGCCTTCTTTTTGACGTGGAAAGGTTGCAATCACGTCATGAATGCGTTGACCTTCAGGATTGGTTGCATTGACATCACGACCATCTGCCACAAACTGAGTCAAAAGACGTTCATAATCTGCAGGGCGCATATGTTTGAATGCATGATATAGAACGTGAAAATCAGCATTCACTCCTGCAGGAGGAAGCTGAGTTAAGTAGGCAAAAACGCGCTCATCTGACCATTCTTCATTGAACGTGGCTGGCTGAGATAATGCCATGGCAATCTCCTTGTAAATACTGATGTTATAAAAAAAGCAAAAGATGAGTGCGCAAGATTAAAGTCGACGTGATTGAGTCTGCTCGCAGCATCGCTTCTCATAGTACGACCGGCAAAGAAGTGCTTTATTCAAGTCTACTTGAAGCATAGTTTCTCGTCTTGCGGCTAGACAAAGCATTGCTTTATCAAGCCCACTCGAAGCAGAGCTTCTCGTCTTGCGACCGGGCGAAGCAGTGCTTTATTCAAGTCTACTCGAAGCATAGCTTCTCGTCTTGCGCCTTAACAAAGCAGTGCTTTGTTAAGGCTCATATTTTGCCTTGATTCAATTTGCTTGACTAATCAAAAATCAGATTAATGTTCTTCAGGCAAATTGATATTCATTTCCAACATTTCAATATTGGCTTCGGAACGCACAGACATTTGAATGTGTTGTTCATCGACACCACGGACATAGCGATTAACCACTTGCATGATTTCTTTTTTCATTTGGTCAATCTTATCTTGGCTTAAGCGCTTACCTAAACCTTGCTCAGATGCAACAATGACTTTTAAACGATCTTTAGCGGTTTGTGCACTTGATGGTTTGTCATCGCTACTGAAAAGTTTACTCCAAAAACCTGCCATATCTTACGCTCCAAATAGACGTGCTAACCAACCTTTAGGTTTTACCGTAATATGACGGTAAGGACGGTCTTCACCTAAGAAACGTGCAACAAGGTCATCATACGCTTGGCCAGCCGCTTCTTCAGTGTAAAGAATGACAGGTTTACCTTCATTTGATGCTTGAAGAACGCTCTTACATTCAGGAATCACACCCAAAGTCGGCACACGTAAAATATCTTTTGAAATGTCATCAATGGTCAGCATTTCTTGTTTGTCAGCACGTTCAGGGTTGAAACGTGTAATACACAAGTGCTTACGAATACGACCTTCGTTGTTTTCAACTTTCTTGGTTTTGCTGTCGAGCATACCAATAATACGGTCAGAATCTCGTACTGAAGAAATTTCCGGATTTGTTACAATAATCGCTTCATCCGCATGATACATCGCTAAAATCGCACCACGCTCAATCCCCGCAGGTGAGTCACAAATGATGTAATCGAACTCTTGTGAAAGTTCATCCATCACACGTGCTACACCTTCATCTGTCAACGCATCTTTATCACGTGTCTGAGATGCTGGCAAAATATAAAGATTTTCAATTTCTTTATCACGAATCAGTGCTTGTTGTAATCGCGCTTCGTTATTTAACACATTCACAAAATCGTATACAACGCGACGTTCACAACCCATGATCAAGTCAAGGTTACGTAAGCCTACGTCAAAATCGATAACAACAGTTTTGTGGCCACGAAGGGCTAAACCTGTTGCAAAAGATGCGCTGGTCGTTGTTTTACCTACGCCACCTTTACCTGATGTTACGACAACAATTTTCGCCACCGAATCCACTCCTGTTATGGTTTCCCTTATATTTAAAATAAGGGTTTGGTGTTTATTTATACATTAAAATTCTAAAGCTTCAAATACCAGCTCTTGGCTGTCATTCAAATAAATATGTACCGGCTTTTTGGTCACATGCGCTGGAATGTCATCAGCGACACAATAGGTGCCTGCAATCGAAACCAATTCAGCTTCTAAACAATGACAAAAAATCCGTGCTGCAATATTACCGCCTGCGCCGGCAATGACTCTACCACGAACACTACCGTAGATATGTATATTTCCTGAAGCAATCACTTCAGAACCGCTATTAATCCCCGCATTTAAAATAATATCACCGTGGTCTTGCACCAGACATTGACCGGTACGTAACACTTCATTGTGATAAGAGGTTATATGTTTAATGGTTTTGGTTGCTTTTTCTGCTACTGGTAACGCAGTAGAAGGCGCAGGCTCTACTTTTTCTTCCAACACTTGTTCTTTGGTGGCTTTAATCCGTTGCAAAGGACGGTCTGCAGGTAAAACAGGGAATTGAATTGAGCGTGCTTCATCTCCCATTAACCCATCCACCACAGCCATCGGTTGTAAGTCTAAGCTGACCAATAATTGGATTAACGCAATCAGTTCTTGTTCTACAGTGGTATCGAGAATCACCAAAGCCCCTTGATAGGAGGTTTCGTTCATCATGTCGCTGAGTTGTTGGCGGATAACTTTATGATCATTGGTGTCAAAGGTTATTCGGGTAAAATTCACCATTCTGCCGGTAATCCGAATATCAGCCATATTTATTCCTTAAATCCTTCGTCTTTTGTTATCGAAGTGAACACTATTCAATTTTGCAAATGCTAGAACAAAATGATCCATTTCACTAGCGGAGATACATATATTTTCAATGAATTGACTATTCTTTGAGTTGATCATTTTTCTCGAGTTTCAGTTGCCACTGTTTCACTGCAACTTGCTTTCGTAGCGATTCTAAACTTTCATAGACTACAGATTCAACCAATTGTTCAAGTGATCGATTTTCAATATTAATTTGACTGAGTTTTTCAGCAATCCGTTGGTATTGCGCATTCGGCGTCGTGCTCGATCCTGTCACTAAAGGTTGCACTAAACCATGGGTAATATTTTCACCTAAACGCTGCCCAATTGAATGAATCTGCTGTTCAATACGACCGCCGACAATCGGGATTAAGCGTAGTAACTGTGTAAGCTCGGGGGTATCTTCAATCGCTTTTACTACGACATGACCGACGTTTTCAGCAATCAGGTTTTGCTGTGCTTTGAGTTCGGTGGCTAAGGACTCTTGTAAAACTTGAGCTAAAGTTGTAGCGAACATTTCACGATGATGATCCACCAAATCATGAATAATTCTTTTATGCGTAGAGCTGGTGTCAAGTTCCATTTTAACGCCATCAATGACCGAAATAACCACTCGATCCGACAGCTCTTCCATCAAGACATGATAGTAAAACTTCAATTGTTTGAGCATGGCACTAGGAACGACATGATATCCCAATTCATGCAGCCGAAAGGCAATAATACCGGCACGAATCAAACGTAAAAAACGTAGGTAAGGGTGGATCGCTAAAATTTCGTACCAATGGATAAAGGGGAAAAAGAACCAACGTTGATGATGCTTTTGCACAATCGCAATCAGCCAACGAATGAACAGTTCTATGATCAAAAAGACAATAAACCAATTCTCAGTTTTAATCACCCAAGGATTAAGCTCAGTTTTATAAAGCTGCAGAATATGACTTAAATGCAGTTGTTCAAACACCCATGCGCCGATATGGCTCATCAAAAAAGCATTGGAGCTGATACAGATTAAGTTGATCACAATAATCAGCATCATAAAAATGTCATAGGCCAAATACAGTTTCCAAGCGATTGTGTCATGACGAATCGCTTGGAAGCCTGTTTTAGTGCGCTGTGGTTCTACGGTCATAATTTTATTCTTTTTGTTTTATGATTTATTGTTCAATGTTGTCGAGTCGTAAAATTGACTTAAATAGATATTCAAAAGACTACACCGCATATTGTTGCTTCATTTCAGTGATCAATTGATCTTTCTCCGCCCACAGTTCATCGACCCACTTTTGAAAGCGGGCACGGTATTCAGCATCATCTTCATAGTTGCCGCCACGGACCCAATCCGGGATCGCAATTTTACGTAAATTCACCGCAATTTGAGACACTTCACCCAGCCAAAAATCACCATAACCCGGCGCACCGTCAGGATAAACAATAGTCATATCCACCAAAGCATCAATTTCGTTTTCTAAAATACTCAGTGCTAATGCCAAACCGCCGGCTTTGGGCTTCAATAAATTCACATAAGGTGAGTTTTGTTGCTGATGCTTTTCAACACTAAAGCGCGTGCCTTCTAAATAGTTGAGTAAAGTAAAAGGTTGGCTGAGTAACTGCTCACAAGACTTGCGTGCTTCTTCTAAATCTCGATATTTGAGTTCAGGATTTTTAGCAATTTGTTCTTTGGTGTGACGTTTCATCATGGGGAAGCCCAAAATCTTAAAGGCTTGTCCCACGAAAGGAATAAAGATCAGTTCCCACTTGGTAAAGAAGCGGGTTAGGGGCATACGGGTTAAACCAAAGTATTGATTGACCGTGGTATCGACCCAACTTTGATGGTTACAGGTCATGAGATAACGACCTTGCATCGAGAGGTCTAAGTCATCATCAACCGTGATATGCCATTTTAAATTGGGTAGCACATGATCAATCAGCCAGTTGTTGACACTCAGCCAACTGTTGGTAATACCAATATTGGCTTCATCAATTTTTTTTGATTTTTTAATCAGTTTGGTTAAGCCCAAAGCGAGCACTGGAGGGCCATGAAAAAAGGTACTTCCGGTGATTACCGAGCCCACAGTCAATCCATTACTTATTTTTTTTAAAATTGGTTGTTTCTTGCTCACCATTGAACATTCCCAAAACTTTGTATAAGGTTAATCCGATACATAGCATTTACTATGTTGTTCACAATCTCAATTTAACCTAACAAACTTAAACTGTGAATAAAATATGATGAAACACACAATGTTTCTTCTCTAAGTATTACAAAATGTAAGTATTGCTTAAAATAGTAACAAAAAATCAATAGTTAAAGTTAGGTTTTGAACTCATTATTTAACCACAAACAACAATCACAATTGGAGGCATGTCATGCGTGCACTAGCAATTTCAGCAGTCGTTGGGGCAATGGTGTTATCAGGTTGTCAGTCAACTACAGGTGTTTCTCAATACGATAAAACAGCCATTGGATCAGTTTTGGGTGCAGCAGCAGGTTGGGGTATTTCTAAAGGGAATGCAAACTCAAGTAGCCAAAACAATCGTGCCCTTGCAATCGGTGCTGTTTTAGGTGGCGTGGCAGGTGCTTATCTTGACAATAAAGAGAAAAAACTTCGTCAACAAATGGCAGGTACCGGCGTTGAAGTCAACCGTAATCCAGATGGTTCTGTAGGTCTGGTAATGCCAGGTAACATTACCTTTGATACCAACAAATCCAACATCAAATCGAACTTCTATTCAACCTTGAATAAAGTTGCGCAAACTCTTACTGAAGATAACAAGAGTGCAATCCTAGTAACCGGTTATACCGATAGCACAGGGAATGATTCGATCAATATCCCGTTGTCACAAGCACGTGCACAAGCGGTTGCGAGCTATTTAGCATCTCAAGGCGTACCAACAGGTCGTATTAATGCACAAGGTCAAGGTGCTGCAAATCCGATTGCGAGTAACGCAACTGCAACAGGTCGTGAGCAAAATAGACGTGTAGAGATCAGTATTTACGCAACAAACTAATAATAAAGAAGTTATAATGGAATCGAATCGTGATTTATCACGATTCGATTTTTTTATAATATTAGTCTATAGATAGGTTTAATAATGCGCGCATTAGCAATCTCAGCAGTAGTAGGTGCAATGGTTTTATCTGGTTGCCAATCAACAACTGGCGTAACTCAATTTGATAAAACAGCAATTGGTACAGTTTTAGGTGCTGCAGCGGGTTACGGTATCTCTAAAGGTAATGCGAACTCTAGCCGTCAAAACAACCGTGCAATTGCAATTGGTGCAGTTGTAGGTGGTTTATCAGGTGCTTATCTTGACAGCAAAGAAAAGAAATTACGTCAACAAATGGCGGGTACAGGCGTTGAAGTAAACCGTAATGCTGATGGTTCAGTAGGTTTGGTAATGCCAGGTAGCATTACTTTTGATACCAACAAATCAAACATCAAAACCAACTTCTACTCAACTTTGGATAAAGTTGCTGCAACTTTAACTGAAGACCAACAAAGCGGCATCTTGGTTTCTGGTTACACAGACAGTTCAGGTTCTGATGCAATCAACATTCCATTATCACAAGCGCGTGCACAATCTGTTGCAAGCTACTTAGCGTCTAAAGGTATTTCTACATCACGTATTAATGCTCAAGGTCTAGGTGCTTCTAATCCAGTTGCAGACAATACAACTGCTGCAGGTAAAGAACAAAACCGTCGTGTAGAAATCAGCATCTATCAAGTTCAATAATTCTGTATTGAATTTTTGAAGTGAAAAAAACCACCTTCGGGTGGTTTTTTTATGACTGTTTTTTTGTCAGGTTTAGTTTTAAAAAATTTTGAAATGATTAGTCAATAGATGCGCAGATGACTATAATCGAGCGCTGAATGAAAAGAGGAACACCTATGTCATCTGCAAGTCATTTGAACGACAAGCAACTTGAAGCCATGAAATACACTCAAGGGCCCTTGTTAGTACTTGCGGGGGCGGGTTCGGGTAAAACCTCAGTGATTACCCAAAAAATTGCCTATTTGGTCAAGCAGTGTCGTATTCCTGCGCACCGTATTACGGCAATGACCTTTACCAATAAAGCAGCACGCGAGATGAAAGAGCGTGTGAGTAAACTGTTGGGTAAAGAAGATGGCAAAGGCTTATCGGTATCGACCTTCCATACCTTTGGTTTAAACTTATTGCGCCAAGAACTCAAACATACGCCACTTAAAAATAATTTTTCGATTTTAGATGCGGATGACTGTAAGCGCATTTTAATGGATTTGATGCATCGCGATAATTTATCAGGTGCGGAAAGTAAAGAGCTCATCGCAAAAGCAATGAAAATGATTTCAGATTGGAAAAACGATCTGATTTTGCCAGAGCAAGCACATACCACTTGTGAGACGCAGGAGGATGTTCAATTTGCGCATTTGTATCAACTTTATGAACGTAATTTGCGTGCTTACAATGCCGTTGACTTTGATGACTTGATTGTGATGCCCACTCGATTACTTCAAGAAAATGCTGAAGTGCGAGACAAATGGCAGAATCGTGTTCGTTATTTGTTGGTGGATGAATATCAGGATACCAATACTGCGCAGTATATTTTGGTGAAGTTGCTGGTGGGTGTCATGGGGCAGTTCACCGCCGTAGGGGATGATGACCAATCCATTTATGCTTGGCGTGGTGCGAAACCTGAAAACATGGCCTTGCTCAAAGAAGATTTTCCGAATCTTAAAGTCATCAAGCTCGAACAAAACTATCGTTCAACCAGTCGTATTTTAAAAGCCGCCAACCATGTCATTGAAAATAATCCGCATATTTTTGATAAAAAATTGTGGAGTGACAAAGGGCATGGTGAGGTGATTCGGATTATTACTTGCCGTAATGATGATGATGAAGCAGAACGTGTGGTGAAAGATCTGCTCACGCATAAGCTCATGAATGGCAAAAATTGGAAAGATTATGCGGTGCTATACCGTGGCAACTTCCAAGCCCGTGTTCTTGAGACACAACTGCGTCAGATGCAAATTCCGTATAAATTGTCAGGCGGTCAGTCTTTCTTTGGCCGTGCTGAAATTAAGGATGTAATGAGCTATTTGCGCGTCATTATTAACCCTGAAGATGATAGTGCTTTCCTGCGTATCATCAATACGCCGAAGCGTGCCATTGGACCAGTGACTTTAGAAAAACTCGGTCTATTTGCGCAAGAAAATAATTTATCGCTTTTGGCTGCTGCCAATGATCAACGGCTCAGCATGGTGATGCCGAAAAAGGCAACATCGCAATTGGCTGAGTTTGCCGATTTCATTCAAACCTTCACTCGTGAATTGTTGGATGATGATGAACCCGTACCAAAAATTCGTCAGATGATGTTGGAAGCGGGTTATATCGATTATGTCAAAGAATCTGCGGCAACCCCTGCGCAAGAAAAAACTAAGCTCGATAACATTGAAGTCTTGTATAGCAGTATTCAAAGTTTGATCAATCGTGCTGAAGATGTTGATGAAAAGAACATTGAAAGTGTGATTCGTAAAATGGTATTGCTCGATATGTTAGAGCAACAGCAAGAAGATGAAGACATTGATAAAGTCAATTTGTTGACGCTACATGCTTCTAAAGGCTTGGAATTTCCCTTTGTGTATATCATGGGCTTGGAAGAAGAGTTACTTCCCCATAAGAACTCGATTGCCGCGGAAACCATTGAGGAAGAGCGCCGTTTGATGTACGTGGGCATTACCCGTGCCAAGCAGGGTTTAACCTTAACCTTGGCTGAGCAGCGTAAAAATGGCGGTCAAATGAAACAGATGACGCCAAGTCGTTTCTTGGACGAGCTGCCACAAGATGAAATCGATTGGTTAGGTCGTAAGAAAAAATTATCTGAGCATGTGGATCCCAAAGCGCAAGCACAACATTATTTGCAAAATTTAAAAGCATTGTTAAAACGCTAAATATATTGAGAGCCAATCGATCGAGACCCAGCAGGTAAATGATATCCAATATGGATGAACATGCTCGGGTCTTAAGATCGAGCAATATAGGGCTCTATTCCCATCATCCCTTCATTGTCAATTTTAGGATTTAGTATGAAAGTTCAAGTTAAAGTTCTTGATCAACGTTTGGGTCAAGAGTGGCCGTTACCAACTTATGCAACTACAGGTTCTGCAGGTTTAGATCTGCGTGCCTGTGTAGATGGAGCGATTCAAATCGAGCCAGGTCAAACTGTGTTGGTAAAAACAGGGATGGCGATTTATATCCAAGATCCACAATATGCAGGTTTGATTTTGCCTCGTTCAGGCTTAGGTCATAAGCATGGGATCGTATTGGGTAACTTAGTGGGCTTAATCGATTCAGATTACCAAGGCGAATTGATGGTCTCTGTATGGAACCGTAGCCAAACTACTTTCACTTTAGAGCCAGGTGAGCGCTTAGCACAGTATGTACTCGTGCCAGTGATTCAAGCCGAATTTGATCTTGTGAATGAATTTGAAGCGACTGAGCGTGGTGCAGGTGGTTTTGGTCACACGGGTAAGAATTAATCAGTTAACTTCATTGCAATTGATGGAATCGGTATAATCGCTAAAAAGCCTGAAAAATCAGGCTTTTTAGCCTAAAATAAATAAAATATTACAAAAACATATACGAAAAAAATGTAATAAGATATATAAGCTATCAGTCTATTATTTTTATCATTTAAATTCTTATTCAATGGATTGTTATTTACAGCCTTGAAAATAACCCACTCATGTTGATTAGGTTGGCACACGCAGAACGTATTCATGAATCGTCATCAAATCCTTTTTCCTCAGCATATCTTTCGAGCGTACGACATACGCGGTCAGGTTGAACACTTAGATCCACGAGTGGTCTGTGCGATTGGCTATGCTTTGGCACAACAGTTTAAGCAGCAACAGCAATCTGAGATTGTAATAGGCTATGACGCACGCTTGACCAGTCCCTACTATGCACACCTTGTGGCTGAAATGTTTCATCAACAAGGTTTTAGCGTCACGGAAATCGGTTGTTGTGCCACGCCACAAATGTATTTTGCTGCACGTCAGACCCATGGCAATGGCATTATGGTGACGGCGAGTCACAATCCTAAACAAGACAATGGTATTAAATGGATTATTCAGTCTGAACCCCCGACGCCTGAAATGATTCAAGCGGTGGGTGCATGGGCAGAACAGTATTATTATCAATCCAACCTTGACTTGAAGCACCAACAGTTCAGCCATGAAATCAAGCCAGAATTTTGCTTGGCTTATCAAAATGCGATCTTGTCCGATATCCAACTCAAACGTCCCTTAAAAGTGGTTTTAGATGGTATGCACGGGTCTGCAGGGCGCTGTGCAGATTTGTTGTTGCAAAAAATGGGCTGTGAGGTTGTTTCAATTCGTTGTCAGGCGGATGGAAACTTTCCAGATCATGCACCGGATCCATCTTTGGCGATTCATCTCAGCCAATTACAAGACAAGATCACATTACATCAAGCAGATTTAGGTATTGCTTTAGATGGTGATGGTGACCGCGTGGTGATTCTAGATGAAAACGCTAAGATTATCTCCGCAGACCGCCTATTGTCTTTATTTGCACAATTGTGTTTAGACACCCATCCTGAACATGAGTTTGTCTATGATGTGAAATGCTCAACCATGGTCAAAAACACCGTTGAGCATTTTGGGGGGCATCCTAAAATGATTCGGACGGGCAGTAGTTTTATGCGTCAGTATATTTCTCAAACCCATGGAAAAGCCGTGTTTGGCGGTGAATATGCCGGTCATTACGTCTTTAACGATGGTCGTGGCTTTGGCTATGATGATGGGATCTACGCTGCATTACGTGTGATGGAATATCTGAGTCAACATGAAAACATAACTCTCTCCGATTTAATGGCCGCTTATCCTGAACGTTGTGGTACCGAAGACACCTATATCAGTACCTATGGCATTGTGCCGAAACGAGTACTTGATGTAGTGGAACAGCAGAGTACTCAATGCGGCGCAGAGGTGTCGAAAATTGATGGGATTCGACTTGATTTTCAGCATGGTTTTGGCATTATGCGAGCATCCAACACGGGCGAGTATTTTACCGTACGTTTTGATGCAGACATTCCATCGAATCTAGACGCAATCCGTCAAACATTTGTCAGCATGCTCAATGAGCAGTATCCACAGATTGCGCATGACATTTCCAATGCGCACTAATATTTAAGCCATATATCTATAGAGGGAGAGGCGAATGCCACATCAACAAACTGGCATCGACAAAGCTCAAATATTGACCGAAGCTTTGCCATATATTCAACGATTCACAGGCAAAACCTTAGTGGTGAAGTATGGCGGCAATGCAATGACTGATCCTGCTTTAGAAAGCTCTTTTGCACGTGATATTGTGTTATTAAAAACGGTGGGCTTAAATCCAATTGTAGTACATGGTGGTGGTCCACAGGTGGATTCATTTCTAAAACAGTTGGGTCGCGAATCTGATCGTATTGATGGGATGCGTGTGACGGATCCTGCAACCATGGAAGTGGTTGAAATGGTCTTGGGCGGTAGTGTTAATAAATCGATCGTAAATTTGATCAACCAACATGGGGGGCGTGCGATTGGTTTAACCGGTAAAGACGGCAATTTACTGCGTGCGCAAAAACTGTTGATGGAAAAAGTCGCTGAAGATGGTTCAGTCAAAAAAATCGACTTAGGCATGGTCGGTGAAGTGGTGGGTGTAAAAACCGACGTGCTTGAAATGTTCACCAAAAGTGATTTCATTCCAGTGATTGCACCTTTAGGTGTCGATGAAGAAGGTAATACCTATAATATCAATGCCGACTTAGTTGCGGGTAAAGTGGCTGAAGCTCTAGGGGCTGAAAAACTGATTTTACTCACCAATATCAGCGGTGTATTGGATGAAAACAAAAACTTACTTACCGGCTTAAGCACCCAAGAAGTCGATCGTTTGATTGAAACGGGCGTGATTTATGGGGGCATGATTCCAAAAGTCGGTTGTGCGCTGGATGCGGTCAAAGGCGGTGTCGTGAGCGCGCATATCGTGGATGGTCGTGTCCCACATGCGACCTTGCTGGAGATCTTTACCGATCATGGTGTCGGTACCCTGATTACCAATCGAAGCAAGCCTGCGCATAGCAAATAAATCAAAAAAGCTGATGTATAAACAAGCCACGTGATGTGGCTTTTTTTATTGCTAAAGAAAAAATTGAATCAGACCAAGGTTTAAGTTTAAATCGTTCAAAATATAGTCGTTTGCAGGAATTCTGATTTGCATGCCTGTACAGGGTCATGCACAATAAAACGGATAACTAAAAGCCAACGAATGACTATGTGCCAACTACTCGGAATGAATTGTGCAACACCTACGGATATTACTTTTTCTTTCCGTGGCTTTTCGCAGCGCGCAGGAATTACCTCAGATCATTCAGATGGGTTCGGTATCGCATTCTTTGAAGACAAAGCCTGCCGTTTGTTTGTCGATAACCAATCTGCAGTCGAATCTCCAATTGCAGAGCTGATTCGTAACTACCCGATTAAATCACGAAATGTGATTGCACATATCCGCAAAGCCACTCAAGGTAAAATTACCCTAGAAAACTCACATCCGTTTATTCGTGAACTGTGGGGACGTCAGTGGATTTTTGCACACAATGGTGACCTACATGGCTTTGATCCGAAACTCACCGGTAAATTCACCCCTGTAGGTAATACCGACAGTGAACGTTCGTTTTGTTATTTACTCGATCAATTGGTGGCGAAGTTTGGCTTTGTCGAGCCGAGTCTAGAGGAAATTTTCTCAGTCCTTGAAGAGATTTCTCCAAAAGTGGCAGAGTATGGCACCTTTAATTTCTGTTTGTCCAATGGCAAAGCTTTATTTAGTTATGCCACCACCAAACTGCACTGGATTGTACGTGAGTACCCATTTAAGCCTGCGCGTTTGATCGACTTGGATGTTGAAGTGGACTTTAGCGCCGTGACGACACCGGATGATCGTGTTGCGGTGATTACTACGGAGCCTTTGACAGACAATGAGCAATGGCAGGCATATCAACCGGGTGAAATGATTTTATTTCAGCACGGTAAACCGATTCAGCATGCTACAACGCATGTCGAGCGCTTGGCACGAGAAGCAGCAGACCCGAGTCTAAAACGAGTGACCAAAGCGGATCAGTACTAAGCGTTATTATTGAGCCAAGCTGACTAAATAATATACTTTATTAAGCCTAACTTATTGAAAAATATTTGATTATGCTTAATTAATAATTGAGTGTTTTGGTCGGGTTAAATTAAATTATTGATCGAAATCAATGGTTTGTATTATTTTTGTGTGATTTGTGTTAATTCCGACTAAGTTAGTTTATTTTTATTTGATCTTTTAGCCTATAAGATACTTGAAAAGCTATACAAATTAGTATTTTAAGGTGGTCGAATGAAGATGAAATGGGTGCCAGAATACAATACTGGAATCGATGTGATTGACGATCAACACAAACGAATTTTAGACTTTATTAACGAAATTGATGAAATCAGCGATCATACCGATCGTGTACGTATCAAACAAATCTTAAATAATATTATTGACTATACCCAGTCACATTTTACTTTTGAAGAAAGCTTACAAGAAGAAGCGGGGTATAAATATCGTGTGCCACATAAACGGGTACATGATCTGTTTATTAAACGCATTGAAGGTTATCGCGATCGTTTTGAACAAGGCCACTCTATTGAAAATGAGTTGCACGAAGTGCTGTCAAAATGGTTAATCAATCATATCCAGCACGATGATGCAGACTACGTCGGTGCAGTGAAAGAGAATATGATTGGCATTATTCATACCAATGAAAAGAAAAAAGGTAAAAACTGGTTTTCACGATTCTTTTCATAGCATTAAAAATCCGTTTCAACCTCTTAATCATAAAAATGAAGAGGATAAAACAAAGACAGCAAGGATATTATTCAAGCGCAGCAAATTATCTTTCGGGGTAGTTTGCTTTTTTCTGTCTAAACTTTGATTTTCCCGAATGACAAAGGCAAAATAGCACAAGACTTTTTCACGGAACTCGTCATGCAGGACACATCTATGTCACGCTGGTTATCGCCACTCATGGCATTTTGTTTATCATTTATGATTATCGTTGGGCTTGCACCAAGTCTGGGATTGCAGTTTGATCGACAAATTGATTTTTGGTTACTGTGGTTAGGCACCATGCTTTTCTTGGCACTGCCGATTGTTTTCTTAGAAATTGCATTAGCGAAAAGATCAAAAACATCCGCTTTAAATGCGCTTTCAAATTTGACCCGTGATGCCGATGCATCTCAAAAATGGCGGATTGTGGGATGGCTATCCGCAGTATTTATTCCATTTTTGGCCGGTGGTATCATCAAAAACATCGGCAATGTCGCAGTCAACAGTGCTGAGTTGGCATTGGATGCCAATATTGTGTTTATCGTTGCGGCACTGATTGCCTTTGGCTTGTCTTTCTTGGCACGTCAAATTTTGGTGTTAATCACAGCAGTGGGTGTGATTGCCTCAATTGTTTTAGCCAATATCTTAGGTACGCACGAATACGTTTGGAAAGTGACCCCGATTGAGTTTAAAGAGTGGGGCAATGCCACGATTTTGGCTCTAGTTGCAAGTGGTTTAGGTTTAGGGCTGTATTGGCAAACCAATCTGTCGTCTAATTCTACAACTGATGCAGCAAGTAAACGCAGTTTACCGATTTGGATTGCACAGTTATTGGCTGTGGTTGCCTTTGGTTATTTTGTGATTTCAGCGCAAATTCCGGCCTATGCGATTTTAGTGTCTGCGATTGCGGCGGCTGCACTGTTAATGCAAATGGCGAAAGAGCAATTGGCGCAGCGCCAGGTTGCAGTGGTGATTCAATTTGTGGTGCTGTTGCTGGCATTGTTGATTTGGGCAGTGCCGAAATTAACCACGATTCTTAATCCATTGCTTATGCTTTGGGGCTTGATCATCTGCTTGATTTATTCAATCTTTGTCGGTTGGATTATGAAAATCAGTCATTTGCGTAAAGCCATGAATTTTAGCAGTGAAGTGTTTTATAACATTTGGCGTATTGCGGTGCGCATCGTGTTACCCCTTTCAATTTTGCTTGCGATCATTTCATTCCTAGGACAGTTGGTTTAATGAATGCGTTGAATTCTTCGGCTGAAACTTTGCAGACCCATGTGCCTGTCGCTAAAGTTTGGGTGGCTTATGCATCAGAACAGCAGCAGTTTCATGTTGATGTGCTGTTTGAATCAGGTATGACGGTTTTAGATGCCATTCAAAAAAGTGGTATTGACGCATTAACGACCTTACCTGAGCCGTTAAATGTCGGGATTTTTGGTGTTAAGGTGAACGATTTGAATCAGGTTTTAAATGTCGGTGATCGGGTTGAAATTTATCGTGCGCTGACCATTAACCCTAAGGATATTCGAAGAAAACGCGCTAAAGCCAATCCGAGCAGTAAGTATTGTCGCAGTAATCGCTTTAAACAATTGAACTGATGAAAAAAACCCCTCACAGAGGGGTTTTTTTTTATTCTAGATTCACTATAGTGGAGGCGCATTCAAGATCGCTTCTTTTGATGCAGGCAAACCCGGTTGAGATTCAGGAATCGTTTCTAAACCTTCAATTTTATTGACCACGCCAGCTTCATCAAAATAAACCTTTAAGTGTTGACCTTGCGCTGCAGGAATTTTTGCTTTTTTCGCATAAGTTCCCGGGATGTAGTTATACAGGTAATCCCAACGTAAAGGATTTAATGGATCGGTCACGGTTGGACTGCCGAGTAAAAAACGCACTTGTTGATAAGTCATCCCGACTTGTACTTTTGATGCTTGGGCTTGGGTAAGCGGTGTTCCTTGAGGAATATCAACTTTATAGACACCGAAGATAGAACAACCACCCAGTAAAGAAGCGACGAATAACGTCAGCATGATTTTTTGCATTTTGCTACACTATCCCAAATTAATTATGATGCATTTGATCCAAGGATAGATCATACTGCATCTAAACACTGTTGCATATTCCAACTTAAAATTTGTTGAGAGACCTTTTTATATGCCTATTTCCAATCAAGATTTACGCAAAGCTGGACTTAAAGTTACCCTTCCACGAATCAAGATTTTGGAATTATTGGAAAACTCAAGACAGCACCATTTGAGTGCTGAAGACATCTACAAGACCTTACTTGAACAAGGCGAAGATGTCGGTCTAGCGACTGTATACCGTGTGTTAACGCAGTTTGAAGCAGCAGGTATTATTCAACGTCATCATTTTGAAAATAATCATTCCGTTTTTGAAATCATGCAAGACGATCATCACGATCATTTGGTCTGCTACAACTGCAACAAAGTGGTGGAATTCACCAACGATGTGATTGAACATGAACAGCATGAAGTAGCGAAGAAAATGGGTTTCACACTTACTGGGCATTCACTGAATCTATATGGTTACTGTGATGCACCTGAGTGCCAAGAAGCTTATCGTAAGAAGTAGTCTGTTATCAAAAAAAGAGCTCGATTTGAGCTCTTTTTTTTGTGTTTATAATTTTAGATTCATTTATTGACGATCAAAAGTGAGTTTAGAACCTGAGCCTAATAACTGCTCACTACTTTCTTCCGAAAGTTTAATTTGCAAACGTAAATCATTGGCGGAGTCGGCATGGCGCAGAGCATCTTTGTAGCTGATCTGACCGCCTTTGTAGAGGTCAAATAAAGCTTGGTCAAAGGTTTGCATGCCAAGTTCACCAGAACGTTTCATCAAGTCTTTGATTTCATGTACATCGCCTTTGCGAATTAAATCCGCGACCAATGGTGAATTGATCAAAATTTCAATCGCAGCACGGCGAGATTGTCCATCAATAGTAGGCACCAATTGTTGGGCAATAATCGCTTTTAAATTCAGTGACAAGTCCATAAACAATTGACTGTGACGATCGGCTTCAAAAAAATGAATAATACGATCAATCGCTTGGTTGGCATTATTGGCATGCAAAGTTGCAAACACCAAATGACCGGTTTCAGCAAAGGCAATCGCATAATCCATGGTTTCACGTGAGCGAATCTCACCAATCAAAATCACATCGGGTGCTTGGCGCAGGGTGTTTTTTAAAGCCACTTCAAAGGAGTCGGTGTCAATACCGACTTCACGTTGGGTAATGATGCAGCCTTGATGCTCATGAATAAACTCGATTGGGTCTTCGATGGTAATGATATGACCTTTAGAATTGCGGTTACGATGCCCAATAATCGAGGCCAATGAGGTCGATTTACCCGTGCCTGTCGCACCAACAAAAATGATGATGCCACGCTTGCTCATGGCTAAATCTTTTAAAATTGGCGGCAGTTTTAGTTCTTCAATACTGGGAATTTTGGTTTCGATACGACGCAGCACCATGCCCGGTTGATCCCGTTGCTGAAAAGCACTGACACGAAAGCGTGCTGTTTTATCTTTGTTCATAATCGCAAAGTTACATTCACGGCTAATCGCGAATTCTTTACGTTGTTTATCGGTCATGATTGAATGAATCAATTGCCCAATAATGTCGCCATTCAATTTGGTTTTGACGACAGGGACGATTTCACCATGAATCTTCATGGAAGGTTCAACATCTGCGGTAATAAATAAATCAGATGCTTTGTGGGAAATCATCAAATCCAATAGATCATTAAAATCCATGGCCGTACCCCTAAAATGGATCACAACGCCTGTTCACAGATTGAATACAATGCGCTTGATTTGCACATTGCATGTGTCGATCTTCAGATTTGAAAAGACGTCAATTTTTTTTGCTGTTATAAAAATGCTTCAGGTTGCTTCGCCGCCGTACGTGCAATCTGAGGACTAATAATGCCTTTAGAGACCAGTGATTTTAAACTCTGATCCAATGTGGTCATGCCATAGTTGGCACCGGTTTGGATGGCAGAATACATCTGTGCCACTTTGTTCTCACGGATTAAATTTCGAATCGCAGGAATACCAATCATGATTTCGTGTGCCGCCACTCGACCACCGCCATTTTTCTTGAGTAGCGTTTGCGAAATCACCGCTTGAAGCGATTCAGACAACATGGCACGGACCATGTCTTTTTCTTCAGCAGGGAACACGTCAATCACACGGTCAATGGTTTTTGCCGCAGAGGTGGTATGTAGCGTACCAAAGACCAAGTGACCGGTTTCCGCAGCAGTTAGCGCCAAGCGAATGGTTTCAAGGTCACGCATCTCACCGACCAAGATAATGTCCGGATCTTCACGTAGCGCAGAACGAAGTGCTTCATTAAAGCCGTGCGTATCACGATGCACTTCACGTTGGTTGATCAAGCATTTTTTTGATTGATGTACAAACTCGATCGGGTCTTCAACGGTTAAAATGTGGTCATAACGATTTTCGTTGATATAGTCCATCATCGCAGCAAGGGTGGTCGATTTACCCGAACCTGTAGGGCCAGTGACGAGAACAATACCACGCGGGTATTCACAGATGTCTTTGAAGATTTGTCCCATGCCCAAATCATCCATCGATAATACTTTCGATGGAATGGTACGGAATACCGCGCCTGCACCACGGTTTTGGTTAAAGGCATTGACACGGAAACGTGCCACGCCGGGCACTTCAAATGAGAAGTCAGTTTCAAGTTGTTCTTCAAAATCACGGCGTTGCTTATCGTTCATGATGTCATAAATCAAACGATGCACATCTTTATGTTCTAAGGCCGGCAAGTTAATGCGACGTACTTCACCATCGACACGAATCATCGGTGGCATGCCCGCCGATAAGTGTAAATCCGATGCCCCATTTTTGACTGAAAACGCCAATAACTCTGTAATGTCCATAAATTCCCCGAGTTCATATAAATCTTAATTATTTTGTTAGAATAATGATAATGCTTTCCCATAGCTTAACCAACAGTTAGTGCTTGAGGAAAGAAAAAAAAGATGAATTAAATGAGAAACATGTCAATGAATAGTCTTCAACAAGCCAGAATACAGGTGTTACAACAGATTCAAACTGCATGTGAACATGCCCAACGCGATCCATCTGAAGTACAACTCTTGGCAGTTTCTAAAACCCATCCGAGCGAAGCTTTGGCAGAAATGTACCAAGCAGGACAACGCGCATTTGGTGAAAACTATTTACAAGAAGCCTTGGATAAAATTGAGCAACTCAAAGATTTAGAGATTGAATGGCATTTCATAGGTCATGTACAACGCAATAAAACCAAGCATTTGGCGGCAAATTTTGCTTGGGTACATGGGGTCGATCGTTTGATTATTGCAGAGCGATTATCGAGTCAGCGAGAAGCGAGTCAAGCTCCCTTAAATATTTGCCTACAAGTGAATATTGATGCACAAGATACCAAAGATGGTTGTCAGCCTGAAGAAGTGGGCGAGTTGGTTAAAGAGATCAGTCAGCTTCCAAATTTAAAACTACGTGGTTTGATGGTGATTCCTGCACCGAATCATCCACAGGCTTTTATCGATGCAAAAACTTTATTTGAACAAGTGAAGTCTGAGCATGCACATCCTGAACAATGGGATACCTTGAGCATGGGCATGTCTGGTGATTTGCACGCCGCGATTGCAGCGGGTTCAACCATGGTACGGATGGGAACGGCTTTATTTGGCGCAAGAGATTATTCGAAATAATAAGGTTTTAATCGATGCTCCCAAATCAAAATCTTTAAATTTGCCTCGATCTGATCGGGGCTTTTATCTGACGATAAAAATTGCAATTCGTACAAATAATAACAAATTGATGTCAACCAATTTTAATATTGGCTTTTATACTGTTTAGGGTGGCTAAAGAATAAACAGTATTACTCCTCAGCCTGACGCTAATAATCATGATAAAAATCGGGTGTACTATGAAACCAAATCAAGTGTTGTTATTTCTGTTGTGTTTAATCTTCGGTTTAACACTGTCTGCATGTAGTAAGAAAATGGAAGAAGCCGCTTCGGACAGCACGGTCGTCGCTGATGCCACATCGCCTACGAATAGCGAAATGGCCAATGCCACTGTTGCTGAAAATGAAAAACTTGGGACACAGTGGGGCGATGATGTGACCTCTAATGTTACCAGTGTGGATTTAGAACGTCTAAGTGACGAACCTGTTGCGCAAACTTCGGTACGTTATGCCAATAAGAATTATCAAGGCAAATCAGTGAATAGCTTATCTGTGGCTTCAGGCATGGTCAGTTTTGCTGTACGGGATGATCAAGGTAAATCCCTGCCTTTAGTACGTGATGCACAACAGTATTTTCTAACCGCCAAAGAAGGGCAGAGTTATACACTGCATTATGAAAATCATTCTGATAAAACTTTTGAAATTGTGGCCAGTGTGGATGGCTTAGATGTGCTGACCGGTAAGGAAGCATCGAAACGTGCCAGCGGTTATGTGTTGCATCCACATCAAAGTTTAGAGATCGAAGGCTTCCGCAAAAGTGATTCTGCTGTGGCATCCTTTACCTTTGGTAAACCTGAAACCTCTTACGCAGCCAATAGTCAACATGGCTCGATAGACAATACCGGTATTATTGGCACTGTAGTGTATGAGCTTGAAGCGGTGGAACCTGTTACGGTAGATGCAGCAGATGATGGTTATGCCAAAGCGCCGAATGCTTTTCCTGCAGACAAATAAAAGCTAGATATCAAAAAGTCCGCCTTAAAAAGGCCATCATAAAAAAAGCCCATAGATTGGGCTTTTTTTTGGCTTATGGTAATCGTATCAATTTAACCGACAATATGCAGGGTACTTGCCCCTGAACCGAGTGGTTTAACTTGGATTTGCACGGGAATGCGTTCATGCATTTCTTGAACGTGGGAAATGAGTACCACTTTACGACCTTGGCTTTGCAAATGATCGAGTGCATTCATTACCATGTGTAAGGACGCGGGATCGAGTGTCCCGAAGCCTTCATCGATAAATAAGGATTCAAGTTTCATTGAACCCGATGCCATATTGGCAATCGCAAGTGCCAAAGCCAGTGACACCAAGAAAGTTTCACCACCCGACAGAGAAAGCACAGGGCGGACTTCGCTATTCATATCTAGATCAATAATCGCCAAACTTAAACTATTTGGTACCCGATGTAATTGATAGCGTGGTGCCAATGGTTGCAACTGTTGATTGGCGTATTCCACCAAGATGTCGAGGTGATGTTCTTGCGCAATCTTCTTAAATTTGGTGCCTTCTTTATGTCCAATCAAATCATAAATACGTCCCCAACGGTATTCTTCAGCTTTGATGTGTTCAATTTTGCTTTGATATTTAGCATAGGTCGCCTGATTGTTGGCATTCATACCTAACTTGGCAGCAATCTCATTGAAGCGATTTTGTTGTTCCGTTTTTTCTTCACTGAGCGTATTTAAAGCCTGTTCAATCTGTTCAAAATCATGCTCAGGCTGCAGTTTTAAATGGGCCTGATACTGTTCTTCAAGTAAATTCCAAGCGGTTTTGGCATTTTCCAACAGTTGTTTTTGATTGTTGAGTTGATGACGAATTGCTTGATGTTCATTCAAATCAATGGTCAGACATTGCTCAATGATATTGAAGCTAATCTGAGGATGATTGAGTTGCCACAATTGAATGCTGTGCTCGGTTTGTTCCAATTGTTGTTCAAGCTGTTGCAATTGGGTGACCAAAGATTGAAGTTTTAAATTGGCTTGATTGAGCTGCGTTTCCGCTTGCGCGGTTTTATGTTGTTGCGCTTCAAGTTGCTGTTGTAAATCTTTAGCTTGCTGTTCTAAAGCATTTTGCCACTCTGCAGCAACCCGATATGCCTGACCGGCATAATCGCTCGTCAGCTTTGATAATTGCGCTCGAAGCATTTTGCCGTGTTCAATTAGCTGATCACGTTCAAGCGTTAACTTATCAAAATACTGTTGCTCGGCATGTAGCTGATACTGAATTTTCTCGAGTTGCTGTTGCTGGTTGAGTAGCGCGTTGTCTAGTTGTTTATGCGCATTTATATGTGCTAGACGTTGTTGCAATTGTTGTTGAATGTCTTTCAACCACAGGCGTGGCGCTTGAGTATTAAAAGGTTCAGGCAACTTTTGCTGAATCGGCTCAATCAGTTGTTGGAGGCTCAGATGTTGCTGTTGCAGTAAGCTATGCTGTTGCAACTGCTGTGCAGTACTGCGCCATTGTTGCAGCACAGCTGACATGGTTTTTTCTTGCTGATACAGTGTCTCGGTTTGCTTGGTGATCTCTAAAATGCGTTGCTCAACCGTGTTCTGCAACAACCCTATGTCAGCATCCTGCTTGAGGTTTAAACCGCATTCATTTAATTGGCTGAAAGTGTGTTGTCTAGCCGCTGTGTTCTGCTGATTTAAGCGTACTAAATGTTGTTGTTGCTGTTCGATCAAGGTTTCGCGTTTGGACAGCTGAATATGTTGCTGCTGTTGTTGCTTAAGCAAATGCTGGTATTGATCACGCGCATCGTTCAATTGTTGCTCGTGCAGTTGCTGTAAACCTTGTTCTAATACGGCATGAGGGTCTGCATAAGGGTGTTCATGGCTACCACAGACCATACACGGTTGATCTGTTTGTAACTGCGCACGTAATTCCTGCACGCTTTGTGCATGCAATAAGCGTTGCTGTGCCAAGACTTGTTCAAGTTGTTGTAAAGACTGTTGTTCAGTCACCAGATTGTGTTGAAGCTGCTGAAGTTGGCTCTGCTCAATTTGATACTGATTTTGCTGAGTTTTTAAATCATCCTCAAGCTGTGCCGCTTGTTGCATTTGTTCAGCCAATTGAACAATGTGGCGTTGCAGGGCATCTAACTGATAGCGCTGTTGTTGAAGCGTGCTGTGCTGTTGTTGCAGCGCCGTCAATTGTTGTTCAAGCTGATCTACGCTTTGATGTTCTGCTGACCATGCTTTGAGCTGTTGCTGTGCGATATTGATCTGTTGTTCAAGCTCACCTAAGCTTAAAGATACATGCTCAGGATGCCGTTCTGCCAAGATCTGTTGTTGCTTTGCATAAGCGGCAAGCGCTTGTAAGGTACTCTGCGGTTCTTGATCAAACACCTGTAAAAAACTGGTCTGATCAAGCTGCTGCTGTGTGTGGCTGATTTGCGTTTGCGTACTGTGCAGTTGGCTGGTGTGCTGTTGTATCTGCTGCATTAAAGGCTGAATACGATTCTGCTCAAACTGTTCATGTTCAGCATGGATTTTTTTATATTGGGTGGTAATACTGTTGATCTCATGATCGAGCTTTAAACCCGCTTCCAAATGCGGGCGAATATCCTCACGAGTTTTTTGAAACTGTTGTTGCTGTTGTTTTAATGCCACCAATTTAGATTGTTCAGTTGCAAGCTGCTGTTGAATCTTGGCAAATTCAGCTTGAAAGGTGTGTTGCACTGTTAGAATCTGTTGTTTCTTCGGCTGAAGCTGGCTGCGTTGTATAAATTGTTCACGCACCGATTGAAATTGATCGAGATATTCAAGTAGCTGTTGTTGCGCGACAGACTTCTGTACGGCATCGAGTTGCACATCGTAGACCTCTTTTTTGCCCTGTACATCGGCATACATGCGATCACGGTCTAGATGCCATTTTTTCTCATTGTCTAAAAGCTTTTCCGCTTGTTGTAAATTTTGCAGTTGCAGGCTTTGTGCAGCTTGTTGCTGTTGCAGTTGTTCAATCTCTTCTTGCGACAACATTTCAATGTGTCCAATCAGATTTTCCAACTCGATACGTTGCTGTTTTACCTGACTGAATTTTTCAGCCGCTTTGATACTGACCAAACTAAAAATATGCGAATTGGTCAGATACTCGAGTAAATCTGCACGCTCATGATCTTTGGCTTTTAAAAATGCACCGACTTCCGATTGCGCCAGTAACACAGCACGGGTGAACTGTTCAAAACTGAGTCCAATCAATTTCTCTACAATGGGTGTGGCTTCAGAAATTTTATGATTGAGCAGCACCTGATCATCAAGGCAGGTAATAGCACGTTCTACTTTTAAATTACCATCGACTTTATTGCGTGCCCGGCGGATTTCCCAACGTGCTTGGTAGCGCTTGCCATCAAGTGCGATAAATTCTAGTTCTGCAAAGCCAGAAGTCGTACCACGACGTAAAATATTTTTAGAATCTTTAATCGAAATGTCCTGACCACCGACATCCTTAAGGCTACCGGCTGCACCACTTAAGCGAGGCACTTCGTTATACAGCGCAAGGCACATCGCATCGAGTAAAGTCGATTTTCCTGCACCGGTTTTACCTGTAATGGCAATCAGACCGGCATGGGCAAGGGGAGCGCTGTCAAACTGAATATGATGCGTGCCCGCCAAAGAGGCTAAATTATTTAAACTTAAACGTAAAATTTTCATGTTTAACCCTTATCCCTGTTTCTCATCAAGATCATGCTGTGCTTCATGCAACAATTGTTGAAAATCCTGCAATACCGCGGGATCAGGTTCATACCCTTGTTTTAACCAAATATTGGCAAATAACGATTCAGGGGTCGGAGGGGCTAGGTCAATTTTTGATTCGTTGTGCTGATCATCCGCAGTTTTTTGGTAGATGCGGCTGATGCGCAATAGACGATAACGATCTTTAGGTAAGGCCAATTCAATTTGTTGACGTAAATCCACAGGAGGCGGCGCATCAGTGGTGTATTCAATTTCTAAAAAATCACGTGCTGATAAATGAGCAACTTCACCTGACGGAAGCGCTTTAATCTTTTCGATCAAGTCTGGAAGTTCTGCTCGAATGCGAATCAGTCCGACAGTACGTGGAATGAAGATCGGTTGATATTGAAAACGTGTGTCGTCACTTTGCGTTGGATCAATGGTGACCTCAAGCACTTGATGTTTGTAGTTGATCTCACTAAAAGACAATGGAATCGGAGAACCACTATAGCGGATATGCTCTTGTCCAACTTTCTGAGGCTTATGCAAATGGCCCAAAGCCACATAATCAATCACATCATCAAATAACGCCGTGGAGAGGGCCTCTTCATTGCCAACCACAATCGGGCGCTCAGAGTCCGAAGTTTCACCGCCTTGCATATGCGCATGTGACATTAAAATTAGGGCTTGGTCATCTGACTTACGGGCTTTGGCTTCCGCAATCAGTTGTTGATGAATATAGGCAATCGCAGACTGATTATTGCTGGTGTGTTCATTGAGTCCTGTAATTTCAGCAGGGCGGAGGAAAGGGAGTGCGAGGCACCATGCCACAATTTGTTTTTGTTCGTTATAAATCGGAATGAGTAGGCGGTCTAAATCAATTTGACCGTCATTATTTTTATGGATGACACCGACGGTTTTGGCATTGAATTTTTCCAGTAAAGGTTCAACTTGCTCAATGCGATAGCCTGAATCGTGATTGCCTGCAATCATGAGTGTTTGCATATGCGGCGCAAGGTCATGTGCATCGGCAAGGAATTGGTATAGCTGTTTTTGCGCAGAGGATGCAGGGTTAATGACATCAAAAATATCACCTGCGATGAGCAAGGCATGCGGCTGTTTTTCTTTGATTTGATAGAGTAACCAACTTAGAAATTGGGTATGTTCATAATCCCGATCATGGTTATGAAAAAACTGTCCTAAATGCCAATCAGATGTATGTAAAAAACGAACGCTCATAATATTTACTCAATTCCCCTGTAAATATAGTAGCGATTCTTGACCAATAAATCTGTGTCCTTGGGAAAGAAAAACGACAGTTTATGTCTTAATTTTGGAGATGACTATTTTCGATTTCCTTTCTTTCTATTTTTTAAACGTTGCTGTTGGTTTTGAGTCAACATAGCCTGTGGGTGTGATGCTGTATGCACAATATTTGGCTTATAGTAATGCTGTAAGATAATCGGACAGCAGAAAATTACCCACCAAATGCACACATTGGTTGGAATCAATTGAACATATATATTTGTCAGGTATGCCATCAGTGAAATAAACATACAAAAAAGCGCTTCAAAGGTGGACAATTGTTGTGTTGAATAACGTTGAATATGTTCCTGTGTGGTGGCTTTTACATCTGATACATAAGAAGAACTATATTTATTCGGTAGATACTGCAAGATTAAGATAAAATTTTGAAATAGATACAGCGCAGAAATACCCAGCAAAAAATATTGCAAAATAAGCAGTAAGTGATCAGCCCATGTTTGAGTGACATTTGAATCTGCAAGATGATTAAGATGAATAAAATGCTCGACACTTAGAATAATAATGATGACACAGCTACCCAAACTCAAAATAAAACGACTGAATGCATGATGTTTGAGAGGGAATAAGGCGTGTATGATGGAGAATAAGCTAAACAATACAGCGACCAAACTGAAAAGTTGTGTCCAGATTGAAGTAAATGCCAATAGATTTTTACTGTACATCCAATACAGTAATCCCAAACTGAATAACAAGCTTGTCCCTTCATTCAAACTGGTCTTTAAGTATTTGTCATGTTCGATCCACATCACCAATAGATAGACGAAAACAAAACTATAAACCCAAAAGTTGATATGCGATTCGATCTGATAGACGCCTTCATTTTCGAATTTACCGAATGCCAATAAACTTATAAAAGCACTCACAATGAGGTAAATCAAAATTTTTTCAATATTTCGAGTCACTTGATAGCTTTGATAAATCAGTCCAGACATGAGTGCCAACATATTCAACGGGATTAAACGTTGTTCAGTTTGAAAAAGAACAACAAAGATATATATGTAGAAAGCAAGGACAATCAACGTCAGTCCAAACATGATTTTGGAATTGAACAGCGACCAAAAAGAGGATCGAAATTGAAACTTATGCTGCGATACTTTTTTTATTTTCTTGGGCATGGAGCAATTGAATATTTTTATGATTTTGTCAAAAGTATGGCAGGAGAGAAACCTAGTGTCATCTTTGGATAAAGAAAATAACAAATAAAAAGCCGACGATTCGAGTGATAGAAAATCGTCGGCCAAAATACTTCGATCAATAAAATCTAGGCTACTAAACTAAATTTTTATGCTCTGAAGCATGATTTATAAGTCTCATTGGGATACAGGTCGCCGTGCTTCATTGCGGATGCCATGGCAAATCATCACGGTTGCTACAGACCTTGTACCCTATATAACGTCATGGGTTACAGATTGGTTGACAATAAACTGAAAAAAAAATGAAAACTTTTTATAATGGTGTTTTAAACGCTGTAGGCATAGGTCATGGTTTCATTAACCAAATACTATTTATGGTTCTTTATCATTTGTTTAGGCTTAACTTTAGTGGCTGGCGTGATTGCAGCATTACTGCCTTCACAGATTGCAGGGGTCGTGACAGCCTTACCCTATCTGATTGCCATTATTATTGTACTGAAGATTTTTTTAAAGCAACAGGGTCGTGCCCCAACCCAACAAGAGCGTAAAAAGTTCACGCTAGCCTATACCCTGATTTTTTGGGGATACAATTTTGCGGGCGTGCTGTTCGGAATTTTTATGTTCTCTCGTAAAGATCCTGAAGTGTGGTTGTACTTCACCACCTATATGCAAAATGGAAAATTTCTCAGTCTCATGATTACTATGGTCATGCTATTGGCAATCCCACTTTATCTCATTACCTATTGGTTCTACGGCAAACAAGCACAGCGAATGGCTGCGAAATTGATCAAATAAATACGATTGCAATGCAAAATTTAAAAAGGCATGTGTGAACATGCCTTTTTTATGGGAAATCTATTATTCAGCAGTATTAGCCTGAAAGTGCCTTAAGGGACTGTAGGCTTGAGCATCTACAGTATGCGCATGTTCACAGATCAACTCACGAAGTAAGACTGCAGATGCCGGTGCCATACACAGTCCATTTCTAAAGTGTCCGAAGTTTGCCCATAGATTTTTAAAGTTAGGCATTTGACCAATATAAGGAATACCTTCAGGAGAACTCGGTCTTAAGCCTGCCCACTGTTTGACTATGGGAAATTGTTCAAGGTCAGGCACCAATTCAATACTGGCTTGATAAATGTCTTGCTGAGTCTTTAAGCTGGGACGATGTTCAAATCCTAAGTCTTGCATACTTGAACCACAGACCACATGACCATCTGTACGTGGAATCAGATACATCACTCGATTCATACACATGGTTGGTAACCACTGCTCAGGGGTTTTAAACAATAACATTTGCCCCTGAATCGGTTTCACCGGAATACTGCATTTGAGTTGAGCAGACCAATGTGCCGACCATGATCCTGTCGCAATCACATAATGATCGGCCTGAAAATGCTGGCCATTTTGTGCTTTAAGCGATTGTATTTGACTATGCTGAATCTCGAATTGATCAATCCAAGTATTTTCAAAAAATTGAACTTTAGGATGTTGTTTTAAATAGATCAGGATGGATTTGAGTAGGCGAGGGTTTCGAATATTAGATAAATGCGGAAAATGCAGTGCTTGTTTAAATTGATCTGAAATATGTGGATTGATCTGTTTTAAATGCGTCTGATCTAATATTTTTGCCTGTTGCATCGGTTGCCGAGTTTGCTCGGCATAACTTAAACCCATTTCAAAATCCTCTTGATCAAAGATCAACATGCCGGTGTCATGAATTTCAAAATCAATCCCTGTAATCGGCTGTAATTTTGCATTCCATTGTTGATACAACGCTTTGCCATATTGGGCTAAATCATTGACCGCTTTAGGATAACGCCAAGGATACATAGGGGAGAGAATGCCACCACCTGCCCAAGATGCCGCTTTTCCTGCCTGTTGTTGGTCAAATAGCGTGATCGTGCAGTTGTGTTCTAAAAGCTCAAGGGCTGTGAGTAATCCGTTGATTCCGCACCCAACAATTGCAATATGCATGTTTGAGTTCCATCTCAAATTTTCAATGCGCTTATTAGAGCATACTCATTTGAATTGTCAGTCAATCAACAGTAAAGCTTTGCCTGAATCTTAAATGTAACATCATCAAAATTTAGCGCATAAAAAAAGCCAATCATCAGATTGGCTTTTTAAGTCTTTCAAAAAATTATTTCATGTCTTTCAGCATTTTCGCTGCATCTTCGGCAAAGTAAGTCCAGATGCCATCTGCACCTGCACGACGACAGCTCATCAGCGATTCTAAAATCACGCTTTCAGACAACCAACCATTTTGAATGGCACCGGCCAACATGGCATATTCGCCACTGACTTGATAAACAAAGGTTGGTACACCAAAGGTGTCTTTGACTTCACGTACCACGTCTAAGTAAGGCATACCCGGTTTAACAATCACCATATCCGCACCTTCTTGAATATCCAATGCAATTTCATGCAAGGCTTCAGCACGGTTACCGATATCCATTTGGTAATTGTATTTATTGCCACCTTTGAGGTTGCTCGATGAACCGACCGCATCACGGAATGGACCATAGAAACTTGACGCATATTTTGCCGAATACGCCATAATATTGGTGTAAATATGGCCATTTGCTTCAAGTGCTTGGCGAATCGCGCCAATACGACCATCCATCATGTCACTTGGTGCAACCACATCTGCACCTGCTTCTGCATGGCTCAATGCTTGTTTGATCAAGCATTCAACCGTTTCATCATTGAGTACATAACCCGTATCATCAATGATGCCGTCTTGACCATGCGTGGTATATGGGTCAAGCGCACCATCAGTAATCAGCACCATCTCAGGTAGTTCTTTTTTCAGTAAACGAACCGTTGTTTGCACCAATCCGTTCTCGTCCCAAGCGGCTTCAGCAGTTAAACTTTTGTCTTCTTGTGGAGTCACAGGAAAGAGTGCAAGTTTAGACACCCCGAGTTCGAGCAATTTTTCTGCCTTGTTTAACAACAAATCCGCGGAAAGCCGTTGGATTTTTGGCATACTAGGCACATCTTGGGTTTGATTTTGACCGGGTAGGACAAATACCGGATAAATGAGATGCTCAGTCGATAGATGTGTTTCTCTCACCATCCCTCTGAGTTTGTCATTTTTTCGAATACGGCGCATACGTGTAGCAGGAAATGCTGGGCGATTAAACGTATAAGTCATCACATTCTCGATGTTCGGTATTTAACTTACGGTTATTGTAGACCCTTAATGCGGTTTTTGGGGAAATTCCTGAATGGTTTTTCTCATTATGTTGATTTGAGTTTGTTATGAACGATGTGCAAAAAAAATGGACGGGCAATATCCAGTTAGGCTCGAAAGTTGACTTGAATGTGGTGTTGAACCAGCTCACACAAGTATTTAATACCTCTCCCTACTTAGCCCACAACAACATGCAAATGCGTGTGGTGGATGGCCAAATCGAAGGTTATATTGAAATGGCACCGAATTTGATTGGTAATATTTCATTCCAAATCTTACATGGTGGGGTGGCAGCAACCTTATTGGATAGTATTGGTGGTATTGTCGCAATGGGTGAGTTATATAGCCGTGCTGAACCAGACCAAATGGCGGATACCTTGAAAAAAGTTTCTCGTTTGGCCACGGTTGATTTACGCATTGATTACTTGGCACCGGGTCGTGGTCAGTATTTTATTGCTAAAGCAGAAACCCTACGTATGGGGCGTAAAGGTTGCACCATGCGTATGACCATGTTGAATGATGAAGGTAAACCGATTGCCGCAGGGATTGCATCCTACGCCTTCTAATGTCAGCGCTAACAAAATCCGACGAATATTGGAAAAGCCACTCTAAGATGAGTGGTTTTTTTTATCGTTATGATTTTTCCCAACTCTTTTTTTATAAAAATGATAAAAAACCTCATTTATGGCGGCTTTTTAAACGCATGAGTAACTTTTTAATACTTAGGTTTTGTCTATTTCACAGTAAAATCACGGCCAATAATTTAAAACCATGACTCTTAAAATTTGAACGTTTGGTTCATTTTGGGGAGTAGTTGCCTTCATTCTCCGTATCAGTGAAGGGTCCCATGCAGTTCAATTTATAGTTAGGAATATACGATGACGGATGCCTCAAATAATACGACGTCTAATCCGAACACAGATCAAAATGCTTCCTCAGATGCACAACAAGATGCCTCAATGAAATCAAAACGTAAAAAGGGCTTAACGATTGTTGCGATTGTTGTAGCAATTGCCCTGATGATTTATCTGATTTGGACATTTATTTTTAGCAACTCCGTCAGCACCGATAATGCTTATGTAAATGTTGAATCGGCTGACATTAGCTCCATGGTCAATGGTCAGGTGGCTGAAGTATTGGTCAAAGATACTCAGCAGGTAAAGCAAGGCGATGTACTGGTTCGTATCGATCCGCGTGATGCTAAAATTGCTTTAGCGCAAGCAGAAGCTGAATTGGCAAAAGCAAAACGCCAGTTTACCCAAACTAGTGCCAACAGTAGTGCCTTAACTTCACAGATTGCCATCAGTGAAGATGATATCAAGAGTGCACAGGCTCAAGTTGCACAGGCAGAAGTGAACTATGAACAAGCCCAGCTTGAGTTTTCACGCCGTTCACAACTGAGTGCGACGGGTGCCATTTCAAAAGAAGAGTTTACCAAAGCACAAAGTGCCATGAATGCAGCAAAAGCAGCTTTAAACGTATCTAAAGCGACTTTGGCACAAGCGGAATCCAAACGTAAAGCCGCGCAAAGTAATTTGGCAGCCAATGAAGCATTGATTAAAGGCGCCAATCAGGCCTCTACGCCTGATGTGTTAGTGGCGCAAGCCAAATTGGATCAGGCGAAATTAGATCTTGAGCGTACCGAAATCAAAGCACCTCTCGATGGTGTCGTTGCACGTCGTAATGTCCAAGTGGGACAGCGGATTGCGCAAGGGACATCCATGATGAAAGTGGTTCCTTTAGTCAATATGTATGTCGATGCCAATTTTAAAGAAAGTCAGCTCAAGGATGTCCGTGTCGGTCAAAAAGCCACACTCACCTCAGATTTATATGGCGATGATGTTGAATATACAGGTACCGTGGTCGGCTTTTCAGGCGGAACAGGTTCAGCCTTTGCGCTGATTCCTGCGCAAAATGCCACAGGAAACTGGATTAAAGTGGTTCAGCGTTTGCCAGTTCGCATTCAACTGGACCCTGAGCCGTTGAAAAAACATCCTTTACGTGTGGGTCTTTCTATGGAAGCCACTATCGATCTTCGTTCAGATACACAAACGAAGTAATCGCTCATGAATAACACGGCGTTATTTGGCGATTTAAAAGGGGGCAAGCTGGCACTTTCTGCCTTTGTGTTGGCATTGGCAAATTTTATGGTCGTGCTTGATATGACCATTGCCAATGTCTCGGTACCCCATATTACCGGAAGCCTTGCTGTTTCAAGTTCACAAGGGACTTGGGTCATTACCTCTTATGCTGTAGCAGAAGCGATTTGTGTCCCCCTCACAGGATTCTTAGCAGGGCGTTTTGGTGCAGTACGTGTGTTCAGTATCAGCCTATTGGGTTTCACGATATTTTCGATTCTGTGTGGACTGTCGAGCAGTTTGGCAATGCTAGTGATTTGTCGTATTGGACAAGGGGTATTCGGCGGGCCAATCATGCCACTCAGTCAAATGCTGTTACTGCGTATTTTTCCGCCTGAAAAGCAATCGCAAGCCATGGGCATGTGGGCCATGACCACCGTGGTTGGACCGATTTTAGGACCGATTTTGGGTGGAACCATCAGTGACAATCTGTCATGGAACTGGATCTTCTTTATTAATATCCCTGTAGGTGTGATGTGTGCCTTTGCTGCAATGCGCTTGCTCAAATCTGCAGAAACGCCAATTGCTAAACTAAAAATTGACAGTGTGGGCTTAGCGCTCCTCATTATTTGGATTGGGGCATTACAGTTGATGCTCGATTTGGGGCATGAGCATGATTGGTTTAATAGTGGCTTAATTGAAATTTTAGCAATTATTGCACTGATCGGTTTTACCGTATTTGTGATTTGGGAATGGACTGAAAAACATCCTGTGGTGAATATTCGAATCTTTCGCTATCGCGGATTTACTATTGCCACCTTAGCTCTGGCAATGGGTTTTGGCGCCTTTTTCAGTAGTATTGTCTTGATTCCACAATGGCTCCAAATCAATTTGGGTTATACCGCGTCTTGGGCAGGGTATCTGACTGCGACCATGGGCTTTGGCAGTCTGATGATGTCACCGATTGTGGCGAAATTGGCGACCAAAACAGATCCGCGAGCTTTGGCATGTTTTGGTCTGACCTTACTAGGTGGGGTCACGCTGATGCGGGCATTTTGGGTTACAGAAGCTGATTTCTTTGCATTGTCTTTGCCCCAAATCATTCAAGGTTTTGCGGTACCATTTTTCTTTATTCCTTTGACCAATATTGCTTTGGCATCAGTACGTGTTGAGGAAATTGCTTCGGCTGCGGGCTTAATGAACTTTTTAAGAACCATGGCAGGTGCAATTGGTGCCTCGATTGCGGTCACGATTTGGGATGATCATGCCAAAGTTGCGCGTAGTGAAGTCGTGGGACAACTGCATGTTGAAGAAACACAACGAAGTTTAGCCCAATTGGGTTTTAGTCCTGATGGAGCATTGGGCATGATTTCAAATCTTGTGGATAAGGAAGCGATGACACTATCTATTAATCATGTCTTTTTTATTCTAGCAACCATTTTTGTGGTGGCAGGGTTAATCATTTGGCTGTGTCCTCGACCAAAAGGACCTGTTGAAGGTGGGCATGCCCATTAATTGATTCCTACTTGTACAGGAAAATAGTCATAAAAAAACGAAGTGATTTCACTTCGTTTTTTTTGCTTGATTGGTTGAGTCATTGCAAAGTGTGATTAAGATTGAGCTCGACGCAATGCATCATTCCATAAGTTAAGGTGATACTGTCGCTGATCCTCACTCATACTTGGTTCAAACTGACGGTCAAGTTGCCATGATTCAGAAATTTCACTTAAAGAATGAAACACACCTGCTTTTAGGCCTGCCATCGCTGCGGCACCCCAAGCGGTAGATTCGAGCAACTTTGGACGAAGAACGGGTACATTTAAAATGTCGGCTTGGAACTGCATCAACATATCATTTTGACTGGCACCGCCGTCGACCCGTAGTTCTTTTAAAGGATGGGTAATGTCAGATTGCATGGCGGTCAAGACGTCAGACACTTGAAAAGCGATGGACTCCAAAGCGGCGCGAGCGATATGCGCTTTATTTGTTCCACGAGACATGCCACACAGCAGGGCGCGTGCATCAGTATCCCAATGAGGTGCACCCAATCCTGTAAAGGCAGGCACCAACACCACCCCTTCACTGCTATCGACTTTGCAGGCTAAACGTTCGACTTCATTGCTGTTTTTAATAATACCTAAGCCATCACGCAACCATTGTACAATCGCACCCGCCATAAAGACGCTACCTTCTAAAGCATAGGTGGATTGCGCATGACAATTCCATGCCAAAGTGGTCAGTAACTTATTTTGACTCTTTTGAATGTCTGAACCTGTATTAAAGAGCATGAAACAGCCTGTACCATAGGTATTCTTGGCTGTGCCCACGTCAAAACAGGATTGACCAAATAGGGCAGATTGTTGATCGCCTAAAATACCCGTAATCGGAATCTCTGCACCAAGTAAGCCTTGTGCTGTATTGGCAATATAATGATCTGAAGCAATAATTTGCGGTAACAACGCTTTGGGAATATTAAATAAGTCGATTAATTCTTCATCCCATTGTTGCTTTTCCAAATCCATGAGCATGGTTCGTGAGGCATTACTCATTTCAATGACATGTTCTGCACCTTGCGTTAGATTCCAGATCAGCCAACTATCAATGGTGCCAAAGGCAACATGTCCTTGATTTGCAAGATCACGTAAACCTTCAATATGCTCAAGTAACCACACCAGTTTGCCTGCGCTGAAGTACGGATCGATACGGAGTCCAGTTTTGGTTTGAATTTTTTGTTCAAGTTGTTGCTGAATCAGTCCATTACACCATTCACTCGCACGACGATCTTGCCAAACAATGGCAGGTGCAAGCGGGTGCCCCGTTCTTTTGTCCCAAACCACAGTGGTTTCACGCTGGTTGGTGAGGCCAATGGCTTTAATATCTTTGGCAAGCAGATGTGCAGAGGCAATTGCTTGTTGGACGACTGCAATTTGTGTTGCCCAAATTTCTTGTGCATCTTGCTCAACCCAGCCTGAATGTGGGGTATGAATTTGAATTTCTCTTTGAGCTGTTGCATGTACTTTTCCATGTTCATCAAAAATGATCGCACGACTTGAAGTGGTTCCTTGATCGAGGGCAAGTAAATAGCTCATGTTTAGTGTTTTACAGACTTGAAAAACAGAATATTACCGCAATATTAAAATTAAACGCAGACCATTCTTCAAATGTTTAGATTTTCTCTCGTAAATCTTAAAATTTGTGTTATGATCCGTTTGTAACTTTGGGGATGTTCCTGGCTTCGACGCTGGTGATGAAGCTCATAGATGCATGCCGAGAGCGCATTTTCTCTCGTAAATCAAATTTGCATATTTTAGTCGCAAACGACGAATCTTACGCTCTAGCTGCCTAAGGGCAGCTTGTCCGCATCTCTGAATACTTGTGGTTAGAGATCCCGACTGAAGCGCACGCACACAAGTCCGTATAACATCAAGCCTCGGGGTGTTGTACTAAACTTAGAGGATCGCGATTTGTACCCTGTTCGTCGGGTCACAAAGAGTTAAAACAGTAGACGATATCTAAGCATGTAGTATTCTCGAGTGTAGTGCTTGCGGACGCGGGTTCGACTCCCGCCATCTCCACCAAAATTCTTGTTGTAAATCAGCCACTTATATTAAGTGGCTTTTTTATTGCCACATATTTGCCACATTTTTCATTCCATAAGCTTTTGATTTCAAAGTTTTTAGGTTGTACGTGCTACGCTAAGTTTCGCAATTTCTTGCTTATTTTTATCCCCATGCAACCATTTAGTATAGCGCTTGATGAGCATTTGTAGGCTATGCCCAAGTTGATCAGCGACAAACATTGGATTTACCCCATCCATGAGTAGCATTGTTGCATACGTGTGCCGTGCATTGTAAGCAGGGCGATGCCGTATAGAACACGATTTCATTGCTTCTACAAGACGCTCCCTAGGCGGCTTTTCATTAAAGAATGGTTCCTTCGTCTTGGGACATAGCATTACATAGTCTGTTTGGTAGCCTTGATCCTTTTTAAATTGAAGCAAAGCTTTTAAAGCTAAAGTTGAGCGTTCATTCAGATAGACCTCACGAGAAGTATGTGTTTTGGTCACTTTCTTTTCTAATCCTTTTACACGGCTTTTGCTGACCTTGAATGTGCCATTAAACCAATCGATATCGATTTGTCTAAATTCAAGCATTTCTTAAGGACGACAGCCTATGCCAAAGGCATACTCAAACTACCCATGATAAAAAGTGTCAACATCAGGTAAGTTTTTAAGAAGAGTCACCAGCAAGGTTTCTATCTGCTGTTCTATATCTGCTGTTTTATAAAAGCATTCATTGCTTGCAGCTAAAGTGGCTAGTCAACTATCGATGCGACTTTCTGTGTTATTCATACCTTTGTTTAAGCAATTATCGGTAATTTATCAGTGACCGCGCATTTACTTGGTGGTGCGGTGATGGCTGAAATCCCCAATGAAGGCGTGATCGATGCCAATCATGCGGTATTTGGCTATCCTAACCTGTATGTGGTGGATGGAAGTGCGATACCTGTCAATGTGGGCGTGAATCCAAGTTTAACCATTACCGCTTTGGCAGAACGCTTTTCTGCAAAATTTTCACAGCCTTTAGAGTAAACAGTAAACACGCTCCTCGTTGTTTCTATCCTCAAAGCCTAATTGAGTATTTTGAGAGAGTGAATCATTTGATTCATGAATAGTAGTTCGAATAACTTATTCTCAAAAACAGCAATTGCAGCTTAGAGTCGCATGCTAAATTGATTATCTACAGACAATAAATCAAATTAATTCGACCAACTTGATGATTAAATCACCGTAAAACTAGATTTTATGGATATTTGGTTTAAAAAATAAACACCCGATTAAATTAAATGAAAATAGGGGTTGTGCTTGGTTTGAAACTGTATAGAATACGCAGCATCCCGACGCGATACAGCAAACGAACTTAGCTGAATAGGTTAAGTTGTTAGATGTTTTGCGTTGAACTTGTCTCTGACGAAGAGCAAGAAGATCATTAAGAGATTATGAAGAACAACTTGTGTGGATTTTTACTGGTTGATTGATCGAAATTATTTTCATTGATTGATGGTAGAAATTACTCGAAGTTTATTTGAGAAATATTTGTCAGAAAATTGATGAGCCAAGATTGGTGTCCTTTAGGCACTACTGATTTTAAACTGAAGAGTTTGATCATGGCTCAGATTGAACGCTGGCGGCAGGCTTAACACATGCAAGTCGAGCGGATGAAAGTAGCTTGCTACTGGATTCAGCGGCGGACGGGTGAGTAATGCTTAGGAATCTGCCCATTAATGGGGGACAACAGTTGGAAACGACTGCTAATACCGCATACGCCCTACGGGGGAAAGCAGGGGATCTTCGGACCTTGCGTTAATGGATGAGCCTAAGTCGGATTAGCTAGTTGGTGGGGTAAAGGCCTACCAAGGCGACGATCTGTAGCGGGTCTGAGAGGATGATCCGCCACACTGGGACTGAGACACGGCCCAGACTCCTACGGGAGGCAGCAGTGGGGAATATTGGACAATGGGGGCAACCCTGATCCAGCCATGCCGCGTGTGTGAAGAAGGCCTTTTGGTTGTAAAGCACTTTAAGCGAGGAGGAGGCTACTTTGGTTAATACCCAGAGATAGTGGACGTTACTCGCAGAATAAGCACACGGCTAACTCTGTGCCAGCAGCCGCGGTAATACAGAGGGTGCGAGCGTTAATCGGATTTACTGGGCGTAAAGCGTGCGTAGGTGGCCAATTAAGTCAAATGTGAAATCCCCGAGCTTAACTTGGGAATTGCATTCGATACTGGTTGGCTAGAGTATGGGAGAGGATGGTAGAATTCCAGGTGTAGCGGTGAAATGCGTAGAGATCTGGAGGAATACCGATGGCGAAGGCAGCCATCTGGCCTAATACTGACACTGAGGTACGAAAGCATGGGGAGCAAACAGGATTAGATACCCTGGTAGTCCATGCCGTAAACGATGTCTACTAGCCGTTGGGGTCTTTGAGACTTTAGTGGCGCAGCTAACGCGATAAGTAGACCGCCTGGGGAGTACGGTCGCAAGACTAAAACTCAAATGAATTGACGGGGGCCCGCACAAGCGGTGGAGCATGTGGTTTAATTCGATGCAACGCGAAGAACCTTACCTGGTCTTGACATACAGAGAACTTTCCAGAGATGGATTGGTGCCTTCGGGAACTCTGATACAGGTGCTGCATGGCTGTCGTCAGCTCGTGTCGTGAGATGTTGGGTTAAGTCCCGCAACGAGCGCAACCCTTTTCCTTATTTGCCAGCGGGTTAAGCCGGGAACTTTAAGGATACTGCCAGTGACAAACTGGAGGAAGGCGGGGACGACGTCAAGTCATCATGGCCCTTACGACCAGGGCTACACACGTGCTACAATGGTCGGTACAAAGGGTTGCTACCTAGCGATAGGATGCTAATCTCAAAAAGCCGATCGTAGTCCGGATTGGAGTCTGCAACTCGACTCCATGAAGTCGGAATCGCTAGTAATCGCGGATCAGAATGCCGCGGTGAATACGTTCCCGGGCCTTGTACACACCGCCCGTCACACCATGGGAGTTTGTTGCACCAGAAGTAGGTAGTCTAACCGCAAGGAGGACGCTTACCACGGTGTGGCCGATGACTGGGGTGAAGTCGTAACAAGGTAGCCGTAGGGGAACCTGCGGCTGGATCACCTCCTTAACGAAAGATTGACGATCGGTAAGAATCCACAACAAGTTGTTCTTCATGAAGATGTATCTGAGGGTCTGTAGCTCAGTTGGTTAGAGCACACGCTTGATAAGCGTGGGGTCACAAGTTCAAGTCTTGTCAGACCCACCACTATCTGACTAACGCAGTATGAAAATACTGAAGCGAACAGAACGTAAAGATATATCGAATCTATATGATAAGCTGGGGACTTAGCTTAGTTGGTAGAGCGCCTGCTTTGCACGCAGGAGGTCAGGAGTTCGACTCTCCTAGTCTCCACCAAATTTTAAGATCAGAAAAGCACTGCTTTTCCTTAAAATTTAAGCGAGAAGTTATACTTCGAGCACTGAGTAAGCGATCAGTTGGTTAGATTATAGAAATTAGTAAGAAATTGCGTATAATGCGCGTCTTGTTAACTTCTGTGATTTATCACAGTTGCTGCGCTCCGATGAGGACGTAGACAATCATTAACAGAATATATTTGAGTTGAAATTAATTGTTTAACTCATTCCAAAAGCGGAAACGACATAACGTAAGTTATGAAGTTGAAGTGATTGAATGAGAACTAGCGAAATTAACTGAATCAAGCGTTTTGGTATATGAATCTAATTGAAGCTGTACTGTAGTTAAATCTACGAGACGCCAACTGTATGATCGAGCAATCGATCTGTTGCTAACCCCACTTGTAAGGGTTAACGACTGTTTGGGGTTGTATAGTCAAGTAATTAAGTGCATGTGGTGGATGCCTTGGCAGTCAGAGGCGATGAAAGACGTAATAGCCTGCGATAAGCTCCGGGGAGGCGGCAAATATCCTGTGATCCGGAGATTTCTGAATGGGGAAACCCACTTACCATAAGGTAGGTATTGCAACATGAATACATAGTGTTGCAAGGCGAACGAGGGGAAGTGAAACATCTCAGTACCCTTAGGAAAAGAAATCAATTGAGATTCCCTTAGTAGCGGCGAGCGAACGGGGAAAAGCCCATTAAGTCATATCAGTTTTAGTGGAATGCTCTGGGAAGTGCAACCATAGTGGGTGATAGTCCTGTACACGAAAGGGCTGATATGATGATGTCGAGTAGGGCGAGGCACGTGAAACCTTGTCTGAATATGGGGGGACCATCCTCCAAGGCTAAATACTCCTGACTGACCGATAGTGAACCAGTACCGTGAGGGAAAGGCGAAAAGAACCCCTGTGAGGGGAGTGAAATAGATCCTGAAACCGCATGCATACAAGCAGTGGGAGCCGACTTGTTCGGTGACTGCGTACCTTTTGTATAATGGGTCAGCGACTTACATTCAGTAGCAAGGTTAACCGCATAGGGGAGCCGTAGAGAAATCGAGTCTTAATAGGGCGTTTAGTTGCTGGGTGTAGACCCGAAACCAGGCGATCTATCCATGAGCAGGTTGAAGGTTGGGTAACACTAACTGGAGGACCGAACCCACTGTCGTTGAAAAGCCAGGGGATGACTTGTGGATAGGGGTGAAAGGCTAATCAAGCCTGGTGATAGCTGGTTCTCCCCGAAAGCTATTTAGGTAGCGCCTCGGACGAATACCATTGGGGGTAGAGCACTGTTTCGGCTAGGGGTCATCCCGACTTACCAAACCGATGCAAACTCCGAATACCAATGAGTACTATCCGGGAGACAGACTGCGGGTGCTAACGTCCGTAGTCAAGAGGAAAACAATCCAGACCGCCAGCTAAGGCCCCAAAATTGTAGTTAAGTGGGAAACGATGTGGGAAGGCATAGACAGCTAGGAGGTTGGCTTAGAAGCAGCCACCCTTTAAAGAAAGCGTAATAGCTCACTAGTCGAGTCGGCCTGCGCGGAAGATGTAACGGGGCTAAAACTACATGCCGAAGCTGCGGATTTGCAATTTATTGCAAGTGGTAGGGGAGCGTTCTGTAAGCCGATGAAGGTGGATTGAGAAGTCTGCTGGAGGTATCAGAAGTGCGAATGCTGACGTGAGTAACGACAAAACGAGTGAAAAACTCGTTCGCTGAAAGACCAAGGGTTCCAGTCCAACGTTAATCGGGGCTGGGTGAGTCGACCCCTAAGGCGAGGCCGAAAGGCGTAGTCGATGGGAAATTGGTTAATATTCCAATACTTCTGTGTAATGCGATGAGAGGACGGAGAAGGTTAAGTCAGCCTGGCGTTGGTTGTCCAGGTGAAAGACAGTAGGCATGCATCTTAGGCAAATCCGGGTGCTCTATGCTGAGAGTTGATAGCAAGCTGTACTTGTACAGCGAAGTGGCTGATACCATACTTCCAGGAAAAGTCTCTAAGCTTCAGTTACACAGGAATCGTACCCGAAACCGACACAGGTGGTCAGGTCGAGTAGACCAAAGCGCTTGAGAGAACTCTGCTGAAGGAACTAGGCAAAATGGTACCGTAACTTCGGGAGAAGGTACGCTGCTTTTGGTGATGGAACTTGCTTCCTGAGCTGAGAGCAGCCACAGAAACCAGGCCCCTGCAACTGTTTATTAAAAACATAGCACTCTGCAAACACGAAAGTGGACGTATAGGGTGATGCCTGCCCGGTGCTGGAAGGTTAATTGATGGGGTTAGCGTAAGCGAAGCTCTTGATCGAAGCCCCAGTAAACGGCGGCCGTAACTATAACGGTCCTAAGGTAGCGAAATTCCTTGTCGGTAAGTTCCGACCTGCACGAATGGCATAATGATGGGGCGGCTGCTCTCCAGCAGACTCAGTGAAATCGAATTCGCCGTGAAGATGCGGTGTACCCGCGGCTAGACGGAAAGACCCCGTGAACCTTTACTGCAGCTTGACATTGAACTTTGATCTTACTTGTGTAGGATAGGTGGGAGGCTTTGAAACTAGGACGCCAGTTCTAGTGGAGCCAATCTTGAAATACCACCCTGGTAATATTGAGGTTCTAACTCTGCTCCATGATCTGGAGCGAGGACCATGTCTGGTGGGTAGTTTGACTGGGGCGGTCTCCTCCTAAAGAGTAACGGAGGAGTACGAAGGTGCGCTCAGCGTGGTCGGAAATCACGCGTAGAGTATAAAGGCAAAAGCGCGCTTAACTGCGAGACCCACAAGTCGAGCAGGTACGAAAGTAGGTCTTAGTGATCCGGTGGTTCTGTATGGAAGGGCCATCGCTCAACGGATAAAAGGTACTCTGGGGATAACAGGCTGATACCGCCCAAGAGTTCATATCGACGGCGGTGTTTGGCACCTCGATGTCGGCTCATCTCATCCTGGGGCTGAAGCAGGTCCCAAGGGTATGGCTGTTCGCCATTTAAAGAGGTACGCGAGCTGGGTTTAGAACGTCGTGAGACAGTTCGGTCCCTATCTACCGTGGGCGTTGGAAATTTGAGAGGATCTGCTCCTAGTACGAGAGGACCAGAGTGGACGAACCTCTGGTGTACCGGTTGTGACGCCAGTCGCATCGCCGGGTAGCTATGTTCGGAAGGGATAACCGCTGAAAGCATCTAAGCGGGAAGCCTACCTCAAGATTAGATTTCCCTAGGACTTTATGTCCTCTAAAGAGCCGTTGAAGACTACAACGTTGATAGGTTGGATGTGGAAGCATAGTGATATGTGAAGCTGACCAATACTAATTACTCGTGAGGCTTGACTATACAACACCCAAACAGTTGTTGTATAAAGCATCAGTTGATTCGATATTCATCAAAACACCTTGATTTAGTGATCAAGCTAGTTAAACTAAACAACTCAAGTATTTCTGTTAATAACTCATTTGGAAAAACACTTAGCACATACGTAAGACTAAGCGAGTATCCATAAACAGTTGTGCTGGCGACAATAGCAAGAGTGAACCACCTGATCCCTTCCCGAACTCAGAAGTGAAACCTCTTAGCGCTGATGGTAGTGTGGGGTTACCCATGTGAGAGTAAGTCATCGCCAGCTCATTATTCCTAAAAACACCCTGACTCTATCGAGCAGGGTGTTTTTTTATGCTTGAAAAATTTCATAAATCAATACTTGAATTGTTAGCGTCATAACACTAAGATTATTTGTGTAATGTTTATCAAATAGAATAATGATCATATAAAACAAAAAAAAATTTGAATGATTTAATTTGTATTAAAAATTACTTTGTAATTGAATAAGATAAAATAATAGATTATTTTATGATCAATCTCAGAATGGATTTATAATGTTAAATAGATCGTATTTTAAAAATTACATGGTCAATAATTGTTACACTTAAATAAAAATGTCATATCAGCATAGCGATAGAATAATCAACGGTAAGCAGGACAAGCTTAGATTAGATCGAAAAATCAAAATGGATTATCTCGCGATTATAAAATTTTGTATGGCTCATTCTACTTGTGTTGAATTTTTTATTTTGGAATTTCCGAAAAGGGGAATGCTATGAAATTAATGATTATATTGTTGTTCATCATTTTTCTATATGTTGTGTGGAAATTTGTATTTCAACCCAAAATTCAAGGATTAGGAGGAAATTCTGTATTTGATTTAAGCAAACTGCTTAAACCTTCTCCGAAAGTGATCAACGAGCCTCGTATTGCAGTAGCTGAAATCATTAGTCAAGAAGATATCCGAATGTTTGATGATGTGGCTAAATTGTTATTTGAAAAAGCTTATAAAAAATCAAAATTAGATTATGCCAATCAGATTCAATATGAATTTTTAAATAAGATGCCAACGCAAGCACGTAGTCAAATCAATCAATTTGATTTTGAAGAATGGTCGATTTATTGGTCCTATAAAAATCAATCCCTTGAATATTATGCGAGTCGTTATGGTATTTTCTATACGCATGTCGATGCCAATGGGGTGGAGCATAAACGCGAATTTAGAAGCTTAGTGGCCTAGTTATGAATTAATTAGCTAACTTGAAGTTAAAGCATATATAAATGCTCAGGATGAGTGCTCTAAATCAGCTTTAATGAACATGTCTAATTAATAATGTTATCAATAGTGAAATAAAAATAAGCTTAGATAAGCTGTTCTAAGGTGTGGATCATCTCATTCCAAATCGGTTCAGCGCCTTTTCTGAAATACCCCATATGACCGATCTGTTTCAGTCCATAGTCTGATGCAGAAATATCAATAAATTTTAAATTGGCATGCGTGTAATGTTGCATAAATGCATGACGCGAGTTGGGTAAAGCCCAGTCATCATCTAGTGCAGAGACTGCAAAGATCTTGGTTTTCACGTTGGCATAACGTTGTTTCAGGTCTGGTAGTTCTGGATCGGCAAAGAAATACGTTGGATGTTTACACCATTTGCGCCATTGTTGGTAGACCCCTAAAGGGAGATCAGCCCCCATATTCAGTTTACTCCAAGGTAAATAGCCTTTGAGGGCAACTATGGGTGGGAAAATGATATTCCACATCACTTGCACTGTAAATTTTTCTTTAAACGGCATATAGCCTGACCAACCTGCGCCTGTACCAAAGCAGTACATGGCGTTGACTTTGTCATGATTGGGTGTAAGACCTAAGGCTTGACCACCATAAGAATGCCCAACGATGAAGAGAGGAATTGAATCCTCAGCCAAAAACTCAATAGCACCTGCTAAATCTAAAGCCCCCCAATCTAAATAGGACATCTCGAAGCCTTTAAGCTGTGCAGGTGCAGAATCAGCAACGCCACGATAATCAAAGGTCAACACTTCATAGCCGAGCTTAGCGGCATATTCAGCAAAGCGACGATAAAAGGGCTGGGGTACTCCTGTAGCACTGGCCACAATGATTTTGGCTTTAATCTCAGATTGAAGGTGATATCGAATGCCACTTAGGACGTAACCATCGAGGGCTTTGAATTGTTGTTTTTGAATGCTGATTTCATTTGAATTTTTAGCTTGGGCATTGTGCATTTGAATATCCCTTTATTTTTTTTGCTTTAAGCAGGCGTGATTTTAACTGTTTTAAAACATTTTGATTATTTATGCTGTAATCGAATTTATTTACCTTCGAATCTCGGTGCTCGGCGTTCTAACATGGCATCAACGCCTTCTTGTAGATCTTGTGTTTTAAGTAAAGGCTGTAAATGTTGATTGAGTTTGGCAAAGGCCTGTTTTTCACCCAGCTCAAGGGCATCCTTAGCTGCAGCAATTGTGGCTTGAACGGCAAGCGGTGCTGCAGTTGCGATTTTCTCAGCCAACTCAATGGCACGTTGTAAAGGGTGATTGGAGGTGATTTCACAAATTAAATTAAGGTCTAGCGCAGTTTGAGCATCAAAAACATCGCCGGTAAGCAGATAGCGCATGGCTTTATTCCATCCGGCTGCTTTTACAAAGCGTGAAGTTGCTCCGCCAAAAGGTAAAATGCCACGCAGTACTTCAATTTGGGTAAATTGCGTATTGGCTTGAGCAATGGCAATGTCGGCATTTAATAACAATTCAATCCCTGCGGTATAACAATAGCCCTGTACCGCGACGACCACAGGTTTTGTTCGAGTGCGACCAGATGTTCCCCATGGATTGACGACCTTCGGGTCTTTTGTAAAGATGCCGCTCGACATTTTGGTTTGTAGTGCTGCCAAATCTAAACCCGCAGTGAAATGATCACCATGTGCAAAGATCACGGCACAGCGCAACGCAGGTTGATTTTCATAATCGGTGAGGGCTTGGGACAGTTCATCAATCATTTGACTGTCAAAAGCATTGCGTTTTTCTGCTCGGTTGAGTCCTATGAGGTAAAGATGCCCTTTGATTTCACGGCTAATTCTTGCATTGCTCATAAGCTTTGATTCCATTTAAAAATGAAGATTGGGCTGAGTACAGATCTATGTACCTTTCTAGTTGTAAATCATGTAAAGAGTAAGGTCAAAACTTAAGCGTTCATTTTCTGGATGAAAGTCATAATGGGTAAAATATAATGAGTTGCTTAGGGATCAGAAATTTGGGCGATGACGCATTAATCTACTTGTATTTATGTGATTCATTTTCATAATAGAGCATCTTCAGATGTAGTAAATGGTATGTCTCCTTTAGAAATCTTCGCGGTGATCATTAGCCTAATTGGAGTGACGCTGACAGTGCTCAGGAATATGTGGTGCTGGCTGTTTAACTTTGTGGCTTTCGTGCTGTACGCCTACTTGTTCTATGAATTTAAGCTGTATGGTGAAACGATTCTGCAATTTTTCTTTATGGTGGTGAATCTATATGGGTTTTACTATTGGTTAAGGGGTAAACAAGAAGAACACATCATTCGAATCGAGCCAATCGCAACTAGCACGGTGATCATACAAATGATCATGGCGGCAGTTGGAGGACTCTTATTTGGTTTGGTATTAAAACACTTTACCGATGCTGCCTTGCCGATGTTGGATTCTCAGTTAGCCGCGTTTAGTTTGTTGGCTACCTATTGGACCAGTCGTAAACATATTGCCACTTGGGTGTTGTGGGTGTTTGTAAATATCATTTATGTCGGTATGTTTATTTATAAAGATTTATTTTTAACGGCAGGGCTTTATGCGGCATTTATTGGCTTAGCAGCATTCGGTTGGTGGCAATGGTTACAGGTCAGAAAGCAACAGCAACACAGCCTTGCTAAATCTGTTCGTCTTTAAAAATTTATACGTTGAATCGTTGAGATGGGATGTGGCGATGATCATCGATTTTAAACAAATGCAGTTGAAAAAGTTTGATGATCTTGCCATGAAAATCATGGCGATGCCTGAGCAGTATATTCAGTTTGATTCAGTGTCAGATTTTTACAAGGCCACATGGCTCAGCGATTTTCCCCAAGGCACACAATGGTGCTGTAGTGGCTTAGATGATGGTGCAGAACAATTTGATGCAGTGATTTACTATGGTTCGCATTATCTGAATATTCACGTCTCGGATGATGTAACTGTGCATTTTCATATCAAACAACCATCATCAAAAGCATGATGATTAATACGGCAATCCTCAAAGCCCAATAATAAAACCATCATTATTAAAACCATCATCATTAAAAGCAGGGTATTTGAGCTGATATTCAGACGATGAGTTTATGCAGGATTGAATCCTGATACATGATGATGTCTGTTTTTAAGCCAATTTCGTTTTGAAAAAAATAACAGCCTTAATTGGGTCAGCATGAATTGGTATATGTGATAAAAAATTGAACAAAATGATTGAATTATCTTCAGCTTAGGGGTAAATTTGTTGTGATAAATTATAGATATAAGATCAATAGTGAGAACTAAATCTCTTATTTTTTAATTTAAAGGGGCTTTTAAGCAAATTTTGCTTTGAACACGATATAAGAATAGAACTGGATTAATCATGAGGCATGTTCATATTAATCTGAGTACATCGCATTAAAATGAAATTACTGACACAAATCATTCATTCATCACCTGTTCAGCAGTTTATGAACAATAGTGTGTTGATGAATTGGAGTAATTTAAACAAAAGTATGTTGGTGCTGTTTTTGGGTGGCATCGATCATATTTTGTGGATTGCTTGGTATTTGGGTTGTTCATTGACGCCTTCTTTACAGCATTGGTTGAATCCTGATTATTTTAAATTTCATGTCACCCGCATGAGTATCTGCTGTATTTTAAGTTTTCTGTTGATATGGCCGTGTCATTATTATCGGCATAATGTCTATGCCCAAACCTATTTGCCTTATATCTCGATTATCTTTTTTTCGCTGACCTTTATTTATGGCGGCTATACCATCGGGATCAGCAGTCCTGCCACGATTGCAGGTTATATCAGTTTGGTCACAGTCGGTTTGGTGCTGTTCGAGCGTAAAATTATTTATATCATTTTTATTCCCATCACGATTTATCTACTGATTGCGATTGTGTTAAGCATGTTGGGCAAAATGACCTATGCGCCGGTTTATAGTGAAGAAGTGAATCGGAGTATTTTGATTCACAATGAATTTTGGGTATATAGCCAACTGTATTTGTATATTCCGATATTTTTTGCAGGCTTGGTCTTATTTGAAGTGCTCTTAACGCAGTGGCGTAACCGTGAAAAACAAATCAATGAAATCAGTCAAATCGACCCATTGACCGGGATTTATAACCGCCGAAAAATTGCCAGCAATCTGTCGCAAATTCAGCAAGATCAGCAAAGCTATGCCTTGGTCTTGTTAGATCTTGATCATTTTAAAAAGATCAATGATAGTTATGGGCATGATGTCGGTGACCAAGTGTTGAAGAAAGTCGCGAAAATATTGTCTGCGAATCTGCGAGGTGAAGATGTGGTGGGAAGATTTGGCGGCGAAGAATTTATTTTAGTTTTAAAGAATAAAAGTTTAAAACAAGCGATGGACATTGCCGAGCGCTGTCGTCTTGAAATTGAAAAAGAACCGATTTATATCAATAAATCGACCATGATTCATGCTTCTGCAAGTTTTGGGGTGGCATTGTCGAAGCTAAGTTTAAGTAAAGAGGTGATTATTCGTCAGGCAGATCAAGCGTTGTATCAAGCCAAAGACAGTGGACGAAACCAAGTCAAACCTTATTTAGACAGTATTTAATACGCATAGAATCACATTTTCGTTTCGATCAAACATGCAAAGCCTATTGATCTTCCATGCTGAATACTGAGTACATTGATCTGCATTGACTCGACAATATTCATCTAAAATAAAACCATGCACACTTCTGATGACTCAAGATAAAAAGTTAAAAGTTTTATTCATTTTTGAGCAGTGTTGAAATACGCTATGCTATAGTCGATTTTATGAACAACGGATATGTTCAAATCATTTCACTGACATTAAAAAAATTTAGAGAGTAATCGATTCATATTATGAGCAATGCATGGTTTTTCAGGACGAATGAACGCATAAAAAACTTTATGGATTCGAGCGTAATCATGCAGTGGGACAACATCCGCAAAAGTATTTTGATTTTGTTGATGGGCGGCGTGTATTACAGTTTTTGGGTGATTTGGCTGCTTTTCAGCTTTTATACGCCCTCCTTAAATCATTGGATTAATCCGCAGTACTTTGGCCTTTATTTAACGGTCTTTGTGGTCGGGACATGTTTATATTTTGGCTTGACCTATCTCACCTATCGCTTGCAACAGCATGCTTTGATTCAGCGGTATATGCCTTATTTTGCCGTGGCCTATCTGGGTTCGACACTACTTTTGGCCGGATATAGCATCGGGATCTCAAGTCCTGCAACCATTGCAGGCTACATTAATTTGGTGACAGTCGGCTTAGTTTTGCATGAACGCAAAATGATTTATCTGACCTTTATTCCGATTACTGTGGCGTTGTTGGCGGTCATTTTTTTGTGTTCCAATGGCACCTTTGCGCATGCACCGATTTTTAGTGCGGAACTGAATCAACAAGTGTTATATGAGAATCCATACTGGGTATTCAGTATGATGTTCTTATATATTCCGATCTTTTTTGCCAGCTTGGGGTTATTTGAAATTTTGCTGACCCAGTGGCGTAACCGTGAACAATTGATTAATGAGATTAGTCGTAAAGACCCACTGACCGGCATCGATAACCGACGCAGTATTGGACAAAGCTTACAACAAATTGAAGCACAACAACTGCCTTATGCGGTGGCATTGCTGGATTTGGATTTTTTTAAAAAGATCAATGATGATTTTGGGCATGAAGCCGGTGATGCGGTGCTGATAGAAGTTGCAAAAATTTTAAAAGATCAGATTCAAGGCTTAGCTGCTGATGTCGAGCCGATGCAATTTAAACCATTACCGTCTAATTCTGAAGACTCGAACCGTTTAACTCAATCTAAAGCCCCATCCATGCAAAAACGCAAATTGAGTGTAACGCTACAACATGCGAGAACACAGCACTTAATACAAGACTTGGTGGGTCGTTATGGGGGCGAAGAATTTATTTTGATTTTTGTTGATAAAAGCTTGGAGTATGTGTTGAAAATGACCGAAGCATGTCGTCAAGCGATTCAACAGGCCAGTATTGAAACCCAAGAAGGGCGTCCACTTCAATTCAGCGCCAGTTTTGGTGTGGCCTTTTCTCAGCAAGGCATGGCCAAAGAAGATACGATTCGCAGAGCAGATCAAGCCTTATATCAAGCCAAGCATCAGGGACGTAATCAGGTGTTGTGTTACAACAGTTCAATGACGCTGTTAACGCAAGAGATTTAAACAGCGCAGGCGTACAGGATCATGTAACCGCTTTGAATCACATCTGATGTTCAAGGCTTAAGCGTATTCAAAGTTTTTAATTGAGATTGCAGTTGCCACTGAACTTTATTGCGACCAAATTTTTTGGCTTGATACAGCAATAAATCCGCATTTTGCTTGGCTTGAGCAATATCATCATAATGTTTAAAAAAGCTCACACCAAAACTCACCGTCATATAAATGTTTTGCTGTTCAATCTGTAAGGGTGTCATTTCAACAACGGTTCGAATCCGTTCTGCCACAGTGAGGGCAAAACCTTCATGCACATCGTGCAATAAAATCAGAAATTCTTCACCACCGATTCGGGCAATCTCATCGGACTTACGCACGGCTTTATTCATCATCTGCGCGATATGCTTTAATGCAGCATCTCCTACGGCATGACCATATTGATCATTAACCTGTTTAAAATGATCGATATCACACAGGATAATGGCATGCTGCTTGTGGCCGTTTTCAAGCTTAAGTCGTTCAATATGTTCGTCCAAAGCACGGCGGTTGATTAAGCCAGTCAGCGGGTCTAAATTGCGTTCACGAGAAAGCCGAATTAAGGTGTCTTGAATCGAACAACTGATGAAAATGGTGATCATCACAATAGCGAAAAAGAGCATCAAAAATTGGGTTAATGCCCAAATCAGATCACGTTGTTCAATCCATGAGATTTGATTGTAAATCAGTACCATATACACGGCACGCAGCACAATCGCAAAGATCATGCCATATAGACTGATTTTCAATAGGGTATCGAGAAAATGGGAAGATTTTGACTGCACCAAGTCAACTAGGTTATTGCAGCACAGTAACACTGAACAAATCGCCACGATGCTCAGCCGAACATCCAAATTCGGCTCAACCCAACAGTAATAAGTTAGGATTAACTCACTGATCACTAAGGTCGTGAGTACAAAGCGTCAATGGGTGGCTATACCGAGTCTAAGATAGACGGCATGTGCGGTACACAGCACTGAAATAAAAAACAGAAAACAGTTCAGTGGGGCAAAACGATAAATATCGCTCGGTAGAACAATGGTTTGTAAAATTTGCACACAGACAGAGACAAAAATCGCTGCGGCAAACCATTTCATATAATTAGAAATTTTATTGAGAAAAGCTAAAACGAACAGAATCCCCGCAATCACCATTAAAAAAATGGGAATCAGCAAACTAAAATAATTTACTTGTGCGGTCATGAGCGCCTATAACAAAAACTGTATGCCAGAATTTTAACATGCTCAAGCGATAAGCAATATCTTGATTTATTTTTAAATAGGAAGATGCATGGGTAGCGAGGTATGTTGCAGTTTCAAAACTTTCATTTGAATGATGCTTATCGGTGTTTATTGATGTGTATATGAAAATAAATCAGTTTAAAATTCAAGCATTCGGATTTAAGCTAAAACATTCAAAACGCTGAGTATTAAAAACGCTGAGCTTTAAAAATCCTAGCAGTAACGCCTATTACCATCAAAGCCGATAAGCATTAAAAACCATCTCCACTCAGACAAACACATATATACAAAGGAAGATCAAGCATGACAATTTTAGCGGTCGCGCAACGCGGCGAAGCAGTACTTGGCATTGTGGCTGCTCCGGTCAGCGAACATGAGTTTGGCAGTGCATGGTTAAATACATTGGCAGATGCAATGCAGGACACCATGTTGGAACGTAATGGCGTGGGCATTGCTGCACCACAGGTCTATGTGTCTAAGCGAGTGATTATAGTGGCATCGCGTCCCAATATTCGTTATCCGGACGCACCCGATATGGATGCCGTGGTGATGGTCAATCCGGAAATTGTGTTTGCATCTGAACAGACTATATTGGGGGAAGAGGGCTGTTTGAGTGTGCCGAACGAACGTGGAGATGTGGCGCGCGCTGAACGGATTAAGGTGCGTTATTACACTTTAAATGGTGAAGTGGTTGAAACGTCTTTTCAGGGTTTTCCTGCACGGATTGTGCAACACGAAGTCGATCATTTAAATGGAATCTTGTTTGTAGAACGCTTATAAGCAGTCCTAAAGATCAAAGTTGGGATGAGTTAAGATTTTCTAAATTTTTATATTAGAACAGGATAAATCAACATAATCATAGATTTAGTGTTGGATTTTTCAGCAAAGATAATGCTATACATAAAAGGATAAAAATCATGCCTGAGTAAGGCATGGGGTATTTCCCTGAAATAATTTTGCCGAAAATAATTGATATAAACCTTAGCCGATAATATGAAAATAATGCAGCGACTGATCCATAAAATAAAACAGGCATGGGCACAAATCCGCTTTCATTTATTTGAAACCGACAATGTGCTGATTTATTGGCCTGATTTTAATAAAGGGATTTTGTTACTGCTGTTTGCTCTGCTGACGGTGTGCGGACATTTGTCATGGTACGTGATTAATTACCATTCTGAAAACCGCATTTGGCTGAGTGAAAGTTATCATGACTACCGGATGTTCACCACTTACTGTCAGATCGCACTCACCAGTCTAATCCTCATCATTTCTCTGACTTTTAAGCGATTTAAAACGTTCCGCACATTCATGGGATGGTTTATTCCGCTGTATTTTGGCCTATTGCTCATTTACTCGGCGCATACTGTGGGCATTTATAGTCCTGCCGCTATGGCGGGTGTGGTCAATATTTTATTGATTGGCTTTGTGTTTTATCAACCCAAAGTGATTTATAGCATCGCGGTGATTGTGGCGGTGGTCTTGGTAGGGATTGGTTATTTGACCTCGATTGATGCGATTTCCTATGCTCCGTTATTCAGTGAACGTTTAAACAACAGTGAGTTTTATAAAAATTCATTTTGGATGAACAGTATGCTGATTTTGTATATCCCGATTCTGATGATTTCTGCTTTATTTTTTGAAATTTTACTAAGGCAATGGCGCCGTCGTGAACGCAAGATTGAAACCTTAAGTCAAATTGATGGGCTGACCAATGTGTATAACCGCCGTTATAGCACAGATTATGCTGAACACTTACAGTATAAAAAGAAACTACCTTATGCGTTGGTGATTTTAGATTTAGATTATTTTAAAAAAATTAATGACAATTATGGGCATGATATTGGCGATGAAGTGTTAAGACGTGTCGCACAGGTGCTAAAAGCCCATGTACGAGGCAATGACATCGTCGGACGTTTTGGGGGAGAGGAATTTGTATTGATTTTGCCTGAACAAAATTTAGCAGATGCAATGGAAGTAGCTGAACGCTGTCGTCAAGCCATTGAAATGGAGCAGATTCACTTAGCAGATGGAACCCTTTTAAAAGTGAGCGCTAGTTTTGGTGTTGCTTTGTCAGACTCAGGCAAGCATTTGGAGGATATCGCTAAAGTTGCCGATCAAGCGTTGTATCTGTCTAAAAATAAAGGGCGTAATACTGTCAGTCATTATTTGGAAGTTTAAAAATAATACGACTCGATCGGGCGAAGTAAGTTAGACCAGAGCGTGTTTAAGACTTAACTGATGATTTATTGGAAACCTTTAAGTTCTCGTATTCGATCCTGTATCAATTCAGCATTGCATGAAAGATTGATTAATTTAGACCCTGCACCTAATGATTCGCGTGCAATATAGGCTTGTAGTTGATCGCAATGGCTGTTTTTATATTGAAGCCAATCCTTTTGAGCGTGTTCTAAAATAGTTTTTCCTTCACTGTCTGGCGCGCTATAGAGCTTTTGATACGTCTGATTGAGTTGGCTTTTACTGCTTTTGAGTTCTTTCTCATAGCAGGCAATATCATCATAAACATTGGCATTTTTACATTCAGCCAAAGCCCATGGGCTTAAAGAAAGTAGAGCAAGTGCAAAGATTATTTTTTTCATCATGAGTTCATCATTGTTGTGATTTTGATGGTGATTTATTTAAGCATAACTCAGCGACTTAAATATATTACTGAAATGAGCATCTATCTGCGGGAAAGCGTGAGACCTGATCAGACATTCAAAATTGTTGAGCATAAAAAAGCACCGAACGGATTCGATGCTTTTGATTTTAAAATCTAAACCTCAAATACAGCTTATTTGATGTGTTCTGACAGATCAGTGAAGATCACACCTAAACCGTGCGCACCTGCATCTGGATAGCCTAAGCTACGATCACCCACTGTACCTGCACGACCCATACGTGCCACAATGTCTTTGGTTGACTCCGCACCCTGAACTGCAGCTTTTGCACCTAAAGCAAAGTTTTCTTTAAAGCTCTTGTCGGTGTTGGCAGACCAAGAATCTGCACATGGTACAAGCGCATCGATCAGGGTTTTATCACCGACCACAGCACCACGACCAAATGAACGTTCACCCGTCACTTGAATGCCTTTCACCGCAGCTTGAAGCATCTCTGCAAAATCTGCCACGCTTAAAGTATGTTTACCTTTGATCGCTTTGCTTGCTGCACGGAACGCTGAACCCCAGATTGGACCTGAAGCCCCGCCACAGTGTTCCATAATGATCATAGAAGAATTAAGTAAAAACTCATCCATGCTTTCTGCTTGAACCAATTCTTGCCATTGGCGTTTAAGCTGTTTAAAGCCTTTTGCCACGCTCATACCGAAGTCGCCGTCACCTGCATGTGCGTCAAGATCACAGAATGGGACTTCATTACGAATAATGCACGCAGACATCACATCGACCGCATAACGCATATTTTCAATGGTGAACTGTTCGTTGGCGATGTGTGCATGTTCAGCACGTGTTTCCACATCGGTCATTACGCCTTGTTCAGCTTGCGCATTTTGTGCCGTAAGTTCTAAGGGTAGAGCCGCTGAACCATCCATTTTAAAGGCAGGGGTATTGGCTTCTGCATCTAAGAACGTTTTCAGTTCATCATCCAATGCCAATAACGATACCGATGCACCGTTCATGTCGATACTGGTCATGTAGTTACCGACGAAAGTACGGTAAATTTTGATGCCTTTGGCTGCAAGATGTTGGCAGACATCATGGTTAAACACATACAGCTCTTGAAGAGGGGTTGTACCAAAACCATTGACCAATACAGCCACTTCTTTCATGTCTGGACGGTCAAGGAACAAGTCATCGATGATGCGCTGAGCCAATTCTTTTGATGGCAAGATTTTTTCGCGACGGATACCTGGTTCGCCGTGGATACCCACGCCGTATTCCATTTCGTTATCTGCCAATGTAAATGTAGGCGTACCCTTCGCAGGAACGGTACATGAAGTATAAGCAAAACCAAGGCTAATCACATTGTCTGCGGCTTTTTGTGCAACTGCTTTAACGCGAGCTAAGTCTAGACCTTGAGTCGCTGCTGCACCGGCAATCTTGTGTACAAATACAGTACCTGCAACACCACGACGACCCACAGTATAAAGGCTGTCTTTAACGGCAATGTCATCTGCGACTTTGACATAGTCCACTTGAATGCCATCATCGGTTGCAAGCGCTGCACCATTCTGGAAATTCATCATATCGCCAGAATAGTTTTTAATGATCATCAACACGCCTTTGTCTGTCGCCACTTGTTTAAGCGCTTTATAGACTTGGATTTGTGATGGTGAAGCAAACACGTCGCCACATACAGCAGCATCGAGCATACCTGTACCGACAAAGCCTGCATGAGCAGGTTCGTGACCGCTACCACCACCACTGATGAGGGCTACGTTTTGGTGTTTTTGTTTACGTGAAATGATTTTATAAGATGGGTTAAACGCCAACTCTGGATGTGCCAGTACAAAGCCTTTGCACATTTCGACTACGATGTTTTCAGCATCGTTCATTAGTTTTTTCATGGAAACACCAACACGGGTAATTTGGGAGAATACTGAGTCAACCGGTATTATATCGTCATTTAGTCTAAGAATGAGTAGAAAAATTGATAAGGTGGGGTTTTTGGTCTTTGGCTAAATTTTTTCTAATAGAGAATAGAAACTTCAAAACGTTTTTGATTCTTTAAAAAGTTGTGGGTATTGTAGATTTGAATACAAAATAAATTTTCATAAAGAACCTCCCTAAGTCCCCCTTTTGCAAAGGGGGACTTCACGCGAATTTGATGGCAGTTTGGGATTCGAGACGTTCCTCCCTTTCTTAAAGGGAGGTTAGGAGGGATTAAAAAATAAATTAGTAGAATAAAGAATGAAACCTTACAATAAAAACTTAAAACAAGCTTCACGTGATTTACGCAACAATATGACCGATGCTGAAAAGCTGTTATGGTCAAGACTGCGTAATAAGCAAATATTGGGTTTGCAGTTTTATCGACAAAAACCAATTTTGAATTACATTGTGGATTTTTACTGTCCTGCTGCCAATTTAGTGATTGAGTGTGATGGTGGTCAGCACTTTACTGAAGAAGGTTTAGAAGCAGATCGGATTCGAGATGAAGCTTTGGCTCAGTTAGGTTTAAACGTATTGAGATTTGATAATGGGCAGGTGATGGGACAAATTGGTGATGTGGTGGAAGTGATTCATCGGTTTTGTCTTCAGGAATCCCCCTAAGTCCCCCTTTGATAAAGGGAGACTACTTTCCGCGAATTTTATTGTGGTTGTGGATTCACATAGTTTCACCCTTTTTTAAAGGAAGGTAAGGAGGGATTATCAATTCCCTTCGTGAATTTTGCGGGCTTCTTCTGCTTTATCTAGCTTTCGATGTATTGATGTATTAATGAAATCATTGATAATGTGTCAAGAGCATCTTGTTCTTCGATATTCCATTTAATTTTTGGAACATGTGGAGTAGTATTGCGGAAAGTTCCAAATACACCTTTAAGTAAATTCATGAAGCCTTTCTGTTCGCTTTCTTCGCTTTCTTCGCTTTCAGTAGTAAGTCTATTTAATGCTAGATAAGGAATTTTAGCTTTATAACTAAAGGCTTGATCAACTAATTCAGCTCCATCACTTGTTAATTTAGTTTTTAATCTAATTTTTTCAGCAATACTTTTAGTTGCTTCGAATACTGCATGAAAGTAGTTATCTACAAGCAATTCTGCTTTACATAATGCTAAGACATCGGGGTGTATTTTTCTATCCAATAATGCTTTTCTTAAATTTTGTGCTCTTGCTTCAGCTTCATCAAAGGTCTGAACTTTGTCTGCTTGCTTGAGTTCGCCACTTTCAGTTAGTGATAAACCTTCAAATGATAAAACATAATTCAGTTCATTGCGTATATTTTCAAACCATTCTTTTCTATGGATGTGTCGTGAAGGACGTATAACATATCTAATAAAATTTAAGACATTATTGGAACAGCGATCTTCAGTTTGTTTAGAGTATAGAGCATCATATAAGCGCTTCCATTTTGTTGAATTTAATTGAAGATCTTTGATATTACATTCAACTAGATACTTGGTAATTTCTGTCCCAGAAAGCCCATTATTAGTTTCACCTAAAATTTTACAGATACTTTCTAGGCTTCCTAAATCTAAACTTTTTATTATTGCCATTTTTCAATCTTAAATTTTATAGATTTAAGCATTTTAAATATTCATTTTATTTATAGCAATTTAATCCCTCCCAACCTCCCTTTAAAAAAGGGAGGAGCTGTCACGTAATTCATTTGATACGAGAAAGTCCCCCTTTGTTAAAGGGGGATTTAGGGGGATTTAGGAGGATTCAAAAATAAAAATCCCCTCAATCGAGGGGATTTTTCTTATCAAAACTAGGTGATTCTTAAGAAATCGAATCATCCAAATTCGGCGCTAACCAACGTTTCGCCTCATCCAATGTCCAACCTTTACGTTTCGCATAATCCTCAAGCTGATCTTGCGCGATTTTACCCACGTTAAAGTATTCAGACTCAGGGTTGCTGTAATAGAAACCGCTGACACTTGATGGTGGCCACATTGCAAAACTTGAGGTCAACTGCGTGCCAATCTGATTGGTCGAATCCAACCAACTAAACAATGTCGCTTTTTCAGAATGCTCAGGACATGCAGGATAGCCCGGTGCAGGACGAATACCAACATACTTCTCTTTAATCAATTCCTCATTCGACAACTGTTCATCGGCTTGGTAGCCCCAGAATTCTTTACGAATACGTTCATGCAAATGCTCGGCAAAGGCTTCAGCAAAACGGTCACCCAAAGACTGCACCAAAATCGCAGAATAGTCATCACCTTTGGCTTTAAACTCATTCGCCATTTCTTCTGCACCAAAGATCGATACAGTGAAACCGCCCAAGAAGTCTTCTGCTTGTTCAGGCTTCGCCACAAAGTCAGCCAAAGACAAATTGGCTTTACCGGTAATTTTGTCAGACTGCTGACGAACATGTTCAAAGGTATGCGTTACAGTTGAACGAGAAGTATCACTATAAACAGCAATGGTATCTGCACCGACACGGTTAGCAGGTGAGATACCAAATACCGCACGGGCATCGAAGCGTTTGTTGTCAATAATGTCTTTTAACATTGCTTGCGCTTGATTATACAAATCCGTTGCAGCTTCACCCACCACATGATCTTTTAGAATCGCAGGGAATTTGCCCGCCAAACTCCAAGAAATAAAGAATGGTGTCCAGTCGAAATACGGCACTAAGGTTTCAAGTGGGTAATGGGTCAGGACTTCACGACCCAACAGATTGGGTACAGTAGGCGCATTGGCACTGAAATCAATCTGCTTACCATTTTCAACCGATTCAGCATAAGACAACTTCGCCGCTTTCGGTTGTTTGTTGGCAACACGGGTACGTACTTTTTCATATTCCGCACGGGTATCTTCGATAAACTTCGGCTTCATCTCAGGCGAAAGAAGAGTGGTTGCTACACCCACAGCACGAGACGCATCGGCGACATAAATCACCGCATCATTTGAATATTGCGGATCAATCTTCACTGCGGTATGCGCTTTAGAGGTGGTTGCACCGCCAATCATCAGTGGAATGTTAAAGCCTTTACGTTGCATTTCTTTGGCAACAAACACCATTTCATCCAATGAAGGAGTAATCAAACCCGACAAACCAATGATATCGACTTTCTCATCAATCGCAGTTTGCAAGATTTTCTCAGCAGGCACCATCACGCCAAGGTCAACGATGTCATAGCCGTTACAGCCCAGCACCACACCGACAATGTTTTTACCAATGTCGTGCACGTCGCCTTTCACCGTTGCCATCAAGATTTTACCCTTAGACTGACCTGCAGTTTTTTCAGCTTCGATGTACGGGTTGAGCCAAGCCACCGCTTGTTTCATTACTCGGGCAGATTTCACCACTTGCGGTAAGAACATTTTGCCTGAACCGAACAAGTCACCGACCACATTCATGCCGTCCATTAAAGGACCTTCAATCACATCTAGTGGACGTTTCGATTTTAAACGCGCTTCTTCAGTGTCTTCATCAATAAAAGTGGTAATGCCTTTGACCAAAGCATATTCAAGACGTTTTTCGACTGACTCATTGCGCCATTCTAAGTTTTCGACGGCTTTTTGCGCACCGCTTTGACCTCGGTATTGTTCGGCCACTTCAAGCAGTTTTTCAGTCGCATCTTGACCGGATTCGCCTTGGTTTTGGTTCAGCACCACATCTTCAACGGCAGCTTTTAGTTCCGCAGGAATATCATCATAAATCGCCATTTGACCGGCGTTGACAATCCCCATGGTCATCCCTTGCTGAATCGCATGGTACAAGAACACCGAGTGAATCGCTTCACGTACCGGTTCATTACCACGGAACGAGAACGACACATTTGACACACCGCCTGAAATCATCGCATGCGGTAGGTTTTGTTTAATCCAACCAGTGGCTTCAATGAAATCCACCGCATAGTTGTTGTGTTCTTCAATCCCCGTTGCAATCGCAAACACGTTCGGGTCAAAAATAATATCTTCAGCAGGGAAGCCCACTTCATTGACCAAAATGTCATAAGAACGCTTACAGATTTCACGCTTACGTGCTGCTGTGTCTGCCTGACCATCTTCATCAAACGCCATCACAATGATTGCAGCGCCGTACTGACGACATAAACGGGCACGTTCAACAAACTCGTCATAACCCTCTTTGAGAGAAATCGAGTTGACGACCGCTTTACCTTGGACACATTTCAAGCCTGCTTCAATGATTTCCCATTTTGAAGAGTCAATCATGATCGGTACACGAGAAATATCAGGCTCAGACGCAACAAGATTCAAAAAGTGCACCATTGCCCCTTGTGAATCGAGCATGCCTTCATCCATGTTGATGTCGATGATCTGCGCACCGGCTTCAACCTGTTGCTGCGCCACTTCAAGTGCTTCAGCAAAGTTTTCTTCACGAATCAGGCGTAAGAACTTTTTAGAACCAGTGACGTTAGTCCGTTCACCGACATTCACAAATAATGAATCTTGGGTAATGTTAAACGGTTCTAAACCACTTAAACGACAGGCAGGGGCAATCTCTGGAATTTGACGCGGTTTAATGTCTTTAACCGCATTGTAAATCGCGCGAATATGATCTGGGGTGGTACCACAACAACCACCGGTGATATTGATCAAACCACTTTCAGCAAACTCTTTTAAGAATGCTGCGGTTTGTTCAGGCGTTTCATCATAACCACCAAAGGCATTCGGTAATCCGGCATTTGGATGCGCTGACACAAACGTATTGGCAACATCAGACACGGTTTTGACGTGTGGACGCATGGCATCTGCACCCAAGGCACAGTTAAAGCCAATTGAGAGTAGGTCACCGTGACGCACTGAGTTCCAGAATGCTTCAGCGGTTTGACCAGTTAAAGTACGACCTGAAGCATCGGTAATGGTGCCTGAAATCATCAGCGGTAATTCATAGCCGATTTCGTTAAACACTTGCTTGACTGCAAAAATCGCCGCTTTACAGTTCAAGGTATCGAAAACCGTTTCGATCAGGAGAATATCTGCACCGCCTTCAATCAGGGCATGCGCAGCTTCAATATAGTTTTCTTTGAGTTCATCAAAGCTAATGTTACGAAAAGCGGGGTCATTCACATTTGGTGAAATCGAACAGGTACGAGACGTTGGCCCAAGCACACCTGCCACAAAACGTGGTTTTTCAGGGGTTGAATATTTTTCACAGGCTGCTTTGGCAATACGTGCTGCTTCACGGTTGATTTCCGTAACCAAATCTTCCATGTGGTAATCCGACATCGAAACACGGGTACCGTTAAAGCTGTTGGTTTCAATAATGTCAGCACCGGCATCGAGGTAAGCTTCATGAATGCCTTGAATAATCTGTGGTTGCGTCAATACCAAGAGGTCGTTATTGCCTTTAAGGTCAGATGCCCAGTCTGCGAAACGCTCACCACGATAATCCGCTTCTTCTAATTTGTGACGTTGGATCATGGTACCCATCGCACCATCAATGATCAGGATACGTTGGGAGAGAAGCTCTCTCAGGGTGTTCAATGTGGACATTCAAACTTTCTCAGCAGGAATTAAAACGTAAGTAATATTAGCAGAATTAATGACTTTTTTTTGCCAAGGTTCTTCAGAATGATACATAAGCAAGATATGAAAATTTGATAAGCAAATGTGAAAAATGCAAAAAATACAGCCACAGTATTTACAGCAAAGCTGATAAAAAATGAGCTAAAATGTATCAAAATTCAAATGGTCATTGGATTGTCATATTTCATATTCAAGATGTCATAAAGTGCGATTGAGTCACGTTTTTTTGTAATACTTTTCAACTTTTATTACAAAAATTGATCTAAATTTTAACTAAAATTGATATGTGAAAATGGAGTTTAAGCTTATGAAAAATATAAAAATATAAAACATATTAATGACACTGCTGTGCTTTATTAAGGCATAAAGCCAGATTAGTTGCTTTATAACACGGCTTCTTGTCATATAATTGTCACAATTTAATTGAACAATAAGGGGATATTCTCATCCTCTTTCTCTGTCTGCATGAATTCTAATCAAGCTCCTATTTCAGATTCAGCACAAGCGACGACTGAAACATCTTCGAATGTTCACGTACCTACACCGAAATTTTTTATGCCGGTGTTTTTGACGCTTATTATTTCTACACTTATCTATATTGGTTTTCAGGTTTCTGCAGATTTAGCTCACGTTCCCCCTTTAAGTTTATATTCACTCATCTTGCTGGGTACGGCACTGTTCATCGCTTTGGGCTTTGAATTTGTCAATGGTTTCCATGACACAGCCAATGCTGTGGCAACGGTGATCTATACCAATGCATTGTCTGCACCTGTGGCAGTGATGTGGGCAGGCTTTTGTAATTTCTTAGGGGTGATGGTTGCTAGTGGTGCTGTGGCATACGGCATTATTGCATTGCTTCCAGTTGAGTTGATTATGAATGTCGGCTCAGGTGCAGGCTTTGCCATGGTGTTTGCCATGCTCATTTCTGCCATTTTATGGAACTTGGGCACGTGGTTCTTGGGGATTCCAGCATCGAGTTCACACACGCTAATCGGTTCGATTTTGGGTGTGGGCATCATGAACTACCTGATGAATAAAGGTGGTGCAAGTGGTGTCGATATGGAGCAAGTGCTTAAAGTCGGTAAGGCGTTGTTGTTCTCGCCTTTAATCGGCTTTGTGTTTGCGGGTTTGGTGTTTTTGTTGGTGAAGAAAGTGTTCAAGAAACAACTTGAGCTGTTCCGTCCACCTGAAGGCAACAAACCACCACCACCGCTGATTCGTGCCATTTTGATCTTTACCTGTACCGGTGTGAGCTTTGCACATGGTTCAAATGATGGTCAAAAAGGCATGGGATTGATTATGCTGATTCTGATCGGAATCATGCCATTGGCGTATTCTTTAAATAAGAATTTGGACCATGAACATATCCAATCGTTTAAAGCATTGTCGGCGCAAACAGCGACTGCCATGTATGCACAGCATGATGATATTTCAGATGCGCAAGCACGTGATGTGATCACCAAGTACATTCAAACCAAAGAATTGAACCCACAAGTGGTGCCTGCTTTGGCGAGTTTGACCGATCATTTGGGTGAGCGTGTTGGAAATTATCACGACCTTAAAGACATTCCAGAAGCGCAAGTGTCTGAATTCCGTAATGACATGTACTTAAGTACTACTGCATTTAAACGTTTAGAAAAATCTGAAGCATTGCCTGCGATGTCTGAAGCAGGGGAAGCCTCTGTAAAGACTTATCGTAAAAACTTGGATTCATTCCTACAGTACATCCCTACTTGGGTGAAAGTGGCTGTGGCATTGGCACTCGGTCTAGGGACAATGGTGGGTTGGAAGCGTATTGTGGTGACTGTGGGTGAGCGTATTGGTAAAGACCATATGACTTACGGTCAAGGCATGTCAGCTGAACTTGTCGCGATGTCGACCATTGCTGCGGCAGATGGGTTTGGTATGCCGGTATCGACCACTCACGTATTGAACTCTGCGGTTGCAGGGACCATGGTAGCGAATAAATCAGGTCTAAACTTTAAAATGGTGAAAAGCATCCTGTCTGCTTGGATCTTCACTTTACCGGTGACGATCTGTTTATCAGGTGGTTTGTTCTGGTTGTTTATCCAAATTCTGTAAGTGATTTGAAGCAAGATCTTTAAATAAAAAACGCTGCCATGGCAGCGTTTTTTATACTTTAATTTTGTGTAATCACTTATTTTTTAAATAAGCTGAGTACTTTCTTCACAGGCAGTTTTTCTTCAGCAAAACCATAGAGGGCTGCAAAAGGTAAAGCGGTACGGGCCAGATAAGCTACCCGCCATAAACCGCCGTGATTGGCACCTTCCATCATCAGTTCAAGCGGATGATCCATTGTCACTTCAGGGTTGGCAATCGACTTCGGGTTACGTAAATCATGCACCCAAAGTGCCGCCATAATCGCATTGGTGGTCGATGGCTCAAAGGCTTCCACATCAAAAATACCTGCACCGTTAAAGGCCGCTTTGAGTAGAGGATTCTTGACCACCGAATGGGTCGTTGTTGATGGTGCAATATTAATACTCACCTGTTGACCATTGGCACGGGCAAGCGTTGCACGCCATTGTTGTAGACGTTTTGCTAAAGCGTAATTTGGACCTTGTTCGACCACCAAACAGTCTGCAATCCCATACTGCTTACCATTGTCTGATGTAATCACATCATGCAAATTCTTTTGGAAAAACTGGTCTTGGGTGGCCAGAGAAATACCTTTAGAGAGGAGTTGAGCAGACTTAGAACGCTGCTGAAACTTATCTTTTGATGCATTCACTACTTCACTTGGCACGGCATAAACGTCCGTTGGGGTGCACATATACATCAGGCTGGTATTGCTTTTATGTGTGCTGACATATTGCATAATGCTGTCCATCGCCATCGACACACGAACATGCTTTTCACCGTCTAAATAGGCAATCGCAGCCAAATCTAGATCATGCTCATTTTGAACGAGCCAATGCGCAATTTCAGGCGTTTGAGTCAGTAGATTTGCCCCGAGTTTGTCTTTTAAAATTTCAATTGGAGTAGTGTCATCTAAGGCTTCAACACTTGGTGCATAGAGTGTGGCATTACCGTCTTTGACCGTGTTTAAGATTTTCTCCCATACACGCGTATTGGGTAAATCTACCGCCACAATATTGGCTTTCCATTTAGATAACCATGTCAGTGGACCGGCTTCTGAAGCTGCGCCAAACAACACCATAGTCCGGTCAGACAAATCAAACCATTCAGGATGCGCATGTGCCAAACGTAAAGCATCGGCATGGCTAGGTTCAATAATCCCGGCATCTTGCCAAGTTTGAATTTGAGCCAGTAGCGCTTCACCTTTGAGCTGCTGCCCCTTATAAGGAATGTACCATTCTGGATGAGCTGAGCTTTCACCTTTGAGTTTTACTGTATGCAAAACTTGACTAGGTAAATGCATAATATCTTTGAGCGCATACTTTTGACCTTCACGATAAAATTCAAAAGTATGATGGGCTTTGTCTAAACCAGATTGTGCAATGGTCAGTGGATGCGCCTGATTTTGAATGCCATGCTCAACCAAAGCCTTAAAATATTTAGGATACTGCTTACGCCAGTTTTTTTCTGATAGTACCGCTTGAGAGGCTTGATGATCGACCAATGACAAGGCTTCAGAGAGAATCGCTTGTCCTGTTTTAGAACTACTTGGTTTTTGATTTGATGCTTGAATAGGGAAGTGTAAACCATCTAAAGGATTGGACATGCAAAAACTCTCAGCGTGATTGGCTATTAATATACAGATGTATACATTATCTATGCCAAATCAGTTTGGAGGGTGACATTAACTACCATAATTGTATCGATATATTTGAATAAGCCTATGAATCCATCAGCTTGCTAGGCGTAAAAATCAAACCATTTGATGACCGTTAAATTGTCTAAACAGTCGCGATCAGCAGTGTTATCGTTAGTGCATGATTAAAAATGATGGATAAGAAAAGGATGCATAGCGCATCCTTTTTTTAAACATTGAGTGCGATGAATTTAGATCGCAGCAATCAGCTCTTTAAGCATGAAAATGGTATTGTCCAAGCCAGCACCGGTTAAGTACCAAGCATCCGCATTGACATAAATGACCTTTTGATTTTTCACCGCATCGGTTTTAGACAAAATTTCATGTTTTAAAATATTGTCTTTAGACGCATATTTTTGGGTATTGACTGCACCACGGTCTAATACAATCAGATAATCCGGTTGTTGTTGTACGGCAGTTTTAAGCTTTTCAGCCGTTAGATTGGCAGCTTTAATCGCTTCAGCTGAACCCGCTTCTGGGCGTGGGGCATCAGATTTTTCAGCAAGCGGTAGTACAGATTTAAAGCCAGTAAGCTCATAGATAAAGCCAAAACGATCATTTTCAGCTTGTGGCATAAAGTTATCGCTGACGGCAAAGAACATAATTGCAGATTTGCCTTGGGTTTTTGCTTTTAATTTAGCTTGAAGTTTTTTGATTTCATCGAGTTTTTGTTGCGCAATTTTTTCACGATCGAAGGCTTTTGCCAAACTTTGCGTGCGCTGGGTTAAATCAGCCATATAGTGACTGGTATCTGCTGACAACAGAACGGTGGGTGCAATCGGTTGCAAGCTTGCGAGTTTCTTGGCAGAACGACCCCCGACAAAAATTAAATCCGGTTTGAGTTCTTTCAGTTTCGCTAAATCAGGCTCGAACAAAGTGCCCGCTTTGACAAATTGTTCCGCATTGTAGTTGGCCAAGTGACCTTGAAAGGTGGTTTGAGGGACAATTTTGGCAGGCACGTTTAAGGCATTTAACGTGTCTAAAACAGATAAATCATAGACCGCGATATTTTTCGGGGGGTGTTTCAGTTGAATGCTTTCTTTACCAGTATTTAAACTAAAACTTTGGCTGAAAGCTGCGCCACTGAAACCCAGCATGGATAACATCACGCTGAGTAATAATGCCTTTTTGTTCATTTTGGTGCGACTCCATTGATTTTCTTTGTGAAATTTAATGGAGCATAGCTTAACAAATAAACTCTTAAATGAAAATAATTATCAATTGATAATTAATCACATTTAGTCAGTATTGTATTTTAAAGCGCAAAGCAGTTAAAAAGGCAGTTGCGATAACTTACTTAGGAAGTGCTGAAGCACACGCGGTTCTAAAATAATGGTCATGATCACCCCGTATGCTGCACCCCATAGATGTGCACTATGGTTAATATTACTGTTGCCTTTTTTGCCAGACCAGACGCTATAGCCGACATACAGCACCGCAAAAATAATCGCAGGAACGGGAATAAAGAACACAAAAATCAGTTTCCACGGTTCAAATAAAATATAAGCAAACAGCACCGCAGACACTGCACCTGAAGCGCCTAGACTGGCCCAATGCGAATCATTTTTGTGTTTGAGATAGCTCGGCAAAATCGCAACGATTAAGGCACCCAAATAAAACAGCACAAAGCCCAAATCGAATAAATATTGGCGATAAAAACTTTCAATCACACTGCCAAAGAAAAACAGTGTGATCATGTTAAACAACAAATGTGTGCCGTCAGCATGAATAAAGCCATGACTGATAAAGCGGTCGTATTGTGATTTTTGAACCGCAGGGGGCCAAAAAATCAGACGATCCATGACTTTTTGATTGGAAAATGCAATCAGGGAGATGATCACCGTAATAATGATCAGGGTAACAGTATGATTAAAAGGTAAATGTAGCATAAAGAATTCGTTCAATTTTTATCTATTGTTTGATCATAATGCCATTTCAATGCCTATTGCATATTAATTTAATAATAATTCCGACAATTTTAGTTGATTTTTTAATATTACCCCCGATCTTCAGTTAAAATAGACGCTTCAGCTTGAGGAAATATTGTTATGTCGACTGAGAACACCAGCACTGCAGTTGCTGAAGAAATTCCAAATTTACTCATTACACCAACTGCTCAAGAGTATCTTTTTGATTTACTTGCTAAACAAAATACTCCGGGTATTGCTGTGCGTGTTTTTGTGGAAAATGCAGGGACACCACGTGCTGAATGTTGTATGGCGTACAGTGCTCCTGAAGAAGTTGTACCTACAGATTACAAACAAGATTATCCGAATTTTGCCGCATATATCGATGCACCATCGATCCCTTATTTGCTCGATGCCGTAATTGATTACAATAAAGACCGTTTTGGTGGTCAATTGACTTTCCGTGCACCCAATTCAAAAGTGCCACGTGTCGGACCTGATGCGTCTATTGAAGAGCGTATTACCTATGTACTTCAAACCGAGATTAACCCAGGTCTAGAAGGGCATGGCGGTAATTGTGCATTGGTTGAAGTTAAAAATGATGAAGAGCATGGTTTAACTGCTGTGCTTAAATTCGGTGGCGGTTGCCAAGGCTGTTCTTCAATCGATATTACTTTGAAGCAGGGTGTACAAACAACTTTACAACAGCATATTCCAGAGCTTGCACATGTGGTCGATGAAACCGATCACAGTCAATCTGAAGGTGCTTATTTCAAGTAATTTAAGCCTTCGAAATACCAAATAGCCTCCAATATGGAGGCTATTTTTTTGCTTATTAAAATATGTAAATGATAATGATTATTAAAATTGATTGCATTAATATTTTTCATTGTTACAATACGCTACGAAAAATTCTAGATCTCTCCTTAATTTTTTTGGAAGTAACGATATGAAAAACAAATGGATTCAGTCAACTTTGACTATGGCAGTACTCAGTAGTTTAGGTCTCAGTACTCAAGCACAAACAATTGAACAAGAAGAGAGTCAGGTCACTGAACTTGAGACGATTGTTGTTTCAGCGAGTGGAACCGAGGTCAATGTCAAAGATGCGCCTGCTTCCATTAGTGTTATCACAAGTGAAGATATCCAGCGTCAGCCCTTTAACAGTTTGGCTGAAGTGTTGAGTGATTTGCCGGGTGTGACAGGCGGATATTCCAATGCTGGGGCGGGGTCTAAAATTACCTTTCGTGGCATGCCAGACAAATACACGTTGATTTTGGTTGATGGTAAGCGTATCGGCAATCAATCTTTATTGGGACATCGTCCAGATAAAGTCGATCAAGATTTAAATTGGATTTCTCCTGACATGATCGAACGGATCGAAGTGATTCGTGGTTCTATGTCAACACTTTACGGTTCTGAAGCGGTGGGTGGTGTGATCAATATCATCACTAAAAAAGTACCCAACCATTTGACCGGGACAGCCACGGTGAATTACAGCAAACCTGATACCAGTCAACGCGGAGACACCAAAAATTTTGGTGCGACATTGGCTGGGCCTGTATCGGACACCATAGGCTTCCGTTTAGGGATCAATCGTACCGATCGTGCGGCAGATTCTGATCCTGAAGGAGGAACATCAGGTTCAACGGCAGATACCGTGAATGGGCGTTTAACGTGGTCACCCACTGATGCACATACCTTTAATTTAGATGCATCATGGGGCAATGATGAATCGGAAACACTTGAAGGTGCAGGGGAACAATTCGGCTATGAGATGGAACGTTATGGGGTCGGGATTGGGCATGAAGGACGCTTTAAAAATGGGTTAAAAACCAATATTGATCTTTACCATAACCAGATTCAAAACAATGACGACAGTTTTATCAATGATGACAAGGTGGAAACCAAAGCACAGGAAACCGTGTTGGATTTGAAAGCGTCTCAAGAGCGTCAGGTGTGGGGCAGACGTAATGATCTGACGGTGGGTGCACAATATAAATACGAACAAGTCTCCAATGCGTCTAATATTGGTAATTTAGATAGCGATGTTGAAGACAATAAATTAACGAACAATGATTTAGAACCAGATACCTACTCATGGTCTGTGTTTGCTGAAGACCAAATTTACCTCAAAGACAATCTGATTTTAACCTTAGGTGGCCGTTTAGATAACTATGAAGACTTTGATCTAAACTTCTCGCCTCGGGGTTATTTGGTCTACCATCCTGCAGATGAATGGACCTTAAAAGGCGGTGTCTCTCGTAGCTTCCGTGCGCCAAATCTACGTGAACGTAGTGGCACATCGAGTACAGGTTCTATGGGAATGGGGTGTAACTCGCTTATTGTTGTTGGTTACCCAGGTGGCGGCTGTCAAATGTTGGGTAATCCTGACTTAAAACCTGAAACCTCAACCAACTATGAACTTAGTTTTGGCTATGAGCAGGATGGCTCTGGACTCGATGTGACCTACTTCCTGAGTGACATCAATGACCTCATGCAGAACAGTTACTTGGGTCAGAATCCCATTACCAATGTCTGGTACACCACGCAAAGGAATGTCGATAAAGCACGTACCAGTGGCATCGAGGTGAATTATAAAGCCAAGCTGACAGATACGGTTCGTATGACGGGTAATACCACGTATATGTTGGAGTCAAAGAATAAGGTCACAGGTGCAACACTCTTAGAAACCCCTGAAATTACCTCTAATCTGTCTTTATTTTGGGAACCAACAGATAAGCTGAGCTTATTTGCTAAGGCGCAATATTTGGGTAAACAAAGTGTTGAAATTGGTGATGTAGATTATGCGTTAAGTAATGGTAACGTGACCACAACACCGAAAGAACCCACTTTTGCCAAAGCATATATGACCGCAGATCTTGGGGCGACGTATAACGTGAATAAATACTTAACGCTACGTGCAGGGGTTCAAAATATCGCAGGTGTTAAAGTTGATACGGGCAGTGATTATGGCACCAGCAATCCTGCCGTTTACTATGGTGGATTTACAACACGTTTTTAATTCGCTCAACCATCAGCCCAAATATTAGGCTGATGGTTTATGAGTAATAATAGATGCAGGGGGAAGAATGAATCAATTGAAGGATGGCTATGTTGTTGATGTGCCATATCCAACTTTTGTGCATAAACAAGCGATGCCACTTTGGATGACTGTCATTGTTCAACAGCAAGGATTTCATGCTCCGAATATTGATCGACCCTTTCGCTATTTAGAGTTAGGTTGTGCCATGGGAATTCATTTGCACCTAACCGCGGCGGCGCATCCAAACGGACATTTCGTTGGTGTGGATTTTAATCCTCAGCAACTTTTGGTGGCTCAAGAAGGGATAGAGAGAACAGACATCTCGAATATTGAATTCATACAGGCAAGTTTTGATGAGATTTTGGATCTCGATTTAGAAAGTTTTGACTTTATTGTGACGCATGGGGTTTGGTCTTGGATTAACGATCAATACCAGCAAAGTATTACAGATATAGTAGATCAACTGCTTAAGCCAGGTGGAATTTTTTATTGCAGTTACATGAGTCATCCCGGGGCGACACATTTCAGTTCTATTCAAAAATTAATGGTAGAAATGGCCCGTAATTTACAAGGCGATTCTAATACTAAAGCTGTTCAAACATTACATTTTGCAAGGCAACTCGCTCAACACGATGTGGGCTTATTTCAAAAAGTGCCCAGTTTAAAACAAGATTTATCTGCACTTGCTCAAGATAAACCCAGCTATATAGCCCATGATTTTTTGTCGCAACATTGGCAACCACAACATTCGGCCGATATGATTCGTCGATTCGGCTCAATTCAAATGGCTTATACAGCAGGTGCCGGGATCATTGAAAATATGGACAGTCTCTCTTTGCCACCGGCATTAAAAAAAGTCATTGATCAATTGCCACTGGTGACTTTACAAGAAACGGCGAAAGACATTGCACGTTATACCTTACAAAGACAAGATTTATATATTAAAAATAGAACCAAGCCTGAGCCAGACACAGGGTTTCAAAACGTACAATTTAGGCTGATGCCCAAGGCACCTGTAGGGCAGTCTTTAGCTCATGACCCTAAAATCGGTATGATCAATGATGTGATTGAGATTTGCGAGAAAATTCTCAGCGCATTGGCAGATACACCTTTGAGTGTTAAAGCCTTATTTAATCATTTAAAGCTGCACATTACGCTATCTCAATTCGGGGAAATTATGATGCTGTTAATGTGGGCAGGGTATATACATCCTACGACAACCCAAATAGATCACATCGTGGTGAGCAAGATGAATCAGTGGATGCAGGAACAACAGCTTAATTGGCGAGTCTTCGCAGAATGTGCCACTGTGATTGAACCATAAAAAAAAGCCGCATCAAGCGGCTTTTTCATTTTTAAGCTTGGTTTAAGTTCAAAATACTCAACGTCTTCTCTGAGTAATAAAATTTCTCTAAATAAACTCGAGCACGTTGTCTCAAATGCTCAGATGAAATCATCTGTTGAATCACAGGCAGTAATAAATTCTGTAATTCATTTTGAATCAAACGTTCATCAATATTGATGTCGTTTAAAATGGAATCAAAATGACGTTCAGCGTTGCGAATATACCAAGCATACACCCCATCATGGAGTTGTTGTTTGAGATAGTCGGTTTGACGAATATGATCCCAAATCTCATGTCCCATACCCACGGTTTTTGGCAGGTCAGACACTTCAATATATTTGCGCAAACTTGAAAGAGGCACTTGCTTAATTTTGTGCCACAGGTTGGCTTGAAAATGATAAAGCTTGTTGTCATCAAACTGATGATTAATGACTTGTTCACTGAGTTGACTAATTTTAATAATATTTTTTTGTAGGTAATGCTTAACGGTGTCATCTAAATTGGAGTCGGTGACGCTTTCCAGCACCGATTTACCCATTTTCATAAAACGTCCCACGCCGGGAACTCGTTTATTCATCACTGAGTTATCGATATAGTCTTGAATCGAGTGATGAATCAATTGCGTTAGCGTGGTTGAGAACGCAGGATTATTCACAATACGATGGATCAGTGCCTGACGATGCCCACTTTTACTTGCCACATATTGCGCAATCTTATCAATGGTCGCCACCGGAATGATATCTTCAATTTTGGTTGTGTCATTCACCGAATGCGCCAAAGCCAAACGAATATGATCGGCGATTTGCTCAAGCAAAAATTCGCTCGCAGGCGTGGCTAAAATTTGTTTTTGAAGCAAATCATTGACTTGGGGAAAGCTCCAAAGCTTTTCGAGCGGTTGCTTGCGAAACCAATGATAGAAACTTAAAAATTCGTTCTGCACAGTGTCAGGCTGAGCAAATTCTTGGTCTAAAAATGCCAGTTGCGCTTCAATCAGTTGCTCAATAAGGGGATGTTGGCTCATGAAAAATCATCTCTAAAGTCCATTGGGTTTGGACGTCATATTTTGCTGTAATTGTACTGTATTTAAGAACGCTAAATAGCTTTGGGCTACTTTTTCTGGCGCTTCTAAAATCGGTACATGCCCGACATTGTTTAAAATAATGGGGTCTTGCGCCCGTTTGATATTGGATTTTAGTTCTTGTGCCACTTCGACATTGACAATTTGATCCTGCTTACCCCATAAAATCAGGGTCGGTGCTTCAATATTTTTGAGCATTGCAGCATAGCTATTTATATTAAATTCTTTGTTCAGCTCAGTCAGTTGGGTAATCAGTTGTGAAGTTTCTAAAGATTTCTCAATCAATAGCTGTTCCTGTTGTTTTTTGATAATGGAGGGAACGAAAGGGGGACGATACATGACTTTTTTTAAGACAAAATCGAGATCGCCAGGTTTGGTCACCAAGAGCTGTTTAAGGTAAATCGGATTGTTCAAATACGAGGTTTGATTGTTTTTAAATAATCCACCGCTGCTAATCAAAAACACACTTTGGGTGTCAAAGTTGTATTTAGACGCATACATCAGCGCTACAGAACCGCCCACTGAATGTCCTGCAATATTTAAGTTGTTCTGAATATTTAAAGTTTCGATAAAACGGCGCAGTTGTTCATTTAAGTGATTTAAACTGAGATCGAAATTTTTTGAAACTTGGGTAGAACCACTGCCCGGTAAATCTGGAATAATCACATGGTAATGTTGAGTCAGTTCACGAGCGACATCATTCCACGTGTCTTTATTTCCCCCAATGCCATGAATCAACACAATGGTCGGTTTATTTTTAGCTCCGCCTTCGCTATAGCTCCAAACGATGTCGCCAATACGCACAGAGTTGGTGTGTAAACCAGCCCAAGCGCGTTCTTCGAGCTGAACTTTTTGGTAATTCACATATTCAGTAGGTGTTGCAGCATGACTAAAATGCAAGCAACTCAGGCTTGTTAATATCAAAGCCCATGGCAGGGAAGTAAAAGAACGCAGCGATTTGATCAACGGCATGCAAGTTGTTCCAATTCAATTGTTTTTGTTTGAATAGCATGCAGTATTGTTGAATTTTATCTGTATAACATTTGCTGAGATTGGGTAGTTTTTGAAGTTTCTGCCAATCGCATGAAACCGATTAAACACATCTCTATGTAGATGGCGCTGAAAATAAAAGCCAAACCGTTGATGAATTAAACAAGACAGCCTGTACAGTTGAGATCAATCTATTACGGATCAATTCATAAAATATGTGTTGCGCGATCAGTTTAGTCAGTGACTTTAAAAATTCTCGGTATTAGAATCATTTCAGTTAATCGGCCCAAGGAATTGAACATGCTTACTGCAGAAGAAGCTTTAGAACGTTTAAAAACAGGAAATTTACGTTTTGTACAGGGTCAAACCAATCACCAGCGACAATTGACTCACCAAGAACGTGCTGAGATGGCACAGACCCAAGAGCCTTTTGCGATTGTGTTGGGTTGCTCAGACTCACGTGTCCCTGCGGAAATGGTGTTTGACCAAGGCTTAGGCGATCTGTTCGTCATCCGTGTGGCGGGGAATATTGTGGCACCCTCACAAGTCGGAAGTGTTGAATTTGCAGCAGAAAGCTTTCATTGTCCTTTAGTGATTGTACTTGGTCATACCCACTGTGGCGCGATTGAATCGACCATCGAAGCGTTGGCCAATCCAGATCAACCCCCATCGGTGAATTTGATGTCGATTGTGAATCGAGTCCGTCCATCGGTTGAAATTTTAATGCAAACAGAGTTAAAGCATGATTTGAAAAAACTCTGTGGTCATGCAGTGCGTTCCAATGTGTTTGCTTCAGTAAACCAACTGCGTCACGGTTCTGCGGTATTAGAAAGTTTAATTGCCAAAGGTCAACTTAAAATTGTCGGTGCTGAATATTCACTTGAAACCGGTGAAGTGACATTCCTCGATTTCTAATCGGTTTGGTTATTGTTGATCGAATATCTCAAAAAAGGCGCTCATAGAGCGCCTTTTATATAGGGGTAAGCATTGTTGAGTAATTGCTTTTGCGCCGTGGCATTTGGATGAATCAAATCTTTTTGCATCAGATTTTTATTGCCTGCAATGCCCTGCATAAAGAACGGCAACAGCTTAATTTTATGCTGTTGGCTGAGCACTTTATAATTGTTTTCAAAAGCGCTGCTATAGGCCGTGCCATAATTGGGTGGAATTTTCGTCCCCAATAAAATCACCGTCGCTTCTGATTGTTTGCTCAACTGAATCAATTGATTGAGATTGTTGTGGATCATTTTTGGCGGTTGTCCACGGAGGGCATCATTGCCGCCCAATTCAATCACCACGATATTCGGTCGGTGGGTCTGTAACAGTTTCGGTAAACGCGCCAAAGCACCACTGCTGGTTTCACCGCTAACACTGGCATTAATCACGCTATGCTGCTTTGGAAAATCTTGATTGAGTTTGCGTTGCAGTAAGGCGACCCAACCTTGTTCAGGGTTAATGCCATATCCAGCACTTAGACTATCGCCCAAAATCAGGATAGTTTTTGCAAAACCAGTGGCAGGCCATAGCCACATCATGCTACATATAAAAGCACAAAAAATAATCTTTATTTTTCTAAAACTTAATCTTTTTATGGTTTTCATAGAGGCGTTCTATGGTTCAGTCTGATTCTCGTTCATCCATCATGCCACAAGCGATCATTTCTGCACAGCAACTGTCACAGCGGATTGCATTAAAGCAAAAAAGTCTCAGCATATTTGAAGATTTAGATCTGGAGATTTTTGCCGGTGAGCAGGTGGCAATAACCGGACGTTCAGGATCAGGCAAATCCACTTTATTGGGTATTTTGGCGACTTTAGATCAGGCTTCATCAGGCAAACTCTTTGTACATGGCGAAGCAGTGCATGAGCTGAATGAAGAGCAACGGGCATTGATTCGTCTGAAATATATTGGTTTTGTCTTTCAATCCTTTCAGCTTTTACCCGCACTCAGCGCACTTGAAAATGTGATGTTGCCCTTACGTTTAGATCCAAAATTTAACTATGCCAAGGCGGAAGAAAAAGCCAAAGCATTGCTTAAAAAAGTCGGGTTAGAGCGTCAAATTCATCAAACCCCAAAAGTGCTGTCGGGGGGCGAGCAACAACGGGTGGCCATTGCACGCGCGTTGGTCAGTGACCCCAAAATTATATTTGCCGATGAGCCGACAGGCAATTTAGATGGTGATACCGCGACTGAAATTGAGCAATTGCTGTTTGCATTGAATCGTGAATTGGGCACCACCTTGGTTCTGGTGACCCACGATCCAGCTTTGGCAAAGCAATGTCAGCGACATTTTGAATTAAAAGAGGGGCAACTGATTGAACATGCAGCCCTAAACCTCAAACATGAGCAAAATGTATGATGGGCTTAGTTCAACCTTTATTGCGACAAAGTTTTGCCAGTTCAGGGGTGTATCTGCTGATCATCGCATTAAGTTTAGCGATCAGCGCCACCACGGCTTTAAAGTTTAGCAATGCGCAAATACAGCAAGCAGTATTTTTACAAGCCGCCAAAATGCAAGCAGCAGATCTGGTATTGACCGACAATGTGCCAATTTCAGCGCAATGGAAAGACTTAGCCAAAACAGAGCAGCTAAAACAATCTGAAGTGACTGTGTTTAGCTCTATGGCACATACCCAAGATAATTTTGTCATGGTCAATGTCAAAGCCATCGATGCAGATTTTCCACTGCGGGGTGAGTTGAAGGTACAGCCTACCCAAGCGTCAATTAGTTCAGGTCAAGTGTGGCTGAGTCAACGTTCTATGGATCTGCTTCAAGTCAAAATCGGAGATACCTTAAATATTGCTGATGCAGGCTTTAAAGTCAGCGCTGTGATTGAAAAGGATAACAATCAGGAACTCGGATTTTCAGCATTTTCTCCTACCGTGATTATTTCACAGCAGGACATTGAACGTACCCATGCGATTCAAACCGGTAGCCGTATTGACTATCGCTTATTGCTGGCCGGTGAGCCAAATCAACTGAAAAAATTTGAGCAACAGTTTAAAGCGCATACGCCACAAGGAGAGGGTCAACATCAGCATTTGCAGCGTGAAACAACGGACGATGATGCCGCAAGTTCCAGCAGTTTAAAACTGCGTAAAGCGGATGATGGCAATACCCGCTTAATGAAACCGATTCAAAACCTTGATACCTTCTTACAACTGGCCAATATTCTGACCATTTTACTGTGTGGTATTGCCATTGCTTTGAGTAGTCAACGTTATGTACAGCAGAACCAAGATCACATTGCGCTTATGCGCTGTATGGGGGCGGGTAAAGCTCAGATTTTAAAAGCCTATTTACTGCTTTTATTGATCATTATCGGCATTGCTATGCTGCTAGGCAGTGGGGTTGGATTGGCATTGGGCTATGGGTTGTTACAATTGATGTTGCAATTGATTCCCCATTTAGAGTTGCAGTTTAGCCTATGGGAAATGCTGTGGGGACCTTTGCCAGTTGCGATTTTCACCAGTGCCATAGTGCTGTTGGGCTTTGTATTACCGAGTCTTTCGCAACTCCTCAATACTCCGCCGATCAGAGTGATTCGTCAGCAAGAAAAATCAGTGCGATCACTGTGGGTAATGTTTGTGACAGGCACACTCAGTTTGGTGGTGTTTAGCTTGGTGTTGACTTCAAATATCATGCTGAGTGCACTGGTGATGGGGGCAATGCTCTTGCTCAGCGCAGTCCTTTTTGTGATGGTTTGGATCTTGCTCAAAAGCATAAAAGCTTTAAAAAATCGCTGGTCGAGTTATGTTCGAACACCGTCACAGACGGCACTGCAAATTACCGCTTTGGCGTTGGGACTCAGTTTAATGACAGTGTTGGTCGTGTTACGTTCGGATTTATTAGAACGCTGGCAACAACAACTGCCTGCCGGTACACCCAATCAATTTGTGTATGGTCTACCGCCGTTTGAAGTGGATCAGTTTAAGCAACAACTTCAAGCCAAAGGTTGGAACAGCACACCGCTGTATCCCAATGTGAAAGGGCGGTTGATTGCACACAATGGCACGCCCTTTGATCCGGCTTTGGTCAAAACGAACAATGCCTTAAAACGTGAGTTGAACCTGACCCAAGCCAATCAATACCCTAAAGACAATCTGATTGTTTCTGGGCGTGCGAATTTGACGCAAGCAGGTGAAGTTTCGGTTGAAGCCAAATTGGCTAAAGGCTTGGGCATACAATTGGGTGATCAATTGACCTTTAGCTTACCTGAGGGTGAACTACAGGCCAAAGTGGTCAACTTAAGACAGGTCGAATGGGAGAGCTTTAGTCCAAACTTTTTCTTTATTTTTGCACCCCAAAGCATGGATGAAAATGCCGGCAGTTATTTGGGCAGTTTCTATGTGCCACCTGAGCAAAAATCGCAGTTGGTGGCCTTGATTCAACAGTTTTCCAATACCGTGTTTATTGATGTTTCACTGATGTTGCAAGAGGTGAAAAATCTGGTCAATGTCTTGGTGCAAATCATTACCGTATTGGCGCTGTTAGTCAGCTTGTCTGGCTTTTTGGTGTTAATGGCGTGTATCAATCTCTTGATGGATGAACGCAAAAAAGAAGTGGCTTTATTGCGTTCTTTTGGCAGTTCTAAAGCACGCTTAAAAAATATGATGAGTTTGGAAATTGGCTTGATTGGGTTGATTGCAGGCATTGTATCGTGTCTATTTGCTGAGGTGATGAGTGCCATTGTCAGTCAAAAAATGAATTTAGAACCCCAATTGCACTTTGAAATTTGGTTGATTCTTCCGCTGCTGATGTTAGTGCTTTGTGCCTTAATTGGACGCTATAGACTGAGTTATCTGTCAGATATTGCGCCACTGCAAAGCTTGAGAGAATTAAACCAATAACCTTTTCAGTCAGTGGTATGGCAGGCTTTAATGATGGGGAAATCGAAACCTAGATCTACGCATAAGCAAAAGATTTTTCGATTGAGGCAGGGGAGGAGTCGCGCTTATTTAAAGTCAAATCCTTTAAGCGCTGATCCTAAATACGCATAAATGCTAGATCTAAGCCGGTCCACTTTGCAGTTTAGCTATGGATTTGCTTAATCATCTAAGCCCTTGAATGTCAGGCATCAACAAAGCCGATGGGGCTAAGTGGATCAATGGGCAATTGCGTTTAGCGCTGATTTTCCCCAACCCACTGCGCCAATTCTTTCCACAGCGGTTCGATCTCTGCCACCAAATGCAGATTGTAAAGATAGAATCCATAACACAGCGCAGTGCCGATCATCAGCCCCATGATTAAACCGATTGACGCCTTGCTGGTCTTTTGTGATGCATACCAAATCACCACTAAAATCGCTCCCATCAGCATGCCACCAATATGCGCAGCATTATTAATCCCACTGATGGTAAAGCCCATAACCAAGTTAATACCCATCACCATCAACAAGGTTTTTTTATCTAAAATAAAACGTTGCTGCGGCAAAGCAGGAAACAGCGACAACACGGTTAATGCCGCACCCAAGCCCATCACAGCGCCTGATGCGCCTGCACCCACGCTCGGATAGAGACTCGCTTCAGGTTGACCGAGTTGAATCAGTTCATAAGTATCTTGAATGCTGATATAGCCACTCAATAGACTCCCCATCAAACCTGCAAGCAAATATAAGCCGATAAAATATAGGCGACCAAACAACTGTTCGGCGATATGCCCGAACAAATATAGTGCCCACATATTCAGCATCAAATGCACCAAGCCAAAATGGAAAAACATACTGCTAAACAGCCGAAACGGTTCAGACAAATAGCTCAGTGGTGCATAATCAGCGCCCCAACCAATGGCATCTAGCGTACTGGGCTGGCTAATGTCCATGCCTTGCATCACCTGCCATGCAAATAAACCGACATTGATCGCAATCAGACAGGCAGTGATCCACCACAAGTGAATTTCTAATTTATTTTTTGCTGAAGGTGTGAAATGATCAGACATGCTCTTTTTGTACTGTAATTGAGTCACTTAATTCTAAGCTTAGCATGAAAAATATGATATTCCGGAGATAAAAAACTGACATGAAAGCTTTTATTGTTCGCACACTGTTGGTGGTTGTCAGTTTGGTGCTTTTGGTTCAGCTTTGGATTTTTTCAAGTTTGGTGTGGTGGCGTACGCATCCGGTCGATACCACCATGATGATGCGTTTGGATTATTGGTCAGATTCACAGCCGATCAAACATCAATGGCGTGATTATGATGACATCAGTAATTATTTTAAACATGCGATTGTGGCGGCTGAAGATGGTAAATTTTTACAGCATAAAGGCTTTGATTGGGAAGGCATGCAACATGCTTTAGAGCGCAATAAAGACAAAGGTAAAGTGGTTGCGGGCGGTTCGACCATTTCTCAGCAATTGGCTAAAAACTTATTCTTATTTAATAAACGCTCTTTTGTGCGTAAAGGACAAGAAGCGGTTGCGACGTGGATGATGGAACGGGTGTGGTCAAAGCAGCGTATTCTTGAAGTCTATTTAAACTCGGTCGAATTTGGTGAAAATATTTATGGGGTGGAAGCGGCGAGTCAACACTATTTTGGACACAGTGCAAAAAATATGTCACGTGAACAAGCGGCTTTCTTGGCTGCGATCTTGCCCAATCCTAAGTATTATCAAGAGCATCGCAAAGATCGAAAACTACAGTACCGCAAACGTCTGATCTTAAAATATATGCGTTATAGCCAAATCCCTCAATAAGATCAAAAAAGTCTAAAAAAGCCCAAATTTTTTGGGCTTTTTTTATCAAATTGTCATCATTTTGAAGCATACTAAGCCTAGATCATTTGTATGCAGGTTGGTTATGAATACCGCAGTTTCTACTCTCCCGACAGAATATTCGTATAACGAACGCTATATTAATCGTGAACTTTCGATTCTTGATTTTCACTTGCGTGTCTTAGAACAAGCGGTTGATCCACTGCATCCCTTGTTAGAGCGCTTAAATTTCCTCCTGATCTTCTCACGTAATATGGACGAGTTCTTTGAAATTCGAGTTGCAGGGGTGATGGAGCAGTTGGAACTCGGCAATGAAAGCCGAAGTCCTGATGGTTTAACGCCAAAACAAGTCTTAGAAACGATTTCCCAAACCGCACACGCGGCGATTGAGCGTCAATATCGTATTTTAAATGATGAAATTTTCCCTAAACTGCGTGAAGAAGACATTTGCTTCTTACGTCGTGGTGAATTGACGCCTGCACAGTCGCAGTGGGTGAAAAAATATTTCCAAGAACAAGTCGCACCCGTATTGACCCCAATCAGCCTAGACCCAGCACATCCATTCCCACGCTTGGTCAATAAGAGCCTGAACTTTATTATTACACTAGAAGGTAAAGATGCTTTTGGTCGTCAAATTGATTTAGCGGTTGTGCCTGCGCCCCGTTCATTGCCTCGCGTGGTGCGTTTGCCAGATGAATTGACGGATGGTAAAGAACACCATGTGATGCTGTCTGCCATCATTCATGAGCACGTTTCTGATTTATTCCCGGGCATGACCGCAACCGGTTGTTATCAATTCCGCGTGACCCGAAATGCCGATCTAGCTTTAAATGAAGACGTTGAAGATTTGGCCAAGGCTTTAAAAGGCGAATTGAATTCACGTCGTTTTGGTCGAGCAGTACGTTTGGAAGTCACTGAAAATTGTCCGAAACCTATTTATACCTATTTGCTGAATGAATTTGATTTGGATGTCGATCAATTGTATCGCGTCAATGGTCCGGTCAATTTGGCGCGTTTATTGTCGAACTTTAAACGTCCACATTTGCGTTATGACTCACATACGCCAGTGATTCCAAAAGTCTTGAAAAAGTCGGAAAACATTTTTTCAGCCATGAAAAAGCAAGACATTTTGCTGCATCATCCCTTTGAATCGTTTGCACCGGTCATTAATTTATTGCGTGAAGCTGCACGTGACCCACAAGTATTGGCAATCAAACAAACGCTATATCGGAGTGGACCGGATTCTGAAATTGTACAGGTGCTTGCTGAAGCGGCACGCAATGGTAAAGAAGTCACCGCAGTGATTGAACTGCGTGCCCGTTTCGATGAAGAATCGAATATTGCAGTGGCCAATGTGTTACAAGAAGCGGGTGCTGTGGTGGTGTATGGCATTGTGGGCTATAAAACCCATGCCAAAATGATCTTGGTGGTACGCCGTGAAAACAATAAGTTGGTGCGCTATGTACATTTGGGTACAGGTAACTACCATGCGACCAATGCGCGGATTTATACCGACTATGGCTTGATGACCACTGACAAAGAACTCTGTGAAGATGTACATCGGATCTTCCAAGAGTTGACCGGTATGGGCAAGATGGCGAAGCTAAAAAAATTATTGCATGCGCCATTTACCTTGCACAATCAACTGATCAGTTTTATTGATGATGAAATTGAGCATGCCAAAGCCGGAAAACCGGCGCAAATCATTGTTAAAGTCAATGCACTGACCGAAGTGCAATTGATCAATAAGTTGTATGAAGCCTCACAAGCAGGTGTGCAAATTGATTTGATCATTCGTTCGATTTGTTGCTTGCGTCCGGGTTTGCCAAATTTATCTGAAAATATTCGGGTGCGTTCGATTGTGGGACGTTTCTTGGAGCATACCCGTGTCTATTACTTCAGTAATGCTGGGGATTCAAGACTGTATTGTTCAAGTGCCGATTGGATGGATCGTAATTTATTTAATCGTGTTGAAGTTTGCTTCCCTGTGGGCGATGCAACTTTGAAAAAACACATCTATCAACAAGGCCTGATCAATTACTTAAAAGACAATCAGCGTGCATGGACGTTGAACGGTGATGGTACGTGGGATCGCGTTAAACTCAAAGAGGGTGAAGAGCCGCATAACGCACAACAAATCTTAATCGATTCTTTTAAATAACTAAGCTTTAAATAGGTCATTGAGCGAGGTGTGAGGGATTTAGCTGACACCTAAGCGGAAATCGCTGTGAATGGATCACGCAGTACAGCCAATCTGACATTAAAAAAGGAGCCTTAAGGCTCCTTTTTTATCGTTCACAGGTTTGCTAATTTAAACTTAGCAAAGCTGTGAAGTAATTTTTTGCATGATTTGTAATAACACATCAAATTCGCTATGTAATGGTGTGCTTTTACGTGTCACTAATGACAATATACGTGAAGGTGCATTTTCAATCGGTTTTACGACCAGTTGCTCATTGTTTTTCAGCATGCTGGTGTTCACCGCAATTTGAGGCAACAAGGTAAAGCCCAGATTCGAGCTCACCATTTCAACTAGAGTCGGCAATGAACTTGCTTTTAAGCGATGATCATTTTTACGCTCGCCAATCGGGCAAACACTTAAGGTATGATCACGTAAGCAATGACCTTCTTCAAGCAGCATGAGTTGGGATAAATCCAGATCATCTAAGCTGTTGGCATGTACAGATTTGTGGTCGGCTTTATTGCAGACCAAGTACAAGCTTTCTTTCGCCACTTCAGCCACTTTTAGACCACGTGTGTCAAAAGGTAATGCCAAGAAGATCATGTCTAAGTTGCCATGTTCTAACTTTTCAACCAGTTGTTCACTTTGTGCTTCATGAAGATGCAATTGAATCTTAGGCAATTCTTTATGCACTTCTTCTAAAAGTTGTGACAGGATAAAAGGTGCAATTGTTGGAATGATACCGAGATGCAGATCACCTGTTAAAGGTTCGCTCATTTCACGACTGAGTCGCATTAGATCTTGAGCATCTGCAAGGAGGACACGTGCTCGTGCAACCACTTGCTCGCCTAATGGGGTTAAACGTACATTTTGACGATCACGTTCAACAAGAACGCCACCCAGTAAACGCTCAAGTTCCATAATCCCCCCAGATAGGGTAGATTGGGTCACGAATGAGCGACGTGCTGCTTCAGTAAAATGCAACGTCTCAGACAGTGTCACTAAATATGACAGCTGTCTTAGTGATGGTAATGCAGCCATAGTGTCCTAGTTTTATCATTTAAAATGTTTTGCAAATAATCCACTTAGCTGTGGAATAAAGTGCGCAGGCATATCATGCCCCATTCCTTCAATTAATTCAAATTTCGCCCCGGCGATGGCTTTTGACACCGCTTTGCCATGACTAGACGGTAGTAAACGATCTTTCGAGCCGTGAACCACAAGCGTAGATTTTTGAATTTGTTTATCGATTTGAAGTAAGGAGCCTGTACATAGTATTGCTAAAAACTGTTGAAGTACACCCGCTGGGTGGTAACTACGCTGATACAACTTACGCGCAGTTGACATCACTTCAACTTGGTTGAGGTAACCTGGAGAGCCGATAGTATTAAATACCTTTAAACTGTGTTTAACAATACCTTCTTCATCATTAGATGCAGGTTTCCCGATCAAACTGAACAATTGTTTCGGAAATGGCGGGGGTAAAAAGGGTTGATTGTTACTGGTGAACAGTAATCCGACTTTATCAATTTTCTCTGGATATTTGGCTGCGACAATCTGCGCAATCATGCCACCCATCGAAGCACCAATGATATGGGCTTTGTCTATGCCCAATCGATCGATCAATAAAGCCACATCGTCCGCCATGTCATAAAGGTCATAGGCTGAGCCTTGATTGCTCAACCCAAAAGCAAAACGTCCCATCAGTTTAAAGGTGTTGACTCGTGGACCTTGATGACGCACTTTGGAAGACAAACCAATATCACGGTTGTCGAAACGAATAACGCGAAAGCCTTGATCAATTAAAGATTTACAAAAAAAATCCGGCCAAAACAGCATTTGTGCACCTAAGCCCATAATCAGAATAATGGTAGGGTCAGAGGCTTCTCCGCCAATTTCGACATGAAGTTGAATGCCATTGCCTAAATCGACTTTGGTTTCTTGCATAAAATGTGCATAAGGCGACGTATTGTATTGGAGTGCGCTATTCATTTTTTATTTTCCCAAGAGGATGTTCTTGTCTAAAAAACATCCTCTCTATTTAAACCTTAAACTTGTGCAGGAATCAAGTCAGGAACTAACTTTGTTAAAGTTAAACGTTGTTTGCCGGCCGTTGGCCCTAAGAGCACAAAACCACGTAAGGTATTCTCTGCATCGAGCGCTTTGGCAATCATGCCATCATCCAACTCTTCAGTTTCCCAATTCACTTCAACATCGATCGGTGCTGGTAAAACAGTTAATGGCGCAGCAGGGGTTTTGACCGCGACCGGCATCGCTGGGTAATGTACCGTTGTCGTTTGACCCGCCAATGTCTTGGCCAAAGCACGGGCTTGTTGCATCAGTGGCATTACATACGGCAATAAAGTGCCATTCACTTCAGCACAATCACCAAGTGCATACACGTCTGCCAAATTGGTTTCAAGCAGGGTATTGGTCATGACACCACGACTGGTTTGAATGCCTGCTTCTTTTGCCACGGCAATATTCGGTTGTAAGCCAATTGCAGACAGCACCACATCTGCAAATAAGTGTTGACCATTGGCTAAAGTGACTTCGTAACTTGCATCTGAATGCTTAGATACCTTTTCAACGGTCGTGCCCAACACAAACTGAATGCCTGTTTCCTCTAGATTTTGTTTGAAGGCTTCTGCCACATGATTCGGTAATAAACGACCCAAAGGCTGAGGAGCAAGATCAATTACGGTGACATCATGTCCGGTATTTTGTAAGTCATTGGCAAATTCACAGCCGATGAGACCCGCACCTAAGATCACCACGCGTTTATTGGCTTTTTGTGCCAAAGATTCACGGAACGCACGGTAGTCAATCAATGAATTCACCACATGAATAGCATCACTTGCATCGCCTGCAATGGCCAAACGAATTGGATTAGCACCCACGGCTAAAATTAATTTTGAATACTGTTGAGTGCTTTCTTGACCATCACGTTCCAAGATTAATTCATGCTTTTCAGCATCAATGCTTTTCACCCAAGTATGGGTTTCAATACGCATATTCAGCTGCGCCGACATTTTGGCAGCATCGCCCAGACCAATTTGTTCAGGTGCTTTATTGCCCACTAAAGCATTGGACAGGGTCGGTTTAGCATAATTGACCGCATCATCTGCGCAAATCATAACGAGTTCTTGCTCAGCATTTAATTTACGGAATTCTCGAGCAAGGGTATAACCTGCCATACCAGAACCAATGATGATCATCGGGTGCATATTGTTCTCCAATGTTTATAAGTTGGGAGCTAAAAAGGGGAGATCAAATTGATCTAAGCTTCAATAAAAAAGACCATATAATATGGTCTTTTCTGAGGGATTAGATTTCTACCATCTCAAAATCGGCTTTGGATACGCCGCAATCCGGGCAAGTCCAATCATCTGGAATATCTTCCCATTTGGTGCCTGCGGTAATGCCATCTTGTGGCCAACCTTCTGCTTCGTCATAAATCCATCCACAAACGATGCATTGATATTTTTTCATTCGATTCTCCAAAGACTGACAGATCCGTCAAGTTGTCAGTAAAAATGTTCAAGCGTGCATTGACTCATGATCTGATTTTAATAATGCACATAGTCTGTCAAATTCTTACGCAGTTCGAGGACTAAAGTAAAGTAAATAACGGATTTTAACTGACTAAATTTGAAGCTGAATGGCTGAGGAGGACAAAACACGTGCTGTTTGGGCGAATTGCATCTGATGTTGTATATGAATGGTCTGAGAAAAAACACCCAGATCACAAGCGAATAGTATCGATGAGGTTTTAGTTTTGATATTTAAAATGTATCAGCATGAGAACAAACAAAGATCAGTGATCAGCACTTGTGATCCTCTCTTTCATGGTTCGACTTCAATATTGATTACTCAGTTTAAATCTTTAATATTTATTTAAATCATGATCATAAATAAATCAGTGGTTTAAAATTTTGGGTTGGTTTAAAAAGCATCATTTTACTGTTCATTTAGATTTAGATTCGTTAAAATTGACACATTCTTTGTCTTTATCCAGTTCTCCTATGATCAAGTCATCTACAGCTTTGTGGTCTCACATTCGTACGGTCCAAGATTTTCCAAAACCAGGGATTTGTTTCTTCGATTTAACGCCATTGTTTATGCAAAATATCGGTCCGTTGACAGATGCCTTAATCGACAGTATTCCTGCTGAGCAATTGGCTGAAGTGGAAAGCTTTGTGGCAGTTGAAGCGCGCGGTTTTGTGTTGGCAACATTATTGGCGCAACGTACAGGTAAAGGCTTATTGTTGGTGCGTAAAGCAGGTAAGTTACCACCGCCAGTGGTGGGTGTAGGTTACAGCTTAGAATACGGCATGGATCGTTTAGAAATGTCTGCTGAAGTTGAACCACAAAAAGTGATTATTGTGGATGATGTCTTGGCAACAGGCGGCACATTAAAAGCGGTTAATCAATTGATGGAAAAATGTAATCACACTGTATTGGGTGCGAGTATTTTCCTTGATTTGCCAGATTTACATGGTGATTTAGGTTTCAATGTTTGGACGGTTTTAGACGACAAAACCATGCCTGAAGCTGCCGTGGCTTAAGCTTAGAATGATTTGAATCAGGTTTAAATTGCAAAAGCCCTGTATTGATGACAGGGCTTTTTTGTATTGGGTCATAATATTTTTCATCTTACTACTTGGATTTTAAAGGTTTTATTTTACTGATAATGTATCTATTTCAATGCTGGTGATTGTCTCTGTCAATTTTGTGCATCCAAACTTTAAGCTTTAGGGCACAAATAGAGCTGTTCAATTTGATAGATGAATTGATTGATTTTTTCAGGCTCATCTAAACGATGATGGCCACCTTCCACTTTCTCCACATGCATATAAGACTCTAAACAATCTGCCGTGGCATACATATCTAAAAGCTCATCTCCCAATTCGATATAGGCAAATTGCGGGATATCATGATCTAAATCTTGTTCCGAAATTTGTGGATAATCTTCACGAAAATTGGGACTTAAACTCGGATTGGCAATCACCGCCGGTAACTCAAAGTATTTCGACATTTTTAGGGCCCAATAACCGCCCAAGCTATGTCCGACTAAGATTTTCGGTTTGATTTTTTCAATCATTTCACAATAGAAGCTTTCGACAGTACTAAAATTGAGGTTGCGATAGTCCACATTAATGCAAAGTTTGTCGACAGCATCAATCGCTTCAAATTTGGTGGATTCACGAGAAGAATCTAAACCATGTAAAAAAAGAACTTTATGCGCGCAGCTTTTCATTGTTGTTTAATCACACTGTCTTAAATGAAGAAAAATAAGGGTTATCAAAAAATTGCTTTATAGAATCTTCAAGCCTTTGTTTAAAATGATTCTAGGGTCTTATTTGAAATTAAGCTCTTAGCATTTGGTCTAAGATTGACCAAAGTCTAAAAATAATAGTCTTGATTCAGAGACATAGCAGACTTAGGTCTTATTTTAGTATGTTTAGAAAAGCGTATTAAAAAGGGGGGGTGAATTAATCTTGAAATCGAATCAGATTGCGACTGCTTTGCCTTGAAATAATTATCCAATACAACCCTTAGGTTCATTCGCAACGTGCTGTAAATCTGCTATGCTATGCAACTTCCGTTTTTATTAGAGATACGAGGCAGCGATGACGCAACATAACGATCAATCGACTTCAGAACACCACATTTCCGAAAACGATTTAATTGCACAGCGTCATGCCAAGTTAAAGCAGATTCAAGAACATGCGCAAGAAACCGGTGTAAGCCCGTGGCCGAACACCTTTAAGCGTGAAGATTATGCACAAGATCTTCAAGACCAGTTTGCAGATAAATCAAAAGAAGAAATTGAAGCGGGCGAGAAAGTCTATGTGGCGGTTGCGGGTCGTGTGATGTTGAACCGTGGTTCATTCATCGTGATCCAAGACATGACCGGTCGTATCCAACTTTATGTTGCGCGTAAAGAATTGGCACCTGAAGTGTTGGCTTCAATTAAGAGTTTAGACTTGGGCGATATTATTGCTGTTAAAGGCTATATCGGTCGTTCAGGTAAAGGTGATTTATATGTTCATATTGAACATTATGAATTGTTGACCAAGTCACTGCGTCCTTTACCAGACAAATTCCACGGTTTAACCGATACTGAAGCGAAATACCGTAAACGTTATCTTGATTTGATCGTGAATGAAGAAACACGTAAAACCTTCGAAATCCGTGCCAAAGTGGTTTCAGGGATTCGTGCATACTTAACCAATGAACGCTTTATGGAAGTGGAAACCCCAATGATGCATATCATTCCGGGTGGTGCTTCTGCGCGTCCATTTGAAACGCATCATAACGCTTTGGACATGCCATTGTTCTTACGTATTGCGCCTGAGCTTTACTTAAAACGTTTGGTTGTCGGTGGTTTTGAACGTGTATTCGAAATTAACCGTAACTTCCGTAACGAAGGTGTATCTACACGTCATAATCCAGAATTCACCATGATCGAATTCTATCAAGCCTATGCCGACTATAAAGACTTGATGGAATTGACTGAGAAGATGCTTGAAAAATTAGCCATCGATATCTTGGGTTCTACTGATGTACCCTATGGCGAAGAAGTGTATAGCTTCAAAGGTCCATTCAAGAAAATCTCAATGTTTGATGCGATTCTTGAACATAACCCAGAATTCACCCCTGAAAATGTCGCTGACCGTGAGTTCTTGGCTAAATTTGTCAAAGAAACCTTGAAAGAGCAAGTGAAGCCTGGTTTTGGTTTGGGTAAACTGCAAACCATCGTGTTTGAAGAAACAGTGGAAACCAAGCTACGTCAACCAACCTTTATTACAGAATATCCAGCGGAAACTTCTCCATTGGCACGTCGTAATGATGATAATCCACACATTACCGACCGTTTTGAGTTCTTTATTGGTGGTCGTGAGTTAGCAAATGGTTTCTCAGAGTTAAATGACCCGATTGATCAAGCAGAACGCTTCCAAGCTCAAGTAGCTGAAAAAGATGCGGGTGATGATGAAGCAATGCATTACGATGCAGACTTCGTGGAGGCTCTAGAATATGGTTTACCACCGACTGCGGGTCAAGGGATCGGTATTGACCGTTTGGTGATGTTATTTGCTAATGCCCCAAGTATCCGTGATGTGATTTTGTTCCCACATATGCGCCGTAAAGATGTTTAATTTTTTGTAAAAAACGCCTGAAAAAGCCACTCTAGTAGAGTGGCTTTTTTTATATCTTGAATTTAAAAAAAAATATTTAAAAATCACTCATCACAACGATGAATGGGCTACATTTAAAGTTAAATGAGATCCAATGAAAATTCAAAATTAGTGGAAAATGAATGTTTTTTTATGGGATAAAACAGATTAGGTGTTGAAAAAAAAACCGAAAATAACTAAGGTGACGGTTATAAAATAAGCTTGAGATAACAAATCAGATGATATTAAAAACAACGTTGACTGCGATGCTTTTGGCAGGATTTTCATCGACTTTATTTGCACAAGGTTTAGTCCTCAATAATGAAGATTTAAGAACCGATTTAAATTGGTTAAATCAACAAGGTGTGATTCAAATCAGTACCTCGACTTGGCCACTCAGTGGGGATGAAATTTTACGCGCCTTATCTCAAGCAAAAGTTGAAAACACGACTCAACAAAAAGTGATTCAATCGATTCAACATGCGATTGAAGCGGATAATAAAACCATTAAATTAGGTCTGTTCGCTGAAACCGATCGAAAAGATTTGCCACAAGCTTTTGGAGACAATCAGAAATCTCAGTATGTCGGTTCACTTGAATTTAATGCAGGTGCTGACAATTGGGACGCCAAATTACGTGTCAATGCTGAAGGTGAAGTACAGATTGATTCGGGTCATGATGTTAACGTAGAAGGGTCTTATCTAGCGGGTAAATTGTGGAATCAGTGGTTGGTTGGTGGTCAGATCCCCACCTATTGGGGGCCAGGACATGATGGCAGCTTGATCCGTGGTGATGCAAGTCGCCCAGTATATGGCTTTACTGTACAACGGGCAGAGCAAAAAGCTTTTGAGACCAAATGGCTGTCATGGATTGGTCCTTGGCAGTATCAGGCTTTTGCAGGGCAGCTTGATGATTACAGTGCTGTGCCTAACGCACGTTTATTGGGCTTACGTATTACAGCACAACCTTTACCTTATTTGGAGATTGGTGGGTCACGCATATTACAATGGGGCGGTGAAGGTCGGTCTGAAAATTGGGATTCTTTATGGAATGCCATTAAGGGTAATGATAATTTTGATAATGGAGATTTAGATAAATCCAATCAAATTGCAGGCTTAGATGCTCGTTTAAATTTAAATCAATGGTTGAATATACCACTGAGTGTTTATGGACAATTTGTCGGGGAGGATGAAGCAGGATTTTGGCCAGCGAAAAATATGTATTTAGCTGGTATTGATTTTTCATCTGCATATAAATCTATGCCTTACCAATTATATGCGGAATGGGTAAACACTAAAACGAATGGTGAATCGAAAGGCATATCCTATAATCACTATATCTATACTGATGGCTACTACCAACACGGCTTTCCTTTAGGTCATGCTATAGGTGGAGACAGTGAAATGGTCTCAGTGGGAGGTGATATTCGTTTTGATGCCATGAACCGACTGTCAGGACGTGCACTGTTTGCTAAGCTGAACCAATCGGCAGATCAAATTTTACCCCGTATTAACAATTATGCTTTCCCTGAACAAGATGATATTCAAGCTTTAGATCTGACTTGGACTCATTATATAAAGCCTACCTTACCGTTAAAAATTAATGGTTGGGTATCGGATTCTGATCGTCATGGGAATGATGCAGGTGCGTCGATTGGAGTGGAAATTCCACTTGAACAGGCTTTGTTTGGTCGATAATAGAATTAATACAAAGCGAAAAAAGCCCAATGTCTCATAGAGAACATTGGGCTTTTTTTATGGCGAAGACTTATCAAGCAGGTAAAAGGGTGGTTTGTAATCGTTGTTTCATGTGTTGTGCAAGATCATTGATTTGACGCTTCATCCAATATTGTGGATGACCTTGCTGATCCATTTTTAGCGCAGTATTTAAAAATGCCAAAGCCGGTCGATCAAATAATTGAGCCTTTAATGCCTGCTCAAATTCGACATCGGATGCCTCTAAGGTGCAACGAAATAAATAGAATGCTTTGGGGTAATTGTAAAAGGCATAGCAGAGGTTAAAGGCTTTTTGATCGCCTTTTAAATTGCCAGGACTGATTTCATAGCTACGATCTTGATTGCTATGCGTCACACCCATTAAAAAATTCAATTGTTGATCTTGGAGTTCAATCGCAAATTGTAAACCCAGTTGATCTGCGGTTTGATTGTGTTGGATAAACATATTAAAGGTTGAACCATCTGGGTTTAACGGTTCTTGTAAGACTAGAATCTGTTGATGCTCATAGATATGACCAGCAACTGTATGTTGTTCTAATTGGTATTTAATCTGAGATAAAGTAAACATAGATAAAATGAAAAGCTTGAAATGTAGGATTAGTTTTAATGTACTGTTAATCTTAGATTTCTAAAAATACGGATCAACGATGGTGTAATCATTTTCAGCGATCAATATGAGATGGTTTTAAGACGGTGTTGAAATAAGTCTAAAGAATTTAATACCTTAAATTCATGTATTTAATCGATTATTTCATTAGGTGATTTTGGAATATACTTATGATTTAATTGAATATCGTATTTCACTTATAACTGTTAGAATCATTTTACATTCAATTCAAACAGTTAAATCAGTTAAAATTGTTTAAATCTCCTTTCAATTTCTTCTAAATTGATCATGAATAAAACTAATACTGAATATCAGGAATGTTTTATATGATCTTTTTGCATATAAATATAATAAAACAAGCAATGGCTTATGAAACTAAATCACTATAATGAATATAAATTTTCAAAAGTGTCATAAGTACACGTTTTTCTAAGCTGGTGTTGTCCATGTCGTTAAATGAGGAAAGACTTACTCATCTCAAACAGCTCGAAGCTGAGAGTATTCATATCATCCGCGAAGTTGCTGCCGAGTTTGAAAATCCGGTCATGCTGTATTCAATTGGTAAAGATTCTGCGGTGATGCTGCATCTGGCGCTTAAAGCGTTTTACCCTGCGAAACTTCCTTTCCCACTGTTACATGTCGATACAGGTTGGAAGTTCAAAGACATGATTACATTCCGAGACAACATGGCCAAGACCCATGGTTTCGATTTGATCGTGCATCAAAACAAAGAAGGGAAAGATGCGGGTATTAACCCATTTGACCACGGCAGTTCTAAATATACTGACATCATGAAAACTCAAGGCTTAAAACAAGCTTTGGATAAATATAAGTTTGATGCTGCATTCGGTGGTGCACGTCGTGATGAAGAAAAATCGCGTGCCAAAGAACGTGTCTATTCATTCCGTGATACGAAGCACCGTTGGGATCCTAAAAACCAACGTCCTGAACTTTGGAATCTTTACAATGGTAAAGTGAACAAAGGCGAAAGTATTCGTGTGTTCCCACTTTCAAACTGGACTGAGCTTGATATCTGGCAATATATCTACTTGGAAAGCATTCCATTGGTGCCTTTATACTTGGCTGCAGAACGTCCTGTGGTTGAGCGTAGCGGTACCTTGATTATGGTGGATGATGAGCGTATGCCTTTGAAAGAGGGTGAAGTTCCACAAATGAAATCGGTTCGTTTCCGTACTTTAGGTTGTTACCCATTGACGGGTGCAGTTGAATCGACTGCTAACACCTTACCGGAAATTATCCAAGAAATGCTCTTGGCGACCAGCTCTGAACGTCAAGGTCGTATGATTGACCATGATGAAGCAGGCTCAATGGAGAAGAAGAAGCAAGAAGGCTACTTCTAATTTAATCTCCCCCTATGAATCTCCTTGCGCAGCAGTGCTGCTCACCCTCTTTAGAAAAGAGGGGCTTAAAAAGCGGAGCCAAGTCTCCCTTTATTAAAGGGAGATTTAGAGGGATTAAAGATTAAAACAACCGATTTCTAAAGAATGTGGAGTTTTGAGCAATGTCTCATCAATCAGATTTAATTAGCCAAGATATCTTGGCGTATTTAAAACAGCACGAAAATAAAGACTTATTGCGTTTCTTGACTTGCGGTAACGTAGATGACGGTAAATCGACTTTAATTGGTCGTTTGCTCTACGATTCAAAATTGATTTATGAAGATCAATTGCAAGCTGTGACACGTGACTCGAAAAAAGTCGGTACCACAGGTGATGCACCTGACTTAGCGCTTCTTGTCGATGGTCTACAAGCAGAGCGTGAGCAAGGCATTACCATTGATGTAGCGTATCGTTATTTCTCAACGGAGAAACGTAAGTTCATCATTGCCGATACACCGGGACATGAGCAATACACGCGTAACATGGCAACAGGTGCTTCGACCTGTGACCTAGCAATCATCTTGATTGATGCGCGTTATGGCGTACAAACGCAAACCCGTCGTCATACCTATATTGCGAGTCTTTTGGGTATTAAGAACATTATTGTTGCAATCAACAAAATGGACTTGGTGGAATTCTCTGAAATGCGTTTCAATGAAATCCAAGCAGACTATGCAAACTTCGTTGCACAGTTGGGCGACCGTAAACCATCGAACATCATCTTTACGCCAATTTCGGCGTTAAATGGTGATAACGTGGTGAACAAATCACCAAATACACCTTGGTACACCGGCGAAACTTTAATGGGTTCTTTGGAATCTGTTGAAATTAACCGTACTACAGCAAAAGCTGATTTCCGTTTCCCAGTTCAATACGTGAACCGTCCAAACCTCGACTTCCGTGGCTTTGCAGGTACTGTTGCACTTGGTGAAGTAAAAGTGGGCGATGAAATTGTTGCATTGCCATCGGGTAAAAAATCAACCGTTAAAGAAATCGTGACCTTTGATGGCAACCTTGATCGTGCCTTTGCAGGTCAAGCAGTGACATTAACCTTGAATGACGAGATTGATGTATCACGCGGTAACGTGTTGATTCGTGCAGATCAAGGTCTTCCTGCAATTTCTCGTTCAGTTCAAGCGACTGTGGTGTGGATGGCAGATCAACCGCTTGTGTTGGGTAAGCTCTATAACATCAAGATTGGTACGCAAACTGTTCCAGCGAAAGTGACGAATATTAACTTCCGTACCAATGTGAATACACTTGAGCAAATGCAAGTGGATCACCTTGAACTCAATGCCATTGCCAATGTGACGGTTGAATTTGATGCGCCAGTGGTCTTTGATCGTTATCAAGACAGTCGTTACACCGGTTCATTTATCTTCATTGATCGTTTAAATAACGTCACGATTGGTGCAGGTATGGTGGAAGCGTCTGTTGAATGGTCTGCGCACACAACACCTGTAACTGCGGAAGATCGTGCTGCGCGTTTAGGTCAAAAACCAGCTGCAGTGGCTGTATCTGAAGCGGCGCTTGTGTATGCACAAGCCATTGAAAACTTGTTGCTTCAACAAGGGATCGTGGCGATTGCGAAAGCAGGTTTGGATGCAGCTCAAGTGGCATTGCTTCGTGAAACAGGTGTGGTGGTGATCACGACTGTGACTGAAGGCACTGATGTCAGCTATGCAGATGAATCTGCTGAAGTATTGGCTGAAAAAATTGTAGAATTGGTTCGTCTCTAAGACTGAATTGAATTAAAAGAAACCTGCCGAAAGGCGGGTTTTTTTATGGGTAAATATCACACTTAAAATTCTCAAAGTGGATGAAAGATTTTTATATTCAGTTTATGTGTATCGATTTAGGCATTTAGCGATCACAAATGCAAAATAACAATCAAACATCTTAAATTAGACTCTTTAAGTGAACTTATCTTAAAAATTAGAGTATGAACGAGGCCAAGCATCGTGAAGCGATACTTTATAAAGAGGCTAAACACTCAAGGATTAAAGGGTAAATTTTAATGATGCAATGATTGCTGGCTATAGGATTTGTTTCATTATCTCTTATCTTCATAAGCAATCAAAAATATGTGATTTATCATGAATAAGTAGATTTAGTAAACTATCAAGCGTCGTTTTTGAGTTAAAAAATATGAGCCAGCAGAGCAGAGCATTGATCACAACATTGTTTGTGGTGATTGCACTTGTCACCTTTGTCTATGTAAACAATACTGGCTCAAAGACTCAACTGATTGAAAATGCTAAAAATAAAGACAATGTTGTGATTGCCTATCAAACCGGTGTTGATCCTACCAAAGTGGCACAAGCCAATGGGGATTACGAGCGAGATAGTCAAAACAATATTGAGTGGAAAAAATTTGATACTGGTGCAGACATTGTCAATGCATTGGCTTCAGGTGATGTCGATATTGGCAATATCGGTACCAGTCCTCTTGCAGCGGCAGCAAGCCGAAATGTCCCGATTCAAGTTTTTTTGGCCGTGTCGAAACTCGGTACTTCCGAAGCTTTAGTCGTTCGTCAGGGTTCGGGCATTAAAACACCACAAGATTTTGTCGGTAAAACCATTGCGGTTCCTTTTGTTTCAACAGCGCATTACAGTTTGCTCTCTGCATTAAAACATTGGGGGCTTTCAGATCACCAAGTCAAGATTGTGAATTTACGCCCCTCTGAAATTTCAGCAGCATGGGAACGTGGTGATATTGATGCGACCTATGTCTGGGAACCTGCACTGAGTAAAGCTGCCGAAACGGGTCAAGTTTTGACTGACTCAAGCCAAGTGGGAGAGTGGGGCGCACCGACCTATGATGTATGGGTGGTACGTCAACAATTTGCTGAGAAACATCCTGAATTTTTAAAATCTTTCGTCACTACTTCATTCAAGCAAATTGATGAATACAACCGTGATCCTAAGGCTTATGTGAGTAATACAGAACATATTCAAAAAATTGCGGCATTAACAGGGTCAAACGCAAAAGATATTCCTGTATTGCTTGCAGGGAATCATTACCTGAGCCGAGTACAACATATTGATACGTTTAAACAGGCATTTGCTGTAAGCATTGCAGATACCGCTCGATTCTTAAAATCACAAGGCAAGGTCGATGTGGTGAAGCCAAACTACAACGAACATGTCACTTCTGAATATTTACAGCCTTAAGGAATAGTGATGTCGATTCTACATGCAGATCAGATCAGTCTGACCTATCCTAATCAAACTGTACCTGTGCTCAAAGAGATTAATTTAGAAGTGAAAGAAAACTCACTCACGGTTATTTTAGGAGAATCAGGCTGTGGTAAAACCACTTTGCTGAATATTTTGGCAGGCTTCCAGTCGGTGAGTTCGGGTGCGGTCAAGATCGATGATGAAGTCCTTCATGGGCCTGATGCTCGCCGTGCCGTTGTATTTCAGGAACATGCTTTGTTGCCGTGGTTGAATGTGGCTGAAAATGTAGGGTTCTCGCTTAAATTGAAAGGCTTAAAAGCAACGCAAATTAAAGCTGAAGTCGACCAAATTTTAGCGACAGTGGGGTTGTCTCATGTAGCACAGGCCAATATTTGGGAATTGTCAGGCGGAATGAAGCAACGCGTCGGTATCGCACGCGCGCTCATTAGTCATGCCCCATTTATTTTATTGGATGAACCTTTTGCTGCTTTGGATGCATTTAACCGTGAAAGTATGCAGGAATTTGTGCTTGATTTATGGATTAAGGCAAAAAAAGGCTTTTTCTTGATCACGCATGATATCGAAGAAGCCTTGCTGCTTAGTCACCAGTTGGTGATTATGTCGGCACGTCCAGGTCGGATCGTAGACACCTTACATTTGGATTTTGCCAATCGATATCAACAGGGTGAATCCATTCGATCGATAAAATCTAATCGTACTTTTATTGAATTACGTGAACAGTTATTTGAGCGTCTTAAAGACCAAAAACACCAAGCAGTGGGGAGTTAATAGATGACTCACACAACCGAAAAATTAACGGTCAACAGTGAAATGACTACGACTGCTCAAGCACCACAAGTACAGGTACCTGCCTTAAAACGTTTGTTAAAAGAGCATTTAACGCTGTTGGTCAGTGTTGGTAGTGTCGTGACGATTCTCGGGCTTTGGTTTGTAGTCACGGCTTTGCAGATATTACCTGAGTTGTTTTTACCGAGTCCAAGTGCGGTTTGGCATAAATTCATTGCCGTAAGCCAAGAGGGCTTTATGAAAGCCACACTGTGGGAGCATTTGGCAAAAAGTATGGGACGTGTCTTAATGGCACTTTTTGCTGCAATTGTGATTGGTGTACCCCTCGGTCTATGGATGGGACTGAATCAATGGGCGCGTGCGGTATTCGATCCACTGATAGAACTGCTTCGTCCTATTCCGCCACTTGCCTATTTGCCCTTGTTGGTGATTTGGTTTGGTATTGGTGAAACCACCAAGGTTTTACTGATTTTCTTATCGATTTTGGCACCTATCGTCATTAGCACCACCTATGGCGTATTGAGTCATCAGCTGAATCGTGAACGAGCAGCCTTGTCTTTGGGCGCTACACGTAGTCAAGTTCTTAAATATGTGATTTTACCTGCGGCACTACCGCATATTTTAACCGGTATTCGTATTGGTTTAGGCGTGGGCTGGTCAACCTTGGTGGCTTCAGAACTAGTGGCAGCAGACCGAGGCATTGGCTTTATGGTGCAATCTGCTGCTCAGTTTATGGTGACGGACACCGTGATTCTTGGCATCATTGTGATTGCTGTGGTAGCGGTCAGTTTTGAACTGTATTTACGTTGGTTGCAGAAGCAACTTGCACCTTGGTATGGTCAACAGCTTTAAGCTGTGTATGACCCTTGTGCTTATTTCAAATTGTATAAAGAAGATGAATCATGTCATTGCAAATTCAACCGATTAATCCAAATATTGGCGCTGTATTAGATGGTGTTGATTTAAACCAACTCGATGAGCAAGCAATCCAAGCGATTCATGCTGCATTGCTGAAGCATCAAGTGATTTTCTTTAGACAGCAACAATTGACCGCACCTTCACAAGTTAAACTCGCAAAAAGCTTTGGTGCGCTGCATATTCATCCGATTTATCCTGCGATGGAAGATGCACCTGAGGTGATCGTGCTTGATAGTCATCGCTTGGATTTGCGTGATAACGATCTTTGGCATACCGATGTGACCTTTAGTACCACACCACCTTTGGGCTGTGTGTTGCAAGCTATTAAGATCCCTGAATTTGGGGGCGATACCCTTTGGGCAAGTGGTACAGCAGCATTCAATGCGTTACCTATAGATCTACAGGACAAATTGCGCGGTCTGACTGCGACACATGACATTCGTAAATCGTTCCCTTTAGAGCGTTTTGGTCAGACACCCGAAGATCGTGAACGTTTAGAAGCATCTTTTCGTAAAAATCCACCCTTGAGTCATCCTGTGGTACGTACTCACCCAGAAACAGGTGCAGATGTATTGTTTGTCAATGAAGGCTTTACCACACGAATCAATGAGCTGTCTGAAGTAGAAAGTGATGAACTTTTAGCCTTCTTGTTTGAACATGCGGTGAAACCTGAATTCCATTTACGTTGGAAATGGCAAGAAGGCGATGTGGCGATTTGGGACAACCGTTGTACTCAACATAAAGCCTTATTTGACTATGGCGATGCCCATCGAATTATGCACCGCGCAACAGTGAATGGTTCAGTCCCTTACTATGCACCGAAAGCCGTGGCTTAAATCGGTTGATCGCAAAAATGCTGTCAGGATAAAACCACGATATAAAGCTCACCTTGGGGTGGGCTTTTTTATTGCGTTGTCTTTAGTCCATGCTTCAGATAGAAGAAATAGAATAAATTTGACGCCATAGACTCGTATAAAGCTTCAGCATTTTATATGATCGATGACAAACAAGGATGAAAACACAAGAAGAAATTTATGAGTTATCAGTCGATATTTAACGCTACAGCATTTGAAAACCAAGTCATTATCATTACAGGTGGGGGTTCCGGCATCGGACGCTGTACCGCCCATGAATTGGCACACTTAGGTGCGCAAGTGATTATTACAGGACGTACCCAAGAAAAACTCGATAAAGTCGTGGCTGAAATTACCCAAGATGGTGGCAAAGCCTACGGCATTGCCTGCGATAACCGCGATGAAAGCCAAGTCAAAGCCATGATTGCAGCAGTCATTGAAAAATTTGGACGACTTGATGGCTTGGTGAATAATGCAGGTGGACAATTTCCTGCGCACCTAGAAAAAATTTCGGCCAATGGCTTTGATGCGGTGATCAAAAACAACTTGCATGCCACCTTTTACCTCATGCGTGAAGCCTATAACCAATGGATGGCAGATCATGGCGGTAGTATTGTCAATATGACCGCCGACATGTGGGGCGGTATGCCCAATATGGGGCATTCAGGCGCAGCACGGGCAGGGGTGGACAATCTGACCAAAACCGCTGCCGTCGAATGGGGCAAATCAGGGGTAAGGGTGAATGCTGTGGCTCCGGGTTGGATTCTCTCCTCAGGTATGGATACCTATACCGGTGATATGGCAGAAAAAGTGATTCCGAGTATGGCTCAACATGTGCCATTACAACGTATGGGCACAGAATCGGAAGTGTCATCGGCGATAGTTTACTTGCTTTCAGAAGCCTCTAAATTTATCTCAGGCATGACTATTCGAATTGATGGTGGGGCATCATTGGGGACACGGATCTTCCCACTTTCAACGGCAAAAAATAATGATGCATATGATGGATTTCATCGTTCATTTTTACCGAATGTGATTCAAAACCTTAAAAAATAATGGGGATGTAGAGCAATAAAAGTCGAACTTGGTTACGCCTTGATCGACTGAATTACAGATGATATTTCACATAAAAACTTTCTCGTTACAATAAAGTGATGAGAGGGTTTTTATGAAAAAATTATTGTTTATTTTAGGTTTAGCTTTGACTGTTCAAGTTGAAGCTAAAAATACCTCAAGCAATACTGAAACGATTAAACAGCGTATTATTCAAGAGTCGATTGAGTCGTATCCGGGCAATTGTCCCTGTCCATACAATACAGCTCGCAATGGCAGTCGTTGTGGCAAACGCAGTGCCTATAACCGTGCAGGTGGCTATGCACCGATATGCTATAGCGAAGATGTGACAGCACAAATGATCAAGGATTATCGTGCTCGGCATTAAATGCTGACTGCACATATTCAAGATTGATTTATAAGCAGCATGACTCGATTTTTGTAGAATAGAAGAGATAAAAAATCAGAGGGCATAATGTTTAACTAAGCCCAAAGAGAAAAGAGCTGAAAATAATCATCGATGCGCTTGATTTTCGTCGACAGTGTCCTTTAAATGTGGACCTATCTTTAACGACATGGCACATCATGACCCATTCTTCGTCCTTTAAATTTCACCCCAAACATCTGACTTGGCTGATGCCTTTGATTCTCTCCGGGATTATGAGTGGTGCAATTTCATTGTTTAATATGCTGATGAATAAGGGCTTGATCGAAGGCATTCTCGGTATTTGGTTACGGGCTTGGGGCATGTCGTGGTTGGTGGCATTCCCTCTGATTATGATTGTATTGCCTTTGGTACGTAATTTTTTAATGAAGTTTGTTGCAATGCCTGATTCATCTGAAAACTAATCCCTGAAATTGTCCTGATCAATGGATTGATGACTTCAAGATCAGCAAATGATAAACCCGCACAAGTGCGGGTCTTTTTCATGACTTTGTCATGTTAAGTCTCTGATTTTTGAAACCGCTTTTTTAAGCGATTGACATACTTTTTAAAGGGCCATGTAAACTGTTTGGTAAAGCTATTTGGAATTTTATAACCAACCGTTCCATACACGCTCGCCAAGTGGTTGGGCATATACATGGTTTTAAAAATCAGGTCATACAGGGGAATAAACGCAGCATAATTTTTATCAATCGCCGGTTTTTCCGAAGAATGATGCCAATGATGAAACTCAGGTGTAGCAATAACCCAACGTAAATACGGAAAACGAAAGCGCACATTGGAATGGATGAAAATGGCGTGGAAGGAAATGAAAATCAGGTAGGCAAACACAGCTGAGGTATGAAAACCCAATAAGAAAATAGGCAAAGTCGCGATAAAGCGAGTGATTAGGACTTCAATAATATGCAAACGTGAAGATGCCAACCAATCCATGTGCTCTGTTGAGTGATGAATGGCATGAAAACGCCATAAAAAATCTACTTCATGCAAGGCACGATGAATCCAATAGGTGGTAAAGTCCACCACGACTAACAATTCAATAAATTGCAACCCAATCGGTTGAGCCTGAATATAAGGGACAATGGGATTGTTGGGGATGTGCGTAATCCAATATTGAATCGGCATCACGGTTAAAAAAGAAAACAGTTGAATGCCAATATGACTCAACATGAAATATTTCATGTCCGTCACCCAACCGGTTCTTAATAATTTTTGTTGTTTATTTTTAGCGAAAAAACCTTCTAAAGGGATGAATACCAAAGCCAAAATAATCAAAGTAATGACAAAATAGTCAAAGCCCGCATAGTAAGGCAACGTGGGTAAAGTCGGTGCTTTGATCATTCCACAACCCAATATGGCTGCCACTACACTAAAACATAAGCCATAAAAGCCATATTTATTTTGCTTTAAAATCGCACTATAGGTGCCAAATCCCGCAGCCAAAACGATACCGCCCAGTAAAGTATAATACAAGGTCTGGTAATGTTGAGTATAAAAAGGGCGCAATTCAGGCGTGGTTAAAACGCTTGGAAAAAGAAAGCATAATGCACTAAAAATACCTAAAATTCCGAGTGAAACGGATAAAAAAGCACTGACTTTACCGTGTCCTGCAGTGAGCTCAATATCTTCAAATTTTTGTCTTAAATGATCAGTCATGTTTAATTTATCGTTGTTGTTTTGGGTATTTTAAACTTAATTTTATCAAATAGAATAATTTTTAGACATCATTTAAGTTGAACTAAAATTTAGGTGATGAAACTTTAAAACATCATCAGTTAAAAAAACTGGCAACTCTAAGCTCTGATTTTCTGTTCAAAACCTTGAATTACAACCTTGATTCAGTCCGAACCAATGATTGACTCTATTTCAATTAGCAGAGAAACTGAGTGATAAACTTGAAAAGTAAACAATAGGGAAAGCATATGTCGAACACAATGCAACAGGTGATCATCACTGAACCGGGGGGTATTGAGAAATTGGCCTATGAAAATGTGGCCATTCCAGAACCTGCTGCCAATGAAGTATTGGTCAAGGTCTATGCTTTCGGGATTAATCGTCCTGACATTTTGCAGCGTCAAGGGTTGTATCCAATGCCGAAAGGTGTGACGCCTGTGCCGGGTTTGGAAGTGGCAGGTGAAGTTGTTGCCATTGGCAGTGAAGTCACTGAGTTTAAGGTCGGTGATCAAGTCTGTGGACTCACCAATGGCGGTGGCTATGCTGAGTATTGCGTGGTGCCTGAAACTCAAACTTTAGAGATTCCTCAAGGGGTGAGCTTTGTTCAAGCCGCAGCCATTCCTGAAACCTTTTATACGGTTTGGGCAAATGTGTTTCAAATGGGTCAAGCTAAAGCAGGTGAAACGGTATTGATTCATGGCGGTACCAGTGGCATTGGCACCACAGCGATTAAGTTGTGTAATGCACTAGGCATGAAAACTTTCGCAACAGTCGGTTCAGATGAAAAAGTCCAAGCGATTTCAGACATCACTACTGCGATTAATTATAAAACCCAAGACTTTGAGCAAGTCATTAATGAAGCGACCGACAATGCCGGTGTTGATGTGATTTTAGATATCGTCGGTGCGCCGTATTTGGCTCAAAACCTGAATTTACTGCGCCGTGATGGGCGTTTGGTCTATATCGCATTCTTAGGCGGTGCCAAAGCCAAAGAGGTGAAACTCGGTCAAATTATGATGAAGCGTTTGACCATTACCGGTTCAACCATGCGTGCCCGTAATACCTCTGAAAAAGCCGAGATTACGCAAGGTTTAAAACAGCATGTGCTGCCACTTTGGGAAAAAGGGGAGTGCTTACCGATGATTTATAAAACCTTTAAGTTTGATCAGATCCAAGATGCACATGCAGCGATGGATACCGGTGAGCATGTCGGTAAAATTGTGGTTGAAGTGATTTAAGTTTGAGCGAAACGGTCGAGTCCATTTATTTTAGACTGGTATGATCGCTCAAGTATATTGAGGCTTAAATTTTAAAAATCAGGTGAGTGATAAGTTCACCTGATTTTTTTATTGTCGATTGATGATCAAATTTATCGAGTCGAGTTAAGCATAGAGGGGGTGGAAAGCACAAATCCATTGCCATCTTGCTGTTTGGCTGAAAAAAGCGCGGCTTTGGCACCGGCCATTAAACTTTGCCAAGGGCTATCTGCAGCAGGAATACAACAATGCACACCGATACTCACGGTAATGCTGATTGGACTATTATTAATGAGGGTAAAGGGCTGACTGCGGACGGTATCGCATAGACGCTGTGCCAAAACTTCAGCCCCTTGAATGGTGGTATTGGGCAAAAGCAGAACAAATTGCGCTGCACAGTAGCGGACTGCCAGATCAGTCGCACGACACTGCTGTTCTAAGGTCTTTGCCACATGTTGAATCACTTGGTCACCTGCCAAGTGTCCATGCTCACGATTCAACTGATCAAAATGGTCGATGTCGATGATCATCAGGGTTAAGGGTACAGTCTCGCTAGAAGCTTGAATGGTGGCATGTTGTAAACCCTGAATCAGTGCGCTTCGAGTGGGCAGTTGAGTCAAGTAATCTAACTTGGCTTGACCCTGTTGTAGTGCCCCAGTACGGTCACGCAACATCAGCATAAAGCCAAAGGAAACCAACAGTAATTTCAGTACTAAGACGAGACAGACTAACCACAGTACCAAAATTAAATTCGATGTGCTGAGACTACTGATTTCTATACTGGTTTGGCGTGTGGAAAGTAGAGGAACTAGTCCAGCCAATTGAATCAACATGCCTAATGTGACATAGCGCCAACCAGAACCTGGCGTCCGTGAACGCATTTGCAGCAAAATACGTATGCAATATAAAGTTTGTATAAACACCACAGTACTTTGCCATTGGCTAAATTTGCCGACATGCTCGGTTAAAAATAATCCTGCACAGCCACAAATACTCAGCAAAGGCAGGACCACAGTCATCAGATCGCGTTTGAAATGATGATTATGGCGAAACACTTGTAAGGCAACAGTAAACAGTCCGACAGCTAAGCTCATAAAAAGCTTTGAAGCAACCAACCAACTTAAGCCACTGAGGACTTGATACAGGCTATAACTGCCATAAGCCAGTGCATAACTGAGTGTGCTGAGTAAGGCTAAACCAAGACCTTGACGCCAGTAGGGTTGACCTAGCATCCACATCAGCCATGAAACGATAAATGCAGTCATAGCGGACATACTGAATGCGGTCAGAAAATCTGGTATGAAGTGTTTCATGCGCTATCCCGATGCAGTGATTCACTGGCTTTATTGTTATAACGGTTTATTCAATATTCAACAGTGGATGAATAGGCTGTATTGAATCCCGAGCCTTGTTTTTATAATGTTTTGATAGAGTCGTGTATATATTTTGTACTGTACACTGAGTTGATTTTATTTTAAAGCTGAATCGCTAAAATCCGATCAAAATCTTTGGGTTAATCTTTAACTGAGTGCACTAAAAAAACATTAAAAAACATTAAAAAACTTAGTGCACTTAAATTGACGGTCTACACGGTTCTTTCGACTAGGCTTAAGCATCAATGTTATGATGCGTGGGCTTATCTTGCTGTTCACTTCGCTATGTCCTACCTAATTCAAAAGACCCCTCAAGCCCATGTTGATGGATCACCTCAGCAACTTAAACTGAATCGATTGATTGAACAGATTGAGCAAAAAAAGTGTGATCTTTTGGCGTGGGAAAATGCAAAAAATGAGCTGCATCAGCATGCACGAAAGACACTCATTCCGACCTATTATCAGTTGCATCAAGTCTTGTTTCAGCAACTAGAACAACTGTGGATGCATCTGGGTCAAGGCCATTTTTCTAAAGCAGATATCGCTCAACTAGATGCGAAATTGATGTTGCTCTCAGCTGAACTGAAAGACGCTCAAGCCTTGTCAGATGCTGATTTAAACAGGGTGAAAGAGGTGTATCAGTTCTATCAACAGCATATACAGCATCAGCAAAAAGCCAAAAGAGAAGTGGGTAATCAGCGAGATGTGGATCAACAGGAGTCTGATTCAACGACGTCATCTCTGCATTCCAATGAATTTGACCCAGCTCTAACGGATGCTGATCTTAATGAATCAGCGTACTCGAATGAACGTGAATACGATTGGGAACATATCGAGTGGAATGCTTTTGAGAAAAATACCGAGCAACATCAACAAGCGCGTGAACAAGCTAAACTTAAGAAACAGCAAGAAAAACGCGAGCAAGCTGAAAAGTTAGTCAATCAATCCTTAAAAACAGTGTATTTAAAAATTGCAGCTTCGATTCATCCTGACCGAGAGCAGAATGAGGCGAAAAAAATTGAAAAAACCGCCGTATTGCAACAAGCCAATGAAGCCTATGAACAGCAGGATTTGTTTTCTTTGCTCAAGTTGCAGATTCAAATTGAGTCAAATGCATCAAGTGGAGAATCATCGTTATCTCACACTAAAAAAGGCTTAAGCAATGAACAAGTAAAGTTTTATCAGTTGGCTTTAGAGGCACAAGGTCAACGACTAGACGACCAAATCAATCAAATTATTGAGTCATTAATATGGGTGAAACCGGTAAAAGCAGACAAGCCTAAAAAATTCAAAAATAAACCCTCTGCACAGCTTCAAGTGGTCGATATTTATAAGCAAATTGATACAGATACTGCGCATATGAAACAGCAAGTCAAAGCTGAAAAGGAGCGGTTGAAGTATATGCAACGTCTGAGTGGGCTTGAGATGTTACTGGAGCATCAAGCCTTGTAATTTTTTATTTAAAGTTTGAATAACTACATCAAACTACGTTATTTTCAACATTACATCGACTCAGGCTTAAAGTGTAGTTTGAGTTATTTTTATACATATAAAAAGAGAAAAAGAAGAAATGAGTTTTTTCATCATCTGCGCTTTTATTGCGATTGCACTATTATTCACAGCTTATAAATTATTTGGTTCGGATTCTACTCAAAGTACTATTGTTGAACCTCATCAGGAGGATCTAGAACCCAAGAGTCAGGCTGGTTTTGTCAAAGTGGATATGACAGATGCGACAACCATCTCCATAGCACTGGTACAGGATAGTTTTATTCGTTTTAAAAACCAAAATCGTGTAAAGGGTATTGAAATCGTACAGGAACCCAAAAATAATCGATATTGTTATTATTCCTGTCATCTGGGAGAGGATGATCAGCAAAATGACAGGAAAATTCAGCTGAATTTAGCACTCAATGATAAAACATTGAATTTTGAGCATGCTTATAATCTTTGGCTGAAACAAACCAATGACAGTATTGAAGGGATTGAGTTTGAGCTTATGTGGTCAGAAGCAAACAGTTCAATGGAACAAGCTTTCCAAGATTACAAACGCTTTATGCAGGACTTACTTGATTTGGGATGTCAAAACTATTTTGATCTAGACGATATTCGTTATAAAAAAGAAGACTACAGCAAAATGTTAGCATCTGGTAATCATACTAATCTTGCTCCTGATCTCATTCAATTCGATGAGTTTAAAGCGGTATTAGAATCGGAAGACTTTTTGTCTCTAGACAGTTATTTTTATTTAGGCGATTTTGAAATTTCTATTTCTTACAACTCTGATTATTCAGCCACATTTGAGATACGCTATTTAGCCTCAATATACAGTGCTTTGAGTTCCTTTGGTGCAGATGATTTAGATTTGGATGAATTATCAATCCATGAAAAACAGATAAAACTCGAAAACTACAGAGAAGAGTGTTTACAGTTTCGTAGGGAGGAGGAAGAAGAGATCAAGCAAGCCGGTTTTGAAATTGATGAAAATTATCAAGATCCTGTGATTCAATTTAAGATTTAGCTTGAATCAAACAATAAATTAAATCACTACAGTTCCGTAAAGGGGGGTAAACATCAGTTAAAAGCGGAAAAGCAACGACTCATGTACATGGGGAAAGAGAGTGGGTTTGAGATGTTGTTAGAGCATTAGATTTTTTTAAAGATACAATATTTCTTGAATTAAGCTAACAGTCTGCACAATATTCATTATGTTAAAATATTGTAGAACATGGGATTAGCGATGACATTGAATGAGCAATTTAGATTTAAGCCTCTATCAAACGAGTGAAAAATTATCTGCACAACAAAAAAAGTTTAATCGTTTGCTTGAAAAAATTGAGCAATTAGAAACTATGTTGGAGGAGTGGCAACAAGCGCAAAAGAAGGTCCAACAGAATGCAAATGATGAGTTATTCCCCTTATATTGTCAGTGGCATCAAGTTTTGTTCAATCAATTAGAAACTCTATGGCAATATAAAAATACGCATAAAATCGCTAGAACATATTTAGAACATTTAGATGAAAAAATTTCAATTTTAGCAAGTCAGCTCCTTGATAACCCTAATTTATCTACAGAGCAACATGAGTTGGTAGTGAACGTCGCGCAATCTTATGAACTTATAGAAGAAAGTTCGCATATTGAAGGTGAGAACGTGCATAACTTTGATCATTTACATCAAGCAGATGATGCTGATGGGATGATGCAAAACCAGGTCATGAAGGAAATTTTAGCGGAGCAATTTGGGGTGCCGGTGGATTGGCTTGATTTCGATTTGGATATCGATAATCTTGATGATTTTATGCAAAAAGTAAAAGATAAATTAGATCGAGAAGAAGCGGATTTTATAAAAAATCAACTGAATGATAAGGAGCGTGATGAATATCAAAAGTTTGCTGAAAAAGAAAAAAAGAAGATTTTGAAGAAGCAAGCACAACTAGAAGAAGCTAAAAAAATGGCAGAGTTGTCATTAAAAAAGATCTATTTAAAAATCGCTGCATTAATCCATCCTGATCGTGAGCAAGATGAACAAAAGCGCATTGAAAAAACCGAATTATTACAGAAAGCCAATGCTGCATTAGAAGAAAAAGATTTACTTGCGCTTTTAAAATTACGGATCTTTACAGCTCAAGGTGATCAGGAACAGGCAACTAAAATCGCCAATGAGCATTTGAAATCTTATAATTTATTGTTAGAAGAGAAAGTAGAGAAATTACAATTTGAGATAGATGATATTGTTTATTCATTTGATTGGATAGGCTCTGGTTTTTACAAACAGCGTTTTAAGCCTGTTGATTTGACTAAAAAATATCAGCGCGATTTGGCAGAAATTCGAGAAAAACTGTTAAATGATGAAAAGCGTTTAAATGATTATAAGGATTTTGATTCCTTAAAAATCTTACTTAAAAGCAAAGCATTTAGTTGGTCATTTGAGTAATTTTTATTATTGATTCTGAATATGAGCAGCATCTTTGCAGGGGGATATTGAAATCACAGTGAATATAGACCCTCAATTACTCGCTTTCGCCAAATCCATGCGCCACAACGCCACCGATGCCGAAGCTCTTATGTGGCAAGTCCTACGTGCTAAGCGTTTTATGGGACTTAAATTCCGTCGTCAGCATGTGATTAAACCTTATATTGTAGATTTTTACTGTCATGAAATTGGTTTGGTGATTGAATTAGATGGTAGTCAGCATGGAATGGATGATGTGATTGAATACGATGCTGAACGTACCAAGTTTTTAGAGGCTTTGGGTTTAACGGTTGTGCGTTATTGGAATAATGATGTGTTGGGGCGGACGGATATGGTGTTGGAGGATTTATGGGAAGTATGTGGTGGATTGAAAGTAAATTAATAATGGAAAATTCCCTCTCCCTATGGGAGAGGGCTGGGGTAAGGGTTTATAAAAAAATGATTATGATTTAATCTTAGATGATTGAAGATAAAAGAAATATTAAGATGAGTTCAGCAAAAAAATATCAAGTATTCATTAGTTCTACATATACAGATTTGCTCGATGAGCGTCAGGCAGCAGTTGAAGCTATCTTACAAGCTGGGCATATCCCTGCAGGTATGGAATTATTCACAAGTTCAAATCAAAGTCAGTGGGACATAATTAAAAGATGGATTGATGAATCTGATATTTATATGTTGATACTAGGTGGACGTTACGGTTCTATTGAAGCAAAGAGTGGAAAAAGTTACACGCATTTGGAATATGAATATGCACTTTCTGTTAAAAAACCTTTATTTGTAATAGTTATCAAAGATGAAGCATTAAATCAAAAAACAGTAGCGCAGGTTGAAAATCAAAATCCTGAAAAACTGAAGAAATTTAAGAAGAAAGTCTTAAGTTCAATGTGTGAATTCTTCATTGATATAAAGGATATTCAATTAGCTGTTCACAAATGCCTCGGTAAAATTATTCAAGATAATGAATTGATTGGTTGGGTACGTGGCAATCAACAAAATGAAGGCTTAGCTTCTGAATTAGTTCGGTTGAATGAAGAAAATCGAAAACTTAGACAAGAAAATGAAGAATTTAAACGTAATCAGCAAATAAGGTTGCCCAAGTTAAAACTTACTATCAATGATAGTGACTTACTGAAGATAGAATATAGATCTATAAAGAATAAAATTAGATCAAAATTTGAGCCAATTAAATGGAGTGATTTAGGAAAATTACAGTCAGTTATCGATGAGAAAGAAATAATTTCTTATAACAATGCAATAATGAACTTGAATGAGGATGTCATCAATAAGTATCTCGAGCTTTATGATCATTACTATAATTTAATAAATGATTATGAAAATCTTACTATTACTTTAAGTAATGTAGGAGAACTTAAGGCAAAGAATGTCAGAATAACTATTAAGGTTCCTGACTTTATTTATATATCGGATAAGGATAATTCGGATTTAAAAGAGCTTCAAGAAACTATATCATCTAAAATTTCTGAAATTGAGGAACAGTTACCTCAGAACCCTATTGTGGAATATCAAGAAAAGCTAAAATCTCAAAATCCATTTAATCATTATTCTTCTGGATTAAATCCTTTTATAAATACGCCTTTAATAAAAGGGCTAACATTAAATGGTGAATATGATGATTTGGCTGATCTAAGGACTTTAATAATCAAGAAAGCTGATTTTTTACACCTAACAGAGTCTATTTATGATGATTATTTTTTAATTCCTAGAACTAAAGGTGAGGGAGTAATAACAGTAAAGTTACATTGTGAAGAATATCTCAAGCAAGACATCATCGAAATACCAATTATTGTTGAATAAAAAAATCCCCTCTTTAAGAGGGGATTTTTTTGAATCAAACTACAGCATTACAGCGCCGCAATTTGCTCCATATTTGCTTTAATCGTCGCTAACTGGTCCGCAAACTCAGCAAGTTTTGCTTTTTCGCCTTCAACCACAGCAGCAGGTGCTTTAGCCACAAAACCTTCATTTGCAAGTTTAGTTGCAATTTGGTCATGTTGCTTTTGAACCTTATCGAAGTCTTTTTGTAGACGACCCAATTCCGCTTTAGGGTCAATCAAGCCCTTCATTGGAACGAATACAGAGGCATGACCAACTACAGAAGAAGAAGACAACGGTGGTTGCTCACCATTTGCCAAGAAGGTAATGCTTTCCACTTTCGCCAAAGCTTTAAACAACGGCTCAATACGAGAGATTTGCGCAGTTTCAGCTTCAGTGGTGTTCTGTAAAAGTACAGGCAATAAACGCGCATTGCCTAGACCCATTTCACCACGGATGTTACGTACCGCACCAATCAAACCTTGAAGCCATTGCATATCTGCTTCAGCTTGATCATTGATTAATGACTCATCCGCAACAGGGTAAGCCGCAGTCATGATGGTTTCGCCACCCAAGCCAATCATTGGCGCAAGGGTTTGCCAAATTTCTTCAGTCAAGTAAGGCATGATTGGATGTGCAAGACGTAAAGACGCTTCCATCACCGCAAGTAACACACGACGAACTTCCGCTTTACGTTCTTCAGAGACATTTTCGTCATTGAGAACAGGTTTGGTCAGTTCAACATACCAGTCACAGTATTCATTCCAAATGAACTCGTAAATCGCTTGTGCAGCCAAGTCCAAACGGTAAGTGGCAAAAGCTTGATGAACCGCTTGCTCCGCTTTTTGTAAACGACTCACGATCCATTGTTCAGGCAATTCCCAAAGATCAGGACGCGCAGTTTGACCTACAGTTTGACCTTCAACATTCATGAGAACGAAACGAGTACCGTTCCAAATCTTGTTGCAGAAGTTACGGTAGCCTTCAACACGCTTCATATCGAACTTAATGTCACGACCGGTGTTTGCAAGTGCACAGAACGTGAAGCGTACTGCATCTGTACCGTAAGACTGGATGCCTTCAGGGAATTCTTTACGGGTTGATTTTTCAATCTTCGCCGCTTGTTTAGGATTCATCAGACCCGTAGTACGTTTTTTTACAAGCGTTTCTAAATCTACACCATCAATAATGTCTAAAGGATCCAGCACGTTACCTTTAGATTTAGACATTTTTTGACCTTCGCCATCACGTACCAAACCATGTACATACACAGTTTTAAACGGTACTTGTGGTGTGCCATCTTCATTTTTCATGAAGTGCATCGTAAGCATGATCATACGTGCAACCCAGAAGAAGATGATGTCAAAACCTGTTACCAATACATCTGTTGGGTGGAAGGTGTTAAGGAAGTAGTTGGCTTTGTCTTTTGCTTCGTCACCTGTCCAACCGAGTGTTGAGAATGTCCAAAGACCTGAAGAGAACCATGTATCTAACACGTCTTCGTCTTGATTCAACTCAACGTCTGCTGCAATACCGTTTTCAGCACGTACTTCCGCTTCATTACGACCGACATAAACGTTACCGTCTTTGTCGTACCAAGCAGGAATACGATGACCCCACCACAATTGACGAGAGATACACCAGTCTTGAATGTTGTTCATCCACGCCATGTACATATTGCTGTATTGTTCAGGGACAAATTTAATGTCGCCATCTTTTACCGCTTTGATCGCAGGCTCAGCAAGTGGCGCAATCTTCACATACCATTGGTCGGTCAATAATGGCTCAACGATCACACCTGAACGGTCACCACGAGGTGGCTTCAAGGTATACGGTTGAATTTGGTCTAACCAGCCTTCAGCTTCCGCTTGTTCTACCAATTTTTTACGTGCAGCAAAACGTTCTAAACCAATGTATTCACTAGGCGCAGGAATGGTTTTAGAAATTTGCTCGCCCGCTTTCTCAATGTATTCAAACTCAGCCAAGATTTCGGCATTTTTGTTGAAAATATTGATGATTGGCAATTCGCAACGTTTACCCACTTCATAGTCATTGAAGTCATGCGCAGGGGTGATTTTTACACAGCCTGTACCAAATTCTTTGTCAACGTACTCATCTTTGACAATCGCAACAGTACGACCTGTAATCGGCAAGATAATATTTTTGCCTACAAGGTGTGCATAACGTTCATCATCCAATGCAACCGCAACAGCAGTATCACCGAGCAATGTTTCAGGACGAGTGGTTGCCACCACGATGTAATCTTTGCCATCATGGGTACGAAGTGATTTGTCTTCAAAGAAATATTTGAAGTGCCACAGTGAACCTGCTTCTTCTTTATCAGACTCAACTTCTAAGTCAGAAAGGGCAGTTTGTAGTTTTGGATCCCAGTTTACCAAGCGTTTACCGCGGTAAATCAGACCTTCTTTATGTAGGCGAACGAAGACTTCTTTCACCGCATTTGAAAGACCATCATCCATGGTAAAGCGTTCACGTGACCAGTCCACAGAAGAGCCAAGACGACGAATTTGACGGGTAATGTTACCGCCAGATTGTTCTTTCCATTCCCACACTTTTTCGATGAACTTTTCACGACCTAAATCATGACGGCTGACACCTTGCGCACCCAATTGACGCTCTACCACCATTTGGGTGGCAATACCCGCATGGTCAGTTCCCGGTTGCCATAAGGTGTTCTTACCAGACATACGGTTGAAGCGTGTCAATGCGTCCATAATGGCATTGTTAAAGCCATGACCCATATGTAGGTTACCAGTGACGTTTGGAGGGGGAATCATGATACAAAATGATTCACCTTTTTCAGATGGCTTGAAATAGCCTTTTTCTTCCCAAGTTTGGTACCATTTTTTCTCGATCTCGGTTGGATCGTAGGTCGTAGCAATGTTTTGCGCTGAATCAGTCATAATAAGAACAGACCAAAAGGATATAAAAAATTGCACCTATTGTAGCAAAAAAAAATGCCATATAGGGATGTAAAGCAAATGCATTATGCTTTGAAATAAAAGACAATCGAGAAGATTTAGAATTTTTTGAATGGGATGTCATACGCCATTCATGATTTTTCAGCACACTGCCAAGCGATCATTCGCAGCAGTTGTATAACAAAACGGATAACAACAGAACAAACGAGCTTGGATCAGCTCACATAATAAAGGCGATTCTCCAATGACCTATACTGTCTCTTTAAAATTAAAACCTGAAACCTATCAACAGTTTCAGACCATTCACAGCAAATTAAACAACGCTGAGCGTGAACCGCAAGCCAAGCTTTTAGGTGACAATTTTGCCACGATTGCCTGTGAAATTATCGATCAAGCGTTTGGACAATTGGTCGATCAATCCTCCTCAGGCGACAAAGACTCGCAGAAAGCTTTAAAACAAGTGAAGGATGCGATCATTAAATACATGCCGTGGTCAGTGTCTTTCTTTGGCAATGATCGATTATTACCCATGGTGAATCATGTCAATACATTGATGTATAAGCAAAATGATCAGGGCTATATTTCTTATCAGGTCGATAAAGTGTTGGTCAACGAATTGCTCGGCTGTGCAGAGAAAATGCGAGAAGGGCAAAGCCAATATGTGGTGCCGGGTCTAAAAGCTTTTACCAAAGTGGTCGATCAAGGCGTGACTAGTTTGGTACGTGAGCCGAAGAAAATGCTCAAGTTTAATGTGGTGGTGAATAAAACCCTCGATGGTGTGATCGCATTGACCACGCAAATTGGTTATAAGCGTTTTGAAAAACTCAGTACTTTATATGATGCGCAAACCATTACCCGATACTTTGATCATTTCCTTGTATTCCTAGACAATGATGCTAAAAATAAGGCAAGTTAATCATTCAAAATAAAACAAGGACATACAACATGGCGAAAACTGAAAGCTTAAATGGGAAAGTGGTGTGGATTACCGGAACTTCTTCAGGTTTAGGTAAAGCCTTAGCCACAGAGTGCGCCAACCGAGGTGCGCAGATTGTGTTAATGGCACGTCGTTTTGAGGAGCTTGAAAAAGTCCGTTTAAGTCTGAAAAACCCTGAACAACATCTGTCAGTTGTTGCCGATATCACCGACGAAGCTCAAGTACGCCATGCCTATGAACAAGTGTTACACGCCAAAGGGCGAATTGACTGGTTGATCAATAATGCAGGTTTGAGTTTACGTGCGCTCATTCATGAAACCAGTATGGACACTGAACGTGCCATTATAGAAGTGGACTATTTTTCACAGGTGTTTCTGACCAAAACGGTTTTACCGACGTTCTTAAAACAGAAAGCAGGACGTATTGCGTTTATCTCCAGTGTGGCTGGTTTATTGGGGACACAGTATCGTGCGTCTTATTCAGCAGCGAAAGGGGCGATTCATCTTTGGGCAAATAGCCTAAGAGCAGAAGTGGCTGATCAAGGGGTCAATGTCTCAGTGATTTTCCCCGGGTTTGTCAAAACCAATGTCTCTTTCAATGCTTTAAATGGCGAGGGTAAACCACGAGGCATACAAGACGAAGCGATTGAAAATGGTTTGGATGCAGATGAATTTGCCAAAATCACGGTAGATGCACTTTTAAAAGGGGATGAATATATCGTGGTTGGCGGTGCAAAAGAAAAACTGGGTGTTTTGGTGTCACGTATTTCACCGAAGATTTTGTATAAGATGATTCGTAAAACCAAAGTGAAATGATATAAGCGCTATTCCTCTCCACGTTGGAGAGGATAATAGAGAGAATAATGGTGAGGGCAATCTATTGCTGCACTGCTGTCCCATATGCAAACACTTCAACCATTCCCCCTTGCATACCCAATTCTGTGGTTGACAGACGCAGTCCCATAATATGTTTTGCGCCGACTTTCTCTGCTTCTAATTTCAAACGAACCAATGCTTCACGGCGTGCGCGATCGACCACAGCTTCATAAGTGGTAAGACGACCACCAAAGAAATTTTGAATAGACGCAATCACGTATTTAAAATAGTCATGTGAAATGACCACATTACTACTGATCAACTGACCTGCATATGCACTGGTTTTGAACCGACTATTGTCTACGGTGATGTAAGCCAAGCGCTGTTCTTTTTCATCTAATTCCTTGAGATGTTTGCGTTCAATATGCCGACCAAATCCCCATCCAATACAGAATAAGATGACAAAAATCCCAATTTTAAAAAATAAGGCATCCATGATTGAGCCTTAACCCATTGTCAAATTAGGGAATGGGTCTGGAATCGTAGCGTGACTTGTTGCTTGAAGCGGCTCAACCACGACAGCAGTGCCATAAACAAACAGTTCAGACGCACCTTGTGCAATATTGGAGGTTGAAAAACGAATCCCCACGATCGCATTGGCACCCATGCTTTGCGCTTTTTGAATCATCCGATCCATGGCTTCTTTTCGAGATTCTTCTAAGAGTTCGGTATAGCCGGTCAATTCACCACCGACAATATTTTTCAGTCCTGCCATCAGGTCACGTCCCACATGTTTACTGCGTACGGTGCTGCCATAGACCACATCAATTTGACGAAGAATGCGATGTGCTGGAACAGTTTCTAAATTACTGAGGATCATCTTAATTTTCTAATCTCTAAGTTTTAATTCAAGATAGAAAACATTAGAAAATTTAGCAATAAAAAAAGCCCACCGAAGTGAGCTTTTCTTTAATCCACCGACAGCTTATTTGCCATTGGTCGGTTGGCTGTTATGTTTTTCAAACCAACGTTCAAATACATTCGGCTTACGGTCAGGATGCTCTGCACGTTTTTCTTCAAATTTATCGGCACTTGAAGGTGCATACTCAATCACTTCTGTTGTATTGGCTTTTACACCACCACCCAAGGCTTTATACAGTTCAACCTGATTGTTGATTTCAGCTTGTTGTAACTGGTTTAAACCTTGTTCAGCAGCATAGGTCCAACGTTGTGAATCCAAGACCATACCAAAACCGTCAATCCCTGCGCGGAAGCGCGCAAGGTTAAGGGTGTAGGTTTTGTAGTTGGCTTCATACAAACGTTTGGTTGAACTGAGTCGATCAGCAATGTTTTTACGCACTGCTAGTGCATCGTTCACTTCACGGAATGCAGACTGAATCGATTTTTCATAATCGGCTAAGACCATTGCGCGTTCAGTTTCAGAAACCTTGATATTGGCACGGCGTGTACCCCAGTCAAAGATGGGCACATCCAGATTTAAACCATAGGTCCAAGCAGAGGCACTTGATTTAAATAAGTTGCTCAGGTCATTTGAAGACAGACCCAATTGACCGACCAAGTTAATGTTCGGGAACATACGTGCACGTGCAGCACCAATATTGGCACCGGCAGCACTTAACTGGTACTCAGCCGCTTTAATGTCAGGTCGATTCTGTAACAAATTACTTGGTAAGCCTGTATTAAAGATCTTAGCATTGGTAATTTTAGTCACTTTCTCGCGTGGCAATAACGCTTGATCTACAGGTGCACCCACCAATAAATCAATCAAGTTCTTGGCTTGCAATACTTGGGTTTGATAGTTGTAAACATCAGCGCGTGCTTGCTCAACCAAGATTTTGGCATTACTTAAAGCAACACCATTATCAATCCCGACGTCAAAACGTTTTTGGTTTAAACGCATAGATTCAAGCTGTGCTTTGAGGGTGTTATTGGCAATATCCAAAGCTGCATTGGCATACGAATAAGACACCCAAGCCTGAGCCACTTGACTGATTAAACTGATTTGAGTCGAGTCACGAGCACTTGCTGAGGCTAAATACAAATCAAGCGCATTGTCTTTCAAACTACGAATTCGACCCCAGAAATCAATCTCGTAATTGGTTAAACCCAAGCCGACATTATAGTTGGTGTTTGAACTACTGTTAGGACCACCTAGGTCTTGTTGTAGTACACCAGCACTTGCACCAATGGTCGGTAACAAACCATTGGCCGTAATACGATATTGCGCTTGCGCTTTATCAATATTTAAAGCGGCTTTACGCAAATCACGGTTATTGGCCAAGGCTTGGTCAATCACTTGAATTAAACGAGCATCAGAAAAATATTCTTTATAACCCTGTTCAGCAATCGATGGGCCAGAATTATTGAGGAGATAATTCCCAGGAATATTGGATTCAACAACTGGCTCTGGCCCACGCATGCTTTGGCAAGCTGCCAAAGCAAGCGCAAGTGCAGATACCGCAATGCTACGACCTGTAATAGACCATACTTTTTGCATCACGAAATGTGCTCCTGTTTATTTTGTTTCGGTTTACCTTTAAAGATGCTTCGAATCCAGACATAGAACACTGGAATAAAGAAGATCCCTAAAAGCGTCGAGCTAATTACACCACCGAGTACGCCATAGCCTACAGAATGTTGGCTACCCGCGCCGGCACCTGAAGAAAGTGCAAGCGGAAGCACACCAAGACCAAACGCAAGTGTGGTCATGATAATCGGTCGTAAACGCATTTTTGCAGCATGTAAGGTTGCTTCGAACAGTTCTTCGCCTTCGTCTTGGAGCTCTTTGGCGAATTCTACAATTAAAATTGCATTTTTCGCAGAGAGACCAATCACGGCAATTAAGGCAACCGTGAAGTAAATGTTGTTCGACAGGTTAGTGTCTTTGGTAATCAGCATTGCTGTATAGGTTAGCACAACCGCACCCACTACACCCAATGGAATTACCATGAGAACCGCCATTGGAATTGACCAGCTTTCATATAACGCAGCTAAGCATAAGAATACAATCAGAATAGACAATACCAATAAGAAAGGTGTTTGAGCACCAGAATCACGTTCTTCTAAAGATAAGCCAGTCCATTCATAGTCGAAACCTTGTAAACCTGCTTCAGGAAGCTTAGCAATAATTTCTTCCATGGCTTTCATAGCATCACCTGAACTCACACCCGGTGCTGGAGCACCCTGAATGTTCATTGAAGAAATACCATTATAACGCTCAAGACGTGGAGAACCATAGACCCATTCGCCCGTAGCAAACGTACTAAATGGAACCATGGTGCCTTGATTGTTACGGACATACCACTTGTCTAAATCTTCAGGCATCATACGTGCTTCAGCTTCAGCCTGAACATAGACACGTTTGACACGATTTCGGTCGACGAAGTAGTTAATGTACGAACTACCCCAAGCCAAGTTGAGTGTTGAATTGATCTCAGTTAAGCTGACACCCATTGCACCTGCTTTGGCTTGATCGACAATAATTTTGTACTGTGGCGTATCTTCTTGACCATTTGGACGTACGCCCGTTAAGCGTTCATCTTTTGCCGCCATACCCAAGACAATATTACGTGCATCTAATAACTGCTGATGACTTTGACCCGCAGAGGCTTTTAACTGTAAGTTAAAACCAGCGCTGACGCCAAGTTCCGGCATTGCAGGAAGCTGTAATGGCATGATGTAAGAGGCATCTTTGACGATCATGTTCAGTGCCATACCACGCTGTACCAATGCCCCAATTTTAGATTCAGGGGTGGTACGCTCTTCCCAGTCTTTGAGTTTCACGAAACCAATACCGGCATTTTGACCAATACCGGTAAACGAGAATCCGGCTACGCTAAACACCGACTCAACCGAATCTTTTTCTTTTTCCAAGAAGAAGTTGGTCATGCTGGTAATGGCTTTGTCTGTACGTTCTAAGCTGGCATTCGGTGGTAGCTGAACTAAGGTCATGACAATACCTTGGTCTTCATCTGGTAAGAATGAAGTTGGCATTTTCATGAAGCCCAGCACCATCACCACAATCACACCCAAGTAAACCAAACCTGAAATGATTTTGCTGTGGGTTAAACGATTGACACCGCCTTGATATTTTTCTGCAATTTTATCAAATGTAGCATTAAACCAACGGAAGAAACGCGCAAAAATACCATTGCTTTGTTTCTTGTTCGGATCGTGTTGTTTCAAAATGGTCGCACAAAGTGCAGGTGTGAACGTCAACGCAACGATCAATGACAGAATCATAGCGGTAACAAGTGTCACCGAGAACTGACGGTAAATTACCCCGGTCGTTCCGCTCATGAAAGCCAAAGGAACGAATACTGCGGTCAATACTGACGTAATACCGACCAATGCGCCCGAAATCTGTTGCATCGACTTTTCTGTCGCTTCTACAGGACTCAGGTGCTCTTCAGTCATCACACGTTCGACGTTCTCGACCACCACAATGGCATCATCGACCAGAAGACCAATCGCCAGTACCATCGCAAACATGGTTAAGGTGTTAATCGTGAAACCGAACACATTAATCACTGCAAATGTTCCGAGTACCACGACTGGAACCGCAAGCGTCGGAATAATGGTGGCACGCCAGTTCTGTAAGAACAGGAACATCACGAAGAATACAAGAATAATCGCTTCAAATAGCGTATGCACAACACTTTCAATCGACAACTTAATGAATGGTGTCGTGTCATAAGCCACTTGGTCTTTCATACCCGCAGGGTAGTTTTTGCGCAGTTGTGCTAAGCGCTCTTCAACCGCTGCTGCGGTATCTAAGGCATTGGCACCCGTTGCTAATTTAATCGCCATACCACCGGCAGGCTTACCATTAAACTTAGAATCAAATTGATAGGTTTCTGCACCCAACTCAACACGAGCGACGTCCTTCAATAGAACTTGCGCACCGGTCGTAGTATTTTTAATGAAAATATTTTCAAACTGTTCAGGTGTTTCCAACATGCTTTGTGCATTGACGGTCGCATTCAGCACTTGACCTTTTACAGAAGGTGCACCACCCAATTGACCTACAGCAACCTGAGAGTTCTGGGCACGAATTGCCGTTGCAATATCGCTTGGCGTCACTTGTAGGTTGGCCATTTTGGATGGATCCATCCAAATACGCATTGCATATGAACCACCAAAGACCTGAACTTCACCGACACCATTGACACGGCTAATCGGTTCAGAAATATTGGAGTTGACATAGTCTTTAATGTCATCTGCAGTCAGATTGTCATTGGTCGAATAAAACGCCACAACCTGTAAGAAGCTTGAACCTGATTTGGTGACCTTAATCCCTTGACGTTGCACATCATCAGGCAAAAGGGCAGTTGCAGATTGCAATTTGTTTTGAACTTGAACTTGAGCGATATCGGGATCGACACCTTGTTCAAAGTTGACTTCAATCGATGCTTGACCGTTTGCAGCACTGTTTGAGGCAATATAACGTAAACCATCCAAACCATTCATCTGCTGTTCAATAACCTGAGTCACTGTGTTTTCAACAGTTTCAGCAGATGCACCCGGATAAGTTGCTGAAATCGAAACTTTCGGCGGAGCAATGGTTGGATATTGCGAAATTGGCATTTGGCTGAGGGTAATAATCCCCGCCAGCATAATCACCAACGCAATTACCCATGCAAAGATGGGGCGATGAATAAAAAATTGAGCCATTCAGTCTACTCCTTATGTTGTCGAAGTAGCTTGCTGTTCAGTTTTCTGAGCATTCGGCTGTTTTGCAGGTTCTGCAGGTTTTGCAGCAGTATCCGCCTTCGGTGCAGCTTGTGCATTTGAAGGGGTTTGACCCGCAGGTGGTGCTTGATAAGGTTTTGCTGTCACTTGCTGTTCAGGTTTAATTTTCGCGACACCATCAACAATAATTTTATCGCCTGTGGTTAAACCTTTGGTGACAATCCAATTCGGACCTTGTGTACCCGCAGTGTCAATATTGCGTACTTCAACCAAACCTTTGGCATTGACAAGCATTGCAGTGGCTTGACCTGTCGGGGTACGCGTAACAGCTGCTTGTGGAACCAAGTATGCATTTGGAATTACACCTTCCACAATTTGCGCATTGGCAAACATACCCGGAAGTAACAAATGATTTGGATTCGAGAACACCGCACGTAAAGTCACTGTACCTGTATCTGGATTTACACTGGCATCCGAGAAGGCAAGATTGCCTTCGATGTTGTAGAAACTTCCATCTTCAAGTTTTAGACGAACTTTGGTGTTATTACTCCGGTCAATCGTGCCTTTACTGAGTTCTTGACGAAGACGAATCATTTCAGCACTCGACTGATTGATGTCGACATAAATTGGATCAAGACGACGAATCGTGACCAACGGTTCAGCTTGGCTCGCTGTCACTAACGCACCAGCAGTAAAGGTTGAACGGCTTGATTGACCTGAAATAGGAGAACGTACCGTTGAGTAACCCAGATTAATCTGAGCATTACGAACAGCAGCTTCTGCAGCCGCCAGTTCAGCTTTCGCCAAATTCACCTGACCGACTAAATCGTCGTATTCTTGTTTTGAAACCGCATTAATGCCCACCAATTGTTTGTAACGATTGGTTTTGATTTCTAAGGTATTCAAATTGGCTTTCGCACGGAGTACTTCCGCTTTTGAACTGTCTAAATTGGCACGATAGATACTTGAGTCAATTTCAAATAGGGGTTGACCCTCACGGACATAACTGCCTTCTGCAAATAAGCGTTTTAAAACAACACCATTGGCCTGTGGACGAACTTCAGACACTTCATAGGGTGAAGTACGACCAGTAAGTTCCACAATTTTTTCAACAGCTTGCGGTTGAGCAACGATGACACCAACTTCTGTCGGAGGCATTTGTTGAGCAGCAGCGGCTGGCTCAGCATCTTTTGGATCTTTGCTACAACCCACAAGTGCAATACTTGTTGCTAAAGCACAAGCAGTCAGGGCTGGAGCCCAAAGCTTTGCCGACATCATTATTCCACCTCGTTTAGATTTTTCTCTAAAAATAAATGTTTTTGACTTAATATTTTTGGCGCCAATAAAAACCACAAAAGGGCAACCCAAATCAAAGCAATACTCCAACCTGCCAGTACATCGGTCGGGAAATGCGCCCCCACATAAACGCGGGAGAGCCCCATACCGATGGACCATAAGCAGGCAAAACATAAGATTATTTTAGCTTGAGCGTGTTGATAATATAAAAACACAACTAAGCAAGATAATACGGCTGCGTAGAGACTGTGCCCACTTGGAAAGGAAGCGCCATAGGTCTCTACGATTTGATACATTGCATCAGGGCGAGCGCGGTTGAACAAAAACTTCAGCATCCAACCGATACACGACCCACCTATAAAACCAAAGCTTATAAATAGAATATGTGCATATCTTTTTGATTTATATAGATATAAACACCACAGTGCAGCTATGCACAGCGCGCCAGGTAAACCACCGATCTTAGACAGAAAAACCGCTATTTTTTGCAAAATAACGGAGTGATGCAGGTTCATCCAAGCGACTGCTGCAACATCTAATTGTTGTATCTCTTGGAATTCAATTCCAAGTGTACTGATGATTAATCCTAAACATGCTACAAAAATCAAAAAGTAAGGCATATGGTTGATGACCCAAACGATAAATTATGCACTATTTCTGATGATTTAATGCACCGAAGTGTACTCGTCAGTACACTTTTTTTCAAGTCAGTATAATTTGCTAATTTATAGTAATTTCATTTTGTAAAACACAGCAACTTTTGCACAAAAAATAACACAAATCCTAATGATTGCTTTTTGGTGGAATCGAATTATTGTCTTCAACCTGTAAAGCTTTTTCAGGTGGCCAAAAGAAATCGAGGGGGCGCGTGACAAAGTGAGTAAACACCAATTTTGCCAACGGCTTCCATTGTTCAAAGCGCACACGACGCGCACGTAATGCCACAATAATGGTCAAGCTGAAGCTGACAAATAAGTTGGTGAGACCAATCAGCAACACCCCTAAAAAAGAGACAATAATCAAGCCAATTTCAGGTGTGCCATTGATACACAACAAACCTTGCATAAAGTTTGCCGAAGCAAAGGCAATGTGACGGATATCTAAAGGTAAACCCAGAATAAAACCAATCGTGCCCATACTGCCGAGCATAATCCCGAAGATAAAATTCCCGGCCAAAGCGCCTAAATTTCGCTCAATATAGTTGGCAAAGCGTCCCAAACGTTCTTCACCGAGTAGGTTTTTAAGTTTGTAATGCGCTTTTAAACGGGGGCCCACCTTGCGATAGACGGCCATATTGTCAAAATACCCAGCGATCAAGCCTGAGAAAAACAAACACACCCCAGCAATCGCGGCATGTGGAATCGCAAGGGACGTAAATGGATCTAAGCTGTGCAACACATGTGTGGCTTTGCTATGGGTCAGTAGAGGTTCATCTACAGCAAATTGCCAAAACAGGGTAATGATACCTGCCACAGGGATGGCAATAGAAATATTGCCTAAAATGGCAATAAACTGAGTTCTTATAATATTGATAATCAGAGCAGCCAATTCAGCAATTTGCGCATTCTTTGAGCCTTTACGATGTTGCACCGTAGCTGCCAAGGCTGCCGCGGTCATCGCAGGTTGTTTGGTTGCTACAGTAAAATGCAATACATGAATCAGCATAAAACCGAAGGCATAGTTCATGCTATAGGCAAAGGCTTGCATCAAGGGTGCAAGCGTTAAACGTGCCATTAAAATTTTCAGCGTTGCCATGGTGGCAATAATAATGCCGGCACCTGCGGCAGACTTATACATGCTTAAAAAGCCGTGCTTGTCTGTACTTACATAATGCTCACCGGTTTTACTGGCATTTTCAGTCACTTGTAGTGCAATCAGTTCACTGTTGGTTTTCAGTAGTTCACGCACACTGTTTTCAACAAAATGCGCTGCAACAAAATCTTGCATCAGCTCAGACAAGGCTAAATATTGGGTTTTACCTTGTTCAGTCAGTACATTGAGGAGTAGTTCAATCCGATCTAGACATTGCTCAAGGAGCGACAGCAGGTAAGTCAAACTCAGACTCACGCCAATACGTTTGGTGGAACGTCGAATTTTTAACACCACATCACGGCATTGATCGATCATCACCAGCGCTTGATCGGCATCTAAGGCGTGTAATTCAGTGAAGTCCTCAGCTTCACGATGCTGTTTTTTATAGGCTTCAATAAATTCGACAATTTCACGGTTTTGCACCAAGAAAGGTGACTCATATTCAGTCAGCTCAGGCTGTGCATTAATAAACTCTGGATACAAACCAATACCACTGATGCGATAGGACAGCACCGTGATGGCTTTGATCATGTCGCGTTTTATGCCGACTTTGTCCTGCACATGGGTTTTAGGCTGATTGATAATTTGAAAAAACTGAATCCATTGTTCATCAGCGATGTTCTCCAACCAGTATTGATCACTGCGTTGATGGAACACACGTCGAACCAAATCTTTTAAATCAGTTTCATCGCTTAATAGGGGTAAAATATGCGCACCGAGACGCTGACCGAGCTGATTCCAAAAGCCATCTAAAGACAAAATCCCACTGTCGGCATATAGACTGACTTGTTTGTATCGATTGATCAGGCTAATCAAATAAGCATAAAAGGTATAAGAGGCATTGGGCGTGATCAGTAAGGCTTGAATCAGCGCTTGGAATTTTTTTTTGCTTTCGTCGGTATTATAGCTGTCTAGCGGACGGATGCGATTGACCAATTCAATCAGCACGTTTTCGTCAGGAACAGCTTGTGGAGATTCAAGCTGTTCGTGCATGTTTAGAAAAAGATCATTAAAATTTATATGCATAGGCAAAGTTAAAACGAATTATTATCAAGTTTTATTGGATTCGATTTAATGCCAATTGAGCCAGTTGAGTCAATGACTGACGGTAAATCGAATCAGGGAGATGTTGCAATGCTGCTAAAGAAGCCTGTGTTTCCTCAATCGCACGTTTACGACAGTAATCCAATGCACCAGACTGATGCACGATTTCAATCACACGCGCTAAATCATCGGTACCACCGGTCGTAATACTTTTACGAATCAATTGGTGATCTGCACCGGTGGTGTTTTGTAAAGCGGCAATTAAAGGTAGGGTTGGTTTACCTTCCATCAGGTCATCCCCGATATTTTTACCTAAGGTTTCAGCATCCGAGGTGTAATCTAAAATATCATCAATGATTTGGAAGGCATTACCAAAATGACCCGCATATTTGCGAAGTGGCACACGGTACTGATCCGTTCCCGCTAAAATCGCTGCACCTTCGGTAGCCAATTCAAATAGGCGCGAAGTTTTGCCATGAATAATATCTAAATAAGTCGCTTCATCGGTATCAGGTTGATGTTGCGCTTGAAGTTGTAGTACTTCACCTTCGGCAATCTCACAGGTCCCGGTAGAGAAGTCTTTGAGTAGCACCATGTCATTCAAATCAACCAGTAAGTCAAATGCACGAGAAATCAGAAAATCACCAACCAAAACAGCGGTTTGATTGTTCCATGTGGCATTGGCAGTAGGGCGACCACGGCGCAGACCAGATTCATCGACGACATCATCATGCACCAAGGTTGCGGTATGGAGCATTTCAATAATGGCCGCTAACTTTTGTGCATTGTCCAAATTGGTGAGACCACAGGCACGTGCTGCAAGTAAACACATCACAGGGCGCATACGCTTGCCACCTGCTTCGACCACATGCTTGCTCACTGCCATGACTAAAGCAACTTTAGAGCTAATGCCTTCGTTAATAAGCTTATCCATTGCTGCAAATTCGGTAGCAACTGGGGAAAGAATATCTTGCTTAAAATCGATGGTCATGGTGCTGGGAGTCCTCTAAAAATCCGCTTCAATCGAATGCTAGTGTAGCAACTAACGACTGGTTTTGTTGCTTGAGAAATGAGTTATCTTGACGAATATTAATGATTTGTTCTTTATCTGTCCAAAAAACGCTACAAAGATTTAAGTCTTGTCTGTTTGATTTTGCGTCAATAGTAGCTGAACATGTTTATATTTCAATCTAAAATTCACAAAAAAAGAATAAAAAACATCAGGCAAGCGTGCTGCGGAGTGCTTCATTTTTATCAAAAATAGACTGGCGTTAAGAATTAGATAAAATACCTTGTTGTTTATTTGATTATCACTTAAAATCGATGCCCTTGAATAACCCCCAGTGGCGTTCGTATTAAGATCGGTATATTCCTTTATCGGCACGACGACACGGGCATGTTGGAGTACAATATGTACGCAGTAATCCAAACCGGTGGTAAACAACACCGTGTTGTTGAGGGTGAAACCCTTAAAGTAGAATTGTTAAAAGCTGAAACTGGTTCAACAATTACGTTTGATGACGTATTGATGCTAGTAAACGGCGAAAGCATTCAAATTGGTGCTCCAGTTGTTGCTGGTGCTACAGTAACTGCTGAAGTAGTTAGCCACGGTCGTCACGACAAAATCCGTATTATCAAAATGCGTCGTCGTAAACATTACCGTAAACAACAAGGTCACCGTCAATGGTTTACCGAGTTGAAAATTACTGCTATTTCAGGCTAATTACGAGGATTATGACACATGGCTACTAAAAAAGCTGGTGGTTCGACACGTAACGGTCGTGACTCGAACCCTAAAATGTTAGGCGTTAAAATGTACGGTGGTCAAGCTGTGACTGCTGGTAACATCATCGTTCGTCAACGTGGTACTGAATTCCACGCTGGTGCTAACGTTGGTATGGGCCGTGACCACACTTTATTTGCTACCGCTGATGGCGTGATCAAATTTGAAGTGAAAGGTCAATTTGGCCGTCGTTATGTATCTGTTGAAACTGTATAAGTTTTAGCTGCATAGCACGAAAAACCCACATTTGATGTGGGTTTTTTTATGTCTGAAATTTGAATCGGACTTAATAAAGTCAACAGACCTTTTAAAACAAGTCATCCATGCTATAAAGTTGGCTGAATCTCCATCATGATGGATATTTTTGGCTGTATTTTCAAAATAACCATACAAATCTTCTTATTTTCTCAATTATTAGCGCCTTGATTTGGTTTAAGATAAATCATTCTTAAATATGCTGTGATGCAAACTGATAAAAAGGTGAATACATGAATATGCTTCGTAAAACCATGAGTGCAGTCGTAGTCAGTGCGACGCTACTTGCACCGATCATCAGTACGCCTGTTTGGGCAGCAACAGCTGCATCGGAGCAACAGGCAACAGCGAATTTGATTCAGCAGTTGAATGGTATTAAAAGTTTAAGTGCCAATTTTGAACAAACCACTAAAGCATCTTCAAGTGCAAAAGCACCACAGAAGAAAGGTTTAGGCGCGCAACATATGAATCAGACCTTTAAAGGGGTGATGAAAGTTGCACGTCCGGGTAAGTTCTATTGGGAGACCACTTCACCATCTAAACAGACCATTGCGACTACAGGTAAAATGGTGTGGATCTATGACCCTGACTTACAACAAGCGGTTCGTCAAAATCTAGATGAACAGGTGGCGAATACCCCTGCATTGTTATTGTCAGGCAATACAGCGCAGATCATGAAGTCGTATCGTGTGACGCAGCCAAACAATGGTAAAACCTATTACACCTTGTTCCCGAAACAAAAAGATTCAGCTTTCCAAAGCCTAACCATCAGTTTTGGTACCAATAAAGCACCAAGCCTGATGATTTTGGAAGACTCACTCGGTCAAACCACTTATGTACGTTTTAACAATGTGAAAGTGAATCCAAGCATTCCAGATTCAACCTTTAATTTTGCACCGCCTAAAGGTACAGATATTATCGATCAGTAATGCTTGCCAAAGGCAGTATTGCTAACATCTAAAAAACGGTCTGAGGACCGTTTTTTTTATTTGTCTTCATTGAAAGATGAGATGTGCGTTTGAGATTGGATTTCTTGCATAAATTAAACTTTAACCACAATTTAATTCATAATGAAAGTTCCCTCTCCTTTTAAAGGGGAGGGTTAGGGAGAGGATTTATATGAAAATTTTCCTCATCCAGACCTTCTCACAAAGTAAAAAGGAACCCTTCATTCTTTATTTTATTATTTCATTTTAAAGATTTTTCGACTTTTGTAAGAGATCTATTGCATACAAAATTAAATGCGGTTTTAAGACCGTGTTTTGTATACTCGATGAAGTTTTTTATTTGGACGTAGCGTATGTGGGTATTTAAACACGATAAGAAAATCATATTGTCTGGATTGGGGGTATTGGCATGTCTAGGGCTTTTAGGCTGTCAACCGAAACAACCACCTCAACATGATGAATCACAGGCTTCGACAGCCATAGCGCAACATGGTCAAGAGAAAACGGTAGAAAGCTATTGGATTGAGGCAAAAACTCGTCCAATGGAGACAGCGCAAAAGCGTGTCTGTGAAGAGGATGGATGTACAGATTATGCGTTTCAAACCATACAGACCAATCATCAGTGGATTGATCAATATTTTGAAGAGCGGATTAAAAAAGCCTATCCAGTCGCTTTCATGTCAAATCCTAAAAATAAGGCTGAACAAGAGGTTGCTGAAAATAAGTTGAGTCAAGCCTCTGCTCGAGTGCGTTATATGGGGCAAAATCAAGCCATCGCATCGTTTGAATTGAGTACACGTTCATATAATGCAGGTGCGGCACATGGCTCTTATCATAATGAATATGTAAATTTTGATTTAAAGAATAAAAAACGGATTAGTGTTGATCAATTGATTGCATCTGGTCAGCAAGATGCGCTGAAGAATGCCGTTTATAATGCCAATTTAATGTGGCTGTCAGAGCACAATATTGAGCGAGAAAAATTTCAGCTCAGTGACAATTTCTACTATAACGGCACCGGTTTAGTGTTTGTCTATCCGCTGTACGAATTGGCCTCGTATGCCGAAGGAATTACGGAATTGGCCGTACCATTTATACGGATTAAATCATTGATCAAACCGCAATATTTACCGCAACTCCCTGAATATTCCCCAGAGGAGTGATTTTGTCTTTTTTAAGCAAATTGCTTTAATAAGGCACAGCTGAAAGTCACTTTACTGTATTTTTAGACTTGAAACGCTTACACTATAGCCAGTTTTTTTCTTTGCAAAGAATTGATCATGATCGACCCAAAATTACTCAGAAATAATATTGAGGCAGTAAATTTAGCCTTAGCAAAACGTGGTGTACAGCTGAATGTTGAAGAGTGGGCTGCATTAGAAGCACGTCGTAAAGAGTTGCAGTCTAAAACTGAAGCACTTCAAGCTGAACGTAATGCTGGTGCAAAACAAGTGGGTCAAATCAAAAAATCTGGCGGCGATGCATCTGAAATCATGGCACGTATGTCTGCGATTGGGGATGAAATCAAAGCAGCTGAAGTGGCTTTGGCTGAATTGCAAACTGAAATTGAAAATAAATCCTTAAGTATTCCGAACTTACCACATGAATCTGTACCTGAAGGTAAAGATGAAAATGATAATGTGGAAGTATTGAAATGGGGTACACCTCGCCAATTCGACTTTGAAATTAAAGATCATACTGATCTTGGTGAATGGATGGGTGGTCTTGAGTTTGAAACTGCAACTAAATTAACCGGTTCGCGTTTTAGCGTATTAAAAGGCCCATTAGCACGTTTACAACGTGCCTTAACCCAATTTATGTTGGATACGCATACCCTAAAAAATGGTTATACCGAAGCGTATGTACCTTATTTGGTGAATGCAGATTCATTACGTGGTACAGGTCAGTTGCCTAAATTTGAAGAAGATTTGTTTAAGCTTCAAGGTGAAAAAGAATATTACCTCATTCCAACGGCTGAAGTACCTGTAACCAACTTCGTACGTGATGAAATTGTAGACCCTGAACGTCTACCTTTGAAATATGCTGCCCATACACCATGTTTCCGTAGTGAAGCAGGTTCATATGGTCGTGACACGCGTGGTCTAATCCGTCAGCACCAATTCGACAAAGTTGAAATGGTTCAAATCGTAAAACCTGAAACCTCTATGGATGCATTGGAAGAATTAACAGGTCATGCTGAAGGTATCTTGCAAGCACTCGGTCTGCCATACCGTAAAGTGATTCTATGTGGTGGGGACATGGGCTTCGGTGCGATCAAAACGTACGACTTAGAAGTTTGGGTGCCAAGTCAAAATACGTACCGTGAAATTTCATCTTGCTCATGCATGGGTGACTTCCAAGCACGTCGTATGAAAGCGCGTTACCGTACTGACCAAAAGAAAACTGAATTTGTGCATACCTTGAACGGTTCAGGTTTGGCGGTAGGTCGTACTTTACTTGCGGTGATGGAAAACTATCAGCGTGAAGATGGTTCAATTGAAATTCCAGCAGTACTCCGTCCATACATGGGCGGTGCTGAGTTTATCGACTAATTGATTTTAGTTTGTAAATCCTATGTACCTTGTGCATAGAAATTGCTTTAGACAGTCAGAACTTAAATATTGAGGTCATGTGTGGATATTTTTCCAATCTCCTTAAAGTTGCAACAGCAACCTTGTCTGATTGTCGGTGGTGGACACATTGCCTATCGTAAGGCGGTGTTATTGGCAAAAGCAGGTGCGGTGATCGATGTCATCGCTCCTGACATTGAAGCCAATTTATTGTCTTTGGTGCAGCAAAGCCAAGGGCAATATGTCCAAGCACCATTCAGCTTAGAATGTCCTTTAAATCATTATCGTTTAGTGATTGCTGCGACCAATGATGCAGCAGTGAACCAATCTGTTTTTGTCGCATGTGAAGCCAAAAATGTATTGGTGAATAGTGTTGATGATCCACCGCATTGTCGATTTATGGTGCCTGCGATTATTGATCGTTCGCCATTGATTGTTTCTGTTGCCAGCAATGGCACATCGCCTGTTTTATCTCGTCAAATCCGCACGCAATTGGAAACCAGTATTCCCCATGGGATGGGTAAGCTCGCTGAATTTTCAGGGAAATGGCGTCCAGCAGTCAAAGCTAAAATTGCCAATCCTGATGAACGCCGTATTTTTTGGGAAGAGCTGTATGCCAGCCGACTCAAGGAACAGGTGTTTAATGACAATCTTGATGAAGCCGATCAATTGATTGAGCAAGCTTTAACTGAGTGGACCACTCCGAAAGGCGAAGTGTACTTGGTCGGTGCTGGTCCGGGCGACCCAGAATTACTCACGCTAAAAGCCTTGCGTATGATGCAACAAGCCGATGTGGTGATTTACGATCGTTTGGTGTCGAAACCGATTATGGATTTGTGCCGCCGTGATGCAGAGAAGATCTATGTCGGTAAAGCACGTTCCAATCATGCGGTGCCTCAAGAGGGCATCAATGCTTTGCTGGTAGAATATGCCAAGCAAGGTAAACGGGTTTGTCGTTTGAAAGGCGGTGATCCGTTTATTTTTGGGCGTGGCGGTGAAGAAATTCAAGAGCTGTATGAAGCTGGGGTGAGTTTTCAGGTGGTGCCGGGGATTACCGCAGCTTCAGGTTGTTCAGCCTATGCCGGTATTCCGCTGACCCATCGTGACTATGCACAAAGTGTACGTTTTCTGACAGGGCATTTAAAAGAAGGTTCGCCTGAATTGCCTTGGAGTGAATTGGTCTATGAAAATCAGACCCTTGTTTTATACATGGGATTGGTCGGTTTAGAAAAAATCTGTCAACGCTTAATTGAACATGGTCAACGGGCAGACATGCCTGTGGCGCTTGTTTCAAAAGGGACTACGCCTGAGCAGAAAGTGGTGGTCGGAACTTTGGCAGATATCGCCTCTAAAGTGTCTGAACATCAAATTCAAGCACCGACGCTCACCATTATTGGTGAAGTGGTTAAACTGCGTGAACAACTTCAGTGGCTAGCCTAATGGGCTTAGCCACCTTTATTTATAGAAGAGATCTCCCGTGATTCATGTCGTATTGTATGAACCAGAAATTCCTGCAAACACAGGCAATATCATTCGTTTGTGTGCCAATACTGGCGCACAACTGCATGTGGTTAAGCCCTTAGGTTTTGAGTTAGATGACAAAAAGCTGAAACGTGCTGGATTGGACTATCACGAATGGGCGCGCATGCAGATTTGGGAAAACTTCGATGAATGTTTAGCGAATTTGGCTGAGCAGGGCATTGGGTTGGACGCCATTTATCCATTGACCACCAAAGGCACTGAAACCCCACATACTTCTGATTTAAACCGTCCTGTGGCATTACTCATGGGGCCTGAAACACGCGGTTTGCCTGAAGCTATACGCATGTTGTTCCCACAACAGCATTGGATTCGCTTACCGATGGCAGCCAATTCACGTAGCTTAAACTTATCCAATGCGACTGCAGTGATTGTGTATGAGGCTTGGCGTCAACAAGGCTTTAAAGAACTCTCTTAACAGCTAAGCTAAATTGAAAACAGAGAAAAGCTACCTTCGAGGTGGCTTTTTTTATGTAACGAGGGGCAAATAAAGCTTCATATCGCGCTGAATATTGGTTATAAAAAATGAAAGATTTTAAAAATATACATGAAGTTCAACATGCAAAAGTTAAAACACTATTTACAGCCATTGATGGCACTTTCAATCCTTTCAGTATCAACGGCAATATTTGCCGCAACAGCACCGCAACAGGAAAATTTAACAGAACAACCACAGCCTGTAGATGAGCAAATGACGCCACATTCAAGCCAGACTGAGTTGAATGCAACTGCTTCTACCGCAGTCTTAGCCAATGAAAAACCGAATGAGCTGGAAGTTAAACCTTTGACGCAAGCAGAAATCCGTGAAGGTCTAAACCGTATGCAAAAGTGGATGGTGGCGAGTATTGATGAATGGGGAAAAACCTTAAAAGCGGAAGACTTCGAACGAACCTGGACCGGTGGGCGTCAATTGACCAAACCGAAACGTCAGGAGGTATGTGGGATTTATCAACGTATCGTCAATGAAACCTATAAATTAGCGATAGACAATAAACTCAGATTGCCTCAAAAAGATCAGGCGGTCTTGAAAGATCGTGATTCTTTTATTCAAAGTTTAGGTTATAAAAATAATGTGGTGGATACCAAAATGGGATTCAATTGTCGAATTAAATAACCTGCAACTGAGGAAAAGATTAAAATCTAACAAATAAAAAAGGCGCATTGAGCGCCTTTTTTATAGGATGTGATTTAACGATTAATGATCGCTAAATTCATCATGTTGTGGAGCAGGTTGACGGAAACCACGGGTTTTGTAGGCTAAGTAAGCAACCCCAAATACGGCCCATGCCAAACCAAGTTTTAATGCCATTTCATCAATTTCAAGCCACATCAAGAACACACTTGCAAAGCCTAAAGATGGAATGACCACATAACTCATGATCTCTTTAAATGTTTTGGTGCGTCCATCACGTAAAGCATAGCGAGAAATTACAGAGAAGTTTACGAAGCTGAATGCTGTCAATGCACCAAAACTAATAAGATTGACAATGTGTTCAAGGTCTAAGAAACCTGCAGTGAGTGCAATCACACCGACAATAATAATATTGTAAACAGGCGTATGTAATTTAGGGCTGATATAACCAAAGACTTTCTTGTTGATGACGCCATCTCGACCCATCACATACATCAAGCGAGATACACCTGCATGTGCAGAAATACCGGATGCAAGTACAGCAATGACTGCGAAATACAACACCAACGTTTTAAATGCAATGCCAGTAATCGCAGTCAGAATCGTGGTATTACCTAATGCTTCAAGCATGACCGGCTGCGATTCATCTAAAGGATTAAAGTACAAGGCTGCTGCACTTGGGAAGAAAATTTGAATGAAATAGGTGCTGATGATAAAAATAACACCTGCAATTAAAGCAGTGGTAAATATCGCTTTTGGCAAGGTTTTTTCAGCATCTTTGGTTTCTTCAGCCAATGATGACAAAGCATCAAAACCTGTAAAAGAGAAGCACAGAATGGTTGCACCACCAATTAATGCACCAATACTGGTAAATTCATTCCAAAACGGTGCCAAAGACCAAAGTTCAATTTTGTCATGATTTAAGGTGCCATCAGCGTAGACGCCCTGTGTAAGCAATTGATAAACTTCATAAACAAAGTAGAAGATAATGCCTAATTGCACCACAACAATGGTACTGTTGAATCGCGCCACAAAGCGTGATCCAAACAAGTTAATGATGGTCATGATTGCAGTTAAACTGATCACCCAAATCCAATTATTCACATCAGGAAATAATGCTCTGAGGTAAATATCCGCTAAGATAATATTCACTAACGGAGACAAAAGATAATCGAGTAGCGAAGACCAACCCACCATAAAACCGACATTCGGGTGGATAGATTTTTGTGCATAGGTATATGCAGAACCAGATGACGGATAACGACGAATCATATGTCCGTAACTAATGGAGGTAAATAAGATTGCAACTAAAGCAAATATGTAGGAAGTAGGTACATGACCTTGACTTCCTTCTGATACAAGACCGAACGTATCAAATAAAGTGAGTGGCTGAATATACGCCAATCCAATAATGATAATATGCCACAGCACTAGATTTTTTTTCAGTTGAGCTGTGGTTTGAGTCCCAGAGATATTTGTCAACGGCGTTATCCTCTTAATCGTTGATCAACGATCAGTCATGCTTAATAAGGGTTGTTTGAGACGAACAACCCCCCCGAATTGATAAAAACAAAAAAGTGCGCCAATCTATACTATATCGATGCACTTTGTCAGTAACTTCTCAGAAGTTTTAGCAGAAAATATGCCAAGTTGTATAAAAAATAGATGACTCAACATTCTGCAAGATAAAAGCCCGATGTTTAAAAAAACATCAGGCTAGATTTAGGCGTATATTGGCCTATTTTTTATTAATTACCAAGCTTTTTTTAGGATTGATTTCAAATCTTCAAGCGAGGTTTCTTTCGGGTTGAAAATGATGGAACCATCATTCAATGCTTTCTCGGCAATCTCATCAAACTGCGCTTCAGTGACTTTACCGGTTTCACGCAAAGTACGAGGCAATTTCGTTGAGCTATAAATGTGATCACGCATGGTGTTGATAAAGGCAATCGCTTTATCTGCACGTGCGTGGGCAGGGGTTTGCGCATAAATGTCTGCACCTGCAAGCGGCAACAGCAACTCGGCAATTTTATGTCCGTTTACATCTTTATTGAACTCAAGCACATAAGGTAGGAATAAGTTCATGCATAGCCCATGCGGTAAATGTGCCACTGCCCCCAACGCATGTCCGAGTGAATGCACAATACCCACCATGGCATTGGAGAATGCAATCCCTGCCATTGTCGACGCTTGCGCCAACTCTAAACGACCATGGGCATCTTTCGGATTGTCTAGTACATTAAACAAGTTTTCAGATACTTTTTTGATTGCCGCGGTCGCATAAGCATCACTGATCGGATTGGCTGCCAAACAGGTATAGGCTTCAACTGCATGGGTCATTGCATCCATTGCCGTCATTGCCGTTAAGTGTGGTGGCAAGGTTTGGGTCATACGTGGATCTAAAATCGCTGCACTTGGCATCAGGTATTTTGAAGCAAATGGCATTTTTTGATGTGTACTGTTGTCTGAAATCACCGCTACCATGGTCACTTCTGAGCCTGTACCTGAAGTCGTCGGTACCACAAAGAATGGTTTTAATGGGCGAGGGAGATTATGTGCTCCCGAGTATTTCAGTAGATCATCACCACCTTCAGTCACCAAGATATTGGCAGCCTTTGCAGTATCAATCACTGAACCACCGCCAATCGCAATAATCGCATCGCAGTTGTTTGAACGGTACGCGTCTGCTACAGCTCGAACCGTCTCTAGACTTGAGTCGGGTGGAACATCATCAAAAATAGAAGCAATGGTCACCTCTGTGGCTGCAAAAGCAGTTTCTACAGGTTCAAGCAAACCATTTGCACGTACACCTTTATCCGTCAAAATCATTGGGCGAGAAGCACCCATAGATGCCAATTCAAAGGGCATATGTTCAAGTGCGGCATTACCAGCAATGACTTTTACTGGACAGAAAAATTCGTAATATGGTTTAGCCATGCCTTAAACACTCCCTTTGATATATGACTGAGCAACTTTTAAATAAATATTGGCAGCGCCGGTTAGTTTTTCTTTAATTGTGAGTTGTTGTGGATATTCTTTGATGGCAAGCTCAGCCACCATCTTCGGTAAAATGAGTGCTTCCATTTTATTCAAGCATCGTACCAAGCGAATCGCATGCCCTAAATCACCATCCGCCACCATGCGGTCATTGGCAAAAGCTTGAGCGGTACTTTCTTGGAAAGAAAACACTAAAAATGCATGATGCATATGTTTAAAGGTAATGGTCAGATCCGGTTTGCCATCGGTATGATCGACCAACACCAAATGATGCTGATCATTGACCTGTGCGATAAAGGCTGCATCACTGTTAAACACAGCCATAGAAACGGTGAAACCGACAGGAAATTTTGACACATCCTGTTTGATTTCAGCATCCACTTGGCTCGCCATCGCTAAACCACGTCCAATGACATCAAGCATGAGCTTGACATAGGCTTGCTCTAAAGCGGGCTTTACTGATTTAATTGAAATCACTCGCTCATCCCTATTTGCGTATTGATTTATTTTAGAGTAAATACTCTAATTTATTCTAGGGAGGCTTGTAAAGGGATTAGTGTGCACTGATCTGTATATTTTCGAAAAAGTTGGTTTCTGTCAGTGCTTGAATCACATCTTGGCTCAGCTGTTCAAAGCTTGGATAGTTGGGAAGCAAATCGCAAATTCGTACCATTTCTAAACCTGCATAGCCACAGGGGTTAATGGTATGAAAACCATCAAGGCTACAATCAATATTCAACGATAAGCCGTGATAACTACGACCTTTACGAATTTTAAAACCGAGTGAGCCAATTTTACGACCATCGACATAAACACCCGGTGCGTCAGGTTTTGCATAAGCTTCAATGTTATATGTCTTCAATAAATCAATCATCAAATTTTCAGCATAAGACACCAAACTGCGAACATTCCATTTCAAGCGATTTAAATCGAACATGAAATACACCACCATTTGACCTTTGCCATGCCAAGTGACTTGACCGCCACGGTCGGTCTGTACGACAGGTAAGTCGCTTGGAATCAAAATATGCTCAGCCTTGCCCGCTTGACCTTGAGTAAGTACATCATGATGTTGCAAAATCCATAATTCATCAGGGCTATTCTCATCACGCTGTTCAGTCAAGCTTTTCATTTCTAAAAAGCGATCTTCATATGGTGTGAGTTGAGAATATTGGCGAATGATTAAATTGGGTTTGCTCAAAGCGTCCACAGCAAAGATGCCTTTTCAGAATTTGGATAGAGTCTAATTATAATGAATTCGCTGCAGGATAGGGGATTTTCAACTGAGTGAGATGATAAAGATTCACTTGGTTAAATCAGTAAATTTTTAAACCCAAAACATAAAAAAACACGCCCGAAAGCGTGTTTTTTTAGCAACGACAATAAAAAAATTAAAGCGCTGTTTTAATCAATGGGCAAGCGGCCAAATCTGCATAAAGTGCATGCACTTGTTCCAATTCTTGGAACACGATTTGCGCAGTCAGTGAATGATATTTACCTGTGCGTGATGGCTGTACTTTAATGCTTTTACCATCAAAATCAGGGAAATGCTTCACCATAATTTCTGTTACGGCACCATGTAATTCATCACCAGCAACACCAATCAATTTAATTGGATAGTCCATTGGGAAAACCCATAGGTCTTCTTGAAGTTCGCGTGATGGAGTGCGATCGGTCATGTCAGTCATAGGACACCTCATTATTAAAAATACCTGCAATGAGCAGGTATTTTGATTCTATTGCTACATGCTCTTATTATGGGGGAATGACCCCCATATTCAAGCCTGCATTATCCTATAGATGGATCAGTCATTCTCGAGGAAAGAACGTAAGTGTTCAGAACGAGAAGGATGACGTAATTTACGTAATGCTTTGGCTTCAATCTGACGAATACGCTCACGTGTTACGTCAAATTGTTTACCCACTTCTTCCAAAGTATGGTCGGTTGGCATATCGATACCAAAACGCATTTTCAAAACTTTAGCTTCACGTTCAGTTAGGTTTTCTAAAACTTCACGCGTTGCTTCTTTTAAGCCTTCAGAGGTTGCCGCATCAATTGGAGAGGTAATGTTACCGTCTTCAATAAAGTCACCCAAGTGCGAATCTTCATCATCACCAATCGGCGTTTCCATCGAAATTGGTTCTTTCGCAATTTTAAGCACTTTACGAACTTTCACTTCGTCCATTTCTAGACGTTCGCCCAATTCTTCAGGGGTTGGTTCACGGCCCATTTCTTGAAGCAATTGACGAGATACACGGTTGATCTTGTTAATTGTTTCAATCATATGCACCGGAATACGAATGGTACGCGCTTGATCCGCAATCGAACGCGTGATCGCCTGACGAATCCACCACGTTGCATAAGTCGAGAACTTGTAACCACGACGGTATTCAAACTTGTCTACCGCTTTCATCAAGCCGATGTTACCTTCTTGAATCAAGTCGAGGAATTGTAGACCACGGTTGGTGTATTTTTTCGCAATCGAAATCACCAGACGTAAGTTGGCTTCAACCATCTCTTTCTTGGCACGACGTGCTTTCGCTTCACCAATTGCCATACGTTTAGAAATTTCTTTAATTTCTTTCACGTTGAGATTGAGTTCTTTCTCAATATCAGCAATCTTTTGTTGGAAAGCCAATACATCTGGACGAACTTTTTCTAAATACGGTTTTAGATCCGCAGGCGCTTTGGCGATTTGCTCTTCAATCCAAGCCGGGTTTGATTCTTGACCTGGGAAAGAGGTACGGAATTGGGTGCGATCCATACGACCACGACGCACTGCATAGCGCATTACTTCACGTTCAGCAGTACGAATGTTTTCGTGCGTACCACGAATCATTTCTGAAATAATATCAAATAGACGTGGTGTGAATTTGAACATCATGAACACAGTTGCAAGCGCTTCAATCGCATCGTCTGCTTGTTTGCTACGACGACCATGTTTAGCAATTGCATCTTTGGTCGCTTGCCAAGCTGCTTCTAATTCAGTGAAACGTGCTTTTGCAATTTCAGGATCTGGACCAGATTCGCCTTCAGAGTCGTCATCGCTGTCTGACTCTTCTTCATCGTCATCATCGAGTTTAACTTCTTTGGTTGGCTTGGTGTCTGAATCTTCTACAAGTTCAGGTTCTTCTTCTATAACTTCAGGAATCTCTTCGTCAGATTCAGGGTCTAAATAACCTGAAAGAATATCTGCGAGACGACGTTCACCGCTTTCATAATCTTTATATTCTTGGAGTACAACTTCGACTGCATTTGGCCAATATGCAATTGAATTTAAAACGTCACGAATACCTTCTTCGATGCGTTTTGCAATCACAATCTCGCCTTCACGAGTCAGAAGTTCAACTGTACCCATTTCACGCATATACATACGTACAGGGTCAGTGGTACGACCAGGTTCGTTCTCTACAGAGGCAAGAACAGCTGCCGCTTCTTCTTCTGCGACTTCATCAGTCGTTTCGGTATTAGTACCGTCGAACATGGTGTCGTCAGCTTCAGGTGCGCGTTCATGCACCGGAATACCCACGTCTTGAAGCATTTGAATAATGTCTTCAATCTGTTCGCTTTCAGTGATTGAGTCTGGGAGATGATCGTTAACCTCAGCGTAGGTTAAGTAACCTTGTTCTTTGCCTCGGCTAATCAGAGCCGCTACTTGGGAAGTAGGGGAATGCTTATCGCTCATCTTTGCTCTCTTCTCGTTGAATCTGTGGCAGGGAAAAACCGTGCATTTTAGCACAATTATCTAAATATAGTATCTGAATAGGGTCGCTAAATTGGTTTAAAAAAACCAAACTATAAAATCGTGTATCCAAATATGGGGCTGGTTTTTTTATTTTCAAGCGTGTTCCTAATGCTTATTTAATCTGAAACTGAATAAAACCAAACTAATTGTTAATAATCGCATATTTAAGCGACATAAAAAAAGAAAATTTTTGTTGCACATCGTTAAAAAATCAAATAAAACTTGACAAGAATTAAGAACAAAGATAAATAGCGCCTAGCCCCATCCATTTTTTTCAATTATGAGGTAGTTTTAGTGTCTTCTACAGATTTTGAATTAGATGATAACTATAGTGATGATGATGTTAGTTTTGATGAATCAAGCAACAAAATTAGCGCAAAAGAATCATTAGAAAAACGTCGCCTAATCGACGACTTACTTGCACAGCGTCGCTTAGACCGCGAGTTAAAAGATTTAGAATATGATTTTGACGATGATGAAGACGACCATTTCGACGACGAATAACGAATTTATCATTGGGCTTATGTACTGAAAATGCTATCCTAAGCCATTAAATAGAGTTGTATTGGAAACAAAATGAGTGCTTTAGATTTAGACCTATTGAGTGATTATCTAGATGGCGATGACAATGAGCATGGTCTAGATTTCGCGGCGACTCATGGTTTTTTATGTGCTACAGCAGTTGGACCGAAATTTGAGCGTTGGTTAGATGAATTATTTGACAACAATCAAAACAAAGTACCTGCCCATATCATTGCTCAAATCAAACTTTGGTTGGAAGCGCTACGTCAAAACTTAGCCAATGAAGAAGGGATTACATTCCCATTTGAAATTGAAGAAGCCGATGTAGAGTCAAGCTTAGGTGATTGGAGTGTTGGTTTCGTTGATGCAATGTTCTTAAATGAAGATGCATGGTTTGCAGACGAATACGAAGAGCAATTGGTCGATTTGACTTTGCCGATTATGGTCTTCAGTGGTGTTGATGAAGAAGATCCTCAAATGGAATCTTTCCGTCGCAACGGTCAATTGATGGACGAGCTCGCGGAAGAAATTCCAGAGAATTTAAATGAATTATATTTGATGTACCACACACCAGATTAATTGATTGAAGATTTTTAAAAGCACCCATATGGGTGCTTTTTTTATACAAGTTTATTCAAGATGGTTAGCAAATCTGGTAGGGCTTATGCTTTTTAAGTTTATATTTAGTTTTTTAACGTGCTACTCATTCACATCTAATTCTGGGCAACCATGAACGAATGCTAGTCTTTAAAATTCAGTAAAGTATAAATATAGACTTTTCTTAAAATGTAACTCATGCCAATCGGAATTAAACTCAGCATGACAAAGTTGACAGGTGAGGCTTGAACGGAATGACCAATGGCAAGGGCGATCATCCCGCCTAAAATTGAACCAAGAAGTACGATAAAAATATGCGATTCAGCATTTAAGAGTTTGTGAAAGTCTTGCAGTGTAAAAGATCCATCTAAATGATTGCCGGACGATAAATTTTGAGTATTCATCGTAGGTTGAGCCATAGATTTCGAAGTGGCGCGCATATAAGCAGTCTTAGTCATTACGGTTTCCTTCAATATTCTTTATGATTTTTTTTAAATCCTTTTTTAATCCAGGTTTGATATCAACGCGTGCTTAACAAAAAATCATTTGATTACCTGTATTTTCAATTTGGGCATCATCTTTCAAATGTCAGTGTTTCTCTCTATTGTTGCCATAATTTATTGCCACAAACTGATCGATTTAAATTAGCAATTTTTTGTACAGTTTTATGCATTTGCTGTTTATAAGATTTGTTAGATTGTGCAAAGTATTGGATATTTATGTGACACAAATAAAAAACCGCTGCGATAAGCAGCGGTTTTTAGGCACTATTTGAAAAGCTAAATTACAAACGTTTACGCTTAGCGGCTGCAATTTGCGATTGACGCATACGGAAACCCGCTTTTTGCTTTTCTGTGGTTTTGTCGATGCAATACACGCAAGACACACCGTGTTCATAGCTCGCTAGTTCAACCTCAGCAGGCAGGAGTGGCCAACCACAAGCATGACACTTGGTGTTTTGACCTTCTTCAACACCATGCGTTACAGCAGTACGACCATCAAACACGAAGCATTCACCTTCCCACATGCTTTCTTCAGGTGGTGTTTCTTCTAAGTATTTTAAAATACCACCTTTTAAGTGATACACCTCAGTAAAGCCTTCTTGTAAAAGTAAAGAGGTTGATTTTTCACAGCGAATACCACCGGTACAGAACATCGCAATTTTCTTATCTTTATGTTCTTCAAGGTTGTTTTTGACGTATTCTGGGAATTCACGGAAACTTTCTGTTTTAGGGTCAATTGCACCCTTAAATGTCCCTGCTTTGTACTCGTAATCATTACGCGTATCGACCAAGATCACGTCATCACGTGCAATCAGTTCATTCCATTCTTTCGGATCAAGATAATGACCGACCAAATCACGCGGTTTAACTGGCACACCCAAAGTCACAATTTCAGGTTTGTGCTTAATTTTCATTTTACGGAACGGTTTCTCATCACTGTGTGATTCTTTGTATTCCATTGCGTCGAAACCTTCATCGAGCAAAAATTGATGCACTACATCAATCGCTACACGATCACCAGCCACAGTTCCGTTAATCCCTTCATCTGCCACAATTAGAGTACCGCAGAGGTTGATGGTTTTTACCAAGTCTAAAAGACGTTGTTGAAGACCAAGTGAATCTTGGACTTCTTTAAATTGATAAAGTGCTGCAACAACCCAACCAGTGGTCGCTTGCTGTTCTACAGGTGCAAGCTGTTCTACAGTAGCGTTCATGGAGTACTCCAAATGTATTAATATAGGGATAAAATTTATGGCGCATATTCTACCTTGAATTGCGTTGTTTTGCGAGAAAACCCTACCCGAAATATGGTTTTAATTGAGGAAAAAAAGTTGAGTAATGATCGTCGAATACCTTCTCTTACCCCATGTGCAGGGCGTTGCTCTACGGTATTTGGTGATGCAGTCTGTCGTGGTTGCCGAAGATTCAACCATGAGGTGATTCGGTGGAATACCTACAATGAAGAACAGCGACAGACGATATGGAAGCGATTGGATGCTCAATTGGATCAAATCTTGCTGCCAATGTTACCGCTTGCCAATCTTCAGCACATTGAAGGCTTTATTCATTCGAAACGTATTCGGGTCTTTGAAACCGCGAGCAAAGGACGCAAGCTTTATCATGCGTTAAAGTTGTGTGAAAAAAATAAGCATTTGGCGCATGAGAGTGGCTTAGGGATTGAGCCGCATCAGGTGAAGCCCATTTGGACTGAGTTTGAGCGTCGTGTGTTGGCTTTAGCCAATGCAAGCTATGATTTGGCATGGTTGCGCGCAGATGGGATGAGTCGGAGCTTATCGCAAGCGATGCAAGAGGATTGAGCCTGAGATCTGATTGCGCAGAATAGTCTAAGCAGAACAACAGCTTGAAAATGTCACTAAAGATGTGTTTTTAGTGATTTTCGCTTTCAAAAAACAGTAAACTGTTTAAAATAATGTGAATAATTTATAACAATGGAAAAATTATGACTATTGAAGCAACAGAATTAGAAACAGTACTGGCATTGCCGATTGAAGACCGTTACGAGTTTTTTTTAGATCAAGTGATTGAAACAGGTCGGGTTTGGGGGTTGGTTGGAGAGTCTTGGGCGGTATTTCGGGATGATGAGCAAGGTTATCAATTGTTCCCAGTCTGGTCGGATGAAGACTTTGCCACTGCCAATGCGGTTGGTGAGTGGGCAGGGTATAAGCCGCAAGAATTTAACGTCAAACAGTTTAGCGAAGAATTGGTGCCTCAGTTAAAACAAGCCAATATGCATTTGGCAATTTTTAAGTCTCCGCAAGATATGGGTCGTGTCGCTGAGCCGACTGAGATTGAGTTGATCTTTTCAAGCAAAGTCAAACCGAGTTGATTTACTGTAAATCTAAACAAGAAAAAAGCTCGCATATTGCCAGCTTTTTTCTATCACATACACTTAAAAAATTAAGCCACTTGAACTGGAATACAGTTTGCAGTGTGATTCACAGTATTGTCTGGGTTTGCATAAACAAGACGTGGTTTGTGTGCATCAGCTTCTGCATTGGTAAAATCACCAAAGGTTGCAATGATCACAAGATCGCCGACATCGGCTTGATGTGCAGCACCACCGTTGACTGAAATGATGCCTGAATTTTCTTCACCACGAATTGCATAGGTGGTAAAACGCTTACCGTTGGTGACATTCCAAACATGAATTTCTTCATATTCACGAATACCCGCTAAATCTAACAAGACGCCATCAATAGCACATGAGCCTTCATAATGAAGCTCAGCTTGAGTCACTACTGCACGGTGAATTTTTGCTTTTAATAAACGAGATAGCATGGAAAGCGTCTCCTAGTAGCCCTAAGTTTTGTTATCTTATGATTAAACAACAACTTCTATGTTGGGGGATGCAATTGAAAGCGCATTTTGCTCTCAAATTTTAAACATGGCAAGAAAAATTGTTTAACCAAGATTAATTTTTTAGATCAAGGTTTATAGGCATTTATTTGATTCATTGCCTGCTGAATTTCACCATTTACCAATAATTTTGTGCGGCTTAAAGCATGGTGAATCGCATCATCCATCAGCGATTGTTCGCTAGATGGTGCTTTACTCAACACATGACCTGAGACACGTTCTTTAGATCCAGGATGACCAATACCAATACGTAAACGATGGAAATTGGCGCCAATGTGTGGAACGATGTCACGTAAACCATTATGACCACCATGACCACCGCCAGTTTTGAGGCGAATGACACCCGGGTTCATATCGAGTTCGTCGTGTGCAATGAGTATTGCTTCAGGAGAAATTTGATAGAATTTGGCGAAGGGTACAACACTTTGACCCACGAGGTTCATAAAAGTTGTTGGTAATAACAGACGAACGTCCTGACCTTCGATTTTACCGCGACCACTGATGCCTTTATATTTCGGATCAGCTTTGAGAGAAATGCCATATTGCTGTGCGAGGCGTTCTACATACCAGAAGCCTGCATTATGGCGGGTTTGAGCATACTCAGAACCTGGGTTGCCCAAACCAACAATCAGTGAAATATTTGACACTAATTTACACCATTAACACTTATGCGCGTTTGAAGTCAGCGTGCATTGGCGTGTTTTTAGATGGGTGACGTTGTAACGCTTGGATTTTAACAGTTTCAACTTTACCATCAACATTGATTTCGATTACTTCTTCGAAGAATTTGTTGTCTTCTAAGAATTTAACCAATTGACGTAATTCTAAAGTTACAGAAACTGGAGCAGCTTCACCACCGTAGATGATTGCTGGTACTTTAGCTTGTAAACGAAGGCGGCGGCTCGCACCTTTCCCTTGTACAGCTTCTTCACGTGCTTCTGCGTTTAATACGAAGTTTGCCATGATAGACATCCTATTTAAGTTAATGAACTAGACCTGCGACCGATCTAGTGATAGAAAGCCCCACCAAAATGGCAGGGCTTTGGAATTTCAGCGGTGTATTATAGATAACTATCAAACATTGCGCTAATAGATTCTTCGTTGTTAATACGACGAATTGTTTCAGCAACCATACTAGCAACTGAAACTTGGCGAATCTTACCAAGTGCTTGCGCTTCTTCTGAAAGTGGAATGGTGTCACAGACAACCAATTCATCAATCACAGAATTGCGTAAATTCTCAATGGCTTTACCTGATAAAACAGGGTGAGTTGCATAAGCAACCACTTTACGCGCACCAAATGACTTCAGTGCATCAGCAGCTTTACACAATGTACCTGCGGTATCCACCATATCGTCGACAATCACACAATCACGATCTTTCACATCGCCAATCAAATGCATCACTTGTGATTCATTTGCTTTTTGACGACGTTTGTCAATGATTGCAAGATCAATATCACCCATTTGTTTGGCAACAGCACGTGCACGAACTACACCACCAACGTCAGGTGAAACCACCATCAAGTTGTGATGTTGTTGTTGACGTAAGTCAGCAAGCAAAGCAGGCGTACCGTAGATGTTATCTACAGGAATATCGAAGAAGCCTTGGATTTGGTCTGCGTGTAGGTCGATCATGACAACACGATCAATACCCACAGTTGTTAACATATCAGCAACAACTTTTGCAGTGATAGGCACACGTGCAGAACGTGGACGACGGTCTTGACGAGCATAACCGAAGTAAGGGATGACAGCTGTGATACGGCCAGCACTTGCACGACGCAAAGCATCTGCCATAACCAAAACTTCCATAAGGTTGTCATTGGTTGGGGCACAAGTAGGCTGAACGATAAACACGTCTTTACCACGTACATTTTCAGTAATTTCGACAGCGATTTCACCGTCAGAGAAATGACCTACAGATGCAGCACCTAAAGGAATGTGCAGATGGCTAACGACTTTTTGGGCGAATTGTGGATGTGCAGTTCCACTAAAAACGACAAGATTGGGCATGAAGCACCCTTGGCGGTTGGAATGTTTAGAAATAGATGGCAGGGGTAGCTGGATTCGAACCAACGGATGCCGAGATCAAAACCCGGTGCCTTACCACTTGGCGATACCCCTAATGCGGCAGAACTTTAATATTTTTACAATGCTTTGTCAAGGTTGCTTCACAAAGATGTAGTAAGTTTTGTTCCGTCTTTTTGAACTTAAAATGGCAGGGGCGGCTGGATTCGAACCAACGGATGCCGAGATCAAAACCCGGTGCCTTACCACTTGGCGACGCCCCTAATGCTGAGCAGATATGTAAAGAATGGCAGGGGTAGCTGGATTCGAACCAACGGATGCCGAGATCAAAACCCGGTGCCTTACCACTTGGCGATACCCCTAATACTTTGCATATAGCGCAAACATCTACAGATGAAAATGGCAGGGGTAGCTGGATTCGAACCAACGGATGCCGAGATCAAAACCCGGTGCCTTACCACTTGGCGATACCCCTATCATATAACTCAAATATGATTTAATGGTGATTCTTTTAAGCTATTCACTAAGTAAGATTTACATGGTGAATGGGCAAGAATCTCATCAAGATTCATATCTTTCATTACTTCAATAAACACACAAGCACCTGTACCTGTAAGTTTAGCAACACCGAACTGATCTAAATATTGCATCGCTTCATTGACTTCAGGGTATAAGCTTCTTGCCAAAGGCTCAAAGTTATTTCCAAAATCAGATGGCGTTTCCTGATAGGCGCAAAATTTAGAGGTCTTCGTGTCTCTTGTCAACGCTTTTTGTGAAAAAAGCAGTTGAGTGCTGATAAAACAATCAGGTTTCAGCACAATGAACTGTTTTTGATCTAAGTCTATGAATGTTAAGTGTTCACCAATGCCTTCTGCCCAAGCATTTTTACCATGCACAAAGATCGGCACATCTGCACCTAGCTTCACGCCTAAATCAGCCAATTGTTCAATTGTTAATCCACATTGCCAAATTTTGTTCGCTATCAGTAGTGTGGTCGCAGCATTAGAGGAGCCACCACCCAAACCTGCACCCATGGGAATATTTTTTTCAATGCAAATCTTCAACCCCAATTGCCCAACTTTTGCATAGGGTTTGATCATCGTTAAGGCTTTATAGATCAGATTATTTTCCAGATCGACACTGTCTAGGCCATCAATCTGAATCTGTGGATCTTCTGTTTGTGTGAATTCCATCCAATCGCACAAATCAATCAACTGAAAAATACTTTGCAGTTCGTGATAACCATTTTCACGGCGACCGGTGATGTGTAAGAACAGATTCAACTTGGCAGGTGAGGGAACACGAATCATAACAAGAACGCTTTTAAAGGATTAACGGTTTTGAATGACCATTGTAATACGGTTTTCTTTTCCTGTTTCAAGCTGTTGCTGCAAAATCAACTTATTCGGCAAAGTTGCAGCATCGTTATAGCTTAGATTTACTGTCCAACCATCTTCAATAATCTGCGCTAAACGGTTTTGCGCATCTTTTTCTGTTTTTGCCGTATCGGATGTGGTCTTGGCTTGAACCCAATCGACCAAATTGGTAATCGGCGCTTGCCATCCGGTGGCACGTTCAAGCAATTCTTCAGGCGATTCTGCCGTGATGGTGCCGGTTTTGGCGCTATTTAAAGTGACTTGACCGGGTTGACCGGAAATTTGAGTTTTACCCACCCCTAAGATGCCACTGAGTTCAATATCATACTGCTCTTGGTTTTGTTGCCAAGTGAAAAAGGCACTGCCTGATTGTTGTGGTGTTTTCACACCAATCTTACCTTGCAGGTTAAATTGATTGGCTACCTGAGGGCTTTGTGTCGATGAAACAGCTTTGTTCTGGGTAAAACTTTGACAGCCTGTCATCGCTATTACACTGAGTGTACTCGATAAGATCAGGGCAATTTTGATATGTTTAAACATGTGGATTAACTCGGTTTTGCATTTGTGGTTAACAGTAATTGATGGAGTGGGGCTAATTGTGGATCATTCGGGTGATTTTGTTGCAGTTGCTGTAACACTTGATTGAACTGATCCATCTCGCCTTGCATATACAGCGATTTGGCATAACGCACCCCAATATTGACACTTTTACTCAGTGCATAAGCCTTGGCTAAAACTAAAGAGGCAGTGGGATAGTCATTTTGTAAAAAAGTGATATAACCCAAGGTATCTAAGATAGAGGCCTGCTCAGGTGCAGTTTCTAATGCGTGTTCGGCGTAAGCCCGTGCTTCATCTAAACGTCGATTCTGGAGTGCGAGGGTATAGGCATAGGCATTTAAGTACGTGGGGCTATTCGGCTCAATTTCTAGTAATTGCTTCAGCACTTGATCGAGTTGATCGCGATCTTGAAAGGGATCAAGCAATAACACTTCAGAGTAGAGTAATTCTGGATCATCCGGCAGATTTTTCACAGCTTCTCTGAGTAAACCTAATGCAGCTTTTTTATTGCCCATACGTTTTAAAATTTCAGCCTGCGCTTGATACAAGAAACTGGCTTGTTGTGGGTAATTGACCCGTTCCTGAGTTAAAAAGCGTAAAACATCATTCAGTTTACCTTGACGCTCATAAATGCTAATCAAATTACGTCTTGAAACCGCGTATAAGTTGCCATCGACCAAGCGGTAATAAGCTTTGGCTGTTTCGAAATGTTCTTTACGCTCGGCATTCACCGCCAAATAATAATAAGCGTCATTTTGATATTGGTTTGAGGCGCGCAGTTCAACCAGATATTGTTCAGCCAATTCATATTGTTTAAGGTCGATTGAGGTTAGTCCTGCAATAAATAGAGCTTCTTCAGCATCCGGCCATTTTTTAATGATTTTTTTAAGTTTATCTAAAGCCAATTCGGACTTGTTCAGCTTAATCAAATAACGAACTTCAGCCAAATTGACCTCTAAATTGTTTCGATTACGTCGACTACTTTTTTCATACCACTTTAATGTGGCTGCTTCATCGCCCATTGCATTGAGTAAATTGGCTTTTAGTGCAATATAGGCGGTGACTTTGGGTTTACGTTTTAAGGCTTTATTGACGGTTTTGAGGGCTTGATCAAGCTGATCATTTTGCGCTTCTAAACTTGCGATCAACACCAAAATAGACGGATTGGTTTTTTCTTTACTCTTATTCAGTGTATTTAGCAAATTGATCCGATCTTCAGCGGATTCGGGTGAAATTCCTTCAAGAATCAGTTCTAAATTTGAATCAGGGTCTAGATTAAGAATCGTGTCGAGAACATCAGCCGCCAATTCATATTCATGCGATTTGAGTGCAATATGCGCCAAATAGAACTTAGCCGGGACATCTTCAGGTTCTTGAACCACCCAATGGGTCGCAATGTTTAAAGCCGATTGTAAGTCGTTTTGTTCCAATGCTATATCAAGTGCACGTTGTTTAACTTGAGTCGAGTTACTGCGAATGGCGAGCACGGTATAATTATGTAAAGCCGTGGCGACATCGTTCGCCGCGAGCGCAAACTCTGCGATCATGGTCTGTTGAATAGCATTCCGATTTAAATTTGCATGATTAATTTCTTCAGATGCTCTAAGATGAGGACTGTAAGCCATGCTACCAACAAGTAAGAATGTGGTAGAATACTGCTTTATTGTCATGCCGTTGTTTCGGCTATTTATTTGACGCAAATTTTTATCCAAGTAATGCTTTTTATGACACCGTTATTGCACAATAGCATAAATTTAGCGAATTGATGATCTGATATGTCTTTCTTTGCATTGGGTGTCAACCATCAAACAGCCTCAGTCGAATTACGCGAGCAAGTGGCTTTTAATCCTGAAAAATTAAAAGAGGTCTTGCTTGAGCAAAGTCGTCACCCCGATCTAAACGATATGGTGGTGGTGTCGACCTGTAATCGCACTGAAGTCTATGCCATGGCTGAAAATGCCGATATGGTATTGGATTGGCTTGCACAAAAAAATGGTGTTGATGTAAATCAACTCAATAAACACGTCTATCAGTATGAAAATGCCGATGCAGTCACTCATTTAATGCGTGTGGCCAGTGGCTTAGATTCACTGATGTTGGGTGAGCCTCAAATTATGGGGCAGGTTAAAACTGCGCTAAATTTAGCCAAAGAATCTGACATCGTGTCGCAAAATCTCAATCATATTTTTGAATATGCATTTTATGCAGCCAAACGTGTGCGTTCAGAAACCGCGGTAGGTAATCATGCGGTTTCTATGGGCTATGCAGTGGCGCAATTGGCACTGCAAGTATTTACGAAAGCTGAAAAACTCACCGTTATGGTCGTCGCTGCCGGCGAAATGAACAGCCTTGTCGCAAAGCATTTGGCCGAAATGGGTGTGGCGAAAGTCCTGATTTGTAACCGTGGTCGTGAACGTGCGGAAAACTTGGCAAAAGAAATTCAACATCGCGTAGACGTTGAAATCGTACCTTTTGATCAATTGGCTGAAAACCTGCATCGTGCTGATGTGATTTCCAGTTGTACAGGCAGTTTGCATCAAGTGATTGCCTATGCAGATGTCAAAGCTGCATTGAAAAAACGTCGTTATCAACCGATGTTGTTGGTCGATTTAGCCGTACCACGCGATATTGAACCGAAAGTTAAAAACCTCGATGGCGTGTATTTATATGGTGTCGATGATTTGCAAACCGTGATTGATGACAACTTAGCGCAGCGTCGTCAGGCCGCCGTTGAAGCGGAAGTCATGGTCAATCAATTGGTCACCCAGTTGATCATGCAGCAGAAAGTCAGCCAGGCCGGGGAAACCATTCATCAGTTCCGTGAACATGGCGAACAAACCAAAGAACATGAGTTGAGCTTGGCTTTAGAGCGCATTCAAGCGGGTGAAGACAGCACGGTGGTGATGCAAGAATTTGCCCATCGTTTAACTCAAAAGTTATTGCACCCAACTTCATTGTTGTTACGAGAAGTCGCTAAATCTGATGATCCTGAAATCTTTGCAGGGATTAAGGAAAGTTTGAAAGATATTTTCCAAAAAGAACGTAAACCAAAACGATAAAACGGATAGGTGTTTTATCGTTTTATTCTAAAAATAATATTGTTTAAAAAATTAAAGGACTCAGTAGATAGTCGGTCTTATTCATTAATCAGCTTTAAGCCAATTTTTTTGGTCAGTTCATTTAACTGCTGTCTTAAGTAACGTGATTCACTGAGTGAACTTGGCTTTTTAAGTTTTTGTCTTAAGAATTTTTCTTGTAATGAGAGTGAACATTCTGAAGCAAGTTTATCTGCCATTTCAGGGGCTTGGGTCAACACCTGAATGTTTGTGCGTTGCATGATTTCCGATAACTCTAAATGATAAGCGCTACAAGCTCCTAAAACATAATAAGTTGCCAGTTCTTGATCATCTGGAAGATCATCATAAATGCTATCGAACTTGGCTAAAATTTGTGCCAAAAGCTCATCCGCAGGCATCAGTGCACGCAACACTTCAAAATGAATATACAGATAAGGGTGATGCATCAGCATCGCCACAGCAAAATCTTCGTCTTTGGTTCGAATATTAAAAGACAACGAGGCATCTAAATTGACCTGCGGTTGCCATTTTTTATTGAAGCCGAGTTTTTCTTTAAAAAACTGACGAATCAGATAACGATAAGAGCCATGTTTAGGCAATAAATCGGTCAATTGATTCAGTTCAGCCATCACCTGACTTTTGCCTTCAGGTGTGGTCACTTCATACTGTTGACTAAGCAAGGCAAAAATAAAATCAGATAACAGTGGTGCTTGTTGCCACAAACGGTTAAAGGTTTCTAAACCTTCTTTACGTACCAGAGAATCAGGATCATGCTCTTTCGGCATGATAAAAAACTTTAGCTCACGACCATCATTCAGTAACGGTAACGCAATATCTAAAGTACGACGTGCAGCTTTTTGACCAGCAGCATCCCCATCAAAGGCAATGGTAATTTGATTATTCTGTTTAAATAAGGTACTGAGGTGGTCGGCATTACTGGCTGTCCCTAAGGTTGCTACTGCACCCGGAATGCCTGCCTGTTGCAAGGCAATCACGTCCATATAGCCTTCCACCATTAACCAGTTTTGGGCTTTGAGTTTACGACCTTCATATAAGCCATACAGGAGCTGGTTTTTGTGAAACACTTCAGAGTCAGGCGAGTTGATGTATTTGGGTTTAATTTCATCATTGAGCGCACGACCACCAAAGCCAACCACACGACCTTTGGCATCTCGAATCGGGAAAATGACTCGTTCACGCAGTAAATCAAAGTCACGACCGCTATCACTGGTGCGGATTAAACCCAGCAGTTTTAAACCTTCGATATCTTGTGGAAAGGCTTTTTCTAAATGTTGCCAGTCTTCGGGGGCATAGCCCAAACGCCAGTATTTAATGGTTTCCGCACCTAGACCACGGTGCCGAAAATAATGTTGAGCCACATGACTATGGGGCAGTTGCTTCTCGTAGTACTGCGCTACATTTTCAAGTAAATCATACAAGTTACCGTCTTGTTCGATCGGCGCTTGTATGCCGGGATTAAACTCAGGGTCAAATCCAAAAGCGCTATCATCAAACTCTGGGAAGTTTTGAAATGCTTCAAAGGGATCGACATCAAATGCCGGTGCTGGATCAATGACTTGTGTATTGGTATCGGGTTTTGGTGCAGTGGATGAAGATGAATTGGCTTGTTTTTTGTTATGGGACGGGGCAACAGCCTTTGCTTTGACTGCCTCACGTTTATAGGAAAGCTTTTTAGAATCAATATTGTCTTTAGGAAGTTCAATGCCAGTTTGATTGGCAAGGTCTTTCATCACGTCGATAAAATTACGACTATCGATGTCCATGAGAAAACGAATCGCGTTACCGTTGGCTTGGCAACCAAAGCAGTGGTAATACTGTTTGTCACGGTAGACGTGAAAAGAGGGTGACTTTTCTTGATGAAAGGGACAACAACCTGAATAAGTACGACCCGACTTTTTCAATTTCACACGTTGACCGATTAGATCGACAATATCAGTGCGATCCAAAATTTGATCAATGGTGTGCTGAGGTATAGCCATATGAAAAAGTCAAAAAAATTGAGTCACTAAGGGGGCGGTGATTTTAAAGCTTTAAAACATAATATGCCAATAATATATATCAATGCGCTTTATTTGTATGATTTATCCGCTTGTTATTGGTTAGATGATTGAAACGGAACGAGTTCCGTTTCAATTTTCTAAAATTATGGCGTTTGAGTTTCGCTTGAGGATTCAGTAGTTTGCTCAGTCCCATCTTTACCAAATAATCCGAAGCTGAGACGGTTGGTTAAACTGCGTTTTGGCTGTTCAACTTGCTCATTGGCTTTTTCAGTGTTTGCTTCTAAAGCTTTAGTGCGCTGCGCATCGTATAAGCTTTCATTGGCAGGCACATGCTGTTCAGCAGAAGCTTCATCATGATTGCCTAATAAGCCGAAGCTTAAACGGTTGATCAAGCTTGGTGATTCAGATTCTGTACTCACTACATTGTCCGAATTAACATCTTGCGCTTTGGCTTCACGACCCAAAATACCCAACGTGGCTTTGTTGATCCAGTTGCCATCACGACGTGCAGCACGTAAGTTTACTTCACCATTTGATCTAACCATGTTTGGATAATTCAGCTTGAGCAAATCAACATATTGTTGAGAAGTCGCTTTATCACCCAACTTACTATAGCCATAGGCCATCGTCGCTAAAGCTTCAGGGATTTGTGGGGTTTCTGGAAAATGCTCAACCACCCACTGTGAACGCTCAACTGCGGCCAAGTAAGCTTTACGTTTAATGTTAAAACGTGCTGCATTCATTTCGCTTTCAGCCAATTCTTGACCAATAAATTTCATCCGTTGCGCTGCGTCAACTGCATATTCACTGCTTGGATAACGACGAATGAAATCGACAAAATTTTGGTAAGCGACTTTTAAATAGCTGACATCACGGTGCGACTGTTGCAATGAGGTATAACGCAGCAAACCATCGTAGTTTTGCTCCATATTCGCCACACCGCGTACATAATAAGCGTAATCTGCATTCGGATGCTGTGGATTTAAACGAATAAAACGCTCAGCAAGGGCAATGGTGCCTTCATAATCTTTTTGCTTGAATTTGGTATACAACAAATCAAGTTGCGCTTTTTGCGAATATTGACCTGTCGGGAAATAGGTATCCAAAGCTTCTAATGATTGTGCCGCGTCGCTGTATTGTCCACGTTCTAATGATTTTTGTGCTTTGTCATAATACACTTGTTCTGTTGACTGAGGTCCAGCATCAACGACTTCTTTTTTCTTTGTAAGTGTACTGCAACCAACTAATGTAGCTGATAAACCTAACGATAAAGCAAGCATTGTAACTTTATAACGTGGTAGCGACATAAAAATTCCTCTGTTTATACGGGCAATAGGCTACAATTGCACTATTAAACCACTTTTGTCCGAATGAGCAAATGACTTCAGCACAATCTTCTAATTCTAATGTCCCAGAAAATGACTTCATTTTACTTGAAGATTCTGAGGATGCAGATAATCACAATTCTGCCGCAACTGCAACACGTTTATCGTTGCAATTTCAATTGGATGAGAGCTATTTAGGTCAACGGATCGACCAAGTTGCAGCGATCGTTTGGAGCGATTTTTCACGCGAAAGACTGAAACAATGGATGAAGGATGGTCATCTGTTGGTAAATGGTAACGTGGTTAAACCCAAGTACAAATGTGAAGGCAATGAAAACCTGACTTTAGATGTTGAGCTTGAAGCACAAACCACTGCGCAACCTGAAGATATTCCTTTAAATATTGTCTATGAAGATGACGATATTATGGTGATCAATAAACCTGTCGGGATGGTTGTCCATCCGGGTGCTGGTAATCCATCAGGCACTTTGGTCAATGCACTGTTATACCATTATCCAAAATCTGCAGAGCTTGCACGTGCAGGTTTAGTCCACCGTATTGATAAAGACACCAGTGGTCTATTGGTGGTGGCGAAGAATCTCGAGGCACAATTTTCGTTAAGCAAGCAGTTGGCGAAGAAATCGGTTTACCGAATTTATGATTTGATCTGTTACGGTCGTATTATTGCCGGTGGTACCATTGATGAGCCGATCAAACGTCATCCTGTTGACCGTATTAAAATGGCGATTTTGCCGGGCGGTCGTGATGCGGTAACGCATTATAATGTCAAAGAGCGTTTCCAACATTTCACCCGTGTACAAGCACAATTGGAAACCGGGCGTACCCATCAGATTCGTGTGCATTTTAGCTATATCAACTTCCCATTGGTCGGCGATCCAGTCTATGTCAGCCGTGTTAAAGTGCCATCAGGCGCTTCGGAACTGTTGGCGAGTACGCTACGTGGTTTTAAACGTCAAGCATTGCATGCTTTTAAACTCGGTTTAGTTCACCCAAAAACAGGTGAAGACATGATGTTTGAAGCGCCGTGGCCTGAAGACTTTGTAAATTTACTTGAAGTTTTACGTACTGAAAATAAAGCGTATTAATTTCAGTTGAGGCTCTTAAAAAGATCTAGAGTCTTTGATGAGAGTTATTTTAAAGATCTAGCAAATCCACATTGGGTTTGCTAGACATATACAGTTTTCAAGATCATATAGATTTCGATGATTCATTGCTTATATAAAGGATATGTACATGCATTTGGTTGAGGGATTACCTGAAGGTGTTTTTGTCGGGCAAACTCAAATTGAGCACCCTAAAGCCTTAGCATCAGAAATATCTGAGCTTGCAGGCTTTAATTTGGCTTTGCATGTGCAAGATGATCCACGTCGCGTTCAACAGCATCGTATGAGCTTATTGAATGATTTTGCTGAATTTGGGGTTAATAAAATCACTTGGATGACCCAAACCCACAGCACTATTTGTCATACCATCAATGATGAAATGCCGTTTGATGCCTTAATTGGTGATGGCTTAGTCACACAACAAAAAGCCCATGCCCTAATGATGATGACCGCAGATTGTTTGCCTGTGGTGCTAGGCAATGCAAGTGGCACCGAAGTCGCGAATTTGCATGCAGGTTGGCGTGGACTTGCCGGTGGTATCATTGAAAATACCCTTGCTGAAATGCAAACTGCACCGACATGGGCATGGCTCGGCGCTGCCATTAGTCAGCCCTGTTTTGAAGTGGGGGCTGAAGTGAAACAGGCTTTTTGTGAGAAATATCCAAAACTTGAGTCTGCATTTGAACACAGTAAAAATGTGGGTAAATTCCAAGCCGATTTGTACGAGATTGCACGTTACATTTTAAATCAACACGGTATTGAAAAAGTCTTGGGTGGAGATCAATGCTCTTATCGCCAAGCGGAACACTACTATTCTTATCGCCGTAATCCTAAGGCAGGGAGGATGGCAACATTCGTATTTATGCGATAGTTAAGGTAAACTACTGACACATTGTCAATTTGTTTTGTTATGTCTGATTCTTCTAAGTCTCTTGCTATCGTTTATCACAGTCCTTATGGTCATACCGCTAAAGTAGCGCAGTACATTGCTCAAGGGGCATCTAAGCTCAAAATGACTGTGCATAGTATGTCGATCGAACAGATTGATTGGGAGCTGTTGGATCAAGCCGATGCGATTGTGTTTGGTAGCCCAACCTATATGGGTAGCGTCAGTGGTCCATTTAAAATGTTTATGGACTCAAGCTCTAAGCGTTGGAAAAATCGTGATTGGCAAGGCAAACTTGCTGCAGGCTTTACCAATTCGGGTGGCCTGAGTGGAGACAAACTCTCTGTACTGCAACAAATCAATTTGTTCGCGATGCAACATGGGATGTTATGGACAGGGTTACCGCTGATGACCACAGGACATGCAGACACGGATTTAAACCGCTTGTCGAGTAGCCTTGGTTTAATGACCCAATCAGATAATGCGCCGGTCGAGATCACGCCGCCGCAAGGGGATTTAGACACAGCGATTTGGTTTGGTGAATACATTGCGGGCTTGATTCAAAAAATGCATCCAAACTAAGGCTTGAGCCATTTCTTCGATTAAATAACTTATTTAATGTTGGTTAAAGCAGTAGACCATTAGTCACGTAATTTGAATAAAAACCGATCTAACCACGACTCAATTAAGGCGTGGTTTTTTTGTATCTTATTACAATATAATTGTGATGTATTGCACATTTATCTACCATTCATTGCTGTTGTATAGAATAATAACCAGCTTCTCATCAGTTCATGGACATGAACACGCGATAAAAGAGCCAAAAAAATAAGAATTGGAGTTTGAGTGTTATGTTGTTAAAAAGATCGATGCAGTGTCTAAGTTTATGTGTTCCGCTTGGATTGAGCGCTGTATTATCACATGCTTCAGATCAGCTTAAAGCGATGTCAGACACTGAGTTATCTGATGTCACGGGTCAGTCGTTGATGAGTCTAACCTTTATTTCGCCTACTGATACAGACAATAAAATGGCAGGTAAAGGCATTGGTTTTTATAAGCTTGGCATGGAAGCAGATTTAGAACTGAATGCCAATATTAAAAAGCTGCAACTCGGCTGTGGGGGGGTGAATGGTGCCAATGGTTGTGATATTGATATCGATAATCTGAGCTTGAGTGGTGCTGCGGATACCAATACTGGACGAGCAAGTTCATCAGCAAAATTAACCAATCCTTTTATTGAATTTGCCATTAAAAACCCTGAAAAAGCGTCAACCCGTGAAGTTGTGGGTATGCGTTTGAGTGCAGAGAAAGCACTCGGCTTATTAACTTTAGGTGATGAAAACAGTGCGAAAGCCAATGGTATCAATAGCCTAAGTGGCTATATGAAGATTAATCCGTCAACAGGGAAGGCATCTACGGCTGCTAGAACCATGACGTATAACGATACTGGCATGACCATTGACGGTAAAGTAAAGGCCTGTGTATTCATTGTAGTGTGTCCATCGCTTGGTTTCCAATCTAACAACTATAGCCTTAATTTAAAGTCTGCACAGGCGGACATCTTTTTGAATGGTACAACCGTAAATGGCACGCGTATGTCTACAGTTAAACTGGATGGTTATGCCAATATTCATCAGTTAGATTTCACTGGGGATTTACAAGCAGCTTTAAATATCTCATTAGGTTTACTCAAACTACAAAAAGTTGTGGATGGTAATATTACCGGGTTAAAAGCCAATATTACCGTAGATGAAAATCTAGGTTATGTACATAAACTGAATGTGAATAATCCAATGTCCTTGTCGCTACAAAATCAACAGATTTGGTGGCCTAAAGCTGATGCTGCAGCTAATCAAGGCTGGTGGTTAGCCTTTGACGATGCGATTGATATTGGTGATGTGACGCCAACTGATCAAATTCAAGTGACCAATGATGTATTGAAGCAAGTGGTGAACCCGATCAGTAATTACATTACCAATAATCCACCTACCTGTAATTTGTTAAATTGCTTGTTTGGAGATGCTTTGACTGTGGGTAATGTCAATCTACCCAATACTTCTTTGAATTTTCCACTGAAAGATCTACAACTTTCCAAACAAAGCTTTGCCCCGAACTGCTATGGCAATTTGAAATTCTGTTAATCTTGTTTTTAGACTTTGCCTTATTTTCAAAACCTCCACTCATGGAGGTTTTTTTATGACCGTTTGGTGCAATAAGCTGATCCATTTTAAAATCAGAATGTCCATTGGTCGGAAAAGCATGTGTAAAAAAAAGAGATAAATAAATATAAAAAAATTTATAAAACAAGTGCTTAATGTAATTTTTTAAGTGCGTGAAGGGTAGATCACAGTTTTAAAAAATATTGATTAACAATTAATCAAATTGAGCTTTTTATGCAGAGCTGTTAATAATAAAGATGCTTAAGGAATAAGCAATATAAAAAATAAAATAGTATGGAGAGACATGATGATCTCTAAACGGCCGATAGGTCTATGCAGTATCTTGATCCCAATGACAATGGGATTATCTAGCTATTGTCTTGCCCAAAGTTCGAATATGCAAAGTTTGACGGATAATGAGCTGTCTAATGTCAATGGTCAAGCATTGATGAGTTTGAGCTACTTGGCACCTACAGATTCCACCAATCCCATGAAAAATATCAGTGGTTCAAACAATGTGGGATTCTATAAATTAGGTTTAGAAGCCGAAATGGAATTGAATGCCAATATTGCCAATCTACAATTGGGCTGTGGCGGGATCAATGGGACAGGGGGCTGTGATATTGACATTAAAAACTTATCACTTTCGGGTCTACCTGATTCCTATGACACCAATGGCAACCCGATCTATAACAACGGACGTCCGTCAAAAAGTGCGGTGTTAAGTAATCCCTTTATCGAATTTGCCATCGTTAACCCAAATTCTGCATCTACACGTGAAGTGAAGGGCTTTAGGCTGAGTGCAGAAAGTATCAATGCCTTGTTGTCTACAGGGTTAAACAACACTTCTAACCCGAGTAGCACAGATGGTATTCAAAACTTAAGTGGTTTTATGCGCGTTGCGGGTACGACAGGTACGGCCAAAACTGCACAAACCACCTTCGGTCTCACTCAAAATCAACAATTGGGTGGTGTAGCACGACTATGTGCAGGTGTTTTGGGGACCTGTTTACTTGCAGACACCGATATTAACTTTGTCAGTAAGCCATCTTCATCTGCATCTACAGGGATTACGGTGCCTTCTGTTTCAACTAACTTTAATATCAATCCATTTACCATTAATGGTGTGCGTCAAACCAAAGCGACTGTGAATGATATTCGTACCGTGATCAATAAAATTCCAATTGCGGCGGATTCAGCCGGGGAGTATCCATCAAGTTTATTTACCAACGATGTGCTTGAAGTGGATTTAAACTGTAATAAAGTCAGTGGTCGTGGTTGTGGATTGATCACGCTGCTCAAAGATACCGCTAAATTTAAAATGGGACAGGATTCTGCAATTACCAATCTAAATATGAAGATTGATTTTGAGCAGTCGTTGAGCATGTTTCATAACATTCCACTAACGGGTACAGGGGGCTATCTATCTGTACAAGATATTGCTCTGCTTTGGCCGGGTGCTTTTGTGGATGCAAGCGATGCGACTAAATCCAGTTTAGCCAATATTTCTAAAAATACCGATGTTGCACAGCCAGGTTGGTGGATGTCATTTGCGAAACCGGTTGAATTGGGGCATTTGAATGTCACCAATCCCATTGTATTAGATGACAATATTTTAGGACAGGTGGCTCAACGTGTGACCCAAACTTTAACGCCAAATTATGTGAATAAACCACAGGCACAAGCAACCAGTATCGCAGCGATTGTGAGTCTATTAGCAGACAATCCTTTAACCTCTAAAATTGTGGCAGATTTGAATACTGCATCTGCTTCAAATCCGGTGTATTTTAAATTGACCAATCAAAAGCTGGGCAACCAAGAAGTGGTGTCTAACTGTTATGGTTCTTTAAAGTTCTGCTAATTTAAAAATCATTAATAAAAAAACCGCCGAATTGCTATTACAATCGGCGATTTTTTTGCGACATCTGACTAAGACTTATTTATGAAAAATACGCGCCTTGTCGCGTTGCCAATCACGGTCTTTTTCAGTGGCACGTTTGTCATGAAGTTGCTTACCTTTTACCAAAGCAATTTCAATTTTGACCAAGCGACCTTTCCAGTAACACGCAAGCGGTACACAAGTGTAGCCTTTTTGGTTAATCGCACCCTGTAACTTTTCTAACTCACGACGAGACAACAGTAATTTACGAGTACGGGTGGATTCAGGCACCACATGACTTGATGCAGTCAATAATGGCTGAACTTGCGCGCCAAATAAAAAGGCTTCATTATTTTTAAAAATAATATAACTTTCTGTAATGGTCATTCGACCTGCACGTAGGGATTTGACTTCCCACCCTTGCAAAGACAAACCCGCTTCGAATTTTTCTTCAATAAAATAATCGTGACGAGCGCGTTTGTTTTGCGCAATGGTGCCACCATTATTTTTTTTCACGACAATATTTTTCGACATAATACGAATATTCCAAGATTCCTCATATTTTGCCCTAAACTTGGCGTGAGGTGAAGCGATTTCAAATGCAACTACATTTCGTTATGAAACAAGTTTTTGTTAAACTAGCTCCACATAATAAACTTAGAGTGCATATGGATGTCTAAAACTCGTGTCATCTATCCTGGAACTTTTGATCCAATCACCAATGGTCATATTGATTTAGTCTCTCGCGCATCAAAAATGTTTGATGAAGTGGTGGTGGCGATTGCAATTGGGCATCATAAAAATCCTGTTTTTAGCTTAGATGAGCGTGTTGCGCTTGCGAAAGCGTCACTCAGCCATTTAAACAATGTTGAATTTGTTGGTTTTGATGGACTGCTGGTGAATTTCTTTAACGAGCAAAAGGCAACTGCTGTACTGCGGGGTTTACGTGCGGTCTCTGATTTTGAATATGAATTTCAATTGGCCAATATGAACCGTCAATTGGATTCAAATTTCGAAGCGGTATTTTTAACGCCGTCAGAACAATATTCTTTTATTTCATCTACCTTAGTACGTGAAATAGCCCGTTTAAATGGTGATGTAACCAAGTTTGTACCGAAAGCTGTGGTTGAAGCCTTTGATCGGAAACATCAACAAGGTTGGTAAAGTGTCTTTAGTTATAACCGATGAATGCATCAACTGTGATGTTTGTGAACCTGTCTGTCCAAATGACGCCATTTTCATGGGTGAAGTGATTTATGAAATTCACCCAGATTTGTGTACCGAGTGCGTCGGACATCATGATCAACCGCAATGTGCACTGTTCTGTCCAGTCGACTGTATTCCCAAAGATCCAAATCATGTGGAAACCGAAGACGATTTGATGGAAAAGTATAAAAAGTTAATTGCTCAAAAAAGCGCAAGCAATTAACTCTAAAGTTTGTTACTATGCGCACCTTGGAGTGAGCTAGACGATCGCTGCTGTGGAGGTCTTCGTGACTAAAGCAGGGGAGGAAAGTCCGGGCTTCATAGGGCAAGGTGCCAGGTAACGCCTGGGAGGCGAAAGCCTACGGAAAGTGCAGCAGAGAGTAGACCGCCATTTTGCAACTGACTTTCGGGTCAGCCTAGAGAGTGGTAAGGGTGAAAGGGTGCGGTAAGAGCGCACCGCATGACTGGTAACAGTTCATGGCATGGTAAACCCCACCGGAAGCAAGACCAAATAGGAATCCATTAGGCATGGCCCATGCTGGATTCGGGTAGGTCGCTTGAGCGTATGAGTGATTGTACGCCTAGAGGAATGATCGTTCACGACAGAACCCGGCTTATCGGCTCACTTCATCAAAATTTGATCAAACAGTGCGTAAATCACTTGACGAATATCATAATCAAGTAGATAATGCGCCCACAGTTTACGGCTATGTAGCTCAGTTGGTTAGAGCACCGCACTCATAATGCGGGGGTCACAAGTTCAAGTCTCGTCATAGCCACCATTTTTATAGACCTCACTCACTAGTGAGGTCTTTTTTTATCTGTAGAATAATTAAAAATAAAACAGTGAATCCAATCTAATACATGTGCCAATCGAATTGGTCATAAATTCTTCTCTGATTCACTGCGAGATTTGTCAAACGCAGAGTGATAACTCGTTCCTTGAGTTATAGATGATCAGTACTGATATGTATTTAAGAGAAGCTTTTAATCTATTCTCATCTTTTTAAGATAAATTTTACTGCCAATTGATGAAGTAAAACGATCTTGTTATTTATTTACACCGAATCTGCTGAGTAGAATTTTGATCTTGGGATAAATGCCTTGCATAAACGTTTAAGGTCTCAGAATTTTCCTGTCCACTGAAGATTTGAGATTGAAGTTGTTTAATCTTGTATTTATTCAATTGTCGTTTTGCACAATATAGGTTAATGCTATTGAGCTGAGCAATTACGAATCTTCGTACGTCTTAGATCTTTTCAATATTTACTAATTTTTGTTCAGAACGGTTGAGTTGAGCTAAGCTTCTTTTTTTATTGCATACACATCTATGTTTGATGATTAATCCATTGAACAACATCCATGCGCACAGCTTTCTAATTGACAAAGAGGCGACTGATTCATTTGACAGCCATTAAAAGTTAAAAACATATCGCTGAGGCTCAATATTTTGCGAAGATTAACCTAAGGTCGTGCTATTTTTTAAGTATCGATAATAAAAAATAACATTAAAAACCTTGAAAAATGTATTAAAAATACACATTTGTGACGAATTTGCTTAAAGCGTGAGCATAAGAGGTTTGCAATGCTTGACGACCCTTCAAGAAATTTAGATAATGCCTCCACAGTTTACGGCTATGTAGCTCAGTTGGTTAGAGCACCGCACTCATAATGCGGGGGTCACAAGTTCAAGTCTCGTCATAGCCACCATTTTTATAGACCATGCTCACCGCATGGTCTCTTTTTTTTTGTGCCTGAAAAAGATGGATCAATCCATTAATTTTAAATGAAGTATCAGTTCTCGCTTGCTGCGCTAAAAATTACAAAGCCATAATAAAATTTTGCACCGCTTTTTTCTTAATTTCTTTATGCTGAATACTTGATTGAATTTTATGCTACAGAGGAAGTTATGCAAAAAACAAATATAATGCTGATTTTGGCTTTAAGTTTAGGACTTGGTTTGAGTGCATGTCAGAAACGCGACACAGATACGCATCAGCAAGATAAAACTACATCTCCAACCTCAATGGATGAAGATAAAAAATAGGCTTGGCATTGATGCTTTCAATATAGCGCTTAAGCAATGCTTGAGGTGTAGATCGATCTTCTTGCCGAATCTGATATTCATATAAAAAAAGCCCAGTTGATCTGGGCTTTTTTATAAATGAGTGGGTTAAATACTGTGTTCGTTAGACGCTGAGTTTTTTACTTATTTTCTGTTTTGCAGAAATGATTCAATCAATTGTTCAGTGTTTAGAGCTGAATAAAAAGGTTGAATTAACGTTGTAAGGATGCCGTCTAAAAGCTCACGTTGATCCAATGCTTTAAGAACATGTGGCACGAAACGGTCTGTTTCTTCGTATAAGTCATTTTCTTCAATACCCACAGCAAGCAGTAGGCTTTGTAAGCTGTATGCCCCGAAATAATCATAGAACGCTTCGACGACACTTTGAATGAGGCTTTGCATAAAAGGAATTTGTCTGAGCGTTCGCCACGTTTCATAGACCAACACAAAGAAATCTTCCAGATCGAGCGCTTGGATTTGTGATGAGACTTCAGCCAAAGTTTTGTTTTTAATGTCAGACCACAGCTCTAAGCTGATTTCAGTCAGTTCTGCATTGGATAGGGTAATGATCTGCCCAAGTTGTTTGAGCAGCGCTTGTGCAAGCTGTTGTTCAAGTTTGAGCTCGATGTTTTGTTGTTGGTCTTGAACAAAGCTGACTAATTTTGCCCCGATGCCATGCTGCTTTAAGCTCAATTTACGCAAATGATCAAGCCAAGGCGTATTGCTTTCTAAAATTTGATTGGCAAGTTGTAGGCTGACCAGTTGGGCTTTGGGATTGTGCTGTAAATTGTCTTTTAAATAGTGGCGAACTTGTTCGAGTTCAAAAATTTTATAGATCCAGTCTTCAAAGACTTGGTCTGAGCATAGGTCGTGAATGCTGACTGTGCTATTGACAGCGTATTGATGCACCTTTTGTGCTACGACCCCTATAAATTCGAGTAACTCAGGCCCGAGATTTAAATCAAAGGCGTATTTTTGTACCACTTGCTGAAGTTGTTCTAGCAAGATCACGTCTTTGAGTTGGATTTGATCGGCTTGGCTATACAGATGCTGAATAAAATTTTTAAGATATTGATTATGATGCGTATTGAGTAATTGTTGTTTAATAAAAGCAACTTGCTCAAGCATCAGCGCTTGAGCAAGTTGTTGAGCGGGTGTCGGATTAGACACCTGGCTTCCATCCATTCACGATTGGATAACGGCGTTCACGACTAAAGGCACGAGAACTAATCCGTGGACCAATACAGCCTTGGCGACGTTTGTACTCGTTGCGATCAACCAATTTAATCACTTTCTCGACCACAGCTTGGTCAAAGCCTTTGGTAATGATGTCATCTTGGCTGAGATCTTCTTCGATGTATGCATACAAAATCGCATCCAATACATCATAAGCAGGTAGTGAGTCTTGGTCTTTTTGATCAGGACGCAGTTCAGCAGACGGTGGACGAGTAATCACACGTTCAGGAATCACAGGAATTTCTTCCAATGAGTTACGGTATTTCGCCAATTCAAACACAATGGTTTTGTACACGTCTTTAAGAACCGCAAAGCCACCGACCATATCGCCGTACAGCGTGCAATAACCCACTGAAAGTTCAGACTTGTTACCCGTAGACAGGACGAGGTTACCAAATTTGTTTGAAAGACCCATGAGCAAGGTGCCGCGTGAACGCGCTTGAAGATTTTCTTCAGTTGCATCGGCAGGTGAGTTACCAAAGAATGGTGCAAGGGTTTGCATGAAGCTGTTTACGATCGGGTGAATTTCAGCAATACCGAAAGTAATCCCCATGCGTTTTGCTTGTTCAGTGGCATCTTCTACACTGATTTGAGAGGTGTAGGTATAAGGCATCATCACGGCTTGAACTTTGTCTGCACCAATGGCATCTACCGCAATCGCCAAAGTAAGCGCTGAGTCAATTCCGCCTGAAAGACCAAGAATCACGCCTGGGAAACCTGAACGTTGAACGTAATCGCGAGTTGCCATCACCAAAGCTTGGTAGATTTCAGCCATGGTGTCTAAAGCAGATGCGCTTTCAACTTTTTTATAGGCTTTGTTTTGAATGTCGTATTCAACGGTATACACGTCTTCTTTAAAGCTGGGTGCTTCAAGTGCCAACTCGCCAGAGTTGTTAATCACGAAACTTGTACCATCAAAGATCAAATCATCCTGACCACCCACTTGGTTGGCATAGACGATGCTGATGTTGAGTTGCTTCGCTAACTCTTTCAGAGTCACAATACGGTGCTGAGGTTTGCCCACTTCATACGGAGATGCATTCAAGACCAAAATGCTTTCGACATTGAGTTGTGCCAGTTGTTGCACACTTTCAAGTGTCCAGACATCTTCACAAATGAGTACACCAAACTTATGACCGAGGTATTCAAAAACAAGGTGTTGATGACCTTCAGTGAAGTAGCGTTTCTCATCGAACACGCTGTAATTTGGCAAGTTTTGTTTGTTATAAATCCCCAATACTTGGCCGTCTTTCATCACGGCTGCAGAGTTGTAGCGGTGCCCATCTTCAGCTTGATTGACAAAACCGAATACTAAAACGATGTCTTTAACCGCTGCCAATTGTTCGAAGGCAGCAGCCGTACGTTTGCTTAGACTTGGACGGAGTAATAAATCTTCAGCAGGATAGCCTAGTGTAGATAATTCAGGAAATACGATGATATCCGCATTCTGTTGTTTGGCTGCATTCGCCTGTTCAATCATTTTTTGAACATTGGCTTCGATGTTGCCGATATGTGGAGAGAATTGAGCAAGAGAAATCTTAAAGCTATTCATTTAAATCAAGTCCTATTCCTATAGGTTAAATATACACAACTTGCTGATTCGTATAAATATAATTATCTAGCTATGTGTATTTGATACAACATTACTGCCAAGGGCGAAAAATTAAAATGCTTGAATCATGGGTCAACTAAATCTTATTTCTTGCACGGCAAAAATTATGACTTGCATGTATTCTATCTAAAAATAAATCATATACTAGCGTTTCGTGATGAATAATCTACATTAAATCTACATAAGTCGAAGAAAAGCCAATACGCACAGATATTGTTGTGAATGATGCACATCGATCAGGGCAAATCTGCACATTGAGCTGTTTTGAACTGTTTAAACCTGATGCTCAGGATGGCGGTTGAGCCACTGTTGATCATTCGATGATTTATTTTTTCAGAATGTGCGCATTTAAAATAATATTGGGTATTTTGCCCAAGAAAATATCCTTGGCGATATCACCTTGCTGTTCAATGTTGTAATCGAAAAATTTTTTATCGGCTTTTAAAGTATAGGCATAAGGATCATATTTTTTAAAGCTTAAGAAATACGCTGCTTGTAAGTATGCGCCTTTGCCCAAGACATTGATGTTTTTCTGGTGCTGATAGACATGTGCCATTTCATGAATAAACACCGCTTGATAACCTAAACTTCTACGGCTGTAATCTTCACAGTAGTGATGTGCACGGGCGTGAATATCGCCACAAGGTGCCATAAATACATGCACCGATTGCCAAGGGAGGAAAGGGTGATTCATGATCCGGACTTGCTCATAATCAATTAAATCGGCATAGACACGGCGACACAGTGCAATTTCACCTGAGGTGAGTCTGCGATATCGAAATCGATTGATTCTCAAAATGCGACTGAGCAGATGCCAAAAATAGAACATGAAGAGCAAGCATGCATAGATAGATCGCTTGATTTTAACTGAAATGATCCGCTTTGCGTGAGCGAAAACCTCATACACATTTCCCTATTGCAGGCGTTGAAAGTTACAATGGGTTTTTCTTCTATTGATTAAGATGATAAGCAATGAAATCACGGATTCAGACTTTAATTTCAGCCATCAGTGAAAACATGTATGAACGTGAACATATTATTGCTTTAAGTCTGTTGGCGGGTGTAGCAGGTGCAAATACTTTTTTATATGGTGCGCCGGGGACTGCAAAAAGTTTAATTTCAAGACGGATTGCAACCGCATTTGAGGTCAATGCCTATTTTGAATATTTAATGAATCGCTTCAGTACCCCTGAAGAGATCTTCGGGCCAGTGTCGATTAAGGCCTTAAAACAAGATCAATATATCCGTAAAACGGAGCATTATTTACCACGCGCAGATTTCGCCTTTCTAGATGAAATTTGGAAAGCCAGTCCTGCTATTTTAAATACCTTGCTGACGTTGGTGAATGAAAAAACCTTTAAGAATGGCGAAGCGGTGCAGCAGGTACCTTTAAAGGTGTTGATCAGTGCATCGAATGAAATTCCTGAACCGAATCAGGGTTTAGATGCTTTGTATGATCGATTTATTTTGCGCTTGCAGGTGCAACCGATTGCACAAGCTTCAAATTTTCATGCACTACTGCAAGCCAAACCGAGTGCAGTTAACATCAAAGTTGAACGTGATTTAAAAATTTCTGCTCAAGAGTTGCTTCAGTGGCGTGAACAGATGTATCAGGTACAACTCAGTGACACGGTGCTTAAAGTGTTTGATGAAATCAAACAGCGCTTGCAATTTAGCTATGATGATCATCAAGTCTATGTGTCTGACCGTCGTTGGCAGCGTGTGGCTTACTTGGTCAAAGCTGCAGCCTTTTTAAATGATCGAGATGAAGTGTTACTGACAGATCTGTATCTGCTGAAACATTGCTTATGGAATCAAGTCGAAGATCAAGACTTTGTTCATCAAGTGGTGAATCAGTCTATAGAGCAGATCGGTTTGGATTCAGATTTGAATTTAACGGGTTTGATTGAGCAAAAAGAAAAACTGGAACAGGACATTTTAAACAGTGTGTACTATACCGATGATGTCTATGAAAGCTACTTAATCAATGACATCGAATACTTACGTGCGGTGACCAATCTCGATCATCATTATCAAGACAAGGTTTTATATCTAGAACTCAATAAAATGGGCACCAAAAAGGATTTCTTTGCTGTGGATGCTTCAGGGCAGGAGGTTCGAGGGATTGTGTGTAATTTTAATGGGTCACGGTTGTGTACATTAAAAGGGGGGTATTACGGTCTTGAAGAAGTGGTTACGCCGTATATCAAATACACCAAAGGTACTTTAAGAACCACGATTACCGCTCAACGCAAATATGATTTACTGCAACAGGTGCTCAGTCTAAAAACAGCGCTTGCGGATGCGTCGAATACTTTACAGATGCGTATCGCTGAATATGAGCCACAAGTGGATTCGGTGTTTGTACATGGGCATGAGATTGAGCAATTTAAACAACAGTTGAATGCCAAACAACAGACTTATGCGTTACACATTCAAGATACGCTGCGCTTGGAACAGTTATGTCGAGATTAAATCCTCAACCGACGGATGATTCGGAGATTGAAACACACTCGAATGTGACCTCAAATGCTCAAGTGATGCCACCGCATGTTCAACATGCGAAGCCATATAGACCAAGCACCCATCAACTGCACCATATGACGGATCAGCTGTATCGAGAATTGTCGCAATCCACGTTAAAGCATTGGTTAGATGATCATAAAGTCGCAAAAAAGATTGAGCATAAGATTCAAGCGTGGGCGTATGAGGCAAAATCCAATTTAGATCAACAGCATCCTTTTTTAGAGGCGCAGTATCAGTTGGAGCATTGGTTAAACTTGAATCAGTTCTCTAGCGCACAATTTCAACAGATGCTTGAGCAGTATCAAGTGTTTAATGCGCAATTGGGTCATCCCGATTTAACTGAAACCCTTCGTTTACACGCGCATCAAAATTTAGGCTCTCAAAATCAAGTATTCAATACCCAAACCCAGCAGCTTAATGTGCAACTATTAAAAGAAAAATGGCAAAGAAAGCTTACTCAAGCCATTGCCGATTGGGAATTTGAACAACTGGCTTTGCAACGTGATGCCTTTTTAGATGAAATGAAAGACTTTCTAGCCACTTTGCAGAAAATGTCGAAGCATCGTGAGAGCCTAGGTCTAGACACCGGTATTTTCATTGATTATTCGGCAGGCAAATTGCAACTGCAAGACGTACAGCAGTTCGAAGAATGGTGTGCCTATTTAGAAAACGATCCAGCCCTATTAAAACTCTGCAAAATGATTGGTACTGCGCAACCGAGTCAGAAGCGCCGTAAAGCCTTGAGTGTTCGTGAGCAACACGACGTTTTAGAAATACTTGATACTGAGCAAGTGCATGAAGAAATCATGGGGCTGAAATTGGCCAGAGAGCTGAGTATGGCTTTGCCCAGTGAATTGGCTTTATTGGCTGATCCTGATCTAGATGTATTGTTCGATTTAAAATATCTTGAATCGAATCTGATGAGTTTTAACATGCAAGGGCAAGATCAAGGCCGTGTGATTCAAGACCCACACTATCGAAAACAGCCTTTGGGTCAAAAAGGCCCGATGGTGGTGTGTTTAGATACCAGTGGCTCGATGCATGGTCATCCTGAACTGATTGCAAAAGCCATTGTGCTATATCTTGCAACCCAAGCGATGCAAACAAAACGAGCCATGTATCTGATTAACTTCTCCACCAATCTCACAGCCATGAACTTACAACACCATCAAGCATTGGATGAACTGATCCATTTCCTGAGTCAGTCCTTCCATGGCGGTACCGATATTGTCCCTGCGATTGAACATGCGGTATCGATGTTGCAACAACCGCAATTTCAAAATGCAGATGTGGTGGTAATTTCAGATTTCATCATGGGGCAATTAGAAGATGAATTGATGGCGAAAATTCAACAGTATAAACAGCAGGGCAATGGTTTCTATGCGGTTGCCATTGGCAATCTAAGGTTGGATCATCTGGATGAGGCTTTATTTGATCATCAATGGATTTATCAGAGTAAAACTGGCGAAGTGGTGCAAGTTCAATAACTGGATGGATCAATAAATGCTCCTTTGCGCTGAAATATTATTTTCTCCTGATAAATGAGCATAAAAAATGAGAACCAGTGTTCTCATTTTTTGATCAATATTAAAGCCTTAGAGTGTGCTATAAAACGCTTAAATATGCCCAATGGCGCGGAAACGGAATGGACAATGCACCACTTCTTCCATTTCTTCAACCTCAATAATTTTTCCCGGTACCCACTGGGTAAAACAACGTTGACGTTGCTTTTCACTAAAACGGTTGGAAATAAAACATTTCATTTCGTGGCGCTGTTCAGCTTCATCAAGATAGGTGATTTTGTACACCACATCATGCGGCCAAGCTACAATACTCCAAAGTACCAGTAACAGGGCGCTAATAGAGAGAAATACGGAAGGAAGACCTTCAGAATAATAACTGAATACTGAGAAGACCACAGCGCATAAAAGCAGGACAATGCAAATCGCAGTATTTTGTTCAATGATTTTGATTTTCATACCAATGACTCGTAATTAATCAGTGGAGTGGCTCGATAAACGACTCGAATAAAATAAGTGTCTTCTATGACATGAATAATCCATCATGCAGATGTGCTTGATTGGGATGAATTGAAAGGATTAACAAGAGGGAGAAAGTATTAATCTAAAAAAAGTTCAGTTCATCGAAATGAGAGAGTTACACATAGGGTTCAAGGAGTAAAATCGACTCCAAGCGCAATCATAAATGGATCACCTTGAAAACTACTGTATACCTGCATTTCATAGGGCGCTAGTGATCTACGCTTGAACCGGGCTGTATGATGTTTTATTCAACAAAATCAGATGCTTTAATGCTCATTATGTTTCTGAATGTGTCAATCGTTGAAAGAATAAGCACGATTAAATAAGCATTTATAGATATCTTTTATACTTCAAAAAAATTCTAAAGCATAAAAAATCCTTCATGAATCAATTCGCTAATTTAATTGGATGGAGATACTCGACGTATAGAAAATAATCTCAGATCAAAGCGTGAGCAAACTTAATCAGTTTAAATATTCGCACTATAAAATTTACTCTAAAGAGAGGCTAAAAATACACTGTGACCCCAATTGATATAAATGCTGTTTTTTGAGAAAAATAGCACAGTATTTTGTTAGACAATCTAAACAAAAGGCATTATTTGCAAATCGAACGAGCACTCATGCAAATGGTTAGATGCCTCAGATCCCTTACTTTTGAAGCATCTATTCAAGCAATGCCTATGGGTGATTGCTGATGTATTCAATATAAAAAGTTGAGAATGACCATGTCTGTATTTCAGCCGATCAAAAAATCAATTGCTAAAGTCTTTAACGGTGTCGTATTCGATCCTCAAAATCAATCTCCGATGATTCCGATTCGTCATATGAAGTTTAACTTTGACCATACCCAAATTGATCCAAAGTTTTACCTCAATGCCGAGTTGGCGAGTGCCTATTTTGCATCGCTGTCGATCTTCTTGACCTATGGTGAAGATTTGGTGATTGATACCGCACGTTATCATCGTGATTTCATCCAAGATCCATTGCTTAAACAGCGTGTCACCGCATTGATTGGGCAGGAAGCCTTGCACTCCAAGTTGCATGAAGAGCTGAATGATGAATTTTTAAAAGCCGATTTGCCAGTGAAGCTGTTTCGTTTCTTGGCACATCACGTGTTTGAATATGGTTTTAACCGTTTCCCGCAACCGATGAAACTCTCTCTCATGGCAGGAATTGAACATTTCACAGCGGTATTGGCAGAATACATGATGAACCATGAAGAGATTTTCTTTCAATCTCAGGACGAAAAGCAACGCGCAATTTGGATGTGGCATATGTTGGAAGAGTCCGAGCATAAAGACATTGCCTATGATGTGTTCCAAAATTTATCGCATAACTATGCCTTGCGTATTGCCGGTTTCTTTCCTGCATTGATCACGATTTTGGTGTTAATTTCAGCAGCATCGCTGATCGTACCGTTCTATCGTAAACCCTCTAACCTGATTAGCCTGTCTTATTATAAAGATATGGTGCGCAGTGCCGGCCTGATCTTTGGTTTAAAAGATGGCGTATATGGCAGTACTTTAAAACATATCTTTGATTATTTGCGTCCTGACTTTCATCCCAATGACCATGACACCTCAGCATTTTTGGCCTATTACAAAGAAAAACTGCTGAATCCTGTCGATGGTGTGTTGACGCCGTACTTTATTAAAGAGTTTACACCGGCTTTAAAAGTTTAAGCGGCGTATTTGTATTAAGCGTATTTGACTCAATAGAAAGATTCAAAAAAATAAAATATAAGGGAAATCCATCATGGGATTGATTAAGAAAAACAGGAAGCCGAGTCACAACGCTTATGCGGTGGTGACCGGTGCAGGTAGCGGGATTGGACGAAGTTTTGCATTGGAACTGGCGCGCCGTGGTGGATCGGTGGTTTGTGCCGATATCAATTTAGCGGCTGCTCAAGAAACAGTGCAATTGATTCAAACTGAAACAGGACAAAAAGCCGTTGCGATCGAATGCGATGTCGGCAAAAAAGAATCAGTCCAAGCCCTGTCTGAACAAGCTGAGAAAGATTTAGGTCATCCGATTTCATTGATTATTAACAATGCAGGCGTGGGTTTAGGTGGAAAGTTTGATGAAGTCAGCCTCGATGATTGGCAATGGTGTATGCATGTCAATCTATGGGGCGTGATTCATGGCTGCCATTTCTTTGTGCCGAAATTTAAACAACAAGGCTATGGCGCAATTATCAATGTGGCATCGGCAGCAGGCTATACCGCTGCACCTGAAATGACCGCATACAATGTCACCAAATCGAGTGTCTTGGCACTCTCTGAAACGCTGTCATCTGAATTGTATCCTGACAATATTCGGGTCAATGTGCTATGTCCAACCCTTGTTCCAACCAATATTATGAAAAATGGACGTTTGCCAAAACAATACTCAGGTAAAGCCGATGATTTATTGCAAAATCATGCTTTTGTCACCAGTGATCAAGTGGCAATCAAAACCTTAAATCATCTTGATGCAGGCAAGCTATATACCATTCCACAACCGGATGCCAAATTGTTTTGGTGGATGAAGCGAGCTTCACCTAGCCTATATGCAAAAATGTTGGGCATGGGCTATCCATGGTTTAAAAGATTTGTGAAATGATGGGTTATATGATCCATTTTATACAGAATAAGAGATAAAAAAGATGAGCCAGCAAAACGCAGTTAAAGCAAAAGCCAAAAAAGCCGATCAAACCTTAAATGAAAAAAAGCAAGTTAAACCTACACTCACTGTAACAGCACATGTGGCTAAATCACAGTCGAACACAACAGCAAGCACTGCCAAGCAAACCATATCTGTACAAGCAAAACCGGTACAGTCATCTGAGTCATCTCAGCCTGCTAAGAAACCATCGACCACTATTGACGGCGTACAACAAAAAACTGAGTCGGTAATACAGCCTTCTGTGCCAACACATAAGGCTAAGGTTCAAGCTGAAGCGCAACATTCAGCACGACAAACGGATGGCGTAAAACCTGAATCTCAGCAAACAGCATTGAAAACGGATGTAAAAACACAACCCACTGTGCAGGAAACATTAAACACCCATCCAGCAAAATCATTGACAAGCGCTCAAGATCAACTCATCGAACCATCGATGTCCACGACCACGACTCATGTCTACGATACTATTGTCGTGGGCGCCGGTATTTCAGGGATTGCCGCTGCATATAAGATGAATAAAGAAGGTTATGATGATTATATTGTGCTTGAGAAAGCTGATCGTGTAGGCGGAACTTGGCGTGACAATAGCTATCCTGGCTGTGGTTGTGATGTCCCTTCTGCTTTATATTCTTTTTCGTTTTCACCTAGTCACAAGTGGAGTCACCTATTTGCTAAACAGCCTGAGATTTTAAGTTATCTCGAAGAAGTGACTGCAAAGTTCGATTTATATAAAAAAATCGAATTCAATAATGAACTTCTCAGCGCCAAATGGGATCAAATCAAAGGCATTTGGAATCTTGAAACATCAAAAGGTGTATATCAAGCCAAAACAGTGATGTTTACTACAGGGCCAATTACCGAACCTTCGATGCCGAAATTGAAAGGGATTGAGAGCTTTAAAGGTGAAATGTTTCATTCAGCACGTTGGAATCATGATGCTGATCTCAAGGGAAAGCGAATTGCAGTCATTGGAACAGGTGCATCCGCAATTCAATTTATTCCTCAAGTACAACCCCTTGCTAAACAATTACTGGTTTTTCAGCGTACCGCACCTTGGGTTCTACCAAAAGCAGATATGGATTTGAATGAGACGGCAAAGGGAGTGATCCAACGCTTTCCAATTATTCAACAAACTTGGCGCAACAGCATTGCCCAAATTTTAAATGGTATTAATTTTGGTTTACGTAATCCTAAAGTATTGAAACCGATTAATGTTTTAAGTCGTCAACTGCTTAAGTTGCAAATTCAAGATGAAAAATTGCGTAAAGATGTCACGCCGAATTTTGATATTGGTTGTAAGCGTCTGTTGTTTGCCAATAATTATTATCCTGCCTTACAACAGGACAATGTGAGTTTGATTCCACATGGTTTGGTGGAGATCGATGGGAATACTGTGGTGGCAGCCAATGGTGAACGCCATGAAGTTGATGTGATTATTTGGGGAACAGGATTTGAGGTGTCACATCCACCGATAGGTAAACGTGTTTATGATACCGATGGAAAGTTATTGACGGAGCGTTGGAAAGACTCTTCACCTGAGGCCTATTTGGGTACAAGTATTGAGGGTTTGCCCAATGCGTTCTTGGTTTTAGGGCCAAATATCTTGGTCTATGACTCGTTTATTGGCATTGCGGAAGCCCAAATTGGCTATATCGTTGATGGTCTGATCAAAATGAAAAAGCAGGGCATTAAACAATTGATGATTAAAAAGCATGTACTGGATAAGCACAATCACTTGGTGCAAAAACATATTAAAACCACTGTTTTTAATGCTGGTGGGTGTAAGAGTTATTATTTAGATGCCAATGGACGAAACTTTGCTGCATGGCCATGGTCTTTGAAAAAGCTCAAAGCACAGCTTAAGACCTTAGATTTAGATCATTACGATGCAGCATAACCCTTTAATTGATTAAATCATTAGAAAAAGCGTATAAAAAAACCACCCGAAGGGTGGTTTTTTTACGTCATCAACGCTGTTCGAATTAACGAACGATATCGCGTTGAACTTCGCCAGTGTAAAGCTGACGTGGACGACCGATTTTGTACGGTGCGCTGTGCATTTCGATCCAGTGGCTGATCCAACCCACAGTACGCGCAAGTGCGAAGATTACTGTAAACATTTCTGTTGGGATACCAATCGCTTTAAGAATGATACCTGAGTAGAAGTCAACGTTCGGGTAAAGGTTACGTTTAACGAAGTATTCGTCAGACAACGCGATACGTTCAAGTTCCATTGCCAAAGCAAGTTGAGGATCATTGATACCCAGTGCGCTTAACACTTCGTCACATGTCTCTTTCATTACTTTCGCACGTGGGTCGAAGTTTTTGTAAACGCGGTGACCAAAGCCCATCAATTTAACTTCTTTGGTTTTCACTTTTTCCATGAAGCCAGCAACGTTCTCTACAGTGCCGATTTCATCAAGCATTTTAAGAACAGCTTCGTTCGCGCCACCGTGAGCAGGTCCCCAAAGTGCTGCGATACCTGCAGCGATACATGCGTATGGGTTTGCACCAGTAGAACCCGCTAAACGTACTGTAGACGTAGAAGCGTTTTGTTCATGGTCAGCGTGAAGCGTGAAGATACGATCCATTGCTTTTGCAAGGATTGGATCAACTTTGTAATCACGGTCTGCAGGCGTAGCAAACATCATGTACAAGAAGTTTTCTGCGTAGCTTAAATCGTTACGTGGGTAAACGAATGGCTGACCTACAGTGTATTTGTAAGTCCAAGCAGCCAAAGTAGGTACTTTAGCGATTAAGCGAATGGCAGTGATTTCACGGTGATCCACATTTTCAGCATCAAAACCGTTGTGATAGAACGCTGAAAGCGCACCAACAACACCACACATGATCGCCATAGGATGCGCATCACGACGGAAACCGTTAAAGAAACGACCGACTTGATCGTGAACCATGGTGTGGTTACGTACTTTAGCGTCGAATTCAACTTTTTGTTCAGCAGTTGGAAGATCACCATTTAAAAGTAAATAACAGGTTTCTAAATAGTCTGCTTTCGTTGCAAGTTGGTCGATTGGGTAACCACGGTGTAGAAGCACACCTTTACCGCCATCAATGAAAGTGATTTTTGACTCGCATGCAGCAGTCGAGACAAAACCAGGATCAAAAGTGAAGTGACCAGCGGCCAACACATCTTTAACGTCAATTACATCTGGGCCCAATGTACCGCTGTAAATCGGTAATTCAATTTCTTTGCCATCAAGTTGTAAAACGGCTTTTTTGCCAGTTGCTTCAGACATTCAATAGATCTCCTGTCCTGGTGAATGTTTTATCTAACTTGAGAATAATCAATATGTAATGGTCAAGTTAGACGGATCAAAATTTGATATAAGCTTAGTGGGTCAAGAAATATTGTCAATTATACTTATGGATAAATTGGACTGTTCAAGCATTACAGTTTCTGATTGTGCTGTGAGATTGAACTATCTCTGTTTCACTAACGCCGCAGTATCATATGTTAATTTTTACAAAAGATGCAGTATATAATTTAAACAAAATTTAGCATTGGCTTTTTTTTGATTGGTTATTGTCAGGATATTCATATCTTTTTTCAATTTAACAAAAAGACTAAAACCACTGATATGTTGGAAATTCCCAAATTTTTTATCGAAAAAACGGCTAAATATTCAACAAAAAATAGCATGAAAATATTTTTCAATTTTTTGTGTCTGTTTGATCAAAAAATATCATTTTTGCCAATTATGCTGTATAGAAAACAGTCGAAATTGGTGCATTTTGCTATTTTGACTGTTTTTTATTTCATCAAATGCTCAAAAAAAGCATGAAAAAAAACAGTTTATTCACAAACTAAGTGCTTATTTCCATTCATGAAGTGTTAAGTCAAATCATTCAAAATGATGGTATATATTTATATGCTAAATGTTAGGGTATTTTAGTGCTAAATTTCGTTATTAAAATTGCTATATAAAGGTTATGCAAAAAATTAAGCAATTTTGGCTCAAAAATAGAGGCATTTTCACCCATAATATTGGTCTTTAGTCTAGGTAGGAACGTAAATATAACAAAGCTTATTTCTATTACTGTTTTTTGCTTGATATTATTAAATTACAAGGATTTAGCTCTTAATTATGGTTATAACTTAGTCGTTAAAAACCATAAGCAAATGCAAATGATTCTTATTCTTTGGTTTTTCGCTGTTTTTGAGTCAGGTGCTTGTTTGTGTTTTAAAAATTGCCGTTTTATAATTCAGCGTCATTATAAGTTTAGGCATTTGCTTGCCTGACAATGCCAGCTGTCCTTCGAATTTATTCCAACAAACTCCGGATGGAGTTTTTACTTACAGGATGCCCGCTGTGAAAAGCAACAGACCTGTCAATTTGTCCATGGGTCAAGTTTTAGAAGTAAACTTAAAATCACCTGTGGCAATTGCATCAATTTTACACCGTCTCTCTGGTGTCATCGTATTTTTACTCGTACCTGTACTTTTATGGCTTTTAGATAAGTCATTGTCTTCACCTGAAGGCTTTGCTGAGGTTCAAGCAATCTTTGGTGGCTTCATTGTACGTTTTGTTGTATGGGTATTTGTAGCCGGCTTAATTTTTCACTTCATCGCAGGTATTAAGCACTTACTCGCTGATATGGGTGTTGCTGAAGAGTTAGAAAGTGGCCGCATGGCAGCTACAATTTCATTAATCTTGTCTGCGATCGGTATTATCGCAGCATTTGTATGGATTGTTCTCTAATGAAAAGTGCTACTGGTTTAACGGGTTCAGGTTCTCGCGATTGGTTTATCCAACGTGTAAGTGCTGTCGTCTTGGCTGTGTATACCGTTGTGGTATTCGGCTGGATCCTGTGTAACGGCGGATTTAACTACGAACAGTGGTTCGGCTTTATGATGACATTACCAATGAAGATCTTATCTCTATTGGCAGTCTTATCTCTTGTTGCGCATGCTTGGATTGGTATGTGGCAAGTATTCACTGACTATGTGACTACTCGTCAGATGGGTCCTTCAGCTTCAGGCTTACGCCTGGTACTGACTTCAGCAGTCATTATTGCTGTATTTGCATATGCAATCTGGGCGATCCAGATTTTTTGGGCGAATTGATAGGAAACAATCATGGGCGCTATAACCCCTAAAGAAGATTACACAAATATTCCACACGAAACTTTCGATGCTGTCATCGTGGGTGGTGGTGGTTCTGGTATGCGCGCTTCTTACCAACTTGCTCAAGCGGGTTTAAAAGTTGCGGTACTGACTAAAGTATTCCCAACACGTTCTCATACTGTTGCTGCACAGGGTGGTATTGGTGCATCTCTTGGTAATATGCAAGAAGATAATTGGCACTATCACTTCTATGACACCGTAAAAGGTTCTGACTGGTTAGGTGACCAAGACGCAATCGAATTTATGACGCGTGAAGCACCTCAAGTGGTATACGAACTTGAACACTTAGGTATGCCATTTGACCGTAACGCAGACGGTACGATTTACCAACGTCCATTCGGTGGTCACTCTGCAAACTACGGTGAAAAAGCGGTTCCTCGTGCATGTGCTGCAGCCGACCGTACAGGTCACGCACTTCTTCACACGCTATATCAAAGCAATGTAAAAATGGGTACTCAATTCTTCGTTGAATGGATTGCATTAGATCTAATTCGTAACGAAGCAGGCGATGTGCTTGGTGTAACAGCATTAGACCAAGAAACAGGTAAGATTGCAGTATTCCAAGCGAAAGCAACATTGTTTGCTACCGGTGGTGCGGGTCGTGTGTATCGTGCATCTACTAACGCTTATATCAATACCGGTGATGGTTTGGGTATGGCAGCGCGTGCAGGTATTCCATTACAAGATATGGAATTCTGGCAATTCCACCCAACGGGTGTTGCGGGCGCAGGCGTATTGTTGACTGAAGGTTGTCGTGGTGAAGGTGCAATCCTTCGTAACGATGCTGGTGAACCATTCATGGAGCGCTATGCACCTACACTGAAAGACTTGGCGCCACGTGACTTCGTATCACGTTCTATGGACCAAGAAATTAAAGAAGGTCGTGGTTGTGGTCCGAAGAAAGATTATATCTTGCTTGATATGACGCACTTGGGTGCTGAAACGATCATGAAACGTCTACCGTCTGTATTCGAGATTGGTAAGAAATTCGCGAACGTGGACATCACTAAAGAGCCAATTCCAGTTGTACCAACAATCCATTATCAAATGGGTGGTATTCCAACCAATATTCATGGTCAAGTGGTTGTTCCTGAAAGCCGTGAAACTACACCGCTTGTTGCGAACTACAATAAAGAAAATGACGTTTACTCTACCAATGCAGAAGAGCGTAACTTCACTAAACCAGTGAAAGGTTTCTATGCAATTGGTGAGTGTTCATGTGTATCTGTACACGGTGCAAACCGTTTAGGTACCAACTCATTGCTTGACTTGGTAGTATTTGGTAAAGCGGCGGGTGAACACATCATCGATTACGTGACTAAACATCACGGTGATGAATACGCACCACTTCCGACGACTGTACTTGAGCAAACTGTTGCACGTATTCGTAAACTTGACGAATCGACTACAGGTGAAAACGCTCAAGAAGTTGCTGATGCGATTCGTGACATCGTTCAAGACCATGCAGGTGTATTCCGTACCACTGAATTGCTTGCGAAAGGTGTGAAAGAGATTCTTGCAATCGAACCACGCGTACGTAACATTCATTTGAAAGACAAGTCTAAAGTATTCAACACTGCACGTATTGAAGCACTTGAAGTTGAAAACTTGTATGAAGTCGCGAAAGCAACCTTGATTTCTGCTGCTGCGCGTAAAGAATGTCGTGGTGCGCATACGGTTGTAGACTTTGAGTTACCACCAGATCACCCATCTTACCCGTACGGTCGTCGTGATGATGAGTGGATGAAGCACACATTATGGTTCTCTGTAGACAACCATCTTGAGTATAAGCCAGTGCGTTACCGTCCATTATCGGTAGATGCAATTCCACCTAAACCACGTACATTCTAATTGGGAGAGCTAAGATGAGTAGTCGAGGTACTCGTACATTTAATATCTACCGCTACGATCCTGATAAGGATAAAGCACCGTACATGCAAACTTTTAAACTCGAGTTGACTGATAAGCACCGTATGTTGCTTGATGCGCTTCTTGCTTTGAAAGTACAAGACGAAACTTTAACGTTCCGTCGTTCATGTCGTGAAGGTATTTGTGGTTCTGATGGTGTAAACATCAACGGTAAAAATGGTTTGGCGTGTCTTTGGAACCTGAATGATTTACCTGAGGTGATTACGATTCGTCCACTTCCAGGTCTGCCTGTGATTAAAGACTTGGTTGTAGACATGAATCAGTTCTACGATCAATACAATAAGATCACACCGTTCTTGATTAACAATCAGCCTGCGCCACCGAAAGAGCGTTTACAATCTCCTGAAGAGCGTGAACACTTAGATGGTTTATACGAATGTATTCTGTGTGCATGTTGTTCAACGTCATGCCCATCATTCTGGTGGAACCCGGATAAATTCTTGGGTCCTTCAGCATTGTTGAATGCATACCGTTTCATCATTGATTCGCGTGATACAGCAACGCAAGAGCGTTTGGCTCGTCTTGACGACCCATTCTCTTTATTCCGTTGTAAAGGCATCATGAACTGTGTTTCTGTATGTCCGAAAGGCTTGAATCCAACCAAAGCAATTGGTCACATCCGTAGCATGATGTTCGATCAAGCAGGTTAATTCTTGCTAGTAAAAAAAGCACACCTTGAGGTGTGCTTTTTTTTAATTTTTTAAAACTGAGTTTTAGCAGATTTAATGTTTAATATTGGGTAAAAACTGCGCCTTTGGTCACTTTAGAATAATGCTTTAGTGGTAGGTGGGGGTTAATTATAAGCTGAAGTGTTTATCATAACGATAAATCTAATATGAGATGGAATAGGCTCGAATTGGATGATTATCATTTGTTTTGATTGATGTAAAATAATCATTCATAGCATTTATGAGTCAAGCATTAAATCTTGGGTTATCATAGATAAATTGCTGTATAAATAATCAGTATTTAGTTAATTTATATGAGGTATGTGTCAATAAAATCAATTGGGCAGGGTCTTCATGTTAGCATTTGCTCAAGTCGTGTTCAGCGAGTTGGATTGAAATTTAGGTACATTAATTCAACATTTTAAATGTGCGTTAATGCTTGAAAGTATAGATAATATAGAGCGGACGAATTGCTTTAGAAAAGCCAATGATTTTGATTTTTCTAAGTCAATTTTGCAAAGAAATTGCTCGACCTCGTCGAGTATGGAAGATGAGTGATGATGCCATATAAGGGCGTTATGATTCGTTGTTGGTGTTGGATTGCCTCGTTTTGACAGTCCAATCCTGTTAACGCCCCATGGTCATTTTATGCCTGATGGGTGAATGTCAATTTACCGATTTGGCATTATCAATCATGGGTGGGCTAAACAAGCCCCCTGTAATGTTTTGCAATAGGAAATGGGTCCACAAATGCAAGAAGTTGCTGACGCTCTGCGTCTTGACACTGAACTTTCCGCTGACAGTGCAGCGTATATTGAAGAACTTTATGAGCAGTATCTAACAGCGCCAGATTCAGTGGGTGCTGACTGGCAAGAGTACTTCGGTAAATTCCCGAAAGGTGATCAACCTCACAGCAATGTACGCGAGCAATTCCTATTATTAGGTCGTAATTCTAATCGTGTACAACCTGTTGTTCAAAGCGCGGTAAGCTCTGAGCATGAACGTCGTCAAATTGGTGTATTACAACTGATTGCTGCGTATCGTAACCGTGGTCACCAAAAAGCAAAACTAGATCCATTAGGTCTTGCAAAACGCGAAGACGTGCCTGATCTAGATCTTGCTGCGCACGGCTTAACCAAATCAGACCTTGACACTGTTTTCAATACAGGCAACTTGGCACTTGGTAAAGATCAAGCGACTTTGGGTGAAATGGTCAATGCCATGGAAGCAACATATTGTTCTTCTATTGGTGTGGAATACATGCACATTGTTGACACCAAAGAAAAACGTTGGATTCAACAACGCCTTGAAGGAACTAAAGGTCAATTCGGTTTCACAGCAGAACAAAAGAAACATGTCCTTGAGCGTTTAACGGCTGCTGAAGGTCTAGAAAAATTCCTCGGTAACAAATACGTTGGTGCGAAACGTTTTGGTGTTGAAGGTGGTGAATCATTTATCCCAATGGTAAATGAATTGATCCAACGTGCAGGCTCTGTAGGTTGTAAAGAAGTGGTTATCGGTATGCCTCACCGTGGCCGTTTAAATCTTCTTGTCAATATCATGGGTAAAAACCCAGCAGACCTATTCGGCGAATTCGAAGGTAAAGCACTGAACAAAAAAGGTTCAGGCGACGTTAAATACCACCAAGGTTTCTCATCAAACGTGATGACTCCAGGTGGCGAAGTTCACTTAGCGTTAGCGTTCAACCCATCACATTTGGAAATCGTTGGACCAGTCGTTGAAGGTTCAGTACGTGCGCGTCAAGTGCGTCGTAAAGATATCGGTGGTGATGACGTATTACCAATCATTGTGCATGGTGATGCAGCATTTGCAGGTCAAGGTGTGAATCAAGAAACCTTCCAAATGTCACAAACACGTGGCTATACAGTGGGTGGTACGGTTCATATTGTTGTGAATAACCAAGTTGGTTTCACCACATCTGATCCACGTGATGCGCGTTCTACAGAATACTGTACGGACATTGCGAAAATGATCCAAGCACCGATCTTCCATGTGAACGGTGATGATCCTGAAGCAGTGTTGTTCGTTTCTCAATTGGCACACGATTTCCGTCACACCTTCCGTAAAGACGTTGTGATTGACATGTTCTGCTACCGTCGTCGTGGTCATAACGAAGCCGATGAGCCAGCAGCAACTCAGCCATTGATGTATCAAGTGATCAACAAGAAAACAACGACCCGTACGTTGTATGCAGATCAATTGGTTCAACAGGGTGTGTTAGATCGTGCAGCAGCAGATGCCATGGTTGAACAGTACCGTTCTGATTTAGAAGCGGGTAAACACGTTGCCAATGCACTTGTACTTGAGCCAAACAAAAAAATGTTTGTGGATTGGACACCATACTTGGGTCACGAATACACAGACAAATGGGATACTTCATTCCCAATTGAACGCTTAAAAGAACTTGGTCGTAAAATGCGTGAGTTGCCAGAAGGCTTCGTGATGCAACGCCAAGTATCGAAAGTGATTGATGACCGTTTGAAAATGCAAACAGGTGAAATGCCACTGAACTGGGGTGCTGCTGAAACTTTAGCGTATGCAACCATTCTAGATGAAGGCTTCCTTGTTCGTTTAACGGGTGAAGACGTGGGTCGTGGTACATTCTCACACCGTCATGCGAAATTGCATAACCAAGTCGATGGTTCAACCTATATTCCGCTTTGCCATATCAAAGAAAACCAACCACGTACGGCTATTTATGACTCATTGTTGTCAGAAATGGCGGTGTTGGCATTCGAATATGGTTATGCAACCACACTTCCTAAGAGCCTTGTGATTTGGGAAGCTCAGTTCGGTGACTTCGCGAACTGTGCACAGGTTGTGATTGACCAATTCATCGCTTCTGGTGAAACCAAATGGGAACGTGTGTGTGGTTTAACCATGCTTCTTCCACATGGCTTCGAAGGTCAAGGTCCTGAGCACTCATCTGCACGTTTAGAACGTTTCTTACAGCTGTGTGCTGAAGACAACATGCAAGTGATTACACCGACGACTCCTGCGCAGATTTTCCATGCGATGCGTCGTCAAGCACTTCGTCCGATTCGTAAACCAATGATCGTGACTTCACCGAAATCATTGCTTCGTCACAAACTTGCAACGTCTACACTAGAAGAGCTTGCAAATGGTTCATTCCAAACCGTGATCGATGAAATCGACAACATCAACAAAGCTGACGTTACCCGTTTAGTGCTTTGTGGTGGTAAGGTTTACTATGATTTACTTGAAAAACGTCGTGAAGCTGAATTAAGCAATACTGCGATTGTACGTATTGAACAATTGTATCCATACCCAGAAGCACGTTTAGCTGAAGTTCTTGCTCAATATCCAAATGTGAAAGATATCGTTTGGACTCAGGAAGAGCCGAAGAACCAAGGTGCTTGGTTATTCATCGCACCGCGTTTATACGATGATGTGATGAAAGCGGGTAAACAAGTTCGTATTAGTTATGCAGGTCGTGAAGCTTCTGCTGCACCGGCTTGTGGTTCACCTTATTTGCATGCAAAACAACAAGCTCAGCTGGTAAATGACGCATTAGCGATCAATGCTGAACAAACTGGAGATTCTCAATAATGGCAACCGAAATTAAAGCACCGGTATTCCCAGAGTCAGTTGCTGACGGAACAATTGCAACTTGGCACAAACAACCAGGTGAAGCTGTATCACGTGACGAAGTGATCTGTGATATCGAAACGGATAAAGTTGTTTTAGAGGTTGTTGCTCCTGCAGACGGTACAATCGCTTCAATCCTTAAAGGTGAAGGCGATACTGTTCTTTCATCTGAAGTGATTGCTCAGTTTGAAGAGGGTGCTGTATCTGGCGCTGCTCAAACTCAAGCAGTTCAATCTGAAGGTCAAGTAGAACAAGCTGCTGCTCAAACTGAAGCAGGTGCTGCACCTGTGGTTGAACGTGCTCAAGCGGTGACTGATCAAGCGCCTGCAGTGCGTAAAGCATTGACTGAATCTGGTATCGCTGCAAGCGATGTTGAGGGTTCGGGTCGCGGTGGTCGTATCACCAAAGAAGATGTTGCGAATCATCAAGCTAAACCTGCGGCAGCTGCTGTTGCTCCATTAGCGGCTCCTGCTGCTGGTGAGCGTATCGAAAAACGTGTTCCAATGACTCGTCTTCGTAAACGTGTTGCTGAACGTCTATTGAATGCAACGCAAAGCACTGCAATGTTGACTACGTTCAACGAAGTGAACATGAAACCAATCATGGACATGCGTGCGCAATATAAAGATGCATTCGAAAAACGTCATGGTGCGCGTCTAGGCTTCATGTCATTCTTCGTTAAAGCAGCAACTGAAGCGCTTAAACGCTACCCAGCGGTAAATGCTTCTATTGATGGCGACGACATCGTATATCACGGTTTCTATGACATCGGTGTAGCGGTGTCTTCTGACCGTGGTCTAGTGGTTCCTGTACTTCGTGATACAGACCGCATGAACTATGCTGAAGTTGAAAACGGTATCCGTGCATATGCTGGTAAAGCGCGTGACGGTAAATTGGGTATTGAAGACATGACTGGCGGTACATTCACCATTACTAATGGTGGTACGTTCGGTTCATTGCTTTCTACGCCGATTTTGAATACACCACAAACTGCGATTTTGGGTATGCATAAAATCCAAGAGCGTCCAATGGCGGTGAATGGTCAAGTTGAAATCTTACCGATGATGTACTTGGCACTTTCTTATGACCACCGTTTAATCGATGGTAAAGAAGCAGTAGGTTTCCTTGTAGCAATCAAAGAATTGTTAGAAGAACCAGCACGTTTGATCCTCGATCTTTAATTTATAAATTTGAAATCTCCCCAAACCCCTCTTTAGAAAGAGGGGCTGTCCCCCTTTGTGAAAGGGGGATTTAGGGGGATTCTTTGGAGATAAATATGTCTCAACAGTTTGATCTTGTTGTGATTGGCGGTGGACCAGGTGGTTATGAGGCTGCGATTCGTGCAGCTCAACTTGGTTTTAAAGTTGCGTGTATCGAAAAACGTATTCACAAAGGCAAGCCATCTTTAGGTGGTACGTGCTTAAATGTGGGTTGTATCCCATCTAAAGCATTGCTTGATTCTTCTCACCGTTATGAAGATACAGTACATCACTTAGATGATCACGGTATTACCACGGGTGAAGTGAAGTTTGATCTTGCAAAACTTCTAGATCGCAAAGACAAAATTGTAAACCAACTCACTATGGGTATCGATGGTCTTCTTAAAGGCAACGGTATTGAATGGTTAAAAGGTACTGGTAAACTCCTTGCAGGTAAAAAAGTTGAGTTTGTTTCTCACGAAGGTGAAACTCAAATTTTAGAACCGAAATATGTGATCCTTGCATCTGGTTCAGTACCAGTGAATATTCCTGTTGCACCTGTAGATCAAGACATCATTGTTGACTCTACTGGCGCGCTTGAATTCCCAGAAGTACCGAAACGTTTAGGTGTGATTGGTGCAGGTGTTATTGGTTTAGAGCTTGGTTCTGTTTGGCGTCGTCTAGGGTCTGAAGTTGTTGTATTTGAAGCAATGGATACATTCTTACCAATGGCTGATAAAGCATTGGCAAAAGACTACCAAAAAGTATTAACCAAACAAGGTCTTGATATCCGTGTTGGCGCTAAAGTAGCGGGCACAGAAATCAATGGTCGTGAAGTGACTGTTCAATACACCCAAGGCGGTGAAGACAAAACGCAAACTTTCGACAAGTTGATCGTTTGTGTCGGTCGTAAAGCCTATGCAGAAGGTTTATTGGCTGAAGATTCAGGCATTAAATTGACTGAACGTGGTTTAGTTGAAGTTAACGATTGGTGTGCAACTTCTGTTGAAGGCGTATACGCAATTGGTGACTTAGTACGTGGTCCAATGCTTGCACATAAAGCAATGGAAGAAGGCGTAATGGCTGTTGAACGTATGCACGGTCATGCAGCTCAAGTGAACTACGACACCATCATTTCTGTAATTTACACACACCCTGAAGCGGCGTGGGTGGGTTTAACAGAAGAGCAAGCGATCGATAAAGGCCATGAAGTGAAAACTGGTCAATTCGGTTTCGCTGCGAACGGTCGTGCAATGGCAGCGGGTGAAAATGCTGGTTTTGTGAAGTTCGTTGCTGATGCGAAAACAGATCGTTTACTCGGTATGCACGTGATTGGACCTGCTGCGTCTGATATCGTTCACCAAGGTATGATCGCACTTGAATTTGTATCTTCTGTAGAAGATTTACAATTGATGACTTTCGGTCATCCAACTTTCTCTGAAGTGGTTCATGAAGCTGCACTTGCAGTCGATGGACGTGCGATTCACGCGATTCAACGCAAGCGTAAATAAATCAAAAAAGAGCGGCTTAGGCCGCTCTTTTTGCATTTGATGGTTGTTTTTGTATGAATAATCATCTAAAACTATAAGTACAAAATTTAATAAATGCCAATACTTATTGCGATGGATGTTTAAGTATTGATTGATCATAAAAAGTGAAAAGTAGTCAAAGGTAAAAAAATGAATCTACACGAATATCAAGCAAAAGCGCTGTTAAAGAAATATGGAATGCCTGTTCAGGAAGGGATTCTTGCAACCAATGCAGAGGAAGCAGTCGCTGCATTTGAACAACTCGGCGGTAAGTTCGCTGTGATGAAAGCGCAAGTTCATGCAGGTGGTCGTGGTAAAGCAGGTGGCGTAAAAGTCGCGAAATCAAAAGAAGAAGTTGCTGATTATGCTAATTCAATCATTGGTACCCGTTTAGTCACTTATCAAACCGATGCCAATGGTCAGCCAGTCAACAGTATCCTCATTTGTGAAGATGTTTATCCGGTTGAACGTGAATTGTACTTAGGTGCAGTGGTCGATCGTTCAAGCCGCCGTGTGACCTTTATGGCATCGACAGAGGGCGGTGTTGAAATTGAAAAAGTGGCTGAAGAAACCCCTGAAAAAATTATTAAAGTTGAAGTAGATCCTTTGGTCGGCTTATTGCCATTCCAAGCGCGTGATGTGGCATTTCAATTAGGTCTAAAAGACAAACAAATTAATCAGTTTGTGACCATCATGACTTCAGCGTATAAAGCTTTTATTGAAAATGATTTTGCGTTGTTCGAAATCAATCCGCTATCTGTACGTGAGAATGGTGAGATTCTGTGTGTCGATGCCAAAGTCGGTATCGACTCAAATGCGCTGTACCGTCTGCCAGAAATTGCAGCGATGCGTGATAAATCTCAAGAAAATGAGCGTGAGTTAAAAGCGTCTGAATTTGATCTGAACTATGTGGCCTTAGAAGGTAATATTGGTTGTATGGTTAATGGTGCGGGTCTCGCGATGGCCACCATGGACATCATTAAACTGTATGGTGGTCAACCTGCAAACTTCTTAGACGTCGGTGGTGGTGCAACCAAAGATCGTGTGATTGAAGCGTTTAAAATTATTTTGTCAGATAGCTCTGTACAAGGTGTATTGATCAATATTTTTGGTGGAATTGTACGTTGTGACATGATTGCTGAAGCGATTATTGCAGCGGTTCAAGAAGTAAATGTAACGGTACCTGTGGTTGTTCGCTTAGAAGGTAACAATGCTGAGTTAGGTGCCAAATTACTTGATGAATCAGGTCTTAAATTAATTTCTGCAACAGGCTTAGCTGATGCTGCAGAAAAAGTTGTTGCCGCAGTAAAAGCATAAGGAGTATCAATCATGAGCGTATTAATTAATAAAGACACCACTGTTTTGGTACAAGGCTTTACAGGTAAAAACGGCACATTCCATTCAGAACAATCCATTGCATACGGCACCAAAGTCGTGGGTGGGGTAACGCCAGGTAAAGGGGGAACAACCCATTTAAACCTACCTGTCTTTAATACCATGGCAGAAGCGGTGAAAGAAACAGGGGCAACTGCAACCTCAATTTATGTTCCTGCACCTTTTGTACTTGATTCGATTATTGAATCAATTGATGCTGGTGTAGAACTGATTGTGGTCATCACTGAAGGTGTACCGACACTGGATATGTTGAAAGCAAAACGTTACCTCGAAACCTATGGCAACAATGCACGTTTAATTGGTCCAAACTGTCCAGGCATTATCACTCCAGGTGAATGTAAGATCGGGATTATGCCGGGTCATATTCATCAACCCGGTAAAATTGGGATTATTTCACGTTCCGGTACATTGACTTATGAAGCGGTGGCGCAAACCACGAAGTTGGGTCTGGGTCAGTCAACCTGTATTGGCATTGGTGGTGATCCGATTCCGGGCATGAACCAAATTGATTGCTTAAAATTGTTCCAAGAAGATCCTGAAACTGAAGCGATCATTATGATTGGTGAAATTGGTGGTACGGCTGAGGAAGAAGCGGCGGAATACATTCAATCCAACGTAACCAAACCTGTTGTCGGTTATATTGCAGGTGTGACAGCGCCTAAAGGTAAACGTATGGGACATGCGGGTGCAATTATTTCGGGTGGTAAAGGAACGGCTGAAGAGAAATTTGCAGCGTTTGAAAAAGCGGGCATGGCATATACACGTAGTCCCGCTGAGCTGGGTTCGACCATGCTTCAAGTGTTGAAAGAGAAAGGTTTGGCTTAATTGAATTAAGTTATTTCTTAGATTAGCATCTAAAAAAGCCTCCAATTATGGGGGCTTTTTTATGTGTTTTAATTAACGAAATAAAAATAAAATGATCTGTGTTTAAAATAAATTTGGATCTAAAAATGAGATGGGTAAATAAAACAAATTAAATTGTTAAGAATATATTAACTCTATGTGAATAATATATTCATTGTATTATTTTTAAATAAATTATTTAAACATTGTTGTTCTTTTTGTATTTTTAATGTGCAATTATAAAACTAATAAAAATTTATTAATTTAAATAGTGTGATTCAATTCGCATTATTTTAAAATAATATAAGTTCCATATATTAAAAAAGAAATAAATTAGGTGAATAAAATGCATACTATTTCTACTGTATCTAAAAAAACACATGTTTTGACCAGTGAGACAGATAATAATTTAGTTTCTTTAACTGAGAATTCAGTGGTTATTATTAATCGCTCTAAAGATGATGTCTTGAAAATAGTTAGAAATGGAAATGCAGTTGAAATCCAATTTAAAAATGGTGATGTGATTATCATTGAGAATTTTTTCAATGATAAAAATGATGCTGATAACAGTATTGTCTTTAATGATGAAGATGGAAAATTATATTGGGCTGAATTTACCGATACGCAAGGTCAAATCGATGCGATTCAATACCAATTACTCGATGATATCGAGCCATTATTATATGATGAATTTACCCCTGGATTGATACTGCCATGGTTGGGTGGTGGTGCTGCCGTAGGTGGTGCTGTGCTCGCTGGAGCAAATGACAACGATAATAATAAAAAGAGTGAAGATGTAAATGTCCCTAAATTTCCGATCATCACTGAAAACAATGGCGAAGGCATTGAAGGGACCGGTGATGCAGGCTCAACCATCATTATTACCGATTCCGAAGGCAACACGGTCAGCACTACCGTAAATGAAGACGGCACATGGGACATCAAGCCGAATCCACTGAATGAGGGTGAGATTGGCAAAATTGAAGCGGTGGATGACAATGGCAATAGCTCGGGTCAACAACCGATCACCGGAGGCGATCAAACTGCCCCAACTGCCCCGATCGTCACTGAAAACAATGGCGAAGGTATTGAAGGGACAGGTGATGCAGGCTCAACCATCATTATCACCGATTCCGAGGGGAACACGGTCAGCACCACCGTGAATGAAGATGGCACATGGGACATCGAGCCGAATCCACTGAATGAGGGTGAGATTGGCAAAATTGAAGCGGTGGATGACAATGGCAATAGCTCGGGTCAACAACCGATTACCGGGGGCGATCAAACTGCCCCAACTGCCCCGATCGTCACTGAAAACAATGGCGAAGGTATTGAAGGGACAGGTGATGCAGGCTCAACCATCATTATCACCGATTCCGAGGGGAACACGGTCAGCACCACCGTGAATGAAGATGGCACATGGGACATCGAGCCGAATCCACTGAATGAGGGTGAGATTGGCAAAATTGAAGCGGTGGATGACAATGGCAATAGCTCGGGTCAACAACCGATTACCGGGGGCGATCAAACTGCCCCAACTGCCCCGATCGTCACTGAAAACAATGGCGAAGGTATTGAAGGGACAGGTGATGCAGGCTCAACCATCATTATCACCGATTCTGAGGGCAACACGGTCAGCACCACCGTGAATGAAGACGGCACATGGGACATCGAGCCGAATCCACTGAATGAAGGTGAGATTGGCAAGATAGAAGCGGTGGATGACAATGGCAATAGCTCTGGTCAACAACCGATTAATCGTGGTGATGAATCTCCACCTAAACTTGCTGCTGAGTTGAATGAAGAAGGCACTTTGGTCACAGGCCAAACCGAGCCAAACACCTGGGTTGAAATCCGTGATCCTGTCACTGATGAAGTGATTGCATCAGGCACCTCAGATGACAACGGTGACTTTAGTATCAAGCTAGATCCAGCAATCACCGATGGCAACAGTGTGGATGTGGTGGCAATTGATGAAGCGGGCAACCCAAGTCAGCCACAAAAACTGACGGGGGACAAAGACACCATTGCACCAAAAGACCTCAGCGCAAACTTAAATGCTGATGGTGATGTGGTGACCGGTAAAACCGAAGCCGGTGCCAAAGTTGTGGTGAAAGACAAAGCTGGCAACATCATCGGCACAGCGACTGCAGATGCTGAGGGTAACTACAGCGTTACGCTAAGCACCCCATTAACCGACAATGCACAAGGCTTTGTAACGGCAGCAGATGCCGCAGGCAACACGATTGGACCGAAGACGGTGGTGGGTGGCAAAGACACCATCGCACCGGAACTCGAGGCGACACTGAACCCAGAAGGTACTTTGGTGACTGGTGAGACCGAGCCAAACACCTGGGTTGAAATCCGTGATCCTGTCACTGAGCAAGTGATTGCATCAGGCACCTCGGATGACAACGGTGACTTTAGTATCAAGCTGGATCCAGCAATCACCGATGGCAACAGCGTGGATGTGGTCGCAATTGATAAAGCGGGTAACGACAGTGCGCCTGTCGAATTAACTGGCAGCAAAGACACCATTGCACCAAAAGACCTCAGCGCAAACTTAAATGCTGACGGTGATGTGGTGACGGGTAAAACCGAAGCCGGTGCCAAAGTTGTAGTGAAAGACAAAGCTGGCAACATCATCGGCACAGCGACTGCAGATGCTGAGGGTAACTACAGCGTAACGTTAAGCACCCCATTAACCGACAATGCACAAGGCTTTGTAACGGCAGCAGATGCCGCAGGCAACACGATTGGACCGAAGACGGTGGTCGGTGGCAAAGACACCATCGCACCGGAACTCGAGGCAGAACTCAATCCAGAAGGTACAGTGGTCACAGGCCAAACCGAGCCAAACACCTGGGTTGAAATCCGTGATCCTGTCACTGAGCAAGTGATTGCATCAGGCACCTCAGATGACAACGGTGACTTTAGTATCAAGCTGGATCCAGCAATCACCGATGGCAACAGCGTGGATGTGGTGGCAATTGATGAAGCGGGCAACCCAAGTCAGCCACAAACACTGACGGGGGACAAAGACACCCTTGCACCCAAAGACCTCAGCGCAAACTTAAATGCTGATGGTGATGTGGTGACCGGTCAAACCGAAGCCGGTGCCAAAGTTGTAGTGAAAGACAAAGCTGGCAACATCATCGGCACAGCGACTGCAGATGCTGAGGGTAACTACAGCGTAACGTTAAGCACCCCATTAACCGACAATGCACAAGGCTTTGTAACGGCAGCAGATGCCGCAGGCAACACGATTGGACCGAAGACGGTGGTCGGTGGCAAAGACACCATCGCACCGGAACTCGAGGCAGAACTCAATCCAGAAGGTACAGTGGTCACAGGCCAAACCGAGCCAAACACCTGGGTTGAAATCCGTGATCCTGTCACTGAGCAAGTGATTGCATCAGGCACCTCAGATGACAACGGTGACTTTAGTATCAAGCTGGATCCAGCAATCACCGATGGCAACAGCGTGGATGTGGTGGCAATTGATGAAGCGGGCAACCCAAGTCAGCCACAAACACTGACGGGGGACAAAGACACCCTTGCACCCAAAGACCTCAGCGCAAACTTAAATGCTGATGGTGATGTGGTGACCGGTCAAACCGAAGCCGATGCCAAAGTTGTAGTGAAAGACAAAGCTGGCAACATCATCGGCGAAGCGACTGCAGATGCTGAAGGTAACTACAGCGTTACGCTAAGCACCCCATTAACCGACAATGCACAAGGCTTTGTGACGGCAGCAGATGCCGCAGGCAACACGATTGGACCGAAGACGGTGGTCGGTGGTAAAGACACCATCGCACCGGAACTCGAGGTAGAACTCAATCCAGAAGGTACTTTGGTCACAGGCCAAACCGAGCCAAACACCTGGGTTGAAATCCGTGATCCTGTCACTGATGAAGTGATTGCATCAGGCACCTCAGATGACAACGGTGACTTTAGTATCAAGCTGGATCCAGCGATCACCGATGGCAACAGTGTGGATGTGGTGGCAATTGATAAAGCGGGCAACTCAAGTCAGCCACAAAAACTGACGGGGGACAAAGACACCCTTGCACCCAAAGACCTCAGCGCAAACTTAAATGCTGATGGTGATGTGGTGACGGGTAAAACCGAAGCCGATGCCAAAGTTGTGGTGAAAGACAAAGCTGGCAACATCATCGGTGAAGCGACTGCAGATGCTGAGGGTAACTACAGCGTTACGCTAAGCACCCCATTAACCGACAATGCACAAGGCTTTGTAACGGCATCCGATGCCGCAGGCAACACGATTGGACCGAAGACGGTGGTGGGTGGCAAAGACACCATCGCACCGGAACTCGAGGCGACACTGAACCCAGAGGGTACAGTGGTCACAGGCCAAACCGAGCCAAACACCTGGGTTGAAATCCGTGATCCTGTCACTGATGAAGTGATTGCATCAGGCACCTCAGATGAAAACGGTGACTTTAGTATCAAGCTAGATCCAGCGATCACCGATGGCAACAGCGTGGATGTGGTCGCAATTGATAAAGCGGGCAACCCAAGTCAGCCACAAACACTGACGGGGGACAAAGATACCCTTGCACCCAAAGACCTCAGCGCAAACTTAAATGCTGACGGTGATGTGGTGACGGGTCAAACCGAAGCCGATGCCAAAGTTGTAGTGAAAGACAAAGCTGGTAACATCATCGGCGAAGCGACTGCGGATGCTGAGGGTAACTACAGCGTTACGCTAAGCACCCCATTAACCGACAATGCACAAGGCTTTGTAACGGCAGCAGATGCCGCAGGCAACACGATTGGACCGAAGACAGTGGTCGGTGGCAAAGACACCATCGCACCGGAACTCGAGGCAGAACTGAGCACAGACGGTACAGTGGTCACAGGCCAAACCGAGCCAAACACTTTGGTTGAAATCCGTGATCCTGTCACTGATGAAGTGATTGCATCAGGCATCTCAGATGACAATGGTGACTTTAGTATCAAGCTGGATCCAGCGATCACCGATGGCAACAGCGTGGATGTGGTGGCAATTGATGAAGCGGGCAACCCAAGTCAGCCACAAACACTGACGGGGGACAAAGACACCCTTGCACCAAAAGACCTCAGCGCAAACTTAAATGCTGATGGTGATGTGGTGACGGGTAAAACCGAAGCCGATGCCAAAGTTGTGGTGAAAGACAAAGCTGGCAACATCATCGGCGAAGCGACTGCAGATGCTGAAGGTAACTACAGCGTTACGCTAAGCACCCCATTAACCGACAATGCACAAGGCTTTGTGACGGCAGCAGATGCCGCAGGCAACACGATTGGACCGAAGACGGTGGTCGGTGGCAAAGACACCATCGCACCGGAACTCGAGGCAGAACTGAGCACAGACGGTACAGTGGTCACAGGCCAAACCGAGCCAAACACCTGGGTTGAAATCCGTGATCCTGTCACTGATGAAGTGATTGCATCAGGCACCTCAGATGACAACGGTGACTTTAGTATCAAGCTGGATCCAGCGATCACCGATGGCAACAGTGTGGATGTGGTGGCAATTGATAAAGCGGGTAACGACAGTGCGCCTGTCGAATTAAGCGGCAGCAAAGATACACAAGCACCGGAACTCGAGGCAGAACTCAATCCAGACGGTACAGTGGTCACAGGCCAAACCGAGCCAAACACCTGGGTTGAAATCCGTGATCCTGTCACTGAGCAAGTGATTGCATCAGGCACCTCGGATGACAACGGTGACTTTAGTATCAAGCTGGATCCAGCGATCACCGATGGCAACAGCGTGGATGTGGTGGCAATTGATGAAGCGGGCAACCCAAGTCAGCCACAAACACTGACGGGGGACAAAGACACCCTTGCACCAAAAGACCTCAGCGCAAACTTAAATGCTGACGGTGATGTGGTGACGGGTAAAACCGAAGCCGATGCCAAAGTTGTGGTGAAAGACAAAGCTGGCACCATCATCGGTGAAGCGACTGCAGATGCTGAGGGTAACTACAGCGTTACGCTAAGCACCCCATTAACCGACAATGCACAAGGCTTTGTGACGGCATCCGATGCCGCAGGCAACACGATTGGACCGAAGACGGTGGTGGGTGGTAAAGACACCATCGCACCGGAACTCGAGGCAGAACTGAGCACAGACGGTACAGTGGTCACAGGCCAAACCGAGCCAAACACCTGGGTTGAAATCCGTGATCCTGTCACTGAGCAAGTGATTGCATCAGGCACCTCAGATGACAACGGTGACTTTAGTATCAAGCTGGATCCAGCGATCACCGATGGCAACAGCGTGGATGTGGTGGCAATTGATAAAGCGGGTAACGACAGTGCGCCTGTGGAATTAACTGGCAGCAAAGATACACAAGCACCAGAACTCGAGGCGACACTGAACCCAGAGGGTACTTTGGTGACCGGTGAGACCGAGCCAAACACCTTGGTTGAAATCCGTGATCCTGTCACTGATGAAGTGATTGCATCAGGCACATCGGATGAGGATGGTTATTTTGAAATCCCATTGGATCCTGCTTTAACTGATGGCGACAAAGCGAATGTGGTGGCAATTGATGAAGCGGGCAATCCAAGTGCGCCTGTCGAATTAAGCGGCAGCAAAGATACACAAGCACCGGAACTCGAGGCAGAACTGAGCACAGAAGGTACTTTGGTGACCGGTGAGACCGAGCCAAACACCTGGGTTGAAATCCGTGATCCTGTCACTGATGAAGTGATTGCATCAGGCACCTCCGATGAGGATGGTCATTTTGAAATTGAGCTGAGTCCAGCGATCACCGACGGCAACAGCGTGGATGTGGTGGCAATTGATAAAGCGGGTAATCCAAGTCAGCCACAAACACTGACGGGGGACAAAGACACCCTTGCACCAAAAGACCTCAGCGCAAACTTAAATGCTGAGGGTGATGTGGTGACGGGTCAAACCGAAGCAGATGCTAAAGTTGTGGTGAAAGACAAAGCTGGCAACATCATCGGCGAAGCGACTGCAGATGCTGAGGGTAACTACAGCGTTACGCTAAGCACCCCATTAACCGACAATGCACAAGGCTTTGTAACGGCAGCAGATGCCGCAGGCAACACGATTGGACCGAAGACGTTGGTCGGTGGCAAAGACACCATCGCACCGGAACTCGAGGCAGAACTCAATCCAGACGGTACAGTGGTCACAGGCCAAACCGAGCCAAACACCTGGGTTGAAATCCGTGATCCTGTCACTGATGAAGTGATTGCATCAGGCACCTCAGATCAGGATGGTCATTTTGAAATTGAGCTGAGTCCAGCGATCACCGACGGCAACAGCGTGGATGTGGTGGCAATTGATAAAGCGGGTAATCCAAGTCAGCCACAAACACTGACGGGGGACAAAGACACCCTTGCACCAAAAGACCTCAGCGCAAACTTAAATGCTGATGGTGATGTGGTGACGGGTAAAACCGAAGCCGATGCCAAAGTTGTGGTGAAAGACAAAGCTGGCAACATCATCGGCGAAGCGACTGCAGATGCTGAAGGTAACTACAGCGTTACGCTAAGCACCCCATTAACCGACAATGCACAAGGCTTTGTAACGGCAGCAGATGCCGCAGGCAACACGATTGGACCGAAGACGGTGGTGGGTGGCAAAGACACCATCGCACCGGAACTCGAGGCAGAACTGAGCACAGACGGTACAGTGGTCACAGGCCAAACCGAGCCAAACACCTGGGTTGAAATCCGTGATCCTGTCACTGATGAAGTGATTGCATCAGGCACCTCAGATGACAATGGTGACTTTAGTATCAAGCTGGATCCAGCAATCACCGATGGCAACAGCGTGGATGTGGTGGCAATTGATGAAGCGGGCAACCCAAGTCAGCCACAAACACTGACGGGGGACAAAGACACCCTTGCACCCAAAGACCTCAGCGCAAACTTAAATGCTGATGGTGATGTGGTGACCGGTCAAACCGAAGCCGATGCCAAAGTTGTAGTGAAAGACAAAGCTGGCAACATCATCGGCGAAGCGACTGCAGATGCTGAAGGTAACTACAGCGTTACGCTAAGCACCCCATTAACCGACAATGCACAAGGCTTTGTGACGGCAGCAGATGCCGCAGGCAACACGATTGGACCGAAGACGGTGGTCGGTGGCAAAGACACCATCGCACCGGAACTCGAGGTAGAACTCAATCCAGAAGGTACTTTGGTCACAGGCCAAACCGAGCCAAACACCTGGGTTGAAATCCGTGATCCTGTCACTGATGAAGTGATTGCATCAGGCACCTCAGATGACAACGGTGACTTTAGTATCAAGCTGGATCCAGCGATCACCGATGGCAACAGTGTGGATGTGGTGGCAATTGATAAAGCGGGCAACTCAAGTCAGCCACAAAAACTGACGGGGGACAAAGACACCCTTGCACCCAAAGACCTCAGCGCAAACTTAAATGCTGATGGTGATGTGGTGACGGGTAAAACCGAAGCCGATGCCAAAGTTGTGGTGAAAGACAAAGCTGGCAACATCATCGGTGAAGCGACTGCAGATGCTGAGGGTAACTACAGCGTTACGCTAAGCACCCCATTAACCGACAATGCACAAGGCTTTGTAACGGCATCCGATGCCGCAGGCAACACGATTGGACCGAAGACGGTGGTCGGTGGTAAAGACACCATCGCACCGGAACTCGAGGTAGAACTCAATCCAGAAGGTACTTTGGTCACAGGCCAAACCGAGCCAAACACCTGGGTTGAAATCCGTGATCCTGTCACTGATGAAGTGATTGCATCAGGCACCTCAGATGACAACGGTGACTTTAGTATCAAGCTGGATCCAGCGATCACCGATGGCAACAGTGTGGATGTGGTGGCAATTGATAAAGCGGGCAACTCAAGTCAGCCACAAAAACTGACGGGGGACAAAGACACCCTTGCACCCAAAGACCTCAGCGCAAACTTAAATGCTGATGGTGATGTGGTGACGGGTAAAACCGAAGCCGATGCCAAAGTTGTGGTGAAAGACAAAGCTGGCAACATCATCGGTGAAGCGACTGCAGATGCTGAGGGTAACTACAGCGTTACGCTAAGCACCCCATTAACCGACAATGCACAAGGCTTTGTAACGGCATCCGATGCCGCAGGCAACACGATTGGACCGAAGACGGTGGTGGGTGGTAAAGACACCATCGCACCGGAACTCGAGGCAGAACTGAGCACAGACGGTACTTTGGTCACAGGCCAAACCGAGCCAAACACCTGGGTTGAAATCCGTGATCCTGTCACTGATGAAGTGATTGCATCAGGCACCTCAGATCAGGACGGTCATTTTGAAATTGAGCTGAGTCCAGCGATCACCGATGGCAACAGCGTGGATGTGGTGGCAATTGATGAAGCGGGCAATCCAAGTGCGCCTGTCGAATTAACTGGCAGCAAAGATACACAAGCACCGGAACTCGAGGCAGAACTGAACCCAGAGGGTACAGTGGTCACAGGCCAAACCGAGCCAAACACTTTGGTTGAAATCCGTGATCCTGTCAGCGGTGAAGTGATTGCATCAGGCACATCGAATGAGGATGGTTATTTTGAAATTGAGCTGAGTCCAGCGATCACCGATGGCAACAGCGTGGATGTGGTGGCAATTGATAAAGCGGGTAATCCAAGTCAGCCACAAACACTGACGGGGGACAAAGACACCCTTGCACCAAAAGACCTCAGCGCAAACTTAAATGCTGATGGTGATGTGGTGACCGGTAAAACCGAAGCCGGTGCCAAAGTTGTAGTAAAAGACAAAGCTGGCAACATCATCGGCGAAGCGACTGCAGATGCTGAGGGTAACTACAGCGTTACGCTAAGCACCCCATTAACCGACAATGCACAAGGCTTTGTAACGGCAGCAGATGCCGCAGGCAACACGATTGGACCGAAGACGGTGGTGGGTGGCAAAGACACCATCGCACCGGAACTCGAGGCAGAACTCAATCCAGAAGGTACTTTGGTCACAGGCCAAACCGAGCCGAACACCTGGGTTGAAATCCGTGATCCTGTCACTGAGCAAGTGATTGCATCAGGTACATCGGATGAGGATGGTTATTTTGAAATTGAGCTGAGTCCAGCCTTAACTGATGGCAACAGCGTGGATGTGGTGGCAATTGATGAAGCGGGCAATCCAAGTGCGCCTGTCGAATTAACTGGCAGCAAAGATACACAAGCACCAGAACTCGAGGCGACACTGAACCCAGAGGGTACTTTGGTGACCGGTGAGACCGAGCCAAACACCTTGGTTGAAATCCGTGATCCTGTCACTAATGAAGTGATTGCATCAGGCACATCGGATGAGGATGGTTATTTTGAAATCCCATTGGATCCTGCTTTAACTGATGGCGACAAAGCGAATGTGGTGGCAATTGATGAAGCGGGCAATCCAAGTGCGCCTGTCGAATTAAGCGGCAGCAAAGATACACAAGCACCGGAACTCGAGGCGACACTGAACCCAGAGGGTACTTTGGTCACAGGCCAAACCGAGCCAAACACCTGGGTTGAAATCCGTGATCCTATCACTGATGAAGTGATTGCATCAGGGACATCAGATGACAACGGTGACTTTAGTATCAAGCTAGATCCAGCGATCACCGATGGCAACAGCGTGGATGTGGTGGCGATTGATAAAGCGGGTAACGACAGTGTGCCTGTCGAATTAACCGGCAGCAAAGACACCATTGCACCAAAAGACCTCAGCGCAAACTTAAATGCTGATGGTGATGTGGTGACCGGTAAAACCGAAGCCGATGCCAAAGTTGTGGTGAAAGACAAAGCTGGCAACATCATCGGTGAAGCGACTGCGGATGCTGAGGGTAACTACAGTGTTACGCTAAGCACCCCATTAACAGACAATGCACAAGGCTTTGTCACGGCAGCAGATGCCGCAGGCAACACGATTGGACCGAAGACGGTGGTGGGTGGCAAAGACACCATCGCACCGGAACTCGAGGCAGAACTGAGCACAGACGGTACAGTGGTCACAGGCCAAACCGAGCCGAACACCTGGGTTGAAATCCGTGATCCTGTCACTGAGCAAGTGATTGCATCAGGCACCTCGGATGACAACGGTGACTTTAGTATCAAGCTGGATCCAGCGATCACCGATGGCAACAGCGTGGATGTGGTGGCAATTGATAAAGCGGGTAATCCAAGTCAGCTACAAACACTGACGGGGGACAAAGACACCCTTGCACCAAAAGACCTCAGCGCAAACTTAAATGCTGACGGTGATGTGGTGACCGGTCAAACCGAAGCCGGTGCCAAAGTTGTGGTGAAAGACAAAGCTGGCAACATCATCGGCGAAGCGACTGCGGATGCTGAGGGTAACTACAGCGTTACGCTAAGCACCCCATTAACAGACAATGCACAAGGCTTTGTCACGGCAGCAGATGCCGCAGGCAACACGATTGGACCGAAGACGGTGGTGGGTGGCAAAGACACCATCGCACCGGAACTCGAGGCAGAACTGAGCACAGACGGTACAGTGGTCACAGGCCAAACCGAGCCGAACACCTGGGTTGAAATCCGTGATCCTGTCACTGATGAAGTGATTGCATCAGGCACCTCAGATCAGGATGGTCATTTTGAAATTGAGCTGAGTCCAGCAATCACAGATGGCAATAGCGTGGATGTGGTGGCAATTGATGAAGCGGGCAATCCAAGTGCGCCTGTCGAATTAAGCGGCAGCAAAGACACCCTTGCACCAAAAGACCTCAGCGCAAACTTAAATGCTGACGGTGATGTGGTGACCGGTCAAACCGAAGCCGGTGCCAAAGTTGTAGTGAAAGACAAAGCTGGCAACATCATCGGCGAAGCGACTGCGGATGCTGAGGGTAACTACAGCGTTACGCTAAGCACCCCATTAACAACAGACAATGCTGAAGGCTTTGTAACGGCAGCAGATGCCGCAGGCAACACGATTGGACCGAAGACGGTGGTGGGTGGTAAAGACACCATCGCACCGGAACTCGAGGCAGAACTCAATCCAGACGGTACAGTGGTCACAGGCCAAACCGAGCCAAACACCTGGGTTGAAATCCGTGATCCTGTCACTGAGCAAGTGATTGCATCAGGCACCTCGGATGACAACGGTGACTTTAGTATCAAGCTGGATCCAGCGATCACCGATGGCAACAGCGTGGATGTGGTGGCAATTGATGAAGCGGGCAACCCAAGTCAGCCACAAACACTGACGGGGGACAAAGACACCCTTGCACCAAAAGACCTCAGCGCAAACTTAAATGCTGATGGTGATGTGGTGACCGGTCAAACCGAAGCCGGTGTCAAAGTTGTAGTAAAAGACAAAGCTGGCAACATCATCGGTGAAGCGACTGCAGATGCTGAGGGTAACTACAGCGTTAAGCTAAGCACCCCATTAACCGACAATACACAAGGCTTTGTAACGGCAGCAGATGCCGCAGGCAACACGATTGGACCGAAGACGGTGGTGGGTGATAAAGACACCATCGCACCGGAACTCGAGGTAGAACTCAATCCAGAAGGTACTTTGGTCACAGGCCAAACCGAGCCAAACACCTGGGTTGAAATCCGTGATCCTGTCACTGATGAAGTGATTGCATCAGGCACCTCAGATGACAACGGTGACTTTAGTATCAAGCTGGATCCAGCGATCACCGATGGCAACAGTGTGGATGTGGTGGCAATTGATAAAGCGGGCAACTCAAGTCAGCCACAAAAACTGACGGGGGACAAAGACACCCTTGCACCCAAAGACCTCAGCGCAAACTTAAATGCTGATGGTGATGTGGTGACGGGTAAAACCGAAGCCGATGCCAAAGTTGTGGTGAAAGACAAAGCTGGCAACATCATCGGTGAAGCGACTGCAGATGCTGAGGGTAACTACAGCGTTACGCTAAGCACCCCATTAACCGACAATGCACAAGGCTTTGTAACGGCAGCAGATGCCGCAGGCAATACGATTGGACCGAAGACGGTGGTCGGTGGCAAAGACACCATCGCACCGGAACTCGAGGCAGAACTCAATCCAGAAGGTACTTTGGTCACAGGCCAAACCGAGCCAAACACCTGGGTTGAAATCCGTGATCCTGTCACTGATGAAGTGATTGCATCAGGCACCTCAGATGACAACGGTGACTTTAGTATCAAGCTGGATCCAGCGATCACCGATGGCAACAGTGTGGATGTGGTCGCAATTGATAAAGCGGGTAACGACAGTGCGCCTGTCGAATTAAGCGGCAGCAAAGATACACAAGCACCGGAACTCGAGGCGACACTGAACCCAGAAGGTACTTTGGTGACCGGTGAGACCGAGCCAAACACCTTGGTTGAAATCCGTGATCCTGTCACTGAGGAAGTGATTGCATCAGGCACATCGGATGAGGATGGTTATTTTGAAATCCCATTGGATCCTGCTTTAACTGATGGCGACAAAGCGAATGTGGTGGCAATTGATGAAGCGGGCAATCCAAGTGCGCCTGTCGAATTAAGCGGCAGCAAGGACACCCTTGCACCAAAAGACCTCAGCGCAAACTTAAATGCTGATGGTGATGTGGTGACGGGTCAAACCGAAGCCGATGCCAAAGTTGTGGTGAAAGACAAAGCTGGCACCATCATCGGTGAAGCGACTGCAGATGCTGAGGGTAACTACAGCGTTACGCTAAGCACCCCATTAACCGACAATGCACAAGGCTTTGTGACGGCATCCGATGCCGCAGGCAACACGATTGGACCGAAGACGGTGGTCGGTGGTAAAGACACCATCGCACCGGAACTCGAGGCAGAACTGAGCACAGACGGTACAGTGGTCACAGGCCAAACCGAGCCAAACACTTTGGTTGAAATCCGTGATCCTGTCACTGATGAAGTGATTGCATCAGGCACCTCAGATGACAATGGTGACTTTAGTATCAAGCTGGATCCAGCAATCACCGATGGCAACAGCGTGGATGTGGTGGCAATTGATGAAGCGGGCAACCCAAGTCAGCCACAAACACTGACGGGGGACAAAGACACCCTTGCACCCAAAGACCTCAGCGCAAACTTAAATGCTGATGGTGATGTGGTGACCGGTCAAACCGAAGCCGATGCCAAAGTTGTAGTGAAAGACAAAGCTGGCAACATCATCGGCGAAGCGACTGCAGATGCTGAAGGTAACTACAGCGTTACGCTAAGCACCCCATTAACCGACAATGCACAAGGCTTTGTGACGGCAGCAGATGCCGCAGGCAACACGATTGGACCGAAGACGGTGGTCGGTGGCAAAGACACCATCGCACCGGAACTCGAGGCAGAACTGAGCACAGACGGTACAGTGGTCACAGGCCAAACCGAGCCAAACACCTGGGTTGAAATCCGTGATCCTGTCACTGATGAAGTGATTGCATCAGGCACCTCAGATGACAACGGTGACTTTAGTATCAAGCTGGATCCAGCGATCACCGATGGCAACAGCGTGGATGTGGTGGCAATTGATAAAGCGGGTAACGACAGTGCGCCTGTGGAATTAACTGGCAGCAAAGATACACAAGCACCAGAACTCGAGGCGACACTGAACCCAGAGGGTACTTTGGTGACCGGTGAGACCGAGCCAAACACCTTGGTTGAAATCCGTGATCCTGTCACTGATGAAGTGATTGCATCAGGCACATCGGATGAGGATGGTTATTTTGAAATCCCATTGGATCCTGCTTTAACTGATGGCGACAAAGCGAATGTGGTCGCAATTGATGAAGCGGCAATCCAAGTGCGCCTGTCGAATTAAGCGGCAGCAAAGATACACAAGCACCGGAACTCGAGGCGACACTGAACCCAGAGGGTACTTTGGTGACCGGTGAGACCGAGCCAAACACCTGGGTTGAAATCCGTGATCCTGTCACTGATGAAGTGATTGCATCAGGCACCTCAGATGACAATGGTGACTTTAGTATCAAGCTGGATCCAGCAATCACCGATGGCAACAGCGTGGATGTGGTGGCAATTGATAAAGCGGGTAACGACAGTGTGCCTGTCGAATTAACCGGCAGCAAAGACACCATTGCACCAAAAGACCTCAGCGCAAACTTAAATGCTGACGGTGATGTGGTGACGGGTAAAACCGAAGCCGGTGCCAAAGTTGTGGTGAAAGACAAAGCTGGCAACATCATCGGTGAAGCGACTGCAGATGCTGAAGGTAACTACAGCGTTACGCTAAGCACCCCATTAACCGACAATGCACAAGGCTTTGTCACGGCAGCAGATGCCGCAGGCAACACGATTGGACCGAAGACGGTGGTCGGTGGCAAAGACACCATCGCACCGGAACTAGAGGCAGAACTCAATCCAGAAGGTACTTTGGTGACTGGTGAGACCGAGCCAAACACCTGGGTTGAAATCCGTGATCCTGTCACTGATGAAGTGATTGCATCAGGGACATCAGATGACAACGGTGACTTTAGTATCAAGCTGGATCCAGCGATCACCGATGGCAACAGTGTGGATGTGGTGGCAATTGATGAAGCGGGTAACTCAAGTCAGCCACAAACACTGACGGGGGACAAAGACACCCTTGCACCCAAAGACCTCAGCGCAAACTTAAATGCTGATGGTGATGTGGTGACCGGTAAAACCGAAGCTGGTGCCAAAGTTGTGGTGAAAGACAAAGCTGGCAACATCATCGGCGAAGCGACTGCGGATGCTGAGGGTAACTACAGCGTTACGCTAAGCACCCCATTAACAGACAATGCACAAGGCTTTGTCACGGCAGCAGATGCCGCAGGCAACACGATTGGACCGAAGACGGTGGTGGGTGGCAAAGACACCATCGCACCGGAACTCGAGGCAGAACTGAGCACAGACGGTACAGTGGTCACAGGCCAAACCGAGCCGAACACCTGGGTTGAAATCCGTGATCCTGTCACTGAGCAAGTGATTGCATCAGGCACATCGGATGAGGATGGTTATTTTGAAATCCCATTGGATCCTGCTTTAACTGATGGCGACAAAGCGAATGTGGTGGCAATTGATGAAGCGGGCAATCCAAGTGCGCCTGTCGAATTAAGCGGCAGCAAGGACACCCTTGCACCAAAAGACCTCAGCGCAAACTTAAATGCTGATGGTGATGTGGTGACCGGTAAAACCGAAGCCGATGCCAAAGTTGTGGTGAAAGACAAAGCTGGCAACATCATCGGTGAAGCGACTGCGGATGCTGAGGGTAACTACAGTGTTACGCTAAGCACCCCATTAACAGACAATGCACAAGGCTTTGTCACGGCAGCAGATGCCGCAGGCAACACGATTGGACCGAAGACGGTGGTGGGTGGCAAAGACACCATCGCACCGGAACTCGAGGCAGAACTGAGCACAGACGGTACAGTGGTCACAGGCCAAACCGAGCCGAACACCTGGGTTGAAATCCGTGATCCTGTCACTGAGCAAGTGATTGCATCAGGCACCTCGGATGACAACGGTGACTTTAGTATCAAGCTGGATCCAGCGATCACCGATGGCAACAGCGTGGATGTGGTGGCAATTGATAAAGCGGGTAATCCAAGTCAGCTACAAACACTGACGGGGGACAAAGACACCCTTGCACCAAAAGACCTCAGCGCAAACTTAAATGCTGACGGTGATGTGGTGACCGGTCAAACCGAAGCCGGTGCCAAAGTTGTGGTGAAAGACAAAGCTGGCAACATCATCGGCGAAGCGACTGCGGATGCTGAGGGTAACTACAGCGTTACGCTAAGCACCCCATTAACCGACAATGCACAAGGCTTTGTGACGGCATCCGATGCCGCAGGCAACACGATTGGACCGAAGACGGTGGTGGGTGGTAAAGACACCATCGCACCGGAACTCGAGGCAGAACTGAGCACAGACGGTACAGTGGTCACAGGCCAAACCGAGCCGAACACCTGGGTTGAAATCCGTGATCCTGTCACTGATGAAGTGATTGCATCAGGCACCTCAGATCAGGATGGTCATTTTGAAATTGAGCTGAGTCCAGCAATCACAGATGGCAATAGCGTGGATGTGGTGGCAATTGATGAAGCGGGCAATCCAAGTGCGCCTGTCGAATTAAGCGGCAGCAAAGACACCCTTGCACCAAAAGACCTCAGCGCAAACTTAAATGCTGACGGTGATGTGGTGACCGGTCAAACCGAAGCCGGTGCCAAAGTTGTAGTGAAAGACAAAGCTGGCAACATCATCGGCGAAGCGACTGCGGATGCTGAGGGTAACTACAGCGTTACGCTAAGCACCCCATTAACAGACAATGCTGAAGGCTTTGTAACGGCAGCAGATGCCGCAGGCAACACGATTGGACCGAAGACGGTGGTGGGTGGTAAAGACACCATCGCACCGGAACTCGAGGCAGAACTCAATCCAGACGGTACAGTGGTCACAGGCCAAACCGAGCCAAACACCTGGGTTGAAATCCGTGATCCTGTCACTGAGCAAGTGATTGCATCAGGCACCTCGGATGACAACGGTGACTTTAGTATCAAGCTGGATCCAGCGATCACCGATGGCAACAGCGTGGATGTGGTGGCAATTGATGAAGCGGGCAACCCAAGTCAGCCACAAACACTGACGGGGGACAAAGACACCCTTGCACCAAAAGACCTCAGCGCAAACTTAAATGCTGATGGTGATGTGGTGACCGGTCAAACCGAAGCCGGTGTCAAAGTTGTAGTAAAAGACAAAGCTGGCAACATCATCGGTGAAGCGACTGCAGATGCTGAGGGTAACTACAGCGTTAAGCTAAGCACCCCATTAACCGACAATACACAAGGCTTTGTAACGGCAGCAGATGCCGCAGGCAACACGATTGGACCGAAGACGGTGGTGGGTGATAAAGACACCATCGCACCGGAACTCGAGGTAGAACTCAATCCAGAAGGTACTTTGGTCACAGGCCAAACCGAGCCAAACACCTGGGTTGAAATCCGTGATCCTGTCACTGATGAAGTGATTGCATCAGGCACCTCAGATGACAACGGTGACTTTAGTATCAAGCTGGATCCAGCGATCACCGATGGCAACAGTGTGGATGTGGTGGCAATTGATAAAGCGGGCAACTCAAGTCAGCCACAAAAACTGACGGGGGACAAAGACACCCTTGCACCCAAAGACCTCAGCGCAAACTTAAATGCTGATGGTGATGTGGTGACGGGTAAAACCGAAGCCGATGCCAAAGTTGTGGTGAAAGACAAAGCTGGCAACATCATCGGTGAAGCGACTGCAGATGCTGAGGGTAACTACAGCGTTACGCTAAGCACCCCATTAACCGACAATGCACAAGGCTTTGTAACGGCAGCAGATGCCGCAGGCAATACGATTGGACCGAAGACGGTGGTCGGTGGCAAAGACACCATCGCACCGGAACTCGAGCGCAGAACTCAATCCAGAAGGTACTTTGGTCACAGGCCAAACCGAGCCAAACACCTGGGTTGAAATCCGTGATCCTGTCACTGATGAAGTGATTGCATCAGGCACCTCAGATGACAACGGTGACTTTAGTATCAAGCTGGATCCAGCGATCACCGATGGCAACAGTGTGGATGTGGTCGCAATTGATAAAGCGGGTAACGACAGTGCGCCTGTCGAATTAAGCGGCAGCAAAGATACACAAGCACCGGAACTCGAGGCGACACTGAACCCAGAAGGTACTTTGGTGACCGGTGAGACCGAGCCAAACACCTTGGTTGAAATCCGTGATCCTGTCACTGAGGAAGTGATTGCATCAGGCACATCGGATGAGGATGGTTATTTTGAAATCCCATTGGATCCTGCTTTAACTGATGGCGACAAAGCGAATGTGGTGGCAATTGATGAAGCGGGCAATCCAAGTGCGCCTGTCGAATTAAGCGGCAGCAAGGACACCCTTGCACCAAAAGACCTCAGCGCAAACTTAAATGCTGACGGTGATGTGGTGACGGGTCAAACCGAAGCCGATGCCAAAGTTGTAGTGAAAGACAAAGCTGGCAACATCATCGGCGAAGCGACTGCAGATGCTGAAGGTAACTACAGCGTTACGCTAAGCACCCCATTAACCGACAATGCACAAGGCTTTGTGACGGCAGCAGATGCCGCAGGCAACACGATTGGACCGAAGACGGTGGTCGGTGGCAAAGACACCATCGCACCGGAACTCGAGGCAGAACTGAGCACAGACGGTACAGTGGTCACAGGCCAAACCGAGCCAAACACCTGGGTTGAAATCCGTGATCCTGTCACTGATGAAGTGATTGCATCAGGCACCTCAGATGACAACGGTGACTTTAGTATCAAGCTGGATCCAGCGATCACCGATGGCAACAGTGTGGATGTGGTGGCAATTGATAAAGCGGGCAACTCAAGTCAGCCACAAAAACTGACGGGGGACAAAGACACCATTGCACCAAAAGACCTCAGCGCAAACTTAAATGCTGACGGTGATGTGGTGACGGGTAAAACCGAAGCCGATGCCAAAGTTGTGGTGAAAGACAAAGCTGGCACCATCATCGGTGAAGCGACTGCAGATGCTGAGGGTAACTACAGCGTTACGCTAAGCACCCCATTAACCGACAATGCACAAGGCTTTGTAACGGCATCCGATGCCGCAGGCAACACGATTGGACCGAAGACGGTGGTGGGTGGTAAAGACACCATCGCACCGGAACTCGAGGCAGAACTGAGCACAGACGGTACAGTGGTCACAGGCCCGAGCCAAACACCTGGGTTGAAATCCGTGATCCTGTCACTGAGCAAGTGATTGCATCAGGCACCTCAGATGACAACGGTGACTTTAGTATCAAGCTGGATCCAGCGATCACCGATGGCAACAGCGTGGATGTGGTGGCAATTGATAAAGCGGGTAACGACAGTGCGCCTGTGGAATTAACTGGCAGCAAAGATACACAAGCACCAGAACTCGAGGCGACACTGAACCCAGAGGGTACTTTGGTGACCGGTGAGACCGAGCCAAACACCTTGGTTGAAATCCGTGATCCTGTCACTGATGAAGTGATTGCATCAGGCACATCGGATGAGGATGGTTATTTTGAAATCCCATTGGATCCTGCTTTAACTGATGGCGACAAAGCGAATGTGGTGGCAATTGATGAAGCGGGCAATCCAAGTGCGCCTGTCGAATTAAGCGGCAGCAAAGATACACAAGCACCGGAACTCGAGGCGACACTGAACCCAGAAGGTACTTTGGTGACCGGTGAGACCGAGCCAAACACCTGGGTTGAAATCCGTGATCCTGTCACTGAGGAAGTGATTGCATCAGGCACATCGGATGAGGATGGTTATTTTGAAATCCCATTGGATCCTGCTTTAACTGATGGCGACAAAGCGAATGTGGTGGCAATTGATGAAGCGGGCAATCCAAGTGCGCCTGTCGAATTAAGCGGCAGCAAGGACACCCTTGCACCAAAAGACCTCAGCGCAAACTTAAATGCTGATGGTGATGTGGTGACGGGTCAAACCGAAGCCGATGCCAAAGTTGTGGTGAAAGACAAAGCTGGCACCATCATCGGTGAAGCGACTGCAGATGCTGAGGGTAACTACAGCGTTACGCTAAGCACCCCATTAACCGACAATGCACAAGGCTTTGTGACGGCATCCGATGCCGCAGGCAACACGATTGGACCGAAGACGGTGGTCGGTGGTAAAGACACCATCGCACCGGAACTCGAGGCAGAACTGAGCACAGACGGTACAGTGGTCACAGGCCAAACCGAGCCAAACACTTTGGTTGAAATCCGTGATCCTGTCACTGATGAAGTGATTGCATCAGGCACCTCAGATGACAATGGTGACTTTAGTATCAAGCTGGATCCAGCAATCACCGATGGCAACAGCGTGGATGTGGTGGCAATTGATGAAGCGGGCAACCCAAGTCAGCCACAAACACTGACGGGGGACAAAGACACCCTTGCACCCAAAGACCTCAGCGCAAACTTAAATGCTGATGGTGATGTGGTGACCGGTCAAACCGAAGCCGATGCCAAAGTTGTAGTGAAAGACAAAGCTGGCAACATCATCGGCGAAGCGACTGCAGATGCTGAAGGTAACTACAGCGTTACGCTAAGCACCCCATTAACCGACAATGCACAAGGCTTTGTGACGGCAGCAGATGCCGCAGGCAACACGATTGGACCGAAGACGGTGGTCGGTGGCAAAGACACCATCGCACCGGAACTCGAGGCAGAACTGAGCACAGACGGTACAGTGGTCACAGGCCAAACCGAGCCAAACACCTGGGTTGAAATCCGTGATCCTGTCACTGATGAAGTGATTGCATCAGGCACCTCAGATGACAACGGTGACTTTAGTATCAAGCTGGATCCAGCGATCACCGATGGCAACAGCGTGGATGTGGTGGCAATTGATAAAGCGGGTAACGACAGTGCGCCTGTGGAATTAACTGGCAGCAAAGATACACAAGCACCAGAACTCGAGGCGACACTGAACCCAGAGGGTACTTTGGTGACCGGTGAGACCGAGCCAAACACCTTGGTTGAAATCCGTGATCCTGTCACTGATGAAGTGATTGCATCAGGCACATCGGATGAGGATGGTTATTTTGAAATCCCATTGGATCCTGCTTTAACTGATGGCGACAAAGCGAATGTGGTGGCAATTGATGAAGCGGGCAATCCAAGTGCGCCTGTCGAATTAAGCGGCAGCAAAGATACACAAGCACCGGAACTCGAGGCGACACTGAACCCAGAGGGTACTTTGGTGACCGGTGAGACCGAGCCAAACACCTGGGTTGAAATCCGTGATCCTGTCACTGATGAAGTGATTGCATCAGGCACCTCAGATGACAATGGTGACTTTAGTATCAAGCTGGATCCAGCAATCACCGATGGCAACAGCGTGGATGTGGTGGCAATTGATAAAGCGGGTAACGACAGTGTGCCTGTCGAATTAACCGGCAGCAAAGACACCATTGCACCAAAAGACCTCAGCGCAAACTTAAATGCTGACGGTGATGTGGTGACGGGTAAAACCGAAGCCGGTGCCAAAGTTGTGGTGAAAGACAAAGCTGGCAACATCATCGGTGAAGCGACTGCAGATGCTGAAGGTAACTACAGCGTTACGCTAAGCACCCCATTAACCGACAATGCACAAGGCTTTGTCACGGCAGCAGATGCCGCAGGCAACACGATTGGACCGAAGACGGTGGTCGGTGGCAAAGACACCATCGCACCGGAACTAGAGGCAGAACTCAATCCAGAAGGTACTTTGGTGACTGGTGAGACCGAGCCAAACACCTGGGTTGAAATCCGTGATCCTGTCACTGATGAAGTGATTGCATCAGGGACATCAGATGACAACGGTGACTTTAGTATCAAGCTGGATCCAGCGATCACCGATGGCAACAGTGTGGATGTGGTGGCAATTGATGAAGCGGGTAACTCAAGTCAGCCACAAACACTGACGGGGGACAAAGACACCCTTGCACCCAAAGACCTCAGCGCAAACTTAAATGCTGATGGTGATGTGGTGACCGGTCAAACCGAAGCCGGTGTCAAAGTTGTAGTAAAAGACAAAGCTGGCAACATCATCGGTGAAGCGACTGCAGATGCTGAGGGTAACTACAGCGTTAAGCTAAGCACCCCATTAACAGACAATGCACAAGGCTTTGTCACGGCAGCAGATGCCGCAGGCAACACGATTGGACCGAAGACGGTGGTGGGTGGCAAAGACACCATCGCACCGGAACTCGAGGCAGAACTGAGCACAGACGGTACAGTGGTCACAGGCCAAACCGAGCCGAACACCTGGGTTGAAATCCGTGATCCTGTCACTGAGCAAGTGATTGCATCAGGCATCTCAGATGACAACGGTGACTTTAGTATCAAGCTGGATCCAGCAATCACCGATGGCAACAGCGTGGATGTGGTGGCAATTGATGAAGCGGGCAACCCAAGTCAGCTACAAACACTGACAGGGGACAAAGACACCCTTGCACCAAAAGACCTCAGCGCAAACTTAAATGCTGAGGGGGATGTGGTGACCGGTCAAACCGAAGCCGGTGCCAAAGTTGTAGTGAAAGACAAAGCTGGCAACATCATCGGCGAAGCGACTGCAGATACTGAAGGTAACTACACAGCAAACCTCAACCCAGCATTGACCGATGGTGCACAAGGCTTTGTGACGGCAGCAGATGGCTCAGGTAACAGCACAGCGCCTCAGACAGTTACGGGGAACAAAGACACCATCGCGCCAGATGAACTGTCTTATGATTTTAATGATACAGGACTCATAGCTGATGATGGTGTTACCAATGATGGTGTCATCAAAATTGCAAATTTAGAAAGTGGTGCGACATGGGAATATAGTTTAGACGGTGGAAAAAATTGGCAGAAAGGCTCTGGTCAAGAAATTGAGTTAATTGAAGGAACGTATTCAGAAAATTCAATTCAATTTAGACAAACTGATCTCGCTGGAAATATGAGTGAAACTACCATTATTGATACTCAAGTTATTGTTGATAAGACGATAACAAAATTGAACTTAGAATTGCACTCAGATACAGGTATATCAAAGACTGATTCAATTACATCTAGTGGACAAATCAATGTCTCAGGTATAGAAGATGGCGCAATCTGGACTTACAGCATTGATGGTGGAGAAACTTGGATAGAAAGTGATCTGAAAGATAGTTTTATAGTTCCTGAAGGGAAATATGCCGCAGGAACGATACAAGTTCAGCATTACGACATTGCAGGTAATAATGCAATCACAACATTTGGTGCAGTAACAGTGGACACTGATTCGAATACACCCGCGCTGAGATTCTCAGATACAGGAGTAAGTAATACTGACAATATTACTAAGTCAACTTTAATTAGTGTGAGCAATTTAGAAATTGGTGCGACATGGGAATATAGTTTAGATGGCGGTAAAAATTGGAATGTTGGCGGCGTAGTTGCTAACATTACTACGGACTCATTTAATGTAATGAAAAACACTACTTACCAAGCGGGTCAAATTCAAGTTCGTCAAACTGATAGTGCGGGTAATGTTAGTAAGATTGCAACTTTCGATCATTCAATGATAATTGATAATTCATCCCCTTTAGGCAATATTTATTTAAACGGCCAGACTAGTTCAACATCTCCAGATATTATTAAGTCCTCTGGCACCATAGTCTTAAATGTGAACGGTGGATATAGTTCGTGGCGTTATTCATTAGATAATGGAAAAACCTTTATTAAAGGTTCAAATCAAGTTTTTGATTTGGTACTACCTGAAGGATATTATCCAAAAGGCACAATTATTGTAGAGCCAACTGATCTGGCAGGAAATATTGGTTGGATTCGTAATCTAGAGAATTGGACAGTCGATCAAACACCACCTCAAAAGTTAGAAATTGAATTTAATGATACTGGCGTATTTACAGATGATGGTATTACGAATGATGGTGTGATTAAAGTCAAAGGTATTGAAGCCAATGCAACTTGGGAATACAGCTTAGATGGAGGTAACAGTTGGATAAAAGGGGTTGGTGACCAAATTCTGCTAGCGGATGGTACATATCTCACTGATACTATTCAGTTTAGACAAATTGATGTTGCGGAAAACATAAGTCAAACGACTAGTATTGATTACAATGTTGTTGTAGATACAGTGTTACAGAAACCAACTCTGGCATTGGAACAGGACAATGGTGCATTGGCATCAGACGGTATTAGCAACAATGGCACTGTAAACGTATCAGGCTTAGAAACTGGATCGACTTGGAAATATAGTCTTGATGGTGGCTCTACTTGGACTGCTGGAACAGGTACTAGCTTTGATGTTCCTGTGGGTAGCTATGCCTCAGGAAAAATTCAAGTTCAACAAACCGATCTGGCTGGAAATTCCAATATACAAAGTCTTGGTGTAATCACCATCGACAAATCTATAGCAACGCCAACACTGAAATTGGCAGTTGATTCGGGCGCTTCTGCAACAGATGGTATTACGAACAATGGTGTAGTCAATGTCACTGGATTGGAAGCAGGAGCGACTTGGAAATATAGTTTAGATGGTGGATCGACGTGGACGACGGGTACTGGTTCGAGCTTTGATGTTCCTGCCGGAAGCTATGCTGCTGGCAAAATTCAAGTTCAACAGACGGATACCGCAGGTAATTCAGCAACGCAAAATTTGACAGCGATTACTGTAGATAAGACAGCATCTGCAATTTCACTTAGCCTTGCTTCTGACACAGGTAGTTCTGCAATCGATGGTATTACCAACAATGGCACTGTGAATGTGACAGGATTGGAAGCAGGAGCGACATGGAAATATAGCTTAGATGGGGGATTAACATGGGCATCCGGTACAGAATCTAGTTTTGTTATTCCTGCAGGTTCATATGTAGCTGATAAGATTCAAGTTCAACAAACAGATTTAGCAGGTAATAGTAGCACTATCCAGAAAATGGGTGCACTGACTGTAGACACTTCTATCACCATACCAACTTTAACTTTGTTAGCCGATGATGGTAGTTCTAATTCAGATGGTAAAACATCGAATGGAACAATTACTGTAAGTAATCTAGAAACTGGGGTTACTTGGAAATATAGTGTGGATGGAGGAAGCACTTGGATTACTGGTAGTGGAAATACTTTTGAGGTACCAGTTGGTAGATATGCTTTAGGTAAAATCGTTGTTCAACAAACAGATGTAGCAGGTAATGTGAGTCAAAGTGGTATATTCAGTAAAGATCTCCTTGTATCGAAGGTAGAAGCTGTAAATGACGCTTTGACAGCTGATCCTTGGAATACAACTTACAGTCTAGTGAAAGGAAGTAATGATATTTCAGGAACAATCTCCTCTGGTACTTTTGTTCTGACTAAAGGTCAAGCAGCATCTTTAAAATATGATGCAAATGTTCCTGCAAATACTACAGCTTTTTTGTATGGTACTACGAAATACAAACTAAAAGTCATCATCGAGGTTCTAAAGTCAGGTGTTTATAGTGAAGTAACTTCAGCAACTTACTATTCAACTACAACCAATCAAGAGCTCAAAATAGCCAATAACTATGACACGAGTAATACTTATAGAGTTCGTATCGAAACGACAAATGAAGGAGGCTCTGGTACAGGTGTAACGAAACCTGAATTTAGTGCAGGTAATACTTCACTAATTACAATGGCAGCAAATGGTTTAGTCTCAGATGGTGCAAGTTGGGGTAAAGCAGGTAATTTATTTACCAATGATATTCTTCCTTACGAAAATAATTACAAGTTAGAAGTTAAAGATGGTACTGGTACTTTTATTGAAATAACCAGTACGTCAGGGCAAGGTCAGCGTATTTATTTTGATAAAGTAATGGAGGTAGATTTTAAAAAGGATGGAACATACATTCTTGACCCCATAAATAATATTCAAAGCTTAGGAAAGACTGGTGCTTTTGAATATCGTATTACTGATTTAGGTACAGGGAAGTCTGATACTGCAACTGTTTCTTATGATATTTCTTCAAAAGGAATTATTATGAATACAGGCTTGGCTGCTGATAGTGGAGTTGCGACTTTAACTGGGACAACTGGAAATGATGTAATTGTGAGTCGTGGGGCAAATGAAACAATTACATCTGGTGCAGGTCAGGACGTTCTTATTTATAATTTGTTAAAAGATGCGAATGCGGGTGGAAATGGAAGTGATGTTTGGACAGATTTCCAACTTGGTTCAGCTACAAGTGGTGGGGATATCATTGATATTAGAGGATTACTCTCAAATCAAAATGTAACTGCTACCAATATTAATAGTTATTTGAAAGTCACCACTTTAAATGGTTCGACCATTATTAGTGTAGATATTGATGGAACTACTGCTGCGAAATCATCGAATCCGTTGCTTGTATTACAAAATACGAATACGACCCTAGATGAATTATTAAAAAATGGACAAATTTTGTTTTAATTAAAAATTTAAAAAAAAAGAACCTTCGGGTTCTTTTTTTAAACTCTTAGATTCTCAAATAATACGACGTACAAAAAACCTGTACATCGATACATCTAAATACATAGACTGCGAAAGCTCTCCATCAACAGCGGCTAAACTCAGTTCAAATCAAGAAGACAGTGAGTCAAGATCATGCTTAAACAAACCTTAGCTTTGGGTGCCATCGCCATCGCTTTAACAGGCTGTGTAGTATCACCATTTGATGATAATGACAACAATGATCGTCGTTATGATCGAAATCAACATGATTCACGCTATGACCGTGATCATGACCGAACTAAAGAGCATCGAGATCGCAAGTGGGATGGCAAATACGACAAGGATCGTGATCATAAACGCCCAAATCCTTATTGGGATCAAAACCGTCAGCGCTAGTTTGAGCTGAAGTAAATAGAAAAAATATGAAATAAAAAAGGGATTCTTCAGAATCCCTTTTTTTGATTTCAGTCTCTAAATGAGTCGATTTTAGATGCTTTTTTTAAATAATCCTGCACGGACTGCGCCGGCTTTGGTTTCTTTGATTAAAGACCAAGTGCTTGGCAGATTTAGAGTATGCAAGGGGCAATCCGCTTCGACATAAATCAAAGCATTATTTTGAATCAATGCATCGGCATTCTTCGCCAATTCTTCCCATAGGTTCAAACTATAGGGTGGGTCTAAAAACACCAAATCAAAATGATTTTCAGGCAAGGAACGCATCGCATTTTGTGCGGTGGTCACCATCAATGCACAGTTTTGAATTTTTAAAAGCTTTAAATTGTCTTTTAAAAACTGAGCTTGGTTGATATTGGGTTCGATCATGGTGACATTGGCCGCACCACGAGACAAAGCTTCAAAACCTAAAGCGCCCGAACCTGCACAGAGGTCTAAAACTTCAGCGTTTTGAATATCCCACATCAGCCAATTAAATAAAGTCTCACGTACACGATCAGGCGTGGGTCTTAAACCATCAACATCGGCAAAGGGAAGCACACGGCGTTTCCATTCACCGCCAATAATGCGGAGCTGATTCTTCATTCTTCATTCTCTATATCTGGTGTAGCGGCAGGTGCAACAGTTGTCGTTGCACGTGGTGTAGGAGGTTGACGATTCGGTACAGGTGTTGTTGGTGTAGCCGTTTGAGGCGCTGGCGCAACTGTTTGAGGAACTGATGGTGTAGCAGTACTCGATGGTGCTGAATTACTCGATGGTGCTGGATTTGGATTTGCTCTTGGGACTGCATTTGGATCAGCTGAAAGCGCTACTGTACTACTCGGTAACTCTCCCGGTTTAATTCCGGCAGTCATCAAACCACCACTGATTTGATGATTAACTGGCTTAATCGGATTCTTTTTACGGGTGAGTAACCAATAGTCAAATAGCGGTTTGGCAATCTGAGCAGCAGACCCCCCATGTTTACCATTTTCCCAAATGACCGCCACCGCGATTTCAGGTTTCTCAGCAGGGGCAAAACCGACAAATAAACCATGATCGAGCTGACGTTCAGACAGTAAAGCTTCGTTATAACGCTTACCTTGCGCAATACTTTTGACTTGAGCTGTCCCTGTTTTCCCTGCAATTTGATACATAGGTGTACGAATACCACGACCTGTACCCGTCTGTACCACATCGACCATTGCTTCACGCATTTTGATCCAGTCGTCTAACTCACCATTAAAACTGATTTTACCATCGGGAGCATTCAAAACTTTATGCACTTTGGCACCTTTGGATTCACGCAGTACGTGAGGTGTCACATGTGCACCCTGATTGGCCGTAATCGCAGTCGCCATCGCCAATTGTAAAGGTGTTGCGGTAAATGCCCCTTGTCCAATACTGACCGAAATGGTTTCACCCTTCAGCCATTTGGTTTTACGGGTACGCATTTTCCACTCAGGGCTTGGGTATAAACCTGAACTTTCACTCGGTAAATCTACCCCTGTTTTTTCACCAAAGCCAAATTGACGCATCCACTCGTTCATGCGCTCAATTCCCATTTGATAAGACAAGATATAAAAATAAGTATCGCAGGAAACGACTTGTGCCTTATGCAAATTTACAGCACCATGTCCAGTTTTTTTATGGTCACGGAACTTGTGCGAGTCACCGGGTAAATGGAAATAGCCTGGGTCAGAAATCGCAGTGGACCAATTGACAATCCCGTAATGTAAACCACCCAAACCAAACATCGGTTTAATGGTCGAACCAGGTGGGTATGACCCTTGTACAGCACGGTTATATAAAGGTTGGTCTAAGTTATCCCGTAGATAACCATAGTCAGTGCTACTAATACCTGTAACAAATAAATTCGGATTAAAACTTGGACTCGATACTAAAGATAAAATTTCACCCGTATTCGGATCCATAGCCACAATCGCACCACGTCGTCCGATCAACTGTTCTGCAGCAACCTGTTGTAAACCGAAATCCAAAGACAAATACAGATCATTGCCTCGAACCGAATCTTTACGTCCTAATTTTCGTAGCACATTGCCATAAGCATCAGTTTCAATAGATTCAAAGCCCGGAGCACCCAGCAATAAATCCTCATAGTATTTTTCAACGCCGATTTTGCCGATTAAATTGGTGCCGGCATAGACATCTTTATCAATGGTTTTGAGTTCTTTATCATTGATTCGTCCCACGTAGCCGATCACATGCGCAAATAACTCACCGTGCGGATAGTAACGTGTCATTTGTGTTTCAATGGCAACCCCAGGAAATTGGAATTTCACTTCACTAAAGCGTGCAATATCAATTTCAGTTAAATTTAATTTAATCGTGACACGTTCAGTTTTTTTCGCCGTTTTTACGCGACTTTTGAAACGATCAATATCTTCTTGCGTCAAACTGATAATCGGGGTCAAGCGGGTTAAGGTTTCATCAACATCTTCAACATCCGCCTTACTTAAGGTTGCAGTAAAAACAGGATAGTTGTCTGCCAATAAAATACCATTACGGTCATAAATATAACCACGGGGCGGGCTGATCGGTTGCAAACGAATACGGTTCTTATCGGCCGCTTCTTTAAACTCTTCATGATGCACAATTTGCAAATAGGCATAACGTGCAAACAGGATCAATAAAAATAGGGTAACAAAGCCAATCGCAAAAAAGATTCGACTACGGAATATACGTTTTTCTTGTTGAACATTCTTAAGGGGAAACTGCTGTTTCATACATTGTCGACTTAATCACGTGAAAGAGTTTCGGCTGAGCGCGATATTTTACCTTAGAATGTGCACTAAATTGGAAAAAATAATCAGAAGTTGATCTGCAAAACATGGCAGAATCTTGACCATAGCGACATTAAATTTGAATTGATTTGTATATAAGATCGAAAATTAATCTGTTAAAGTCAAAATTCAAGGACAATTAGAAAAATATTGATCCCAACATGGGACAATGGAGAAAATAATGAGAAAAATCTTTCCCTTAGTTTTGCTCTGTGCAATAGGGAATGTCACTCATGCTGAACTGTCGGATTTTTTGCCTCAAGCCAAGATCAAAACCGAAAATGTTTCAGCACTGAATCTTGGTGTAGGAATCACCCAAAGATTAGGTCATGTGAATGCTGAATGGGTTAATCCGTACGGGATTGCCTATGGCAAAGTGGGCGCTTTTATTAATGATGACCATGAAATTGGTGGTCAAATTGGATTGCGTTATCCGGTCGCTTTAAATGGCAAAGATTTAAACGGTTTTTATTTGGGTGCTTTTGCTGGGCACTTGAAAAGTAAGTCGGTCAATGGCAATGATGAAACCCAATTGGGTGGTGGCGTAGATTTATCTTATGTGCTGCTCAATAAAGAACGAATCAGTACGCTCAGTCTCGGTTTGGCTGCGGGTGAAGAAGTGAAAGTAGGTAACTATGTGGTGTTTGAGACCAAGCCCCAAATACAATTTGCCTACACCTTAAGTGTAGGTTTTTAGAAGATATTGTGATTGTATACAGTACATTCGACCGCACATAGAAATAAATATGAGAGTCATGCATGTTTGAATATGTAAGTGATTTGTGGCAAACCTTTTTAAATCGACCTGATTTTTATGCCATTTTAAGTATCATTCCCGTGACGGCCTTTGTAACTTGGGCACACGTGTGGATGGCACTCAAAATGGTGTTCTATCCAATCAAGTTTTGGGGTTTTCACATCGGTCCATTGCCAGTCGGATGGCAAGGGATTGTGCCACGTAAAGCGGGTCGTATTTCAGGCATTATTACCGATAATACCTTGTCAAAACTCGGGTCATTGCAAGAATTCTTGCAAGCCATGGACCCTGAAGACATGGCACGCATCATTGGTGAACAAGTCGGTTTTGAACTTGAACACTTGATTGATGAAGTGATGATGGATCGCAATGCGGTGCTGTGGGAAAACTTACCCTATTCGATCAAGCGCCGTATTTACTCGCAAGCGCATAAACAATTGCCCAATGTGCTTAGACAATTGGTGACCGAATTAACGCTCAATGTTGAGTCATTGGTCGACATGCGTGAGATGGTGGTCAGCCAAATGGAAGGTGACCGTCAACTGATGGTCAATATGTTCCTGAAAGTGGGTCAAAAAGAAATTAACTTTATTTGGCATATCAGTGCCTTAATTGGGATGTTCTTTGGTATATTCCAAATGATCGTGTGGTTTGTGGTGCCATGGCATTGGACCGTCCCATTTTGGGCAGCCATTTGGGGTTTCTTAACCAACTGGATTGCGATCTGGATGGTATTCAACCCAGTTGAGCCGCATTATGTGCGTTACCCACAGTTGTTTGAACTGACTAAAGATCGAAAATTTCCTTGGGTTAAGCCTGTTATTCCGCGAATGGGGACTTATAATATCCAAGGCGCATTTATGAAACGTCAAGATGAAGTTTCAGACGTGTTTGCCAAAGTCGTCACAGAAGATTTAATTACCTTAAAATCGATTATGACCGAAATGATGTTTGGTGGGAAAAAAGACAAAACTCGCCGCATTGTGAAACGTCATATTAATGAAATTATGGAAACGCCACTGGTGCGTACTTCATTGCAGTTGTCTTTAGGTCCAAAAGAGTACGCAAGACTCAAGACAGACTTGATCGATCGCTCAATTGAAATTACGATGGTGCCTGTATGCGACCCTGCGTTTAATGCGAGCCGTGCACAGAAAATCTACCAAATGTTTAGAGATCGTATTCGCGAATTGACACCGAAAGAATTTCAAAATTTATTACGTCCTGCATTTCAGGAAGACGAGTGGATTCTGATTGTACTGGGTGGGGTAACTGGTTTCTTCGCAGGCTTAATACATTTGTTTGTGGCTTTCTTATAATTCAATGCTCGATTTATTTAAAACAGAAATTCTGTAAAATCAGTGTTATACATATTGTTAAATGAGGATGTTTATTTATGCGCATTATATTACTTGGACCACCTGGAGCAGGTAAAGGTACACAAGCTCAGTTGATCTGTAAGCGCTACAATGTCCCACAAATTTCAACCGGTGATATGCTCCGTGCTGCAATTCGTGAAGGAACTGAACTTGGTCTTCAAGCTAAAAGCGTGATGGACAATGGCGGTCTAGTCTCTGATGAGTTGATCATTGGTCTAGTGAAAGAGCGTATTGCGCAGCCGGATTGTGTCAATGGCTGTATCTTTGACGGTTTCCCACGTACTATTCCTCAAGCTGAAGCGTTGGAAAATGAAGGCATCGCAATCGATCACGTGATTGAAATTGATGTGCCTGACGAAGAAATCGTACAACGCCTTTCAGGTCGTCGTCAGCATCCTGCATCTGGTCGCGTTTACCATGTGGTTTACAATCCACCGAAAGTGGAAGGTAAAGATGACGAAACAGGTGAAGACCTTGTACAACGTCCAGATGACCAAGAAGCAACCATTCGTAAACGTCTAGGTTCATACCATACTGAAACTGAACAATTGGTTGGTTTCTATCAAGGTCGTGCAGCGTCTGGTGAAAATGCACCAACCTATGACAAATTGAATGGTCTTCGTCCAATCGAAGAAGTTCAAGCGGATTTATTCGCGATTTTAGACAAATAAGGATTTAGTTCATGATCTTGTGTTTAAGATCATTGAAAATGAATACAGTCTTGAATCACATCATAAAAGAGTCCTAAAGCTTTAGGGCTCTTTTATTTTATCGGCGAGTGGAGATACAGAATGCTAAAAATCGTGTTGATCATCATGGTGGTGCTGGCCGCAGCATTAATTATTTTTTTAATTGTGCAAAGTTCAAAATTGCTGCGCAAAGCGCAGAAAGAACAAGCCTTAGAAAAGTCAAAGCAGCAACAAGAGTATCAACTACATCCTGAATTGGTGAAGCAAAAGCAGAAGCAAGATCAGGCGAAAACGAAAAAGCCAAGCAAATAGCATCTTTCAAATTTTTGAATCGTCTCGAGCATCAGTGCTGAGAAAAAAGATGCTTATAAGGCCGATGGGACTTTTATTCAATTTGCCGTTGCATCTAGATCGCTAGAGATCTAGATTTTTCACCGTAATGGCTTTCGGTGATGGGCGATCTGCCCCAAACTCAAAACGATCCGGCCAATTGCAGACATCCGACACCACACATTCATGACATTTGGGCTTTCGTGCAATACAGCAGTAACGCCCATGTAAAATCAGCCAATGGTGTGAATCAAGGATAAATTCTTTGGGAATGACTTTGACCAAACGATGCTCGACTTCAAGTACATTTTTACCCACGGCCAAACCAGTACGATTGCCTAAGCGGAAAATATGGGTATCGACTGCCATGGTCGGTTGACCAAAGGCCGTATTCAGCACCACATTCGCCGTTTTACGTCCGACACCCGGCAAAGCCTCTAAATCTGCACGGTTATTGGGAACGACACCATTATGTTTTTCAATCAGGATCTTACACGCCTTGATCACATTTTCAGCTTTAGAATTATACAGTCCAATGGTCTTGATATAACCCTTTAAACCCTCTACACCCAAGTTATAAATCGCTTGTGGGGTATTGGCCACAGGAAAGAGCTTATCGGTGGCTTTATTGACACTGACATCGGTCGCTTGTGCAGATAAGGTCACGGCAACCAACAACTCAAAAGGGTTGGAATAATTCAGCTCAGTTTCAGGGTGAGGACGTTGTTCACGTAAGCGTTCGAAAAAGATTTGAATCTGCTTTCTGGTCATATTTTTCACAGGTTTGCTTGACTCAGTCATGCTTAACACCCCTGTAATGAGATCAGTTGTTGATTCAGTTCAACCAATTGCTGACGTTTAGTTTGATCTTCACGAACACTGAGTTGTTTTTCGAGTTTTTTAATCTGGGTTCTAATTTTTGCCAATTCAATGGTGCTTTTTGCATCGAGTTTTACCGCAAGTTCAGGTGCTTTATGGACCACTTCAACCGTAGGCACGCTATTGGATTGTGCCGAAAATTGGGCAAACAATTCAGTGTCAATTTCAGCACGCACAATCGGACCTTTACGGGTGATTCGACGTTGTTCTTCACGCTGAATATGCGCGTAATAGCGGTTGCGCAAGTCGTTCTGTTCTTGGATTCTGAAAGCCTCACTCGGTATAGGATTGAGGTCTTCCACTAAATCGATACAGTCCACAGGGCAAGGGGCAATACAGAGTTCACAGCCTGTACAAAGATCCGTCAGCACCGTATGCATGAGCTTACCTGAACCTATAATCGCATCGACCGGACAGGCACTGATACATTTGGTACAACCAATACATTCATCTTCACGAATCACCGCTTTCATGCGTTGTGGGCGACCATCAGACTGAATCGGCCAAACACTTTGTTCCGCTTGAAGACTAGGTCGATCAAGCAATTGCGCAATGGCATCTGCCACAGGTTGACCACCCGGCACGCACTTATTGGCAGCTTCACCCTCAACAATTGATTTGGCATAGGGCAGGCAGCCGTCACGATGACCACACAAACCACATTGGGTTTGGGGTAGAAAGGCATCAACCTGTTGAATCAAAGAAATTTGCGCGTTCATGGAAGACTTAAAACATTAGAGCTAGAAAGAGTGATCGAGCATCACTGGAGAGTAGGAATTTTAGCACGAAAAGTTCAATAGTGTTGTGCGCTGTTTTGGACTCCAAAGTGAGCTAAAAAGGTTCAAAATTCACACAATAATTCATAACTGAAAAGTTGAAATATAATAAAAAAAAATCATGAATGCTATATTTAAATCATTGATTAAATAATTAATTTAAAAAAAATATGAAAACCTATTGTAGATTCGCTACAAAACATATTTAATACTTTGCGCCAAAACTTATCAATTTTTTTAAATTTTGACCAATTTTGATCCACCTATCTGCTGAGGATTAAGCGTTGAAATATAACAGCCTTAACGACTTTCTAAACTACGTAAAATCACGTGATGCACATCAACCTGAATTTCTACAAGCGGTAGAAGAGGTGATGATGAGCTTGTGGCCGTTCATTGAAAAGAACCCACAATACGCGGATCACGCTTTACTTGAACGTTTAGTAGAACCAGAACGCGCAATTCAATTCCGTGTTTCTTGGGTTGATGACCAAGGTCAAACGCACGTTAACCGTGCGTTCCGTGTGCAGTACAATTCTGCCATCGGTCCATTTAAAGGTGGTATGCGTTTCCATCCTTCAGTGAACCTTTCAATTTTGAAATTCTTAGGTTTCGAACAAACATTTAAAAATGCTTTAACCACGCTCCCTATGGGCGGTGGTAAAGGTGGTTCAGATTTCGACCCTAAAGGTAAATCTGAAGGCGAAATCATGCGTTTCTGCCAAGCACTCATGATCGAATTGTATCGTCACTTAGGTTCTAACACAGATATTCCTGCGGGCGATATCGGTGTAGGTGGCCGCGAAGTAGGTTACATGGCGGGTATGATGAAGAAGCTCAGCAATGACACTTCATGTGTATTTACGGGTAAAGGTTTGACCTTCGGTGGCTCTTTGGCTCGTCCAGAAGCAACAGGTTACGGTACGGTGTATTTCGCTGAGGAAATGCTTAAGACACGTGGCGACAGCTTCAAAGACAAAGTGGTCACCATTTCAGGTTCAGGTAACGTTGCACAGTATGCTGCTGAAAAAGCCATGTACTTAGGTGCGAAAGTGGTTACACTTTCTGACTCTGCAGGTACGGTCTATGTGAAAAATGGTTTCACCACAGAACTTCTTGCTGAAGTGATGGAACTTAAAAACGTGAAACGTGGTCGTATCTCTGAATTCGCGTCTAAACACGGTTTTGAATACCTTGAAGGCAAACGTCCTTGGGGTATTAAGTGTGATATCGCACTGCCATGTGCAACGCAAAATGAATTGGATGCAGACGATGCAGCTCAATTGATTGCCAATGGTGTGATTTCAGTGGCTGAAGGTGCAAACATGCCATCTACACTTGAAGCTGTAGAGAAATTTGTTGAAGCGAATATTCTTTATGCACCAGGTAAAGCATCGAATGCCGGTGGTGTCGCAACTTCAGGTCTTGAAATGTCTCAAAATGCGATCCGTTTAGGTTGGACATTTGAAGAAGTGGACGAACGTCTTCATGCGATCATGAAAGAAATTCACCGCAACTGCGTAAAATACGGTACCAAAGAAGATGGCACTGTAAACTATGTGGATGGTGCAAACATTGCAGGCTTTGTAAAAGTGGCTGATGCCATGTTGGCGCAAGGCGTTTACTAAATTGTAAATCGCATTGAATCAAAAAAACCGAGGCAATTGCCTCGGTTTTTTTTATGCTGTTTAATGGTTCAATAAAGTCATTATAAAATAAATGAACCTGCTCGATTAAAGCGTTCCTTTTACCGCTTCACGTTCTACCGCCATGTCATAGATATAGGCATATTTAGATTGATCTGCAGCAGGGTTTTTCAATTCAAAGCGTTTCACCCGAATGATTTGACGTTCATTTGGGGTATGGTTAAAACCTTCAATTTTGTCATAGAACAAAGTCCAGTCTTTATCGACTTGGGTTTTGATTCCACTTTCATTGTATTTAATTTCACGGACTTGTAAGCAGGTCTGCTTGGTCACCCCAGTACAGGCTTTGGTCTCAGGGCTGACCTCTAAAAAGATGGTTTCGCCCGCAGAACTGTATTTATATTCAGGTGTCATTTGACCAGTCAGCACCACTTTTTCACCAGAAGCCGTGGTTAGGGTCAATGTGGGTTGTTCACGATCATTTAAGTTTAAGACAAAGGGCACTTTGCGACTGTCGAACCAACTCGCTGCAGTCTGCTGTTGTTTCATCGAAGGCTCTGGGCATGCCATCATGGTTGACACCAAACTGCCTGTTACAATCTGCTGTTGCTCAATGCTCCAACTTGAACCGAGCGTATTACAGCTGGTTGAAATGCTCAGGCGACCGTCTTGAGCGAAATTTAAAACAATCGGTTTAGGCGCATCAGGAGTATTCAACGTCCACTGATAAGCAGATAAGGTTTGATCGGCATTTTGTTGTTGTAAAACGGACACAGCGACATCTCCCACTTTTTGAAGATTGGTGGATTCACATGCTGAAAACATTAAAGGCAGTAAAGTAATTGCTAAATATTTGAATTTCATATGAATAGTTCTAAAGTGGCGACGAGTGCATCATACCCTATTCATTTTTAAAAAGTATGGATACATGTTGAGCTTTTCAGTTTCAAAATGTATCCAAATATCCATTTATTTAAGTCTATCAAGCCTTTATGCAGTTGCTCGATTGAGCTTAGTCAAAACGGTAAATGTCCATCCCGAGTGCACCCATACTAAAACTGCTATGTACCACACTAAAACGCGTACCTGTACCCATGGCAAAGAACAGCGGTGCAAAATGCTCAATGGTTGGATGATTTCGCTGCATGTATGGAATATTTTCCCAATCGAGTACCGCTTCATAATTGCTGTGATTTAAATGGTTCACCACATAATTACGGAAAGTGGATGCCCACTCAGGGACATTACGGCTTTCCCCATGCCAAGCTAACTCACGCAAATTATGGGTAATACTGCCAGAACCGATCAACAAAATTTGCCGTTCACGTAAGACCGAAAGCACTTGTCCAATCTGATAAATCTGATCTGAGCTCATATTCATGGGCAATGAAATTTCCACCACCGGAATATCAGCTTCAGGATACATATGCAACAAAGGCATCCAAACCCCGTGATCACGAGGGCGTGTGCTATTGGCATGCGCTGCAATATGCGCATCAGCAAAAAGTTTTAAAATTTCTTCAGCCAATGCAGGATCACCCGGTGCAGGGTAGCGAATGTCATAAAGTTGTTCAGGAAATCCACGGAAGTCATGCCAAGTCATGGCACGTACCGCCGTACTGACCTCTAGTGCGTTACTTTCCCAATGCGCTGACATCACAATGATGGCTTGGGGTTTGGGTAAGTTCAGCCCTAAACGATTCAGGGCTGGACCTACTTGTTCAGGATTTATTGCCAACATGGGTGAGCCATGGGAAATAAATAAACCGGGAAGAGTGTGTAAGTTCATAATGAATCGCCTAATGGATGGAACAGGGCTATGATGGGCTATAAATCACGACAGATAAAGTCATTCATGTTCAACGTGTTGTTCTAAAAATAAAACGACACCATTCACATTAAATTGAATTTATCCGGCACGATGATAAGGATGGTTATGGTTAATGCTCATGGCACGATACAGTTGCTCAATCAACATCACACGTACCATTGGGTGAGGAAGTGTCAGCTTAGACAAAGACCAATGCCAAGCCGCTGCTTTACGCACAGCTTCAGAATGTCCATCTGGACCGCCAATCGCCAGCACAATATCATTGCCTTCAAGCATCCAGCCTTTCATGGTTTCAGCTAATTTTTCAGTACTGAACTCACGCCCGCCGACTTCAAGTGCGATCAGGACTTCATTTTGTTTCATGGCATTTAAAATACTGTCACCTTCAATATTTCGATACTTCAAAATATCGGCGTCAGAATCATTTTTGCCACGTTTGGCCATTGGAAGTTCAATGATTTGAGTTTGAACAAAGGGCTGAATACGTTTGAAATAATCTTCAAAACCAATCAGTACCCAGGCTGGCATTTTCTGTCCAATGGTCAAAATTCGAATTTTCATGGTCACACTATCTAATAACGTAACAGTATTATAACGTTGATTTGCTAGCTGAGAGAGGGGCTTTGATGTTAAGACTGAGCCAAAGCCTTAAATATAAATAATCAATGCTTTATTCAACAACGAAAAATGGTCTTTAAATAATGATAAAAAAAGGTTTTGCTTCACGGTTATCTTGGAGTTGTGCATTGTTATGCATGCTCTTGAGTTCAAGCATTTATTCACATGCTGATTTAAAGCAGATGCAACAGGCAGATGCTAAAAACTTGTCTTTCTATCTTAATCAAATTGTGTTGCCGAATCAGTATCGCTATTATCAAAACGTTGAAGAACTGAATCGGGTATCGAGTTGGATCAAAGGACAAATGCAGAAGTTTGGTATTCCATGTGATTATCAAAACTATCAGGTCAATCAAAAAAATTATCGAAATGTGGTGTGTGAACTGAACATTGGCGCATCCAAAACCGTCATTTTAGGCGCACATTATGATACCCATGGTGAATCTGATGGTGCAGATGACAATGCCTCAGGTGTGGCAGGTGTACTTGAGGCGGCACGGATTTTTTCTGCAGAAAAGGGTAACTTAAACCACAACATTGAATTTGTATTTTATACCTTAGAAGAGCCACCATTTTTTAGAACTGAACAAATGGGCAGTGCAGTGCATGCCAAGTCAGTGAAATCCTATCAACAACAGATCCAAGGCGTTTATATCTTGGAAATGATCGGCTTTTTTAGTCATAAGAATATTCAAGACTACCCAACAGGCTTGAAATGGTTTTATCCTAGCCATGCCAATTTTATTGGCGCAGTCAGCAATTTTGATTCTCACCATTTAGGCGGTGCTTATTGCGCTGCAATGAAGCAGATCAACCGACTCGACTGTCAGCGTTTAATCGCGCCGTCCTTTGTTACAGGCGTAGATTTCTCAGATCATCTGAATTATTGGAATCAGGGCATTCCGGCGGTCATGATTACCGACACCGCATTCTTTAGAAATAAAAATTATCACACCGACAAAGACCGTATAGACACGTTGAATGTCGATAAAATGAAGGATGTCGTGGACGGGGTGGTGTTCGCGGTGATGAATTTAGAGTAAATAGGTGACTATCCCTAACTAGGCCTTAACTAGGAGGTTAAAAGCACTAAATGACAGCCATAAAAAAGCGCAGTCATGAATAGAATATGACTGCGTCTCACACTCATCCGTCTGGAGATACAGTTGAGTGTTTGAAAAAAAGCAACAGCAAATATGATTCCTTTGATTACTATATAAGATGAGGATCAAAATGGTTTTTTCAATTGTAAGCAATCATTCCATACCCAGATTTTTATCCAGTACAATCATGTAACCCAAGCTAAAAAAAGAGAGCCGAAGCTCTCTTTCTTAAATCATAATATTGTCAAAGCATCACTTAATGACGTGCTGCTTTACCTTCTTCAACCGGTTTTACAATCGGTGTTTTAGGCAAAGGTTTCGGCATAGACACCAAAGCTAAAGGTAAAATCTCATCAATTGATTTCACGGCTTTGATTTCCAAACCTTCTTTGACATTGTCTGGAATTTCAGACAAGTCACGCACGTTCTCTTGTGGAATAAACACAAGTTTCACGCCACCACGGTGTGCAGCAAGCAGCTTCTCTTTTAGACCGCCAATGCGCATGGCACGACCGCCTAAGCTGGTTTCACCGGTCATCGCGATATCAGGACGAATCGCAATGCCTGTGAATGCTGAAACAAGGGCAGTCGTCAAAGCTAAACCTGCAGATGGACCATCTTTCGGTGTTGCACCTTCAGGTAAATGCACATGCACATCGGTTTCTTCAAAACGAATCGCTTCAATACCGAGCTCTTCAGCACGGGTACGTACCACCGTCATGGCAGCAGTAATTGATTCTTTCATGACATCACCGAGTGAACCGGTGGTAATGAATTTACCTTTACCTTTCACTGCCGCTACTTCAATGGTGAGTAATTCACCACCGACAGATGTCCACGCCAAGCCATTCACGCGACCGACTTGTGCTTCTTCTTCCGTCATACCGTAGTCGAACTTATGTGCACCTAAGTAATCTGGTAGATTTTC